>JBGAPH010000001.1:0-359816 GCA_044221365.1 Pirellulales bacterium
CCGCAAGCGGGCGCTGGGAACCCGCTTGCGGCGCTTCGCGTCCTTGGCTTGGGGCCAAGGACTTTGCTCTGCGCTCTTCTCTGCAGCGATCGACGACCTACCGTCGGCCGCGACCGACCGCCGCTCCAACGCCCGCCCCGACAGCCGCCCCTTCGCGACCGCCGACAGCCCCGCCAATCGTGCCGCCGATCACCGCGCCCTGGCGGGCGCCCGGGTTATTGATGATCGGACGGCCGTAGTAGCCGCGGTAGCCCGGCCGGTAGAAGCCGCGGTAGCCCGTGTAGTAGCGGCGGGGGCCGTAGTAGTTGGGACCGTAGTACGAGTTGCTGTAGTACGTCGAACCGTCGCTATAGCCCGGGTCACTATAGGTCGGCTGCGTGGAGACATAGGTCTCGTAAGGCACCCATTGTCCGTTCACGTAGATGACCCACGCGTTGCGAGCCGTCCAGTACCACCAGGCGCCGTTGTGCCAGCGGTAACGCCAGCGGTTGGCATCGGGTCCGTTGCCGCGAGCGCCATCGACGTTCACGTTGACGCCGGCGCCGGCAGGTCCGACTCGGTCGCGGTTGACGTCGACGTTTACGCCGCCGGGGCCGGTCTGCACGTCGACGTGGCCGTTCAAGAGCGGTCGATCGGCGGCGTTTTCAGCCCGATTCTCGAGCCACTCTGTCCGCTCCTCGACGCGCTGCTCTACGCGATCAGCGCGGTTCTCCGCCCGCTCCACAGCGCGCTCCGCCGGGGTATCAGGGACTTGGGCCGACGACACGTTGCTCGCGGCCAGCGCACCGCACAGCGCAGCGCCAAACAGGAAGAACCTTCTCATGGTCAAACTCCTCGAATCGATGTGATTTGTGACGCGACTAAGCCCGCGGAGGGCGTCGCTGACTTGGAGGGTTCAAAAGCAGGTTCTGTTCCAAAGGAGGCGCGATTTGGTTGAACGGGTCGAAGTCCAGGTGACTTAGGGGTTTTTGCCCTCGAGGAGGTCGGCCGGCGCGGAGCGGAGATGGACGTTGATCGACCAGGCCGCTGGCTGGGCATGCGCCCGTTGGCGCCGGGGTTGCGGTCTTGATTGGTCACGTCCGACGCGAGCGAGGGCACGGGAGCGTTGCGCTCGGTGGCCGCCGGCTTGGCCCCGAGAGTGGTGGCGCCGCCACAGACTGGGCAAGCGATGTCCCCAGGAGCCCCGAGCAAGGCAGAGGCCAATCGAGCCCCCTTCCACCCGCAATGGCACGAACACTCCCTGGACGAGGAGCGTACGGGCAGCAAGGAGGGGGTAGGCAAGGAGAACGAACAGAACGACAGCCCCGCCGCCCCGCCTGCCGCCGCCGATGTGGAGCGGGGAGACGCCCGAACCAACCTGCGCCGCCGCTCGTTGCATGCGGCCAATTTCTCGGGCGACTCAGAATGTCCGGCAAGTCCGGGAGGCGACTAACCGCCGAAACGCGGCTATGCTAGAAGCGATCCCGGCCCCTGTAGCGAACTGGGAAACAAGGGCGAGCCTCATGGCGGAACAACCCGGCTGCGCATGGGACCGAGTCACCAAGTACCTCGAGCGCGCGTGCGTCGAGGAAAACGTGCGTGATTGGCCCACCGCGCTCATCGCCCGACCGCCGGGGTATCTTCGGTCGGCGAGCATGTGGTGGACAGACGCCGAGGTCATGAACGGCGGGTTTCAGCAGTACTTTCTGAATTCGACGAACGAAGTCGTCTGGCATGCGATCGCGGGGTACGAGCGTCTACATGAGAACCAGATGGCCGGCATTGTGCGATCCGCCGCCTTGGCGTGTATGCTTCAGCGGCCTGCCCTACTCCGCGCGCCGGCGCCAACCAAGGCGTTCGTAAACTTCGAACCGCGTGCCCACGAGTTCGACGACCTGAACAAGCGGTATGACGACGAGCGCGATCGGTTGCCCACCGCCAATGGCATCCCCAATGGCGCCAACTTATGCGGATTGGTCGAGTACTACTGGAAACAGCATCCTGAAGACTTCCGGGAACCGGCGGCCGCAGGCGCTTGATCGCTCTGCCGGACCGCATTCCCAGTGCAACCAAACACGGAATTTGCAATGACCCTGGCCCAAGACCTCGAACGACGCGTCCACGAATTCGCCGAACGCTATGCGGGCGTCCGCAAACAGATTGGCCGCGTGATCGTAGGGCACGACGACATCGTCCATGGCGTGCTCACCTGCATGTTCGTCGGAGGACACTGCCTGCTCGAAGGAGTGCCAGGGCTCGGCAAGACGCTGCTCGTGCGCACCCTCTCGAAGACCCTCGATCTGCACTTTTCCCGCATCCAGTTCACCCCCGACCTGATGCCTTCGGACATCTTGGGCACGAACATGGTGATGGAAACGCCCGAGGGACGGCGGGTGTTCGAGTTTCAGCAGGGGCCGATCTTCACGCAAATTCTGCTGGCCGATGAGATCAACCGTGCCACGCCGAAAACCCAGTCGGCCATGCTTGAGACGATGCAGGAAGGCTCGGTCAGCATCGGCGGCAAAGTCTACCAGCTCACGCGGCCGTTCTTCGTGCTGGCGACGCAGAACCCCATCGAGCAGGAAGGGACCTACCCCTTGCCTGAGGCCCAGCTCGACCGCTTCATGTTCAAGCTGCAGGTGGGCTATTCGACGCGCGAGGAAATGTCGACGATCATCGACCGCACGACGCGGGGGGAGGTGATCGACCCGGAAAAGGTGATGGACGGCCCCGAGATCCTCAAGTGGCAGGGCCTCGTGCGCGAGGTGATTCTGGCCCCGCACGTCCGCGACTACGCCGTGCGGCTGACGCTGGCCACGCACCCGGGCGGGCCCTTCGCCGTGCCGATCACCGACCAGTACATCCGCTGGGGCTCGAGCCCCCGCGGCGCGCAGACGCTGGCCCTCGCCGCGAAAGTCCGGGCACTGCTCGAAGGGCGCTACAACGTCAGCTTCGAAGACGTCCGCCGCGTGTATCTGCCGGCGATGCGGCATCGCGTGCTGCTCAACTTCGAAGCCCAAGCCGAAGGCATCGAACCCGACAAGGTGCTGCTGGACCTCTTGGAACGCGTGCCTGAAAAGAGCGACGACGCCGTGGCGGCTTGAGTTCTTTTCACCACGGAGACACAGAGACACGGAGATGTCCTATCCTCCTCGAACCGGGAAATCGCTTGCCGAACGCTATCTCTTGAAGCAATTGACTCTGCTCCCTCTCCGTGCCTCCGTGTCTCCGTGGTGAAAGAAATCGTGTCCACGACAGAAACTTTGCTTTCGCCGGAGGTGATGGCTCAGCTCGAGCGGCTCGAGCTGGTGAGCCGGAAGATCTTTCGTGGCCGCATGAAGGGGGAGCGGCGGAGCCGGCGGAAGGGGCAGAGCGTGGAGTTCGCCGACTTCCGCAACTACGTGCCGGGCGACGACCTGCGGTTCATCGACTGGAACCTCTATGCCCGGCTCGACCGCCTGTTCCTCAAGATGTTCCTCGAGGAAGAGGATCTGCACTTCTACGCCCTGATCGACGACACGGGCTCGATGGGCTTCGGCGAACCGACCAAGCTCGAGTACGCCAAGCAGTTGGCCGCGGCGCTCGGGTTCGTGGGGCTGGTGAAGGGGGACCGCGTGCGGATCGAAACGATCAGTCAGCCGCTCGCCCGCCCTTCGGCTACTTATCGCGGCCGGGCCAGCGTCTGGCGGATGCTCAACCAGCTTCAGGCGATCGAGGCCCAGTCGCAGGCGTCGCTCATGCAGGGAGTGAAGAACTTCTGCCTGCGGAACCGGGGCAAGGGAATCGTGATCCTGCTCTCGGACCTGATGGACAAACAGGGCTACGAATCGGCCCTGCGTTATCTGGTGGCCCAGCAGATGGACGTGTATCTCATCCAGGTCCTCTCGGCCGAGGAGCTCGACCCCGAGGTGCAGGGGGACCTGCGGCTGATCGACAGCGAGGACGCCGACGAGGCGGAGATCACGGTGAGCGCGCCCTTGCTCAAACGCTACAAGCAGACGCTGGCGGCCTTCGTCGAAGGGGCGAAGGACTACTGCCACCGCCGCGGCATGCACTACCTCTTGGCCAGCAACCAACTGCCGGTCGACCAACTCGTCCTCGGCTACCTCCGCAAACGAGGGCTCGTGCGATGAGAAACGCTGATGCTCACCACGGGGGCACGGAGACACGGAGGAATGCTTTCGGGCATCTCAGCTCTCCCTGTTTTCCGACGCATTCGCGGTGGTTCGTTCGTTGCCTCTCCGTGCCTCCGTGTCTCCGTGGTTCGAACGCACGTCCAATTCGGGTGAACCATGTGGCCTGAGTGGTCGAGCATGCTTGGGGGGTGGCAGTGGGCGTGGCTGCTGGCGATTCCGCCGGCCGTGCTCTTGCTCTATTTCCTCAAACTCAAGCGGCAGCCCCTGCAGGTGCCGAGCACCTATCTTTGGAAACGCTCGGTCGAGGATCTGCACGTCAACACGATCTGGCAGCGGCTGCGGCAAAACCTGCTCTTGTTCCTGCAGTTGCTGCTGCTGTTGCTCGTGATCCTGGCCCTGCTGGGGCCCACCTGGCAGAGCACGCAGCTCTCGGGCGATCGCTTCATCTTCTTGATCGACAACTCGGCCAGCATGTCGGCCAGCGACGTCCGCCCCACGCGGCTCGAGGAAGCCAAACGCCAGGCGGGACAGCTCATCGACCAAATGCGCTCCGGCGACGTGGGCATGATCGTCACCTTCGCCGACGATGCCCGCATCGTGCAGCAATTCACCGACGACCGCCGCGAGCTCCGCCGCCGGCTCGAACTGGTGCGCCCCACCGAGCGTTCCACCTCGCTGGCTGAAGGGCTGCGCGTGGCCTCGGGTCTGGCCGGCGCCCATGCCGGTTCCACGAAGGACGGCGATGAAGTCGTCGGGCCGCCGCCGGCCACGCTGTTCGTCTTCAGCGACGGCAAGTTCCCCGATGTCGACGACTTTTCGCTCGGCAATCTGAAGCCTGAGTTCCGCGCAATCGGTCAGCCTGAGCCAACGAACGTGGCGGTCGCGGCGTTCGAAGCCCGCCGCAACGAAGAGAACCCCGACGAGGTACAAGCCTTCGCCCGGCTCGAGAACTACAGCGGCAAGGAGACCAAGGTCACGGCCGAGATCTTTCTCGACGACGCCAAGCAGCCGCTCGACGCCCGCGAGGTGACCCTGGCCCCCGGCGGCTCGGGGGGCGTGGAGCTGAATCTGCCGAACGTCGCCGCCGGCTCGTTGCGGCTGCACGTCGACGCCCAGGACGACCTGGCGCTCGACAACGACGCCTGGACCACGATCCAGGCCCCGCGCCGCGCCAAAGTGCTCCTCGTCACCCCCGGCAACGAGCGGCTGGAGACCGCGCTCACCACGCCCGACGCTCGCAAGCTGGCCGAGGTGAGCACCGCCGGGCCCGACGTGCTGCCGACGGCCGAGCACCAGCGGCAGGCCCAGGCAGGCGAGTGGGACCTGATCATCTACGACCGCTGTCAGCCCGCGCCGCCCGCTGGCGCGCCCAATCAGCCGGGCCAATTGCCGCAGGCCAACACCTGGTTCATCGGCGCCCTCCCGCCGGGCCCTCCGCCGCCGCAGGGCTGGGGCGCGGGGGCGCTCGCCGAGGGGCCGCAGATCATTGACCTCGACCGCGTCCATCCGCTCATGCAGTTGATCGAAATGGGGGACGTGATCTTCGGCGAGGCGACGCCGCTCGAACTGCCTTCGGGCGCCACGGTGCTCGTCGACACCAATCGCGGGCCGCTGCTGGCCATCGCGCCGCGCGAGCGGTTCGAAGACCTGGTGCTTGGGGCGCCGATCGTCCACATGAAGGAAGGCGCGCTCGCGGCCAACACCACCTGGCCGCTACGGGTAAGCTTTCCGCTGTTCGCGCTCAACGTGCTGCAGTATCTCGGCGGAGGCGAGCAGGCGCTGGCGGCCGGCAGCCCCAAGCCAGGGCAGCCGGTGTCGCTGCGGGCGCTGGCGCCCACGGATCGGCTCGACGTGCGGACGCCGGCGGGAGACACGGTCGAAGTGCGGCGAAGCCCGCAGGGGAGCTATCTGTTTCCCGGCGGCGAGCGGAGCGGCGTGTATATCGTGAGTCAGGCGAGCCAGCCGATCGACCGCTTCGCCGTCAACCTATTCGACGGGGCCGAGGCCGATCTCCGCCCGCGGGCGAACAACGAAATCCGCATCGGCCATACCGAGGTGAAGGGCCAATCGGGCCCGCAGCCGGTCCGCCTCGATGGCTGGAAGCTGCTGCTCGTGCTCGCGCTCGGCGTGCTCGTGTTCGAGTGGTACGTTTACAACCGGCGGGTGTACTTCTAGTAGGTCAGCACAACTTCTGTGGCCTCCTGGGGGCTCGCTTCGCTCGACCCCAGCCACCCCACCGCGGCGACGCCTGGTCGTTATGCGGAAGCATAACCTACGAGTCGCTGCGCAAGGTGCGCGCCAGGCTCGCCAGAATCGCGATCAGCTCGGCCGCTTGCACCGGCTTCGTGAGGTGGTGTTGGAAGCCGGCCAGGATCGCGGTCACGCGGTCCTCGGGGCGGGCATAGGCCGTGAGCGCCACGGCCGGCGTGCCGCCCCCTTTTTCCGCCGGCAAACTGCGCACGCGCCGCAGCAGTTCGTAGCCGTCTTCCCCCGGCATGCCAACGTCGCTCACCAGCAAACCGGGACGGCGGCGCTCGACCAGCTCGAGCGCCTCGGCTGCGTTTGCGGCCGACAAGACCGTCACTTGGCAATCCTCGAGCAGCCGCCGCAGTAGATTGCGCGCGTCGGATTCGTCGTCGACCACCAGGATCGTCAGCCCCGCCAGCTCGGAGCGCAAATCCGGCATTTCGGCGGATTCCCCCGCCTGCGGATGCCGGCGCTCGCCGCTCGGCTCGGGCTCGGGATGCACGATCGTCAGCGGCAGCGAGACCACGAACGTAGCGCCCTGTCCCTTGCCGGGACTCTTCGCGCGGATGCCGCCGCCATGCAGTTCGACGAGCTGCTTGACGATCGCGAGCCCCAGGCCCAGCCCGCCGTGGCGGCGCGTGGTCGTGGCGTCGGCCTGGCGGAAGCGATCGAAGACGTGCGGCAGGAAAGCCGGATCGATTCCTTCGCCGCTGTCGATCACGCTCACTTCCAAATGCGAGTTCACCCGCTCGAGCAACACCTGCACCCGCCCACCGCGGGGCGTGAACTTCACGGCGTTGCTGAGCAGGTTCCACAGGACCTGCCGCAACCGATTCGGGTCGCCGGCGATCGGTCCGGCCAAGGGATCGAGCAGCGTGTGCAGACGAATCTCCTTGGCGTCGGCGGCCGGCTGCACGGTGGCCACGGCGTCGCGAATCACGCTCCCCAGATCGAGCTGCTGCACGTCGAGCCGAATCTTGCCCGAGATGATGCGGCTCATGTCGAGCAGATCGTCGATAATCTGGGCCTGCGAACGGGCGTTGCGCTCGATCGTGTCGATGCCGTCGCGGAGAACCTCCGGCGCGGCTGGCTCGGACATGCGCAGCACCTGGGCCCAGCCGAGGATGGCGTTGAGCGGCGTGCGCAGCTCGTGCGAAAGCGTGGCCAAGAACTCATCCTTGATGCGGCTGGCCCGCTCGCTTTCGTTGCGGGCGGCGCGCTCGCTCTCGAGCAGCTTGTCTTGCTCGGCGCTTGCCCGGCGGACGGCGTCGAAGAGCCGCGCGTTGTCGATCGCTACGGCCGCCTGGGCGGCGATGCCGCTCACGAGCCGCTCCGCCCGCTCGGTGAACACGCCCGGCTGCTCGTGCCCCAGGAACAATCCGCCCAGCACCTCGCCGCTGCGGGAGATGACCGGCACGGCCAGGTAACTGCGCACCGGCAGGTGCCCCGTCGGCATGCCCTGGTAAGGCGTGTTGCGTCCGTAGCGCGGGTCTTGGGTCACGTCGTCGAGCCGCACGACTCCTTCGCCGCGAAACGTGGGGGCGAAGACCTCGGTCGCCCGCGGCATCGGAAAGCTCTCGAACCGCTCGCGCGGAACGCCGGACACCGTGTAGAGCAGATAGGATTCGTTGTCGCCTTTCACCACGTTGTAGAAGAAGGCGCCGAACTGCGCCGCGCTGAGCTCGGTGGTGGCGTCGGTCACGGTTTGCAGCAGCTTGTTGAGGTCGAGTTCGGCCGCCACCGACCGCCCTACGCGGTGGATCGTTTCGACGACGTTCGACTCCTCACGCAGCCGCTGCTCGGCCTCGATGCGGTCGGTCACGTCGGTATTGGTGCCGAACCAACGCACGACCCGCCCCGCGCCGTCCTTGAACGGATGCACCCGCGTAAGGAACGGACGGAACCGGCCGTCGGCGCCGCGGAGCGGAAACGTCATGTCGAAGGGCTCGCCCGAGGCGAGCGAAGACTTCCAGCGCTCGAGCACCTGGGGCAGCATGGCCGGATCGTGGACGCTCTGCCAGCCCCAGCCCTCCATGTCGGCCGGCGTCGTGCCGGTGTAGTCATACCAGCGGCGGTTGTACCAGGTGATGTAGCCGTCGGCGTTGGCGTACCAGGCGAGTTGCGGAATCGTGTCGGCGAGCTGGCGAAAACGCTCTTCGCTCTCGCGCAGCGCCAGCTCCGCTTGCCGGCGGGCCGAGATGTCGCGGGCGATCTTCGATGCGCCGATGATCTGCCCTTCGCTGTCGCGCAAGGGGGACACGCTCAGCGAAATCTCGAGCAGCCGCCCATCCTTGGCCACGCGGATCGTTTCGAAATGCTCGATCCGCTCGCCGCGGCGGAGCCGCGCAAGGATCTTGGTCTCTTCGTCGCGCCGCTCGTGCGGAATGATCATGGTGATCGACTGCCCCACGGCCTCGGCCGCCGTATAGCCGAACAGCCGCTCGGCGCCCGCGTTCCACGACGTGATCACCCCCTCGAGCGTCTTGCTGAGGATCGCATCGTCCGACGACTCGACGATTGTCGCCAGGCGGGCCTGCGCCAACTGCGCGGCCATCCGTTCGCTCACGTCGCGAAACACGAGCACCGCGCCCACGATTTGGCCCTGGTCGTCGCACATCGGGGCGGCGCTGTCGTCGATCGGACGCTCGGCGCCGTCGCGGGCGATCAAGATCGTGTGGTTGGCGAGCGCCACCACTCGCCCTTCGGCCAATGCCCGCAGCGCCGGGTTTTCGACCGGCCGCCGGGTGTGGTGGTTGACGATCTCGAAGACCTCGGGCAGCGGGCGGCCGAGCGCCTCGGCCTGCGGCCAGCCGATGAGTTGCTCGGCCACGCGGTTGAGAAAGGTCACGCGCCCTTGGGCGTCGGTCGTGATCACGGCGTCGCCAATGCTGGCGAGCGTGATCCGCAAGCGTTCGCGCTCTTGGGCCAGGGCACGCTCGATCTCCTGTTGCGACGCCGGAACGCCTTGGGCGTGGCTCGACGCGGGCGCCGCGTTGGCAGGTGAAGAACGATCCGCCATGTTCACCGATCCAGTTTGTACGAGCCCTGGCCGCCTGCTCGCTTGCATGAACGCACTCGCGCCCTAGCAAGTCCACACGGGCTTGCCCAGCACGTCCCAGCGCGGCTCCACGCCCAGCCCGGGCGCGGTAGAGGCCGCCATCCGGCCGTCGAGGCGCTGCGGCGCCCCGGCGGCGTTCGACACGGTGACGTAGCTGTTGAAGTCGGTCGTCGAAAACAGCAGCTCCGTCGGCGTACTGTGCGCCAGGTGGGCGATCGCCGCGGTGGTGATGTCGCCCCCCCAGGTGTCTTCGATCGTCATCGCCACGCCGAGCGCCGCGCAGAGATCGCGCACCTGCCGGGCCCTGGTCAGGCCGCCGAGCTTGCTGATCTTCAGGTTCACCACGTCCATCGCCCCGTCGGCCGCGGCGCGGAGCACCGTGTCGAGCGAATCGATTACTTCGTCGAGCACAAACGGCAGCGGCGTGCGGCGGCGGATCGCCAAGCACTGTTCGTAGCTGGCGCACGGCTGTTCGACGTAGACGTCGACGTCGCGGACCGCGTTGACCACGCGGGCCGCTTCGTGCATGGTCCAGCCGGTGTTGGCGTCGGCCACCAGCTTGTCGCGGGGCTCGAGAACCCCGCGGACCGCGCGGATCCGTTCGATGTCCTCGTCGGCGTCGCCGCCGACCTTGAGTTGAAAGCGGCGGTAGCCCTGCGCGCGGTAGTCGGCCACGTTCTGGGCCATCTGCTGCGGCTGCTGCTGCGAGATCGCCCGATAGAGGGGCGTCGACTCGCCGAAGCGGCCGCCGAGCAGCTCGCAAACCGGCAGGCTGGCCACTTGCCCGAGGATGTCCCAGCAGGCGATGTCGACGGCCGACTTCACATAGGGATGCCCCTTGAGGGCACGGTCCATCGTGTGATTGAGCCGCGTGAGCTGCGTGGGGTCTTGCCCGATCAACTGGGGAGCGAGCTCCTGCAGGCCGGTGCGCACGCCGGCGGCGTAGGCCGGCAGGTAAACGGGCCCCAGGGGGCAGGCCTCGCCATGCCCCGCGATCCCGGCGTCGGTCTCGACGCGCACGATCGTACTGTCGAATACAGCGACGCTTTTGCCTTGCGACCACTTGTAGTTCCCCTCATGGAGGGGGAGGTCGACTTGGAAGACTTGAATGCTGGTGATGCGCATGCGGAACCTCGGCTCGTGTGCCGCGATTGTAACGAGAAGCGGGCCGAGCGGCGAACGGCATCGGGTCGGCCGGCTTGCGCCAGGCCGCTCGCCACAGGGCTCTGCGAGGCGGCCTGGCGTAAGCCGGCTGATGAACCACGCTGGAAGCAATAATCCCCACCGACGCGAGTAAACCCGCCGTCCCTCACCCCCGGCCCCTCTCCCGGAGGGAGAGGGGAGACATACCACTTACTGGAGCAGCGCCTCGAACTCGTCTTCGGTAAGCACTGCCACGCCGAGCTTCTGGGCTTTTTCCAGCTTGCTGCCGGCCTTCGTGCCGGCGACCACGTAGTCGGTGTTCTTCGACACGCTCGAGGCGGCTCGCCCTCCTTCACGCGTGATCAGTTCTTCGATCTCGTCGCGCGTGAACTTGCTGAGCGTGCCGGTGACGACCAGCGTCTTGCCGGCGAGCTTGCCTTCGGTGGCGACCTTGGCCGTGAGCGGCGCGGTGAGATCCACGCCGGCGGCGGCCAGATCGTCGAGCGTCTTGCGGCCGAAGTCGCTCTGCAAGTAGTCGAACACGCTCTGGGCGATCACCGGGCCGACCTCGTCGATGTCGGTCAGCTCGTCGACGCCGGCGGCCCGCATCGCCTCGATCGAGCCGAAGCTGCCGGCGAGCACGGCCGCGCCGCGGGCGCCGACGTGCCGAATCGAGAGCGCGTTGAGCACGCGGGCAAGCCCACGCGACTTGCTGGCCTCGATCTGGCCGAGCAGCTTTTCGGCCGAGCGCTCCCCCATTCGCTCGAGCCCGGTGAGCTTTTCCACGTCGAGCCGATAGAGGTCGCCGTAGCCTTGCACCAAGCCGGACGACACGAGCTGGTCGACGAGCTTGTCGCCCAGGCCGCTAATGTCCATGGCGTTGCGGCTGGCGAAGTAGCGAATCCGCTCTTTCACCTGGGCGGGGCAATGCGGATTGGGGCAGCGGATGTAGACGCCGCCTTCGTCCTTCACGAGGTGCGTTTCACACTCCGGGCAGTGCTTGGGGAACTCGAACTTTGGCAGCTCGGTCGTCCGCTCGTGCTTCTCCACGCGCACGACATGCGGAATGATTTTGCCGGCCTTCTCCACCACCACGCGGTCGCCAATTCGCACGTCCTTGCGCTCGATCTCGTCGGCATTGTGCAGGCTCGCGCGGCTCACGATCGTGCCGGCCAGCGGCAGCGGCTCGAGGTCGGCCACCGGCGTGATCGTGCCGGTCTTGCCCACCTGCACGCGAATGCCCAAGAGCGTGGTCGTGCCTTCGTACTTCTCGAATTTGTAGGCGATGGCCCACCGCGGGGCCTTCGAGGTGGCGCCCAGCCGCTCGCGCTGGTCGAAGCGGTTGACCTTGAGCACCAGGCCGTCGACCTCGAAGTCGAGCTCGTGCAGGCTTTCGATCAGGTCGTCGCAGTAGTCGACCGCCGGCTCGAACGACTCGAAGCAAGCCACGTTGGGCGTGGGGGGCACGCCGTATTCCCGCAGCTCCTCGAGGAACTGCATGTGCGTGGTCGCCTTGAGCCCCTCGGCGAAGCCGACGCCGTGGCCAAAGAACCGCAGCTTCCTCTCGGCCGAGAGCCGCGGATCCAACAGCCGCAAGCTGCTGGCCGACAGGTTGCGCGTGTTGGCAAAGGCCGGCTGCCCGCGTTCGGCTTGCAGCTGATTGATCCGCACGAGCTCGGGGTTCGTCATGTAGACTTCGCCGCGGATCTCGACGAACTCCGGCACGTGCTTGCCGCTCAGCTCGAGCGGCACGTCGGCCAGCGTGCGGATGTTATGCGTCACGTCGTCACCGACCTGGCCGTTGCCGCGCGTGGCGGCGCGCACGAGGCGGCCGCGCTCGTAGCTGATCGACACCGCGGCCCCGTCGATCTTGAGCTCGACCACCCACTCGATTGGCTCTTCCGGCAGCAGCTTCTGCACGCGGGCGACGTACTTCCGCAGGTCTTCCAAGCTGTACGTGTTGTCGATCGATTGCATCGGCACGCGATGCACCGCCGGCTCGAGCTGCGACACCGGCGCGTCGCCCACCCGCTGCGTGGGGCTATCCGGCGTGACGAGCTCCGGATGGGCCGCCTCGAGATTCTTGAGCCGCTGCAAGAGCCGATCATATTCGAGGTCCGAAATCTCGGGCTGGGCCTCGACGTAGTAGAGCCGATCGTGATGGCGAATCTGCGTGCGCAGGGCTTCGGCTTCGGCTTGCGGATTCGCTTTGGGGGCGGACACGGAACAGGCGTCCCTGGATGGGCGTGGCGGCGACCCGCCCATGATTGTGCGGGCGTGGCCTATTGTCTAGCGGGTGGCTGGGTCGAGCGAAGCGAGCCCCCAGCAAACGGCGCAGGGGCTAGCCCAACCGACGATAGTAGTACGTGGTGCTGCAAAACCCGCCCTCGGGATAAAGGGCGAAGTCGGGGATGTCGCCGGCGCGGGTCCAGCCGTGGCGCTCGTAGAGGCGGGCGCCGTCGCCGCCGGTCACGGCGTCGAGCACGAGCAGCGTTTTGCCGCGGGCCAGAGCCTCGGCCTCGGCCGCCAGGAGCAGCGCGGCGCCCAGACCTTGCCGGCGCATGCGGCGATGGACCAGCATCTTGGCCAGATCGGCTCGGTGCGGCTGGTTCTCCGGCAGATCAAGAATGAGCTGCACCGAGCCGCACACGCCGGCCGCATCGCGGGCCACCAGCAACGCCCGCCGTCCGGCGGCCACGTCGTCGGCCACGCGGCGCCAAAAGGCGAGGGCCCGCTCGCGCGTGAGCGGCAGCATGAAGCTGACGGAAGCGCCTCCCTCCACGCAGTCGAGGAGGAGGTCCACCAGGCCGTCGAGGAGCGCGGCATCGGCGCGCTCGACAATTTCGAGAGACCAAGCCGGAGAGGTGCTCATCGCGCTGCCTTTCACTTCCCAATACAGAATCGGCTGAAGATGCGGTCGAGCAGGTCTTCGGTGTAGACGGCGCCCACCACTTCGCCCAAGGCGTCGAGGGCCGAGCGGACTGCGGCGGCCACGAGCTCGGCGGCGCCGGCGGACGCTTCTTGTTGGGCCTGCTCCAGGCTCGCCTGGGCGCGGCGCAGGCTGTCGCCGCAGCGGGCGGCGGTGCTGGCGACGCCGGATGTCTCCCCGGAGCGCGACGAGAGGATCGCGGCGATCCGCTCGCGAAGCTCAGCGAGGCCTTGGCCGGTCTGGCTGCTGGTCGGCACGGCGTTAACGTCAGTCAACCTCGCGGGCTGGACTAGGTCGGCCTTCGTGTAGACGAGGATGTGCGGACCTAAGTGCTCGCGCTGCTCTACAGCCTCCGGTGCGCGCTCGCCTGCATCGCAGCACACGAGCAGCAGATCGGCCCGCTGCCGCTCGCGGTGGGCAAGGCGCTGGGCCTCGAGATCGATGCCGACGGCGGGCAAGCCTGCTTGGCCCGCGGTGTCGATCAGTTCGCAGCGGATTCCGCCGCATTCGATTTCGGCCGTCAGATAGTCGCGGGTCGTGCCGGCGACGTGCGACACCAGCGCCCGGGCTTCGCCAGCGAGCGCATTGAACAGGCTGCTCTTGCCGGCGTTGGGAGGGCCGATCAGCACCACCCGCGGCAGCTCGCCGCCGGCGCCGCGGGACTCAAGCTGGCGGGCAACGGCCGCCACTTCGGCTGCGGCCGTCGCCAACTCAACCGAGAGCCGGTCGGCCGAGATGAACTCGAGGTCCTCCTCCGCGAAGTCAAGGCCCGCTTCGAGATCGGCCAGTAGATCGAGCAACCGGCCGCGCAGCGCGCCGAGGGGGCGACCCAGGCCGCCGGCCAATTGTTCGAGCGCTGCGATGAGCGCCGACTGTCCCTGGGCGTCGATCACGCCGAGCACCGCCTCGGCCTGCGTCAGGTCGAGGCGGCCGGCGAGAAATGCCCGCAGCGTGTACTCGCCGGGGCCGGCCAGCCGAGCGCCGGCCTGGCAAAGGGCGGCTAGCAGTGCTTCGAGCAACGGAGGCGAGCCGAGCGTGTGGAACTCGGCGGTCGGCTGGCCGGTGTAGCTGCGGCTCGTGGGCCAGAGCCAGAGATCGCACGGCAGACGCAGTTCGCTAGCGAGCGCATAACCGGCGAACACGGTGGGGCCGCGCGGCGCGAGTTCCTGCCCGTCGGCCGCCTCGAAGCAAGCGACGGCGCAGGCGAGCGCTCCCGGCCCGCTCACGCGCACGATTCCCCGCGCCGCTCCGCCGGGCGGGCTGGCGATGGCCACGATCGTGCTCTCGAGGTCATAGGACATAGCATGCAATGACAGCAGACGGACAAACGGCTCCTATGCTAGCATGCCGGCGGCAATTACTCCGCGTCGACCGCCGCCACGACTTCCCATGGCCTATAGCGAATCCCTGGCTGCCCGCGTGCGACACGCCCTGCGCGATCAGGGGCGAATCGTCGAGAAGCGCATGTTCGGCGGCGTCGCCTTCCTGCTGCGGGGCAACCTTTGCGTGGCGCTGCTCGATCAGTCGCTGATCGTCCGCGTGGGACCCGCCGCTTATGAAACAGCGCTGGCTGAGCCGCACGTACGGCAGTTCGACTTCACGGGGCGGCCGATGCGCGGCTGGGTGGTGGCCGATCCCGAGGCGATCGACCTCGACGCCGATCTACACCGCTGGATCGAGCAGGCAGTCGCCTTCGTGCAGACGCTTCCCGCCAAATGAGGGGTTTCCCTCGGCGAGCCCGAGCCGCGGCCGCGGAATGCAGCGGGCCTAGACGACCACTTGGTGGAGCAGCCGGTCGAAAAAGTGCTTCGACTGGCGGAGGACGGCTTCGTACTGGCCGGGCTCGATCTCTTCGCCCCGCAACTCGACGTCGAAATCGCCGTCGTACCCTGCTTGCACCAGCCGCGCGACCCACTCGCGGAGCGGAATGTGCCCATCCCCGAGGCGACAGCGGGAGTGCTCGCGGTCTGGCGGCAGCCGGCTGTCTCCTAGCTTCACCAGGCAGATGCGGTCCGCCATGGCCACGGACTGGGTCAGGGCCTGCGAATCCCAACCCCAATGGTAGGTGTTCAGGACCAGCCCCACGTGCGGACTGTCGGCCTCCTCGACGACGTTGGCGGCTTCCCGCAGATCGGTGAGGAAGGTCCAGTCGGCGGCGCTGGCCGGCGACATCGGTTCGAGCCCGAGTGTCACGCCGCATTCGGCCGCGATCGGCGCTAGGTACTGCAGCCCCTGCACGAGCAGCCGGCGGGCATGGCTCAGCGTGTGGCCTCCGCGGGCGCCGCTATGCACGATCAGGCAGGGGGCCGCCAGCGACTCGGCCAGGCGAATCGCCTCGATGGCGTCGTCGATGCTGTCGAGAAAGGTCATCCCTTCGCTGCCCGTGAATCCCCCAGCCCACGACAGGCTGCCCACCTGCAGGCCGCGGTCCTCGAGCAGTTCGCGGCCCTTCTCTTCGCCGAAGTCGGCGATCTTCTCGCGCCACACGCCGATGGCGGGAATCTGGCAGGCCGCATAGTGAGCGACGTCTTCTTCGAACGACCACCGCAGGGTCGTCAGCTCGCTCATCGACAGTCTTGCCATGCTCTGCGCGCTCCTCGGCCTGCACCACGCGAGACGGCTCAACGCCGGCCGTCTCGATCAAGGGCGTTAGTATGCAGAATCGTCCGCAAGGTGTAAAGCAAGACTGCGCGGTCCGCGCGAGTTTGGGAAACTTGACCCGGCGACTGATCTTGCCCTGCCGACGAGTCTGCGCTAGCCAAGGGCCGACTCGAGCGATGAAGCGTCAAAAAAAACGCTAGTGTAAACACACTAACGCTGGCGGATCGCGTTATACAGGCGCCGCCAGCGCGGCTGGCTCGGCGGTCGGCGACAAGAACCGCTGATACACGGCCAGCGTTTCGCGCGCCATGCGCTCCGCGCCGAAGTGCCGCCGCACTCCTGCGCGCCCCGCCGAGGCCAGTGCGCCGCGCAGCTCGGTGCTGCGCAACAAGAGATGCAGCGTCTCGGCCAGCTGCGCCGGATCTTCAGGCGGCACGAGCTGGCCGCCGCCGGTCGTTTCGAGGAGCTCTGGAAACGACCCGTGCTCCGGCTGCACCACCGGCACGCCAGCCGCGAGCGCCTCGAGCACGTAGATGCCTTTGGGCTCGCGGTACGTAGTGGGGACCGAAAACACGTCGAGTCCCCGCAGAAAGTGGAACTTCTCCTCGCGATCGACCACGCCGGCGTAGTGAAACTGCCCCGCCGCGCCCGCGGCTCGAAGGCGGGCGATCTGCTGCTCGTAGTAGGACCGGTCCCCCTCTCCGAGCCAACCCGCCGCGTGCAGCCGCGCGTGCTCCATGCCAGGCATGGCGCGTAGCCGCAGGAACGCGTCGACGAGCACGTGAAATCCCTTGGCCGGGCAGATGCGAGCAAAGTAGCCGACGGTCGGTGCGCGGGGCGCGGCCGCTTCCGTCGCCAGGGCCGCGTCGTCGAGCTTGAGCCCCATCGGCACGAGATGCATCTTCTCGCGCGGAACTTCGAGATACTCGGCCATGAAGTCGGCGTAGTAGTTGGTGAACACGAGGAACCCGTCGACTTGTTGCGCGAGCCGCCGCACCTCGGCCAAGGCCTGGCTGCGGTAGGGCTCCTCGAGTTCCTCGAGAAACAGATCGTCTCCCTGCAGCGTCGCCAGCACCGGCACGCCCAGCTCGCGCTTGATGGCCGGCACGCAGCCGGCGATCATCACGTTGCTCAGGTTCACCAGCCGCGGCTTCACATCCTGCGCGAGCCAGCGGACGAGCCGATGCACTTCCTTGCGCTGATGGCCGTGTTCCCCGCGCATCACCGAGACCGACATCTCCCCTAGGTCGCGGGCATTGACTTTGATCTGCCGCGACGAGAGCCGCTCGATCAGCCAGGGGTTGTCGAGCCAACGGTCGACGAACGCCGGCAGCCAGCGGAACAGCGGCGACTTCTGCTGCAAGTACATGTTGATCCCGCCCAAGAACACCTGCTGCTCGCTGACGTTTTCCTCGTCGGTGCGAATCGGGGTGTAGGTGGGGATGAGCAGCGCGGGGCAGCCGAGCTTGTGCAGTTCGGCCACCAGCGTGTTGTCGCGCATGCAGCTTCCGCAAAACATGCCGGCGCCGCCCGACGTGAGATAGGCGACGGGGTGATCGTGGTGCATGCGCGGGCTCGCGGGGCAGGGAGGGGGCGTCCTGATATTAGTTGCCGGGCCGGCGCACCAGACAAGGGGGCGCGGCCCCGGCGGCCCAAAATCGGCAGCCCGCGAATGCTACGGCCGCGGCGGCTGCCCATCGAACAACACCTGAACCCCCGCCGAGTCGGGCCTGAGTTCGATCTGCCGGCAGGCGGTAGGAATGGGAATCCGCTGGCCGCCGATGATCACGTCCGCCGGCGTGACCCTCACCTGGCCGCCGGGGAGGGACACGGTCGAGCCCTGGGCGTCGTCGGACACCCCCAGTGTGCTGAACAAGCCCCGGGCATGAGCAACCACCCGGCGGCCCCCGACCGTAGTGTGCGCCGTGACGTTGGCGAACATCGCGGTCAGCAGCACCAGGCCGCCCACGAGCAACATTCCCGCCGCCGCCAAGATCAAGAGCAGGCGCCACAACGAAAACGGCTTACGCTCGTTCATTCTCTTCGTTCCTTGGCCGAGGGAGAGAGATCTCTGAGCGTATCTTGGCGGCAGCCAGCCCAGCGAGGCCAGCCCAGGCGGCCGCACTGACCCACCGTACGAGCCCCTGGCCAAACACCACCGTAGCATTGAAGGCGATGAACTCCAGCCAAAGGTGGACGCCTAGCGAGAGCCAACGAGGACGGCCTAAGTATGCCTGGGGCGCGAGCCACCAGGCGAGCGCGTCGAGCGACCAGACGAGCGTGAACAGGTGGTTGAGCCACAGCCCGCCGCCCCAGGCCAACCCGGTGAAGGCCTCGGTCTGCCGCGCCGTGTGCTCATAAGCCGCCGCGTGTCGCCAACCGTGGGCGAAGTGAAACGCCGCCAGCACGTGAACGAGGTACAGCAGGCAGCCCAGCGTCCAGGCCGCGCGGGCCAGCCGCCAACGGCGAGGCCAGGCGGGCGCCATCCGCAGCGCAAGCGAAGCGAAGTAGCCGACCAGGGCCAGGCGGATCGACCAGAGGAGGAGGGGATGGTCCAAGGATCGCCTGCCCTAACGAAGGACCTTGACGCTCGCCTGCTCGCCGGCGAATGCGCAGTAAAACTCGCTGTTGTACCGAAGGATTGACGAGCCGCGGAGCTGCAGAGTCGCAGTGTAGCCAGAGCAGATTACTTTCACCGGCGCAGCGCTCGCAAAGCCGGGAGTTCGATCGCTTTCCGAGTCGGTGAGCTTGGCGTCTTTGCGCGACACTTTTTTCTACCTTGGGCCTCTGCGATTGGTCTCCGGCACTTGCCTGTCATTCTGAGTCGCCGGAGAATCAGCGCATGCACCAAGCGGCGGCACAGGTTGATTCGGACGTTTTCCCGCTCGGTTCGAGGCGTCGGCACGCGGGGCGCCGCGTCGTCATTCTATTCGTTCTCCTGGCCTGCGCGATCCTGGCTGCCCGTACGTGGCTCGTGCAAGGAGTGTTCGTGCCGGTGCGGGTGGAAGGTGGGTCGATGGCGCCTGCCTTGCTCGGCGCTCACCGGGAGATCGTTTGCCCCGGTTGCGGAAGAAACTTCGCCGTCGGCGCCGAGGCGGCGGCGGTCGAACGCGAGATTCCCTGCTCTCGGTGCGGGACGCCCTGGCCACGGTCCGTTGGCCGGCCGATCCCGGGAGACCGTGTGCTCCTCGACCGCTTCACCTACCGCACGCGCGATCCCCGCCGTTTCGAGCTCGTCGCGTTCCGTTCGCCGGAGGGCCGCGGGGAACTCGCCGTGAAGCGGGTGCTGGGCCTGCCAGGCGAGGAGATTGCAATCCGCGAAGGGGACCTCTGGATCGACGGCCGACGGCTGCAAAAAACACGCGCGGAATTTCGGTCCCAGGCGGTCCTCGTCGGTGACCTCGAACCATTGCCGGCGGACGCTGCCGGCGTGACGCGGTTCGTGTACGGCCCCGTTACCGATGATTTGCCGTACAACGGCGCGTTGCCCCATCGCATCGCATCCGTCGGCGACGTCGCGCTCGAGGCCACGATCGAGCGGTCGGGGCAGGGAACGATCGAACTTCGTTTGCCCGGTCAGCGGCGGCGGCGCGTGCAGATCGAATTGGCCGCGGGCGTCGTGCAGCTTTGCCAGGGAGAGTCATTCATCGTTTCCAGCAGGCTGCCTGTCGGTGAAGGCCCGTTGCGGCTCTGGTTCGGGCAGTGGGACGGCCAGTGCGAACTGTGGGCAGGGGAGGAGCGGATCCTGGAGGCGCCTCAATCGACCGCTAACAGGACCATAGGCGCGCCCTTGGGCGCGGCCGAGCTCGTCGCCACCGGGCCGGGCGTGCGGGTGAAGCAAGTACTTCTCTGGCGCGACCTCGATCTCACGCCCGCCCCCGACCGCCGCGCTGCTCCCGTCGATTCCTGGCAGCTCGGCCCCGACGAGTTCTTCGTCGCCGGCGACAATCAGGCGGTCAGCGAAGATAGCCGCACCTGGCGCCGGCCGGGCTTGCCGCGGGGCGCGATCGTGGGACGTCCGACACGGTGGCCCTGGTGAGATCGGCTGCGACGGTTTGGTGAGCTAGCTCACCGTCCCCGGCCTTTGCCTGCCCGTTGCTTTACGCCAGTCGGGCGGCGTTCTAGAAAGGTTAAGGAGCGACCGGTCAAAGTCCCTGCACAGGAGCGATGGAAACCTACTGGCTACTGAAACACTGCGACCTTTTCGAGCGCCTCCCGCCTGAGGAACTGCGCGCGCTCGAGGCCGTGGCCCAGTTCCGGCGGTTTCCGGCCGGCAGCCCGGTTTACTTGCCGTCGGATGCTGCCCGCGCGGTGCTGCTGCTGACAGCGGGTCGAGTGAAGATTTGCCAGCTCACGCCCGACGGCAGGGAGCTCATTCTGGCCCTCATCGATCCCGGAGAGCTGTTCGGAGAACTCGCTCTCTTCGACGCGACCGCGCGGCAGGAGTTGGCCGAGACGCTCGAACCGTCGTCGCTCGTGGCACTGCCCGGCGAGGCGGTGGTGCAACTCGTCAATCGGCACCCCACGCTCAGCGTAGGCATTACGCGGCTGGTGGGCTTGCGTCGCCGCCGCATCGAGCAGCGGCTGCGGAATTTGGTTTTTCAGCCGCTGCGCTCGAGGTTGATCCACCTCGTGCAGGAGTTGGTCGAGCGCTACGGCCGGCCGACGCCCGAAGGAACGCTGATCGATGTCCGCCTTTCCCACCAGAATCTAGCGGCGATCGTGGGCAGCTCGCGCGAGAGCGTTACGCTGGGATTGGGCGAGCTGGTTAGCCAGGGCCTCGTTGCCCGGCAAGGACGCCGCTTGATCGTAGCGGATCGGCAACGGCTCGCGTCGGAAGCAGCCGCCCTCGACGGGTTTTCATGCCCGACGCCGTCCCCGCGCGACGCGGCGCCCCCCGCCACGGTGAGGCAGCACACAGCACGGCCCAGCGCGCTCGACTTTAACTCGCTGCAGCCTCGTCCTTCGGTTCCAGGCAACAACCCGCCATGACCCAGCCTATTCCACCAAATTCAGCCCCAAGCGGTTGGACCGAGTGCCCCGCGGGGGAACTTGCGCGGTTGGGCGCGCGCCGACGCGGCCGACGCCGCGCTCAGCGGCTAACCGCCGTGGCGCTCGTCGCATTGGGGCTGCTGGCAGCGCAGCGGTGGCTCGCCGGAGGCCTGCCGGCCGTTCTGCATCCCTTCGACCCGGTTCACGCCGGCATGGCCTGCAGCGCCGTGCGGGCGCGGATCGACGCCTTCGTCGATCACAGCCTCGACGAAGCGAGCGCCGCTCGGATCGAAGCGCATGCCGAGCACTGCCCAGATTGCGGCGGGCTGATTGAGGCGGCGCGACGGCGACGCACAATTGAGCACGCTGCCGCGAACGGCCTTCAACCAGAATGGCTGGCGCTGTTCACTCCGGCTCACGAATGAGCCGGCGGCGTGCTCGGCCGCGCCCGCCCGCGGTCGAGTCACACCCGCCTCGCGGGCTGCGCGCCCTAGGTCCGAGCCGACCGCCGCCCACCGCGGTGGAAGGCCAAGACCGCGAGCACGCCACTGAGAGCCAAGAGCCAGGTTGCCGGCTCCGGCACCACCTCGAACGAAATCCGGTAGAAGTCGAGGTCGGCTCCGAGCTGACTGTTGAAGCTGTACCCGGCGGCCGTGGTCAGACCGTTGAACGTGCTCAGGTCCGCGAAGTCGGCCCCGATCACGCCGTTCTCAGGCGTCCGCAGGTCGTTCGTGCCGATCTGCAGGAAGGCTGCATGCAGCGGATCGGTCGTCTCGGAACCGGCGTTCCAGAGGTCGCTCCCCTTGAGTGTGATGCTCGTGAGGGCCAGTTGCCCGCCGGCGTCGAACAACTGGTACTGGGTAGGCGAGTCGTTGCCGACGAAGTAGTCGTTGCTCGGCACGACCATGGCTCCGAACGAGAAGTAGCGGTTGACGGAGTTGTCGACCACGAAGTCGGTCGTTGCCGAGCCGCCAGGCGTCAGCGGGCCTGGAGTTACGACACCGACCGTCGCCGCCGGCTCAGCGGCTTGAAACGCCGCGCGCCACATGCTGCCGTCGCCCCCTTCGGCGATCTTCACCACGGCGTCGCTGGCCGCCTTGCCGGCGTCGAACGGGTCGAACGCGCCGGCCCCGAATCCCACCGTCAAGGGCGAAACAGCCACGCCATTGCCAGGCGCCAGGTTCTCGACATGCACCCTGAGTTGCACCAGTTCGCTGTGGGCAAAGGCAGGCCAGGCAGCCCAGGCCACGGTCAGCAGAACAGGGATCAGCCGCTTCATCGTAGTTCCTCCAGGAGAGAACGCTGCTCGCCGATTGGTCGACGAGCAAGAAAGGAAGTTCGCTGGAGTATCGGGATTGAGAGGAGCCCTGTCGGTGAGGTCGCTCACCAAGCGGGGTGCTCGGGGCTTCTGGTGGATTGTGAGGAATTCGCCAGCTAGCATCAGATTGGTGTCCCCCTCAATGTGATCAACCCGACCTACGTTCCATGAAATGGTTCGCCGGCGCTCTGCTGATCCTCGCGATCTCGCTCGCGCTCGAGCTGCCGCTGTTGGCCTATGCCATGTACGTGCTGCTCGGTTTGTTGCTGGTCAGCCGGGTGCTCTCGCGCAAGTGGGTGTCGAATCTGGTCGCCGAGCGCGAATGTCAGCGGAGCCAGGTGGAAATTGGCGACAGGCTGGCCGTGTCGGTGAAGATTCGCAACGATGGGCCGCTGGCCATTCCCTGGCTCCTCGTCGAGGATCTGTTGCCGCAGCCAACTGCGTTGCATCCGGCGCATCGCGTGCGCGTCGACGGCGATCGGCTCAAGATCACGGCCCTCGGCCGCGGCAAAGGCAAGTTGCTGCTCTATCAGCTTCAGTTCCCGATGCGGGGCTATTATCAAATCGGCCCTGTGATCTTCGAGACAGGCGACTTATTCGGCTTGCACCGGCGGTTCGCCGTGGAGACCGAGCCGCATTTCGTGCTCGTGCTGCCCAAGGTCGTCACGGTCGAAGGCTATGACCTGGCCAGTCCGCGGCCGATTGGCGAAATTCGCCTGTCGCACCGTATTTACGAAGACCCGACGCGGATCTCCGGCGTGCGGCTCTACCAGCGGGGCGACCCGCTGTCGCGCATCCATTGGAAGGCGACGGCGCGGACCGGAGTGTTGCACAGCAAGACCTTTGAGCCTTCGGTGGTGGCCGGGGCCACGATCCTGCTCGACTACCACAGCGGCAACTACCCCAGCCGCACCGAGCCGGCCCGCTCGGAAATGGCGATCACCACGGCCGCGTCGCTGGCGGCCGCCGTCGACCAGCTTGGGCAACAGGTGGGCCTGGTGAGCAATGCGCGCGACGCCGTCGACCGCATCCGCACCGAAGGCTGGCAAACCGACCCGCGCACGCGGGGCCTGGCGCGGCGGCAATCGGCCATGCTCGAGGAAAGCGACCGCCTGCGGCCCGTGATCGTGCCCACACGGCGCGGCGGCGAACAACTGCCGCTCATCCTGGAAACCTTGGCCCGCGCCGAACTGACCGACGGCCTCTCGGTGTCGCAGTTGTTGAGCGAAGTGGAAGGCCGTCTCCCGCGCGACGCCACGGTGGTGGCGATTCTCGGCGCGGTGAACGAAGACACGGTGCTCGCACTGGCGGCCCTGCGCCGTCGCGGCTACTCGGTGTCGGCCATCATGATCGTCTGGGACGAGAACGAGTATCTCGACGCCCTGGCCCGCTTCGCTCCGGCGCGAATCGAACTCCGTCGTGTGAGCGACGAAGCCAGCCTGGCGGCGCTCTGCCAGCGACAGTTGGCCCGGGGCATAGGCTGATCCTGGCGGATTGGCGCAACAGCGATCGCCGCTAGACTGAGGGGGCGGCGGCAGGGCGAGGCCGCGGAACGAGCAAGACGGTTGATGTCTGAACTTCAGCGGTCTGCGAGTTCGTTCCCATGCAGGCTCACTCCGATTTCTTGCCTGCCCTCGAGCTGTTCGATCTCGAGGTTCTCGATCGATCGCCTTCGGTCGCCTACGGGGTTTGGCCCGATCTCCGACTGGCCTACTTCAACACCGGCTGGGAGCGGTTCGCGGCCGAGAACGACGGCCAGCCGGAGATCGCGCGCTCCTGGTCGTTGGGCCGCGCGATCAGCGACGCCCTGCCGGAAGTGTTGAAGCCGAACTACTTGGCTCGGTTCCAGGCCTGCCTGAATACGCGCACGCCCTGGCAGCATGTCTACGAGTGCTCGAGCGACCGCACGCGACGGTGGTTTCACATGACCGTTTACCCACTGCTTCAGGGCAGCGGGCTCTTGTTCGTCCACTCGCTGGTGGTGGAAGAGCCGATTTCCGCAGGCGAATCGCTGTCGCCCCTCGACGCCCTCTACCGGCGCGGCGATGGATTCATCCGGCATTGCCGCCGCGTGGAGCGGGCCGATCAGCCGCAGACTTGGGATTGGGCCCCGAAGTGGGTGAAGCGGCCTCCCCCGGAGACCACACATGGCATCTGCCCGGTCTGCGACAAGTACTACCTGAGCGAACAGGGGGGCGATGACTCCAGCGCCGATTGATTCCTGGCTCGCGTTCGCGGGCGATGACCGTTGCTCGTCGGTGGAAACCGGCTAGCGCGCGGCTTGCCGCCGCGCGAAGCTCGCGGCCAGAAACGCGGCCAGCGCGATCAGCCCCAGCCCCAGCGTCGCCGGCTCGGGAACGGGCGCGGCTCCCGCAGGGCCCGCCATGGCCGCCTTGAGCCGCCCGAAGTCACTCAGGTCTACAACGCCATCCCCGGTCAGGTCTCCGACCTCGGCTTCGTCCCCGGTAGCGCCAAATGCTGATTTGACCATGCCGAAATCGGCCAGGTTGACCCGGCCGTCGCCGTTCGCGTCGCCTTGGAGGGGGGTGTCGAAGACGTACTTCACGTAGAAGCGGCCCCGCAGTTCATTAGCCAGCGGTTGGCCTGCCGCGTCGTGGTCGTAGGTCGTCGCCCCGTTGACGAACGCCTGCAGGCTGCCATCGACGTTGAAGTCGATGGTGTCGCCGCTCCCCAGCCCGACCAAGAAGCCGCGCCACTCGTCGGCCGTGAACTCCGCTCGGCTCGAGATTTGCGCGGACGCGGACTGGCTGCCGCGCTGGGGGCTGGTTGGCACATCGACGAACGCGCGGGTCGTGCCGTCGCCGGCCATGCCCAACGCGCCGCCCCGGATTTTGGCGGTGGACATGAAAAGTTGGCCGGCCGCCGCTGCGCCGCCACGGTTGAACTCGACCGATACTCCGGCCTCTCCCGTGAGTCCGAGGCACACCTGCCGGAGCGTGCCTTGGGTCGGCTCGAAGCGGTCGAGATGTCCTTGGAAATGGAAATCACCGAGCCCGTCGACCGAGAATTCCCAGGCCGACAGCACGGCGGCGCCTCGCGCGTTCGAAGCGCCGGCGCACAGCAGAACCAAGCCCAGGAGGGCCAATCGTCGCATCACGAGAAACACGCTCCCTCGCCGAAGCCCCCGCACACCCTGCGCGGGCCTGTAGCAACCTGTGCCCCAGACAAGCCGATCGAGTTGGCCCAGTCACGCGCCAATCGATAAAGCCGATATTATCCTCATATCTTAGCTAGGAGGCAAAATCAAGCATACCCCCGCGCCGAGAATCGGGCGTGCCCAAGAAGGTGGGGGTTTTCCCCCGCCGGAGGAGATCGGCTAGTGGTCGGATTTGGGGGTGTGGCCGTTGGCTGGCGGCGCCTCGTCGTCCTCGGGATCGGGCACGTTGGGCAAGCCAAACTGCTCCCCCAGCCAGCGCCCCAGGTCGATCTGTTTGCAGCGCGGGCCGCAAAACGGGAGCGCGCGAGATGCGTCCCGGTCAAACTCCACGCCACAGGTGGGGCAGCGCATCGTGGCCATGAGCTGTGAGTGTCTTTCCGTGCGCCGTCTGACCGCTAGCTCGAAGCGGGCTTCGACTTGGGTTTCTTTTCGCCCCCCGATTCGCTCTTGGCAGCAGGCTTCGCTTCACTGCTGCCGCCAGTCGAACTCGAGCTTTCGCTCGACTTGCTGTCCGACTTGCTCTCTCCCGACGAGGCCTTCTTGTCCGCCGCGGCCTTCTCCTGATACGACTTGCTGCGGTAGTCGGTCTGATAGAAGCCCGAGCCCTTGAACACAATCGCCCCGCCCGTGCCGAACAGCCGGCGCAGCTTCAGCTTCTTGCACTTCGGGCAGCGCCGCTCGGGTTCCGCCGTGATCGACTGGAACAGCTCGAACTTGTGGCCGCAGGCGTCGCACTCGTAGTCGTAGGTCGGCATAAGCGATTCGGAATTCGCGGGCGGTTAGTCGTTGGCTCGAGACACGATCACTTGCGAGGGACGCAGCACGCGATCGTGCAGTTGGTAGCCCGATTGCGCTTCGAGCAGCACCGTGCCGGGGGGCTGGTCGGCGCTCGCCTGCTGGGCGATCGCTTGATGCACGTTCGGGTCGAAGGGTTGGCCCAGCGCGGGAATGCGCTTGCACTGGTAGTTGCCGAAGACGTTGTCGAGCTGTTGCGACACCAGCTTCACCCCTTCGATCAGCTTGCCGGCGTCGTGGGTCTTTTCCCCCGCCTCGAGTGCGCGGGTCAGATTGTCGAGCACCGGCAGGAGGTCGCGGAGCAGCGGCAGGTTGGCGTATTTCCGCTCGTCGTCTGCGTCGCGGCGGGCGCGTTTGCGGAAGTTTTCGAGCTCGGCGTGGGCCCGCAGCGCGCGGTCGTTCGCCTCGGCCGCCTCGGCGCGGAGTTGCTCGACCAGGTTTTCCGGCGCCGCTACGCCGGCGTCGTCGCCACGAGGGGAATTGCTGTCCGCCACCGTTTATTCCTCCGTGTCCGTCGCAGTTTCGCTCGGGACGAAATAGTCGCGCAGTTTCTCGAAGAAGCTCTTGCGGTGCTCGCTCACGGCCGCGTGCTCGAGCTCCGCCAGCTCGCGCAGCAACTCCTCTTGTCGAGGGCTGAGGTTCTTAGGCACTTCGATCCCCACCTGCACCAGCAGATCACCCACGCTGCCGCGGCGGCGCGGGTCGGGCAGGCCGCGCCCCCGCAGGCGAAAGATCTCGTTGGTCTGAGTGCCCACAGGCACCTCGAGTTCTTCGGGACCCTCGAGCGTAGGCACTTGAATCTTCGCCCCCAGGGCCGCCTGAGAATAGGTGATCGGCACGTGGCAGAGCAGGTGCTGGCCGTTGCGTTCGAAGAGCGGGTGCTCGCGAACGCTCACGAAGCAGTAGCAATCTCCGGCCGGTCCCCCCTGGGGGTCTGGTTCGCCTTCGCCAGGCAGGCGCACGCGCATCTGGTCGTCGACTCCGGCCGGAATGACCACTTCGCGGCGGACCTTGCGGAGCACGTAGCCTTCGCCCCGGCACGACTCGCAGGGGTCCTTCACGGTCGAGCCGGCGCCCCGGCACGACGGACAGGTCGTTTGCACGCGGAGGATGCCGGCGGTTTGAATCACCTGTCCGCGGCCGCCGCAGTAGGTGCAGCTTTGGCGTTTCGAGCCAGGCGCAGCGCCGCTGCCTTGGCAATCGTCGCAGCGCTCGTGGCGCTGGAACGACACCGTTTTGCGAGCGCCCTTGGCGGCCTCGATCAGGTCGAGCGTCACGTCGCAGCGGATGTCGCCGCCGCGGGTACGGCCCCTGCGGCCCGAGCGGCCGAAGAGGTCGCCGAACAGGCTGTCGCCGAAGATGTTGCCGAAGGCTTCGAAGATGTCGTTGACATCGTTGAAATGCGGCGCGCCCCCCACGCCCTGATGCCCGAAGCGGTCGTACCGGGCCCGCTTGTCGGCGTCTCCCAGCACCTCGAAGGCCTCGGCCGCTTCCTTGAAGCGGATCACGGCCTCCTCGTCGCCGGGGTTCTTGTCGGGGTGATACTTGATCGCCAGCTTGCGGTAGGCATCGGCGATCTCCTTGGCCGCGGCGCTCTTGGCCACCCCGAGCACTTCGTAGTAGTCGCGTTTCCCTGCCATCGTGACCATGGTTCTCGCGGAGCGTCCAAGAAGGGGAGGGAGCTGGGGCGGATCGGGCGGCTGCCCGCCGCATCACCGGTTCGCTGGCTCCGTCGTTATCCACAGCGGGCCGGCGCCGAAGACCGGGCCGGCCCGCTGTGAGAATCTTACGTCGGCGGTCTAGCGCACGCTGCCTTCGATCCGCCGCTTGGGCTCGTCCTTGGAGACGTTCGTCACCAGGGCCTCGGTCGTGAGCATCAGGCCGGCGATGCTGGCCGCGTTCGACAGGGCCGAACGGACCACCTTGACCGGGTCGATGATGCCGGCCTTGACCATGTCGACGTACTTGCCGGCGTTGGCGTCGTAGCCTTGGTTGCCCGACTTGCGGCTGACTTCGTCGGCGACGACGGAACCGTCGATGCCGCAGTTGTCGGCAATTTGCCGCAGCGGGGCGTCGAGGGCGCCGAGCACGATCGACACGCCGATCTTCTCGTCTCCCTTGGCCGACGAGCGGGCTTTCTCCACGGCCTCGGTGCAACGCAGCAGAGCCACGCCGCCCCCCGGGAGAATGCCTTCCTCAACCGCAGCGCGAGTGGCATGCAGCGCGTCTTCGACGCGGGCCTTCTTTTGCTTCATCTCGGCCTCGGTGCCGGCGCCGACCGACACGATCGCCACGCCGCCGGTAAGCTTGGCCAGGCGTTCCTGGAACTTCTCGCGGTCGTAGTCGCTCGAGCTCTGCTCGATCTGACTCTTGATCTGGCCGATGCGGGCCTGGATCTCGCTCTGCTTGCCGGCGCCTTGCACGATCGTGGTGTCGTTCTTGTCGACGGTGATTTGCTTGGCGCGGCCCAGGTGCTCGAGCTTGAGGCTCTCCATCTTGAGGCCCAGGTCCTCGCTGATCAGCGTGCCGCCGGTCAGCACGGCGATGTCGCCGAGCATGGCCTTGCGGCGGTCGCCGAAGCCGGGGGCCTTGACCGCGCAGATGTTGAGCACGCCGCGGAGCTTGTTGACCACAAGCGCGGTCAGCGCATCGCCTTCGACGTCTTCGGCGATGATCAAAAGCGGCCGGCCGGTCTGGCTAACCTGCTCGAGAATCGGAATCAGCTCGCGGAGATTGCCGACCTTCTTTTCGTGGATCAGGATGTAGGCGTCGTCGAGTACGCAGTTCATCTCCGCCGGGCGGTTGATGAAGTAGGGCGAAATGTAGCCCTTGTCGAACTGCATGCCTTCGACGAGCTCGAGCGTCGTCTCGGTGCTCTTGCCTTCCTCGACGGTGATTACGCCGTCTTTGCCGACCTTCTCCATTGCATCGGCCAGCAGGTTGCCGATCGAGGAGTCGTTATTGGCGCTGATTGAGCCCACCTGGGCGATCTCTTCCTTGCTGGAGACCGGCTTGGCGAGCGAGTGGAGGTGCTCGACCGCCGCGTCGACGGCCTTCTCGATGCCGCGGCGAACGGCCATCGGGTTGCTGCCGGCGGCGATCAGCCGCGAGCCTTCCTTGAAGATGGCGCGGGCCAGCACCGTGGCGGTGGTGGTGCCGTCGCCGGCGATGTCCGAGGTCTTCGAGGCGACCTCGTTGACGAGCTTCGCGCCCATGTTCTCGAACGGGTCTTCGAGCTCGACCTCCTTGCTCACGGTCACGCCGTCCTTGGTGACGGTCGGGCCGCCGAACGATTTGTCGATGATCACGTTGCGGCCCGTGGGCCCCATCGTCACCGCGACGGCGTCGGCGAGCTTCTCCACCCCGCGCAGCATTTTGGCGCGGGCCTGATCATCGAACAACAACTGCTTGGCCACGTGCGTGGTTCCTTATCGATTCACTTTGTGCGGGGATTGAACGCGCGGGAGATCGCTTAGGCGACTACCTTGGCCAGAATGTCGGACTCGCGCAGGATTTTGATGTCGCGGCCGTCGACTTCGAAGTCGGTGCCGGAGTACTTGCCGTAGATCACTTCGTCGCCGATGGCGACCGACAGCGAACCGCGTTCGCCGCTGTCGAGCAGCGAACCGGGACCCACCGAGATCACGCGGCCGCGCTGCGGCTTCTCGCGGGCCGCATCGGGCAACAAAATGCCGCCGGCGGTGCGCTCTTCGGCTTCCACGGGCTCCACGACCACACGATCATCCAGCGGACGCAACTTGGGGCTCTTCATGCTTAACGATCCTCGAGCAAATGTTTGCTTGGTTGGTTTTTGAATTCGAAGGACGGGCGGGCTTTGTGGGGGAGCCGCGGCTTACATCATGCCGCCCATGCCACCCATGCCTCCCATCCCACCCATGCCGCCGCCCATTCCGCCCATGCCACCCATGCCATGATCGTGGTGGTCGTGGCCGCCCCCTTCTTCCTCTTCCTTGGGCAGCTCGGTGATCAGGGCATCGGTCGTGAGCAGCAGCGAAGCCACGCTGGCCGCGTTTTGCAGCGCGGTCCGCACCACCTTGGCCGGGTCGATCACGCCGGCGGCGAAGAGGTCGCCGTAGGTGTCCTTGTCGGCGTCGTAACCTTCGGTCGCGCCCTTGAGCTGCCGCACGCGGCTGACGACCACCGCGCCGTCATGACCGGCGTTGTCGGCGATGCAGCGGAGCGGATAGTCGAGCACGTTGCGGATGATGCGGGCGCCGAGCGCCTCGTCGCCCGTCAGCCCCAGCTTGTCGACCGATTTCTCGGCCCGCAGCAAGGCGACGCCGCCGCCGGGGACGATCCCTTCCTCGAGGGCCGCGGCGACCGCGCTCTTGGCGTCTTCGATCAGCGCCTTGCGCTCCTTCATCTCGGTCTCGGTCGCGGCGCCCACATTGATCTGGGCCACGCCGCCGGCCAATTTGGCCAGCCGCTCTTGCAGCTTCTCGCGATCGTAGTCGCTGTCAGTCTTTTCGATTTCTTGGCGAATCTGGGCCACTCGGCCGTCGATGTCGGCCTTCTTGCCGGCGCCGCTCACCACCGTGGTCTCCTCCGAAGTGAGGATCACCTTCTTGGCGCGGCCCAGGTCCGAAAGCTTCACGGCGTCGAGCTGAATGCCCAGGTCCTTGAAGATAGCGGTGCCGCCGGTGAGGACGGCCAAGTCGCCCAGAATGGCCTTACGGCGGTCGCCGTAGCCGGGAGCCTTGACGGCGCAGACGTTCAAGATGCCCCGCATTTTGTTGACCACCAGGGTGGCCAGCGCCTCGCCTTCGATGTCTTCGGCGATGATCAGCAGCGGGCGATTCGCTTTGCTCACGGCCTCGAGCAAGGGCACCAGGTTCTTGGCGTTCGAGATCTTCTCTTCGTAGATCAGGATCGAAACGTCCGAGAGCTCGCAGGTCTGCTCGTCGGCATTGGTGACGAAGTGCGGCGACAGGTAGCCGCGGTCGAACTGCATGCCTTCGACGACGTCGACGGTGGTCTCGGCCTGCTTGCCTTCTTCGACGGTGATGACGCCGTTCTTGCCCACCTTGAGGAACGCTTCGGAGAGCACGGCGCCGATCGAGGGATCGTTGTTGCCGGCGATCGTGGCGATCTGCGTCAGCTCTTTCTTGTTCTTCTCGTTGATTGGCGTGGCCGCTTTACGAACAGCTTCGCTCACCGCGTCGGTGGCCTTCTGAATGCCGCGGGCGAGCGCCATCGGATCGCCGCCGGCGGCAATCATCTTCAGGCCTTCGCGGTAGATGGCGTCGGCCAAGATCGTGGCCGTCGTGGTGCCATCGCCGGCGACGTCGTTCGTCTTGCTGGCGGCCTCCTTCACCAACTGGGCGCCGAGGTTCTCGTACGCGTCCTCGAGCTCGATGTCTTCGGCGACGGTCACGCCGTCCTTGGTCACCTTCGGAGAACCCCAGCCCTTGTCGAGCACGGCGTTCCGCCCGCGGGGACCCAGCGTGCTGCGCACGGCTCGGGCGAGCTTGGCGACGCCGGCAGCCAACGGCTTGCGGGCTTCATCGTCAAAAACCATCTGCTTTGCCACTGGCGACACTCCTCCTAGGGGATGGTCGGTGTATGAATCGCGGCCCGGATGGGGCCGCGAGTAATGCACGGGGTATTTGTGGGGCGCCCGAAGGCGAGACGATCGGCGGGCCCAATTCTGACAGCCCAGACTGCGACCGGCCCCTTCCAAAGCAAGCGATGTGCCACGGAGCCGGCCATTCTCCGCAAGGTCATTTGCAGAAAGGCGTTGCGGCAACTCGCGGCCTGGGGGCCGAGTTGCGGCCACAAGATTATGTTCCGGCTGACTTGCCAAAATGGCAGGGAACCGACGCTCCAAGCCCGGCGAGGTCCCTGTCGTGCGAGAAGTGGGGCGCGCGACGGCTGGGACCATTCTGAGGGCGCGCGTTAAGAAGTTGAAACCACCTGCCCCACGAACGGGCTAGGCGACCCCCGCCGCCCAATTACCCTGAAACTTATGGCCCTCGGCGGCGCGCTTCCCCTCGGCAGGAAGGAAGCGGCGCCTTCTGGAGATGCGCTCGAGGGCGGGGCTCATTCCGTGGGAGCGCGATACTGCGCTGCCCACCTCGTCTCAGCATTCCTTCAGGCGGGCGCGATCCTTCCCATGCGTCGACCGACTGCGCGCGACGGCCATCGAACCCTCGGGTTTACGGGCCGCACCTTCGAAAATCTCGAGCGGCGGGCGCTGCTCAGCATGACCCCCCTCGACCTGAGCGCGCTCACGGCGCCAGGGCAGACCGTCAGCTTCGAGGCCGAAAACTATGCGGCGCGGACGGAAACGGGAAGCCACCTCTGGTGGAACGTCCCCGGCGAGAAGCCGCCAGCCGGCACGATGTTCGGCGCGACCACCCCCTACCTTCAGGCGCTCAGCTCGTTTGGCGGCGACACGGCGACCGTCAACAACGAGCCGGCGGCCCCCTTCGTCGACTACCAGATTCAGGTGAGCCAGGCGGGGCAATACGCCCTCGACATCAACGGCGCCGGCCGCAGCGGCGGCGGCTCGCTGTGGGCACGGTTCGAAGGGGCCTACGCCGCCGACGTGCAAGGCCGTGGCGTCAACTCGAGCGCCCTGGCAATTCCGGTGGGCACGAGCGGCTTCTTCAACTGGATCGACGCAGGCGTGTGGAATCTGCCGGCCGGCACGATCACGCTGCGGATTTCGATGCGCGAGTCGGGCGCCGCCATCGATGGCCTGCGGATCGAGCGCGTCTCGCCCGCCAGCAGCACACCTCCGGTGACGACTCCTCCGACCACACCGCCGGCGACGAATCCGCCGTTTGCCCTCGGCACGATCGAAGCCGCCGGCTTCCAGGCAAAGACCGGCGGGAACGGCCATCAGTGGATGTCGCTGGCGGTCGACGCCAACACGGTGGGCGGACTTTCCGGCAGCTCGGGCGGGTTGGTGCAGGCGCTTAGCGACGCCGGCGCCGACACCACGACCTCGAACATCAATCCGGCGGCTCCCTATGTCGACTACGTGGTGAGCGTGCCCGCCGCGGGGCGCTACACGCTCGATCTGCGCATGGCGGGGCGCGCCGGCAGCAGCTCGCTCTTTGCGCGCGTGGTCGACGCCTATGCCGTCGACGTGCAAGGGCTCGGCGTGAACTCGAGCGCGCTGCTCGTGAATGCCTCGACCACGGGCGCCTTCGAATGGCGCGACGCCGGCGTTTGGAGTTTGCCGGCCGGCAACCAAACGATTCGGCTGTGGATGCGCGAGTCAGGCGTAGCGGTCGATGCCCTGCGGCTCGAGGCCGAAACGCCGGCGACGCCGGTTGATCCGCCGCCAACCAGCCCACCGCCGACGACTCCGCCGCCAACCGACCCTCCCGCCGTTCCCACCGCAGGGTCGGCCGTGGTGATCGAGGCTGAAGCCTTTCAGGCCCGGCAGACGGCGCAGGGTCATCAGTGGTTCGTGGTCGACGCCGAGCGGGCGTCGGTGGGGACCTATTTCGACGCGTCGGGGCCGGCCGCGGACTTCGTGCAGTCGCTGAGCACTGCTGGGGCCGACACGCCGACCGAGCTCAACCTGCCGAACGGCCCCTACGTCGACTACACCGTCGACGTGGCGACCGCGGGACGCTACGACCTCGATCTGCGGGCCTCAGGACGCTCGGGGGGACGCTCGGTCTTCGTGCGGTTCGTCGATGCGTACGCCGTCGACGTGCAAGGCCTCGGCGTCAACTCGAGCGCGCTCGTGGTGCAAACGAACACCAGCGGCTTCTTCGCCTGGCAGGACGCCGGCGTCTGGCAACTCAGCGCCGGCCGGCAAACGATCCGCGTGTGGATGCGCGAGTCAGGCACTTCGGTCGACGCCCTGCGCGTCACGCCGGTGGCGTCGACGACTCCGCCTCCCACTACTCCTCCCACCACGCCCCCGACCGATCCACCACCGCCGGCGTTCAATACCGGCGAGATCCAAGCCGAATTGTTCCAGGCTCGGCAAACTGCGCAGGCGCACCAGTGGTGGGTTGTGGACGCAGAACGCACGAGCGTCGGTCCGTTCTACGGCGCCACCGGCACGACCGGCGATTTCATCGAGGCCCTCGACACCAACGGCGGCGAAACGAGCGCCGCCCTGAACGCGCCCACCGGCCCGTACGTCGACTATGTCGTCAACGTGCCGACGAACGGCCGCTACGAGCTCGATCTGCGGATCGCCGGCCAAGGAGGAGGCAAGTCGGTCTTCGCGCGGGTGCTCGACTCGTATGCCGTGGACACGCAAGGGCTGGGGGTCAACACGAGCGCGCTCGTCGTCGAGGCGAACATCAACGGCACGTTCACCTGGCAAGACGCCGGCATCTGGCAGCTCGCCGCTGGGCAACGAACGATTCGCGTGTGGATGCGCGAGTCGGGGGCGGCGCTCGACGCGTTGCAACTCCAGGCCATCACCACGCCGGTCCAACCAACAGGCAACCTGCCGCTCGGCACGTTCCAGGCCGAAGACTTTCAGCGGCGCGTGACCGCCGCGGGGCATCAATGGTGGGTGGCCGACGCCGAGCGCTCCGCTTCCGGAGTGTTCCGCGGCGCTTCGGGGCCGAGTCACGACTTCCTGCAATCGCTCACCACCAGCGGCGTCGATTCCTCGCAGAGCTCGGCGGCCAATGCTGGCCCCTACGTCGAGTACGACATCCAGGTTCCGCAGGCCGGCCGCTATGCCTTGCGGCTCAACATGGCCGGCAAATCCGGCGGCAATACGCTCTGGGCCGGCTTCCTCTCCGGCACGATCGCCGATGCCCAAGGGCGGTCCGCGAGCAGCGGCGCCCTGCAAATCACCTCCGACACCAGCGCGACCTTTTCTTGGCTTTCGGCCGGCATGTGGAACCTGCCAGCGGGCAAGGTAACACTGCGGATCGGCATGGCCGCTTCAGGGGCCGTGCTCGACGCGATCAGCCTCGAGGCCTTCTCGCTGTTTTTGCCGGGCCCCACCACCAATGGCCAGTGGCTGCAGTACCGCGGCGACGGCGCGCTTTCCGGACATACGGGCCTGGCCGGCGCCATCACCGATCCATCGATCGTGTGGTCGCTCGACGTCAGCGGCCGCGAATCGCTGGCCGAATTGTCGCTCGATGGCAGCGAGGCGCAGTCGCTCGCCCTGCCGGCAGTCGGCGGCGCCGACCGCACTGATCTGCTCAACCAAATCTGGGGCATCGGCGGACCCTACGAGTATCTCGACGGCGGTCCGCGGTGGTGGCTCGTGGGACGCGAAACCAGCGGCGTCGCCAACCTGCTCGACGAAGACGGCCTGCCGACGACCTACCTGCAGGCGCTGAGCGACCGGGCGCTCGCGAGCGGAACTACGATCACCGGCACGACCGGCACCGGCGCGGAGTTCACGCTCAACGTGCCTACGGCCGGAAACTATCGCTTGCAACTCGACGCCGCCGGGCTCGACGCGCAGCGGAACACGCTCTTCGCGCGGATCACTGGCGGCACGCTCGTCGATGCCCTGGGGGCGGCAACCAATGGCGGCGCCGTGGTCGTGAACGCCGCGACCGACGGCCGCTTCCACGAGGCGAGCGCGGGCCTGTGGCAGCTTAGCGCGGGCACGGTGACGATCCGGGTCAGCATGAACGAAATCGGTGCGGCGCTCCGCGGCGTGCGGCTCGTCGACGCCCCGGGGCAAACCGTGGCGGCCGCCGCAGCGAGCGACCTTGCCCGCCGCGATCCCGTGCCGGCGGCCGAGGCGCCGCCGCAAACGCCGACCAGCGATCCCGACCGCATCGGCGACTTCCTGCCCAACACGCCGGGGCTCGAGAAGCTGACCTTCGAGCAGATCAACTCCGCGGCCGACGGCGTCGTGCGGCTCTACCGCCGCAACCAAGGACAGTGGGTGCAGGTCTGGCAAACGCCCACCATCAAGGTGCTGGGGGTCCAGCCGAACCTGATCACCGGCGACTTCGATCACGACGGCACGCTCGAAGCGGCCTTCGCCGCCTGGGACGACCTGTACGTGCTCGACATCAACACCGGCGCGATCGAGCAGAAGGTTCACTTCACGGCCGCCGGCGCCTCGAGCGGACGTCCCTATGGCTGGCTCGGCGCGAAAGACCTCAACGGAGACGGCCGTGATGAATTCGTGATCCTGGCCGACTTCGAGAACAACATGTCGATCGTGGGCTGGAACTCGAGCGGCAAGCTCGCCAAGCTCTGGGACTACACGATCGAATCAGGCGTGGTCGACAAGCAGACGATTCACAACACGGGCTACGACCCGCTTCACGACGTCAACGGCGACGGCATCGTCGACATCGTGACCTCGATCTTCAACGAAACCGGCGACAACCGCTGGCACGTCGTCGTCCGCAGCGGCATGAACGGCCAGGTGATCGCCAACCTGGCGGGGCAATTCTATTGGGGCGGCGCCGATCTCGACCGCGACGGCCGCACGGAGCTGTTCGTCAGCCAAGCGCCCAGTGGCGCCGTGTTGCCCGATGCGGCCGATCTGAGCGTGCTCGAGTTCGAGTCAGGCACGCTGCAGACGCGCTGGCAACAATCGGCCGCGGCATTTCAGCTCCAGGACGTGACCGACTTCCCCGACAACATGAACGCGGGTTCGGCCGGCGCGCGGCAGCGGCTGCTCGTGGGCGCGGTCGAACCTGGCGGTCCGCTCACCTTCTTCACGCGGCAAGTCGTCGACGCGGCCAGCGCCCAAACGCATGTCACCGCCTGGCAGCTCGGCCCCGCCGGCATTCGATCCGTCGGCACGCTCTCAGGTCCGCGGCTCGAGGTGTTGGCCGTGGGGGCCGCCCCCGGCGAGCCGGGGCTGCTCGTGCGGGCCAGCGGCGCGCTCGACAGCTCCGACGCGATTGCCACCGTGGGCTTTAGCGGCGCGGTGCTGCAATCGCGGCGCACCGGCACGCCGCTGACGAGCGTGGTCGTCGCGCCGTTCGCCCCGGGTGAGCAGCCGACGCTGGTCGTGCAAACGCCGTTCGAAGAGCTCACTGCTTTCCAGGTGTCGCCCGAAGATTCGCCCACTGGCGTCTGGACGCAATCGGGCCGCGGCAGCTACGTCGGCATGAACACGATCACCGGCCAGCTCGGCTTCGGCAACGTCGTGCTCGCCGACTTGCTCGGCAACGGCCACCTGGCGACCTTGGCGGGCGCCCGCGGCTCGGCGGGGCAAGCCCGCCTCGAGGCGCTCGACGAAAACGGGCAGGAGATCTGGGGGCACGACTTCGATCACATTCCGGGGGCCCCGCCTGACTGGAACGTCGGCGGGCTCACCGTGTGGATGGTGGGGCATTTCCGCTCGACCGAGTACATGGACGTGATGGTCACCGTACGGCGCGGCACGATGCACAGCGACGAGCTCTACCTGCTCGACGGCCGCACCGGGGAGATGGTGTGGACCCGCGACTATGGCCACACGCCGGGGAGCAGCTATGTGCCCCGCGGCGCTGGCGGCGCCCAGATGACCGTCGTCGATTGGGACGGCGACGGACTCGACGAGGCGATCAACATGTGGCCCGACGCCTTCTACGTGGTCGATGGCAACGGGCAAAACCTGGTCGACCGCTCGTTCATGGAAGACGTGTACGGCTCGAACCAGCCGACGCAGCAGGGGATCGCCATCGTGGCCGACTTCCTGGCCAATGGCTCGCAAACGATTCTGCACGCGGCCAGCGAGTATGTGCTCGCGCTCTTGGACCGCAACGCCAATCCGCTGTGGCGAACGAGCTATGGCCCGGTGCAAACGCTCTGGTCGCCGGCGGTCGGCGATTTCGACGGCGACGGCGATCTCGACATCCTCTCCGGCCTGATGAACAGCTCCACGCTCTCGGCCTACGATGCCCGCACCGGGGCGGTGCGCTGGACGCTGACGCTCCCCGGCGTGCCGGGCCCCGGCGTGAGCGGCGACTTAGACGGCGACGGCCGCGACGAAGCGCTCTACGCCGTGGGCAACACGCTGTACTGCATCGGCACGACGCCCGACGGCCGCGCCGGGCGGATCGAATGGTCGCGCTCCTTCTCGAGCGCCATCGGCATGCCGATCCTGGCTGACGTCACCGGACAGGGGCAGTTGCAGATCGTCGTCGTGGCCCAAGACGGGCACATCTACGGGTTGGCGTAGGGGTCCGCTCTCGCGGACCAAAGCCCCGGAGGCGACTACGCCGTACCGATGCCAAAGCGCGCCGCCAGCCGGGCTGGCATGTTGACTGCGGTTGTTTGGTCCGCAGAGCGGACCCTACGTTCGCTGGGCGTACTTGTTCGCGTGCGAAGGGAATCCTTTTTTCGTTTTCGCGACGAGTGTTTTTTTCGCGAGCGTCCGCTATTCTGGGGGAATGCACCCTAGGGCATCCCCTGGGGGAATCGACCCTCACCACGAGTTTGCAACTGCGATGAAGACCTACCTGTTGGCCGTGCTGGCCCTGGTTTGTTGCGCCGCGCCCGCTGGCGCGACGACGATTGTCTACGACTCGTCAATCGAGTTCAGCGGCGGGACCGCTCCGGTCGGCGCAACTCCTTGGCTCCGCGCCACCTTCGACGATGGCGGCGGCGCCGGCAAGGTGAACCTGAAGTTCGAGGCGACCAACCTGACCGGAACGGAGTTCGTCAGCAGCCTGTACTTCAATCTCGACCCGGCCCTCAGCCCCGCCGCGCTCGCCTTCGGCCCGATCACCAAGGTCGGCACGTTCGACGACCCGACGATCAGCACCGGGACCGACCTGTTCAAGGCCGACGGCGACGGCAAATACGATCTGCTCTTTGAGTTCTCCACCTCGGGCCAAGGCGGCGGATCGCACCGCTTCGGCGTCGGCAATTCGATGTCGCTCGATATCTCGGCCCCCGGCCTCACCGCGTCGTCGTTCAACTTCCTCAGCGCGCCCGACGGCGGGCACGGGCCCTTTTACACGGCCGCTCACGTGCAGTCGATCGGAGCGGGGAGTGACAGCGGCTGGGTGACCGTGCCCGAGCCCTCGAGCTGGGCATTGGCTGGCTTGGCGGCGCTGGGTTGCCTGCTGGTCCGGCGACGTACCACGTAGGTCCACCCCGCGCGGACGAAAATCACGGCTGACGAATCGTGCCGCGGCGGCGCGTGCGCAAGGAGGGTGCCGCGCGCACTTGGCGTGCTGGCGGCGATTCCCGTGGTCCGCACAGTGGACCCTACTTTCGGCTCAGGAAGACGATGAGCGCCGAGCACGCAGCGAAGCACGTGGAGACGATCAGCCTGGCCGACGAAGAGGCGGTCCGGCAACTGCTCACCCAGACGATCTTCAACCTCTGGGACGTCGTCAACAACCTGACGCGGCTACGTCCTTCAAAACGCGAGCGGTTCCGCGTGACGCTGTTCGGCTCCGCCCGCGCGGCGCCGGGGACCTTCGTGTACGAGGAGTGCAAGCGCGTGGCCCAGGCGCTGGCGGAGCTGGGCTGCGACATCATCACCGGCGGCGGCCCAGGGCTAATGCAGGCCGCCAACGAAGGCGCCGCTGCGGCAAAGGCGCCCGAGCGCAGCCACTCCGTTGGAATCCGCATCGATCTGCCGTTCGAGCAAGAGGGCAATCCGTTTGTCGACGAGATGTTCACCCACAAGACGTTCTTCACGCGGTTGCACCAGTTCGTGCTGATGTCCGACGCCTATGTCGTGGCCCCCGGCGGCATCGGCACGGTGCTCGAGGCGTCGATGATCTGGCAGTTGCTCCAGGTGCGGCACGCGCCGGAGGCGCCGCTGGTCTTCGTGGGGAAGATGTGGAAGGAGTGGGTCGAGTGGGCCGAGCGGAGCATGCTCGGGCAAGACCTCCAGCTTGCCGACCCGCGCGATCTGCAGATTCCACGCTGCGTGGACTCGGCCGATCAAGCGATCGAGATCATTCGCGAGCAGCACGCCGCCTGGCTGGACAGCGAGCGGAAGCGCGAGGCACAATCCACAGAATGAGGCAGGCACTCATGCTCCGATCCGCCCTCTCTCACGTTGGGACCGCGAAATGAGCCGTCATGCCGACAAAGGGCGGAAGGCTGGCGACGAGCCACCCAAACTCTCCCGCAAGGACTACGATCGCGAGCTCGCCAAGCTGCACGTCGAGCTGGTCCGGCTGCAGGAATGGGTGAAGCAAGCGGGATTGAAGGTGTGCGTCGTCTTCGAGGGACGAGACGGCGCCGGCAAAGGGGGCACGATCAAGGCGATCACCGAGCGCGTCAGCCCACGCGTGTTCCGCGTCATCGCGCTCCCCGCGCCCACGGAGCGGGAGCAGTCGCAGATGTACATCCAGCGGTATCTGCCGCACCTGCCGGCCGCCGGCGAAGTGGTGATCTTCGACCGCAGTTGGTACAACCGCGCCGGCGTCGAGCGGGTGATGGGGTTCTGCACCGACGAGCAGGTGCAGCACTTCCTGCAGGTTGCGCCGCTGGTCGAGAAAGCGATGGTCGGATCGGGCATCATTCTGCTCAAGTACTGGCTCGAAGTGAGTCCCGAGGAACAAACCCGCCGGCTCGAGTCGCGGATCAGCGACGGCCGCAAGATCTGGAAGCTCTCGCCGATGGATCTGCTGTCCTACAGCCGCTGGTTCGACTACTCGCGGGCCCGCGACGACATGTTCGCCGCGACCGACACTTCCTGGGCCCCCTGGTTCGTGGTGCACTCCGACAACAAGAAGCGCGCGCGGCTCAATGCGATCACCCACCTTCTGAGCCAGATTCCCTACGAAGAGGCGCCCCGCAAGAAGATCAAGCTGCCGAAGCGGCAAAAGGCTGGCGACTACCGCGATCCAGGCTATCCTTTTAAGGTCATCCCGGAGGTGTTCTAGGGCGGCCCAGCGTGCGTTATTGGCCGCGATGGGCGTGCGATCGAGCACGCTTGGTTCGCCAGCCAGGCCGCTGATGGACGTCTTGGACTGAACGGGTTCTGTCTCTCACCGACTATTTTCCCTCGCCTGCCGAAGAAATTGGCTCGGGCTCTAACTGTCTGCGACGACGCTTTTTGCGGAGGATGCCCTTGCCTTGCGGTTGCGGCGGCGGTCGTTGGGGCTGGGGGCCAAGCGATTCTAGGGGAACGTGAAATGCCAGGAGACGATTGGGAGAGGGCGAATCGGTCAGGAGGAGCCAGGAAAATGCTACTTTCAACCAGGGAATCATTGGCGCTGTTCGTGGACCGCGCCTGCAGCCAGTGGGTTCTCCGCGACGGCGAAGGGAACTTCTGGGCGATGCCGGCCGAGGTCGACGACCCGTGGGAACACCGCCAGCCCTTCGAGCCGAACGCCGACACGCAGCTCGAGCCTGTTCCGGGGCATTACAAAGTTTTGTTGAGCCTCCCCTTCTAGAACCACTCTCGTGAACGCCGAACAACGCCGGCTTGCCGCAGCCCGTGAGGGCTCGCTTCCTTGGAAGAAATGGGGCCCCTATCTGAGCGAGCGGCAATGGGGCACCGTTCGCGAAGACTACAGCGAGAAGGGAGACGCTTGGGACTACTTCACCCACGATCAGTCCCGCTCGCGGGCCTATCGCTGGGGCGAAGACGGCCTGGCCGGCTTCAGCGACGATCGCCAGCGGCTCTGCTTCGCGCTCGCGTTTTGGAACGGCCGCGACCCGATTCTCAAGGAGCGGCTCTTCGGTCTCACGAACAGCGAGGGGAACCACGGCGAGGATGTGAAGGAGTATTACTTCTACCTCGACAGCACGCCCACGCACTCGTACCTGAAGTACCTCTACAAGTACCCGCAGGCGGCCTACCCCTACGAGCAGCTCATCGCGGCCAATCGGGGCCGCAGCCGCAAGGAGTTCGAGTACGAGCTGATCGACACGGGCGTCTTCGCCGGCGACCGCTATTTCGACGTCTTCGTGGAATACGCCAAGGCGACGCCGGAAGACATCTTGATCGAGATCACGGTGCACAATCGCGGCCCCGAAGCGGCGGAGTTGCACGTGCTGCCAACGCTGTGGTTCCGCAACCAATGGTCGTCGCAGACCGCCGGCCACAGGCCGGCGCTCGAACGGCTGGCCACCGCTGAAGGACCGCAGGTCGTTCAGGCAAACGAAGCCGAGCTTGGTTCGCGGTTCCTCTACGTCGAGGGGCCCGCCGACCTGCTGTTCACCGAGAACGAAACGAACACGCAGCGGATCTTCGGCGTGCCGAACCGCAATCCCTACGTGAAAGACAGCTTCCACGAGTACGTCGTGCATGGCCGCACGGAGGCCGTGAATCCCGAACGCCGCGGAACCAAGGCGGCGGCGCACTATGTGTTGAGCGTGCCCGCCGGCGGGAAGCAAACCATCCGGCTGCGGCTATCGGACCTGGCGCCCCAAGACTGGGGCAGCTCGCGCGCGGGCCCCTTCGGCGCCGCGTTCGACGAAGTGCTGCAAGCCCGCCGCCAAGAGGCCGACGAGTTCTACGCCGACATCACGCCCGCCGCGCTCAGCGCCGACCAGGCCAACGTCCTGCGGCAGGCCCTGGCCGGCATGCTTTGGAGCAAGCAGTTCTACCACTACGACGTCGACAAGTGGCTCGAGGAACGCGGCAGCGACCCGTTCCTGGCAACGCGCAAGGCGTCGCCGCGCAACGAGCACTGGCACCACATGTACAACGGCGACGTCATCTCCATGCCCGACAAGTGGGAGTACCCCTGGTACGCCGCTTGGGACCTGGCTTTCCACGTGCTCGCGCTCACGCTCGTGGATTGCGACTTCGGCAAGCAGCAACTCAAGTTGATGCTCCGCGAGCGCTACATGCACCCCAATGGGCAGATTCCGGCCTACGAGTGGAACTTCGGCGACGTGAACCCGCCGGTCCACGCCTGGGCGGCGATCTTTACCTATCGGCTGGAGAAGGGGCAAACGGGCGTCGGCGACACGGAATGGCTCAAGAGCGTGTTCCAGAAGCTGCTCTTGAACTTCACCTGGTGGGTGAACCGCAAGGACCTGACCGGCCGCAACGTGTTCGAGGGAGGCTTCCTCGGGCTCGACAACATCGGCGTCTTCGACCGCAGCAAGCCGCTGCCAACCGGCGGCTGCCTGGAGCAGGCCGATGGCACGGCCTGGATGGCGCTGTTCAGCCAGAACATGCTGGAGATCGCGGCCGAGCTGACGCTCACGGATCCCGACTACGGCGACATGGCGCTCAAGTTCTGCGAGCACTTCCTCTGGATCGCGGCGGCCATGGGGCACGTCGGCCAAGACACCGGCATGTGGGACGAGGAAGACGGGTTCTACTACGACGTGCTCCGCCTGCCGGACGGAACCGCCCAGCGGCTCAAAGTCCGCTCCATGGTGGGGCTGCTGCCGCTCTGCGCGGCCACGGTGTTCGAAGGCAAGGTGCTGGCCAAGTATCCTGAACTGGGCGAGCGCTTGCGCTGGTTCCTCGAAACGCGGCCCGAGCTGCGCACGGCGATCCACGATCCGCTCCGCCCTGGCGTGGAGGGGCGCCGGCTGGCCTCGATCCTCGACGAAACCCGGCTGCGCCGCGTGCTCGCCAAGATGCTCGACGAGAACGAGTTCCTGAGTCCGCATGGCCTGCGCTCGTTGTCGCGCTTCCATGCGGACCATCCCTATGTGCTTCCCGCCGGAGGGCAGGAATATCGCGTGGACTACCTGCCGGCCGAATCCGACACCGGCATGTTCGGCGGCAACTCGAACTGGCGGGGGCCGATCTGGATGCCGGTCAACGCCCTGGTGATCCGCGCCCTGCTCGCCTACTACAGCTACTACGGAGACAGCTTTCAGGTGGAATGCCCCACGGGTTCGGGCCGCCTGATGAACCTCTACCAGGTGGCCGAGGAACTGGGTCGGCGGCTGACCAGCATCTTCACCCGCGACGCCCAGGGCCAGCGCCCCGTGTACGGCGGCACGCGCACGTTCCAGGACGATCCGCACTGGCGAGACTACCTCTCGTTCTACGAATACTTCCACGGCGACAACGGCGCCGGTCTGGGAGCGAACCATCAGACGGGGTGGACCGGCCTGGTCGCCCGCATTCTGCACCTGTTCGCCACGCTCCACCCCGAGGAGGCGCTCGCCGGGGGCAAGGAGGCGTACTTCGCACCCGCCCCGCCGCCAACTGAGCCGGTTGTTTGCGCCACGTAATGTCTCCGTCCAATTTTGAGGGGGCCGTAGCGCGGTCCCAGGAGCCAAGAGATGATCGCCGGGCCGCTCGACGCATTTCCCTTGTGGGGAGTCTTGCTGGGCGTCGCGTTCGTCTTGTGCTTGGCCATGGAAGCCGGCTATCGCATCGGCAAATGGCGCCACTTCCGCCATCCGGACGAGCGCGACCAGCCCGTGGGGGCGATGGTCGCCTCAATCCTGGGGCTGCTCGCGCTCGTGCTCGGCTTCACCTTCAGTCTGGCCGCCGGGCGATTCGAAGCCCGCCGGCAGGTCGTGCTGGAAGAGGCGAACGCTATCGGCACGGCCTACCTCCGCACCGGCCTGCTCCCCGAGCCCGAAAGCGCCGAGGCCGCCGGATTGCTGCGCCACTATGTCGACGTGCGCGTGCGCGGCATTCAGGAGGGGCAAGTCGCCCAAGCTCTGCAGGAGTCGGAAGCGTTGCATGGCGCCCTGTGGTCGCAAGCAGTGTCGGCGGGCCGCAAGTCGCCCGATTCGATCACCACGGGCCTGTTCATCCAGTCGCTCAACGACGTGATCGACCTGCACGCCAAGCGCGTGCTGGTGGGCATTCGCAGCCGCATTCCGCTGGTGATCTGGGTCTTCTTGATCGGCCTGGCTGCGCTCGGCATGGCGGCCGTGGGCTATCAGGCGGGACTGTCCACGACGCGGCGTTCGCCCGCCATGTCGGGCCTGGTGCTGGCCTTCGCCGGCGTGCTGACGCTGATCGCCGACCTCGACCGCGGCCAAGAAGGACTGCTCCGCGTCAGTCAGCAGGCCTTGATCGACGTGCAGCGCTCGATGCGGCCGCCGTCGCCAAGCCCCTGAACCGTTAACGGGAAACATCCGAGGAACTCGACCATGTGTCGCTGGCTGGCATACTCGGGGGGGAAAATCTACCTCGAGGACCTATTGTTCACGCCGCAGCAGAACCTGATCGACCAGAGCCTGAGCTCGCGGTCGGCGGAGACTCCCACCAACGGCGATGGGTTTGGGGTCGGTTGGTACGGCGCCCGCGAGCGGCCAGGCGTGTTTCGCAGCGTGCGGCCGGCCTGGAACGACTTCAACCTCCGCGATCTGGCGGCCAACATCGAGTCGCACTTGATTTTGGCCCACGTGCGGGCCACCTCGCTGGCCACGGTGCAGGAAACGAATTGCCATCCCTTTCGGTACGGCCGCTGGCTGTTCGTGCATAATGGCGAGATCTACGAGATCGAGAAGTTTCGCCGCGCTCTCTTGATGTCTGTGGATGAGCAATACTTCAACAACATCCTCGGCACGACCGATTCGGAGCTCATGTTCCACCTTGCGCTGACTCTGGGGCTCGAGCGCGATCCACCCGGCGCGCTGGCGCGGATGGCCGGATTAGTGGAACGCTTGGGCCGGGCTCACGGCGTTGAGGAATCGCTGTGGATGACGCTGGGGGTGACCGATGGTCACACGCTGTATGGCGTGCGCTATGCCAGTGACGGTCAAGCGCCGACCCTCTACTACAGTCCCGCCGTGGAAGAAGTCTACCGGATCAATCCGGCGATCGAGGGCCGACTTGGGAGCGCTGCTCGTGCGATCGTCTCCGAGCCCATTGGCGCTTATCCCAGCATGTGGACCGAAGCTCCGCAGGGCTCGCTGTTGATCGTGCGCGAGGGAAATATCGAAGTTCAGCCATTCCAACCGGAAGCCGCCGGCGTTGCCTAGGCGGAGAGCGGACTCGTCCGCCAATCCAGATTCACACCAAGGTTCTGAAGGCGGATCAATCATGCAGCATCTGGGTCGCAGCGCTCCGTTGGGCGCATCGATCGACGACGGCGGCGTCAACTTCAGCCTGTTTTCGCGCACGGCCTCGGCCGTCGAACTGCTGCTGTTCGACGCGGTCGATTCGCCGGCGCCGGCGCGCACCGTGCAGCTCGATCCCACCGCAAACCGCACCTACCACTACTGGCACGCCTTCGTGCCGGGGCTGCGCCCCGGGCAGCTCTACGGTTACCGCGTGCAGGGCCCGCAGGCGCCCGAACGCGGTCTGCGCTTCGATCCCGCCAAGACGCTGCTCGATCCCTACGGCCGGGGCGTGGTTGTGCCGCCGGGCTACAGCCGCTTCGCGGCAGGTCAGCCGGGCGACAACGCAGCCACGGCCATGAAGAGCGTGGTCGTCGACCCGAGCGCCTACGATTGGGAAGGCGACGCGCCGCTGGCCCGCCCCTCGGCCCGGACGGTGATCTACGAGATGCACGTCCGCGGCTTTACGCGCAACCCCCAACTCGGGCGTCGCCGAGGCAAAGCGCGGGACCTATGCCGGAATGATCGAAAAGATTCCCTATCTGCAACAGCTCGGCGTAACTGCCGTCGAATTGCTGCCCGTCTTTCAGTTCGACGCGCAAGACTGCCCGCCAGGCAAGGTCAACTACTGGGGCTACGCGCCGATCTCGTTCTTCGCCCCGCACCAGGCTTATAGCTCGCGCCAGGACCCGCTCGGGCCGGTCGACGAGTTCCGCGACCTGGTCAAGGCCCTGCACCGCGCAGGCATCGAAGTCATCTTGGACGTGGTGTTCAACCATACGGCCGAGGGAGACGAGCACGGGCCCACGCTCTGCTTCAAGGGGATCGACAACCGCAGCTACTACATCCTCGAAAAAGACGGCGCGAAATACGCCAACTACACCGGCTGCGGCAACACGCTGAACGCCAACCACCCGGTCGTCCGCCGCCTGATCGTCGACAGCCTGCGCTACTGGGTGCAGGAGATGCACGTCGACGGCTTCCGTTTCGATCTGGCCTCCATCCTTACGCGCGACGCCCAGGGCCACCCGCTCCCCAATCCGCCGGTGCTCTGGGACATCGAGTCGGATCCGGCCTTGGCCGGCACCAAGCTCTTGGCCGAGGCCTGGGACGCGGCGGGGCTCTATCAGGTAGGGAGCTTCGTGGGGGATGCCTGGAAGGAATGGAACGGCCGCTTTCGCGACGACGTGCGCGATTTCTTCCGCGGCGAGCCGGGGGCGGTGCGGCGGGTGGCCGACCGTATTCTCGGCAGCCCCGAGGTGTACGGCCACAAGCAGCGCGAGGCCGAGCAGAGCGTGAACTTCGTCACCTGCCACGACGGCTTCACCCTCAACGATCTGGTGTCCTACAACGAGAAACACAACGAGGCGAACGGCGAGGAGAATCGCGACGGGGCCAACGACCACCGCAGTTGGAACTGCGGCGTCGAAGGGCCGAGCGATGACCCGGCGATCGAGGCGCTGCGCAACCGGCAAGCAAAGAACCACCTGGCGGTCACGCTCCTCTCTCTCGGTGTGCCGATGATCCTGATGGGGGACGAGGTGCGCCGCACGCAGCGCGGCAACAACAACGCCTACTGCCACGACAACGAATTGAGTTGGTTCGACTGGTCGCTCGTGACGAAGCACGCCGACCTGCTCCGCTTCGTGCGGCTGCTGATCGAGCGGCGCGTGCTCCGAGACGTGGCGCACGAACGTGCGCGAATCAGCCTTACGAGCTTGCTCGAGCAGGCCCGTAAGGCTTGGCACGGGGTGCGGCTCGATCAGCCGGACTGGGGCGACGCCTCGCACAGCGTGGCCTTGCACGCCGAGTTGCACGGCCTCGAGTTCCACTTGATTCTGAACGGCTATTGGGCGCCGCTCGAGTTCGAACTGCCGAAGGCTACGGCGGACGAGCCCTGGAAGCGGTGGTTCGACACGGGACTTCCGTCCCCCGACGACATTCTCCCCTGGGAGCAGGCGCCCGAGTTCGCGGGCGGCTCCTATCGGGCGGAAGGCCGCTCCGTGGTGATGCTGTTCGCCGGCGGGCCCCCCGAAGGCTAACCCGCTCGCGGCGGGTCGGCGGCGACCCCGTCCGCCGGCAGGGATTCGGCGATTGCCTGGTCGATCGAAAGATGACGACCCAGGTATCCCACGCGCGCCTCGAGGCCTTCGGCCCGGAGCAGATCGCGCACCCGCGCGTGGGCCTCGACGACGCGCAGCGCGATCCCCCGGGCGGCCAGGTCGCGGTGGAGCGCGGCCAGCATCTCGGCGCCCGCCATGTCGACGTAGGGGGAGTTCGAGAGGTCGCAGATCACGAGGTGCAGGTGAGGATCCGCCAGGACCTGGGGCCAAACGACGCTCCGCACGTGATCGACGTTGAAGTACAAGAGCGCCGCTTCGACGCGGAAGATCAATACGCCGGGCAGCCGCTCGTTGTCGGGGTGCCGTTCCATGTCGGTGTAGCGCCGCGTGCCGGGGATGCGCCCCAGAAACGCCACGTGCGGCCGCGCCGCGGCGCTCAGCAACATCAAGAGCGAAACGATCACCGCCACGAGCACTCCCTTGAGAATGCCCAACACGAGCACGCCGGCCAGCGCGGCCATCGACACGCCGAACTCGGCGCGGCTGACTTTCCACAGTCGGCGCAGCGACCGCAGATCGATCAGCCCCCGCACCGCGACCAACACCACGGCCGCCAGCGCGACATCGGGCAGGTTGCGGAGCAGGCCGGTGAGGAATAGCAAACAGACGGCGATCGCCGCCGAGGCGAACACCAGGGCCAGCGGAGTCTTCGCGCCGGCCTGATCGTTGACCGACGATTGCGACAGCCCGCCCGCGACCGGAAACCCCTGACTGAAGGCAGCCGCCAGGTTCGCCGCGCCCAGACCCAGCAGTTCCTGGCGAGGGTCGATTTTGTCGTCGTGCCGCTCGGCGAGCGCCCGTCCAGCCGACACGCTCTCGACGTAAGCCAGCAGAAAGCAGGCCGCCGCCAGCGGCAACACGCCGTTCACGTCTTGCAGGCGGAGGTCGGGCCGGGCGAACCGTGGGAATCCGCCGGGGATCTCGCCCACCGTGGAGAGTCCGTAGTTGGCCAGCGGCAGCAGCGTGACGAGCAACGTCCCTAGGGCCAACACCCCCAGCGCCACGGGCCGCCCCGGCGCCAGCCTCTCGCCAAGCAAGAGCAAGGCCAGCGTAACGAGGCCAAACGCCAAGACCACGAAGTTCGTGTCGTCCAACTGGCTGGCGAGCACCGCCACACGTTCAAAGAATTCGTCGCCGCCGCCGGGCACGCCGAACAGCTTGGGCAACTGCGTCAGCGCGATCGTCAGCGCCGCGCCGGCCTTGAAGCCGGTGAGAATCGTCTCGCTGATGAAGTTCACCAGCCCGCTCAGCCGCAGCAGCCACGCCAAGAACGAGAGCACAGCCACGAGCAGGGCCGAGAGGGCCGCGATGCCGGCCCACCGCGCCGCGTCTCCCCCGGCCAGGCCGGCCACGGTCACGCCGACGAGCATCGAGATCGACGAGATCGGCCCCACCGCGACCTGACGCGACGAGCCGAACAAGGCGTACGCGGGCCCGCCGACGAGATAGCAGTAGATGCCATAGTGCGGCGGCAGGCCTGCCAGCGAGGCGTAGGCCAGCGACACGGGAATCGCGTAGGCGGCGAGCGTCGCGCCTGCCAGGAGGTCGCCGGCCAGCCACGTGCGCTCGTACTGCGGGAGCCAGCGGAGGATCGGCAAACACGCGCGAGCCCGAGACTCGTGCGGCGAGTTGGTTTCGCCGTTGTGCAGTTCCGACGTGCTCATGTGTTCTCGCGAAGGCGATTCGGCCGACAGCGATGCCCCTTGTCCGAGTCCTGCTTCGTCGGCGAAGCCGCACGGATCTCAGCGCTCGCGCCCTCGAACGCGAGACCTGTGTTCGACGACGACGGGACCCGCGCCAGCGCGGCTGGAGCAGCGGCTCCAGAAGTCGAGCTTCGGCGAGCCAGGCAATCAGAACTGTTCGATGTCGATCACCGGGTGAATGCGGTAACCGCCTCCCTCGCGCCAGGCCTCGGCGACCTCGGCGACGAGCGATTCCTCGGCGCTTTCCACCAACACGAAGGCCAATTCGGAGCGGCTACCGATCCAGGCGCCACGAAACGCCACTCCCGGGTTGCGATTGGGACCTACCCGCTCGAAAAGTTCGACCGCGGCCCGTTTGCGATCGGCCTTCAACTGGAACTCGATCATGAATTTCATGGCGGCGCAACCCAGGGGACGGGAATCGAAGAAAGGACGCCGTTGCCACCTGCAGCCGTTCCGAGGCACTGACGATTACCCTAGCCGACATGGTCCCTTGCAGCAACAATCCGGACGAATCGCCCGCTAGTTCGCGGGCGGGCCGCCTCAGGAGACTCGAGCTGGCGCAAGGCCCAGTACATGCGCCTCGCCGCGCGCAGTCTTGCGGAAGGCGCGCGAAATGGCCCGAGTCAGTCACGTCCAGACCGGTTGCATCAGCCGAGGGCGACGGTGCTGCAAGCTCCGGAGATTGTCGACCGCTCCCAAAGTCGCGCCCGACAAAGCCGAGTGGATGCCGCTCGGAGTATTGCGCTGACGCCGGAGGGCAACGCCTCCCGGCCTGCTCCCTCGCTCTACGCGCAATTGAGCAAACAAGGCTTGATCGCCGGCACGCTCCACAACGCAGCGACCGGTGCGACCCAGACCCTCGAAGGGATGGTCGACAAGCAATCGCAGCGAGCCGCCGGGGGCGTGGCCGGCAAGCAGCGGCTGGTGCGCCCGGAGGGACCGCCGGTGAAGGCTACGCCCGCCAAGCAACCTTGAGCGACCTTTGCGAAGCAGCTCGGTGAGCTGTCGGCGCGGGGGGCCGGGCCTGTCCATGGCTCCGGCACGCAGCCCACCTCTCCTTACTTCACGCCCCCGAAACGTGCTGCCCCCGCTTCGGCCGCCGCGACCCCTTCGGGATCGCGGGCACGCAGCTCGGCCAGCGCCGCGACGGCTGCCGGCTCGGGGCAGACAAGCAGATAGCCTACCACGGCTTCATGCACGGCAGGCGTGTCGAATTTCGGCTTTTGGTACAGCCCCGCGATTCGGCCGATCTGCGACCAGTCTTGCCAACGGGCCAGGTCGACGACCGCGGGCGCGGCGAACTCGGGGCGGTCGAGCAAAGGATGGAGCGCCTCGGCCAAGCGCTCAGGCGGAATCTCGCGCCCGTAGTCATGGTAGAAACGCAGGGCCGACAAGGCGTGCCGCACGTCGCCGTCGCGCGATTTGGGGTTCGCGAGGATGCGCTTTTCGATCTCGGCCAGGCCTTGTTTGTCCGAGAGCAGCAGCGAGGCGGCCAGCACTCCGTCGAAGCCGGCGCGGAAGTCGTCGGCCGGGGCGGCGATCAACTTGGACAGCAGCGCGGCGTTGGCCTTGCGCTCGGCGGGCGCTTGGGCCAGGCCGAGCGCCAGCGCATAGAAGCCCTTGCGATCGCCGGGGACGCCGGAATCGACGAGCCAGCGGCGGAGCTTCTCTTGCGAAAAGGCGTCGGCGACCTGGCGGACTTCGTCGTAGGGGGCGTGGCCGAACTCGAGATAGGCCTCGGCCGCCACCAGCGGATCGGCATGCTCGAGGAACCGCGCGGCGTAGCGCAGGCGTTCTGCGGCCGGTTGTCGGGCGGATGGCAGCTTCGCGAGGTAGGCGAAACCGGCTTCCTCGATTGGGGTCGCTTGCCAGCGCAGGGGCCGTGGCTTGAGGGGTGAGTTCGAATCGTCCTCCGCCGGCGGCTCCTCACCGGGCTCGCCGAGCAGCAAGAAAAGCCCCCGCGCGTTTCCAGGTACGGCAACGGGAAGCGATCGTTCGGCGGACTCGTCGGCGACGCCCGGTTCCTCGTTCGCGCGTTTCAGCCAGCGCAGCGGGCGGAACGTAGCCTCGTGCTCGGCACGCGCCACGAACTCGGCCAGCAGCGCTTCGTCGGCTGCATCGATGCGCTGGGCCAGCGTAGGCCCGCGAGCGACACAAAACGGACAGGCCGCCGCTTGCGAACTCGCGAGCGCTCCGGCACAAGCCAGGACCAAAGCCCCGCACCGCCAGGCCTGCCAGCGCCCGTTCATTGCTTCGAATCGCGGCGGGCTTGGGCCTTGCGCGTGCGCGAGGCGACGTGCCCCTTCATGCGCGTCGTGACGCCGGAGCGGGCCACGCGGGCTTGCTTGGCGGCCGTGACCGCGGCGAGCTGACTGGCCGGGTTCTTCTGCGGGCGCGACGCGGGCCCCTTGGCCGGCGGCGCCGGGCGGAGCGCCTTCCGCGAGCGCGGCGGCAATACCGGCGGACCGGCCGGGGGCGCGGCCTCGGCCGGCGCGGTTTGCTCTGCTGCGGGGGCGGGCAACGGCGCTGCAGCCGGTGGCGGCGCGGCGGCGGGCTTTCGCGCCGATTCGTTGAGCGCGAGCTTCTTGTCCTTGAGCGACGAGCGGACGTCTGCCCGCGTGGCGCGGTGGGCCGCGGTGCGGGCCGGCTTCTTGGCGGCCGGCTTGGGCTTTGGCTTGGCCTTCGACCCCCCCTGCAACTCGGCCAGGCGAGCGTCGAACGCGGCCAACGCCTCGGTAAAGATCTCGAGCTTCTGGTGCGAGCGGGTGTCCTCGGCGACGGCGCCGACCTTGCGACTCTGCTTGCGGGTTTGCTCCCGGCTCAGGTCCGTCCACTTGTCGACCAGCTTGCGTGCCCTTTCCCGCAGCCGCTCGACCTGGGCCGGCTTGAGCAGTTTGAGCTCCGGCTTGCGGCTGGCCACGACCAGGGCCAGCTCGGGTTCGGTGCAAAGGGCGCGAACGGTCGGCAAGCGAACCACCATGGCGAGAGCTCCTGTTGGGATGAGGCTGCTCGCGGGCAAGACATACCGGCCGGGGAGCAACGCACTCAAGGATAGGAGAAGAATGCAGACGGGGCAAACGGGTTGCCGTACGGTGGGGCGAAAGCCCCACGCGTTTTCAGGCAAAGGTCCGCGTGTGTCGGTGGGGCTCACTTTGTTCGCCCCACCCTACAAAGCGCCTCCTACTTCCCACCCACAATCCGCGCCTGCGCCGGCGAGCCCGGCACTTCCTCGAGTTCCACTCGCAGTTCCTGCCGCAAGCCGCTCGGCACGACCACGTAGTAGGCCGTCCGGCCGGCCGGCACGGTGATCTCCGTCGTCGGCGAAAGCTGAATCTGCTGGCCCTTCACCCACAGTTGCAGGTTCGCGGGATCGCCGAACACGAGCTTCGCCGGTCCTTCGGCCGCCGCTTCGAGTTCGAAGCGCACGATGTGAACGCCGTCGCCTTGCGGCGTGGGGATTTTGGGCGTGCCGGCCATCGGCAGCGTGCCGGAGACGCGGCTGTAGACCGGCGCCCAGGTCAACTCATCCGGGCCGTTCGCCATCAGCTTGCCGAGCGTCTCCCGGTCGCCGATGAGCGCTTCCCAGCGGCGCACGACGGCGGTCTTGCCGACGGCGAACGGCGTGTCGGCCTCGCCCACCTTGCCAAGCTGAGAAAGGAATCGCACCAGGTCGACCAGGTCGTCGCGCGAGAGGGCGTCGACCAGGCCGGCCGGCATGAGCGAGCCGCCGTCGTTCTGCTCGTCGATCGAAGCGAGCGGAACCACGACCTCGCGGTCCTCGGCGTCGCGCAGGATCAGCGAGTCAGGCGTCTCACGCACCTTCACGCCCGTCACCACGCGCCCCTCGTCGGTCACGACGACGAGCGAGTGGTAATTTTCCTTGATCTTCTTGCCCGGCTCGAGAATCGACTCGATCAGGTAGTCGACCTGGGCGCTCGCGCCGATGCTCGACAAGTCGGGCCCCACCTGGCCCCCCGCCCCACCGATGGCGTGGCACTTCAGGCAGGTCAGTTCCGCACGGCGGAACACCAGTTCGCCGCGGGCAGGGTCGCCGTGGGCCAGCACGTCTTGCGCGAGCTTGGCCAACTCCTCGGGCGACCGGGCGACCGGCCCGCTCGAGAGGCCCCCGGCCTTGGAGAGCGCCGCCACCAGCGCCGCCTCTTCGCGAGCAGCCGTGCGCACGGTGCGGACGGCCGTCTTCGCGACATCGGGCGACAGCTTCACACTCGCGAGCGCGCCGGCTAGCGCGGCGGGGCCTTCTTTGCGGTCGAGAAACGCCTGCACGAGTGCTTCGGTCTCCGGCTTCGGTGACGAGAGCAAGGCCGCGGCCCGCGTGGATGCCAGTGGAAGGTCGAACCGAGCGAGCGCGGCGACCGCGGCGCGGCGCAGGGCGGGGGAGGAAGCGTCGGAGGCGGAGACGACGTCGAGGATCGCCCGATCGTCGCCTGACTGCAGATCGGCCAGCGCCTCGACTGCAGCCAGCTTGACCTCGGGAGCGCCATCGCGCGATTCAAGCGCGGCGGCCAAGGCGGGGCGCAGTTCGGTGAGCTTCCACAGGCCGATGAGCCGCGCCGCCTCGGCGGCGATGGCGCCTTCGTTGTCGCGCGCGAGCCGGCCCAATCGCGCCGCCAGATCTCCGGCTGGCTTCACCTGCCGGCTACGAGCAGCGGCCTGCAGCGCCGCGAGCAGACGTGCCCGCCGCGTGGCGGGCGACTTGGCGTCGACGGCGGCGTCGAACACGAAGCCGAGTTCCTCGGGGCCGCCGAGCGTACCGACGAGCGCGAGCACAGCGTCTTCGCGCTCGGCCGGGATCTTGCCTTCACGCACGAGCGCGAGCAGCGGGCCGACGACACCCGGCGAGCCGACCGACTGCAGGGCGAACAACAGTCGTTGCGGATGACCGTCGAAATCAAACTGGCCGCCCGTCACCGCCGGCAGCCACACATCCTGCAGGCTGCGGAGTGCCCGCCAGAGGGCGAAGTCGAGGTTCTCGTCGAGCGGCCGATCGAGCGCCCGCGCGGCCAGGGCGGCCGCTTCGAGCGTGTGCATTTGCGCGAGCGCGTTCACGGCCTCGAGCCGCACCCGCGGGTGGTCGTCTTCCACTTGCACCGCCAACAGCGGCACCGCGTCAGGCACGCGCGGCCACCAGTGGTAGAGCACGCGCGTGGCGGCTGCCCGCACGCGATGATCGGGGGAGCGGAGCAGTTCCTTGAGCAGCCCCGGCTCGACGTGGTCGACCGACTGATGCGTCCACAGCGCCTCGAGCCGGCGATGGTCGTACTCGGCGTCCTTGGGATCGAGCCCGCCCAGCCATTCGGCCAGCGCCGGCAACACCTTGGCGGCCCCTTGCTCTTTCAGCACGCGCTTGGCCTGCGTGCGCGTGAACGGCTCAGGCGAAGCCAACTGCTTGACCAACTCGTTGACGCTGGCGCCCTCGAGCTTGGGCCGCGGCGCGACGTCGCGCCCCTTGGCCGACACGCGCCAGATGCGGCCATGCACGTGATCGCGGCGGGGATCGCGGAAGTCGACTTCGCCGTGCTGGATAATCGGGTTGTACCAGTCCGCGATGTAGATCGCGCCGTCGGGGCCCAGCTTGGCGTCGATCGGGCGGAAGGCCACGTGCGTCGTCTTGACCAGCTCCGGCATCTCCTGCGACACATAGCCCGAGCCGGTCGGGCTCTCGTTCACGACGAACCGGCAGACGCGATGCGCTCGGAAGTCGCTCGTGATCATGTTCCCCTGCCAGTCCTTAGGCAGGTGCCGGCCGCCGACGATCTCGAGCCCGCAGTGCTTGGGGCTGCCGGGGTTCATCCCCTTGAGAATGCGGGCAGCGCCAGGGGCGGCGACGAACGTAGCGCCAGGAAACACGAAGTTGATTCCTTCGCCATACGCGCCGTCGGTGGCGAACGACTGGCCCCACTTGTCGATGTCGTGCCCCCAGGTGTTCACGAAGCCGCGGGCGAAGACTTCGAGCTGCATCGTCTCGGGGCGGAAGTGCCAAATGCCGCCGCCATCGAGCCGGCGAACGCCGTAGGGCGTTTCCACGTGGCTATGGATGTAGATCGACTGGTTCATATACAGGAGCCCCTCAGGGCCCCAGCGCAGCGTGTGCAGAATATGGTGCGTGTCTTCGGTGCCAAAGCCTGAGAGCATGATCCGCCGCTTGTCGGCGCGGCCGTCGCCGTTCGTGTCGGCCAGGTGGAGCAGTTCGGTGCTGTTCGAGACATACGCGCCGCCATCGCCGGGGGCCACGCCGGTGGGAATGAGCAGGCCGTCGGCAAAAACGGTCGTCTTGTCGGCCTGGCCATCGCCGTCGGTGTCTTCGAGCACCAGGACCTTGTCGTTCGCCTTCTGCCCGGGCGCGATCTGCGGATAGACCTCGCTCGAGGCGACCCACAGGCGTCCGGCCGGATCGAAGTTGATCTGAATCGGCTTGGCCAAGAGCGGATCGGCCGCGTAGAGATTGACCTCGAACCCATCGGCAACAATGAACGACTTCCGCTCGATCTCCGGGTCGGGATCGGGAATGTCGCGAAGGTCATTCTGAGCGCGGGCCGGCTGGCCCAGTGACAAGGCAAGCGCGGCGACGGCGAGCAAGGCAAGGAGTCGAAGCATGGTGGGCGGTCGCAAGGTAGGGTCCGCTCTCGCGGACCAAATTGGGTGGGGAAGGCGTTGGCGGTCAGCCCATCGTAGATCGGCGGGATGCCGCTTGCCAGTCGGGGACGAACCACCCTGATCTGGGCCGGCGCGGTTAGTCGTGGTAACGCCGGTAGTACGCCCGCCCGGTCGCGGGATCGAAAACTGCGACCGCGCCATTCCCCTCGAAAGACCAGGAATACTCAAGGACGTCGGTCGCGATCCAAGCATTGTCTCGGTAGTCGCGGACCACGCATTCAGCGGTCCTTTGAAGGGGCTTCACCTCTGCGCGATCCCAAGGCGGGACAGCCACCTCCGCAATCCAAGTTCTCAAGGTGGCCTCGTCCGTCGTGAAGTCAACTGCATAGCCCCCACGGCCCCAGTTCTGATAACAGACGTCTTTAGCCGTTGCCGGCACCGATACTGGCGCCTGGTCGGGAGGAACGTTGACTCCGGTCGATGGTCGGCGATCGACGGTCAGACGCGCAATCCCAGCTACTAGCCCGATGACGGCAATCATTGCCAAGAGCTCCCGCAGCGAGAAGGTTCGAGTTAGGCTCGGCAGTCCCGCGGCTCGAAGTCTTCTAGTCCACTGAATCGTTCGCCAACCCAGGGCGACGTTCGTCAGGCCGACGAGCCCGATGGAAGCGAGAATGCAAAACAACGGCCAGTCCCTGCTCCAATCCACTCCCGTCCGCCGATTGTCGAAAACGAACTCGAGCACGTTTACGACAGCGCCAAACACGAACAAGGCGCCGAACACTACAAGGCAGCAAGCTGCTGCAAAGGCCGCTCCAGTTTGGCGATGAAACACGCCCCGGTATTGCTGCACGGCGATAAATAGCGGGACCGGCAAGAGGATGACGCCGCTGATGAAGGAGCAAGGATCGAACGTTGAGGCCATCGCCCCGATTGACGCCCCAACCAAGGACAGGCACCCCGCGATTACAAGCACCGAAAGCCCGACCAGCAGCTTGCTGGGGCGCGGCTCGAATAGCAAGGTCGCCTCGGGGACATCGGCGGGTACTGGCTTCGCCTCGCTCACGCTCGAGCCCATCGCTCAATCAACGCCTGAGTTGCTGAAAGAAATAAACCCTTCCCGATTGGCGGTCGAAGATCGCCGAGGCCTTCTCGCCTTGCCCTTCCCACGAGTACTCGAGTCCGCGCGAAACCAAGGGCGTGTTGCCCCGGAACCCGCGGGCTACGGCGTCTTCAACCTCGGCGAGCGGCCGACGCTGCGCGCGGTCTGGCGTCAGAGGAACAACGACTTGATCGACCCAAGAACGGAAAGTCACCTCGTCGGTCGTGAACTCGATCGTCACCGAGCCGTCGTTGACGATCCGATAGCATACGTCTCGGGCCGCAGGCAACAGCGGGAAGGGCGCTTGGCTGGGGGCGACATTCTCGCCGATCCGGGGCGGCCGATCCAGGCGATAGCGAGCGCCGCCGGCGACCAGCGCCACCATCGTGATGCCGGCGAGCAACTCCCGCAGGGTGAACGTTCTCCCCGCGCGCACAAGTCCAGCGGCCCACAGCCGATCGGACCAGCGCCAGGTCTCGCGCGCTGCCAGGAGAACGATGGCCGCTAAGCCCATAAGCCCGAATTCAGCGAACCCCAAGGAGTTATCGATTTCGCCCGCCGTGGGCGGGGCCTGAGTGAACACAAAAAGGAACAGCATGCCGAACAAGAAACAATACAGGCCGGCCACGGCAAACAGCGCGCAAGCAGCAACGAAGGCTGCCCCGGTCCGCCGGTGAAACACGCCGCGGTATTGCTGGATCCCCAGGAACAACAACGGCGGCAAGAGCATCAGCCCCACGGCTGCATCGGTGCCGCAAACGCCGCGCGGCCCCAGGACAGCGGCCAAACACGCCGAAACCGCCAGCAGGCACCCGCCGATTACCAGCGCCGAGAGCGCAACGAGCAGCGCGCCGGGGCGCGGCTCGAGCGGCTCAGGCATCGCTTGATCGTCGGTCATGGCGTCGTTGGTTCACTCGGGCTAAGGATCGGCTTCCCTTATCCTAATCCGACGCGTCAGCGAGGGAGAACCACGGTCACGTTGCCTCGCGGCCCGACTCGCTAACGCGTCGGGTTGCAATGGATGCGCTCGCTCACCCACAGGCCCGCGCTCGCTCGAGCAATAAGTCCCGTTCGCGTTCGTTCCGCGTCAGCGCCGCCGCCCGTTCGAACTCCGGCCGGGCCTCGGCCAGCCGGCCGAGCTTCACGAGCAAGTCGCCGCGGACGCTGGGGAGTAGGTGGTATTCGGCCAGCGTCGGCTCGTCGACCAGTTCGTCGACCAAATCGAGCCCCGCCTGCGGGCCTTCGGCCATCGACACGGCCACCGCCCGGTTGAGCTCCACCACCGGCGACGGCACCCGCTCGACGAGCGCTGCATAGACCGCCGTGATCGTTCGCCAGTCGGTCTCCTCCGGCGTGCGGGCGCGGGCATGGCAGGCGGCGATCGTCGCCTGCAGCGTATAGGGCCCCGGAGCGCTGCCAAGGCGATAGGCCCGCTCGAGCGCCGCCAGCCCACGGCGGATGAGCAGTTGATCCCACCGCGCGCGGTTCTGCTCGAACAGCAGCACCGGCTCCCCCTTGGGTCCGATGCGGGCCTGCGAGCGCGAGGCCTGGATCTCGAGCAGCGCGGCCAGCCCATGGACCTCGGGTTCCTGCGGCGCAAGCTCGGCTAGCATCCGCGCGAGGCGCAGGGCGTCTTCGCAGAGCGCGGGGCGCATCCAATCGCCGCCCGCCGTGGCGGTGTAGCCCTCGTTGAAGATCAGGTAGATCACTTCGAGCACCGACGACAGGCGGGCCGCGAGCTCGGGGCCGCGCGGCGTCTCGAAGGGCACCTGCCGCTCGACGAGCGTCCGCTTGGCGCGCACGATCCGCTGGGCGATCGTCGACTCGGCTACCAGAAACGCCCGGGCGATCTCGTCGGTCGTCAGGCCCCCGAGGAGCCGCAACGTGAGCGCCGCGCGCGCTTCCGTGCTGAGCACAGGGTGGCAGGCAGTGAACACCAGGCGGAGCAGGTCGTCGCTGATGTCTTGGTCAAGCTCGGCGTCGAGGTCGGGCGTTTCGTGGGCGTCGGACTCGAGGCCACGGGCAATTTCCTCGTGCTTGCGGGCCACGAGCTTGTGCTTGCGCAGGCGATCGATTGCCCGGTGCTTGGCGGTGGCCATCAACCAGGCGCCGGGGTTGGCCGGCACGCCCGCGGCCGGCCATTGCTCGAGGGCGGCCACCAGTGCGTCTTGGGCCAACTCTTCGGCCAGCCCCACGTCGCGCACCATCCGCGCCAGCCCCGCGATCAAGCGGGCCGATTCGATGCGCCACACGGCGTCGATCGCGCGATGGGTGTCGGTAGCCGTCATGGGGTCCGGTTATAGCACGGAGGTATGCGAAACACCCCCGTCGCGACGCGCGGGTCGGTCGGCCGGCCGACGCCGGGCCGCTCGCCGAGGACGTTCTCACAAGCCCTAACGCGTGGAGTTTGGGAAACGTCGATCAGGCCGAGCACGCAGGTTTGCAGCGGATTTTGCGGGGATCCGGGCGTCGGCCGTACCGGTCCTGCCGTCTCCCCCCGAGAATTCGCCCCATGCCCGGCGACCAAATAGTCCCCGGATTTCGGCAGGGCGACTATAATCCAAGACTGTGCAACCCCCTTCGGCGCTGGCCCTTCGTGCCGCGCCGCCCAAGCTCCTCCGTCGAACACCTCGGTAACTGGCTTATGCCCTGGGTACGGCGTTTCGCCGCACTGGCGCTCCTTCTGTTCCCCGCTGCAGGCGGGGCCTGGGCCGCCACGGTCAAGGAAGACGTTGGCTACGCCAAACTAGCGGCCGAGTTGGGCGCGGCCCTGCCGACCGGGGCCGGCGTTCATGTCGCCATGGCCGAGGCCAACACCGATCCCAATCTCACCGGGGGCATTCCCACCGACGGCGGCTACGACTACATCCCCGTCCCCAGCAACCCCCAGTTCGCGGGCAAGCAGTTCCACAACCTCTCGGCCGGCTCGGCCAAGGCCGACAACTCGGCCCACGCCACCCTGGTCGCCGACTACTTCTACGGGCTCGACGATTCGCTCGCGCCGGGCATCGTCGACGTCGATCTCTACTTTGCCGACACCTGGCAAGGGGTCGACTACCTCCACGGCGGCGAGCTCGAGACGCCTGAGTACACGGGCGCCCGCGTGTTCAACCACAGTTGGGTGGACCAAACGAACGCGGCCGCGCTCGCGCGGCTCGACTACACGGCCGATCACTATGGCGTGTTGCACGTCGCGGGGGTGAACAACGTGAACAATGGCGGCCCGCAGCCCCTGCTCGCGTCCTCGTACAACGCGATCACCGTGGGGCTGACGAGCGGAGCGCACGAATCGGGCAACGCCGCCCCGAACCCGAGCCCCGGTTTGGGACTCTACTCGGGCAACGCCTTCACGCGGACGCGGCCCGACCTAGTGGCGCCGCGATCGTTCACGAGCTACGCGACGCCGCTGGTTTCGAGCGCGGCCGCGCTGCTGGTGGACTTCGGCCATAGCCACCCGGAACTCTCGCACGGTTCGAGAGTGTTGGCCCAGGACCCGAGCTACACGATTCAGAACGCCGAAACGACCGAAGTCGTTCGCTCGGCGCTCATGGCCGGGGCGAACCGGGGCGTGTGGAGCGACTACCGCTCGGCGATGTTTTCGGGCGCCAACGGCCTCGACTCGCGGTTCGGCGCCGGGCAGCTCGACGTGTATCAGAGCTACCACATCTTGGCGGGCGGCGAACACGAACGCCGCGAGTCGGGCGACCTGGCGAGCATTGGCAACTACGGGTTCGATTATCAAGCAACGTTCGCCGCCATCGACTCGTCGACCTATGACTTTTCGGTGGGGGCCGACTCGCTCGAGAACCTTGCGGTGAGCCTGGTTTGGAACGCCCATGTCGACATCGACGTGAGCGGCGCCGCGGCCAGCTATGCGGCTTCGCTGGCCGATTTCAACCTCGCGCTCTACCGGGTGAGCGACGCCGGCCGCACGCTCGTGCAGGCCTCCCTCAGTACGCAAGACAACACCGAGAACTTGTGGCTGTCGAACCTGTCGCCAGGCAACTACGAACTCGAGGTGGTGCGGACCGACGGTCTCGGCGACTGGGGCTATGGGCTAAGCTGGCGCCGCTCCGCAGTCGGCCTGTCGGCCGACTTTGACGGCGACGGGCTGGTTGGCCTGTCAGACTTCGGCATCTTGAAAGACCACTTTGGGTTGGCCGGGGGGCGAACCGCTGGCGACGCCGACGGCAACGGGCAGATCGACCTGAGCGACTTCGGCATTCTCAAGTCGAATTTTGGCAAGACCTTCGAGCCGACGCCGACGTCGCCGGGCGCCCCGCAGGCGGCTGTGCCGGAGCCGTCGACGTGGCTACTGGCCTGCTTGGGGGGGGCGGGGGCCCTGCTCGCCCTTCGTCGAGGAAGGCGTTAGCGAATACAGAAGGCAAGCCAGGGGCCAAATCGCAGGAACCCCGACCGCAGCCGTTCGGGCCGGAGACTTTTCGGGAATTTACTGGACCGCTTCGCAAGCATTTGCGAGAATACTTTCGGCAGGGTCCAAGCCAAGAGATTTGCGCAGCACGGGAGAACCAGGTATGGTCGGTCGCAGGAACAGGGGTTTCACCCTCGTCGAGTTGCTCGTCGTCATCACCATCATCGGCACACTGATGGCGCTGTTGCTGCCGGCGGTGCAATCGGCCCGCGAGGCCGCACGCCGCACGCAGTGCGCCAACAACTTGCGTCAGATCGGCTTGGCCGAAGTGACGCTGGAAAACACGCGCCGCAAGTTCCCGGGGTATCTGAATTCGATCGGCGGCACCAGCGGCAATAATCCACCGAAGGCGGCCTCGTGGGTCGTGCCCACGCTCGCGTACCTCGAGCGGCAAGACATCTACAACGCCTGGAATGGCAGCGTCAACGGCGACAGCAGCAAGAACAACTACATCGCCGTGTACCTGAACTTCCTCGTGTGCCCCAGCGATCCGCCGGACAACACCAACGGCACGCCGCTGGGCTACGTGGCCAACTGCGGCGTCGAGGACCTGCCGCCGGTCTCCCCAGGTCCCGCGCGGGACATTGCGGCCAACGGCGTGTTCCACAACAACGCCAAGCCGTATCAGGAAGTCAACGTCACGATGAACTACCTCGGTTCGAACGACGGCGCTTCGAACACGCTGCTCATTACCGAAAACGTGCAGGCCGGCGAGTGGGCCGCTGTGATCGCCAACGGTCAGTCACAGGCCGTGTACACGCAAAACGCCGCTGGTCAGCGCGTGGTCGCCCCAGGCAGCTTCTTCCTCGATACGCCCGAAAAGCGGACCGCCGAGTGGCAATTGGGCGCTGTTTGGTACGATCCTTCGAAGCTGAGCGCGACTGACCTGCAGTTCCGCAAGGTCAATGGCAACAAAGATACCCCGGGCCCCTGGACCGGCGGCAACTTCGCCCGTCCCTCGGCCAACCACCCCGGTGGTGTTCAGGCTACCATGGGCGACTCGCGCGTGATTTTCATCAGCGATAGCGTTGAGTACCACGTCTACTTCGCGATCATGACCCCCAAGGGGAAGGCCGCCAAGCAAGACCCCGTGAGCAACGTGCCCGTCGCCGCGCTGGTGCCCAACACCTCGATCAGGATCACCGACTACATCCTCAACGACGCGGACCTGGGCACTCAGTGATCGGCTGAGAGCCTGACCCCTGCCTGCTGCACACAGGGCCCGCGAGTTCCGCCTGGCTCTGCGGGCTTTTTTTGTTTGTCGTTGACAAGTTTTTCACACAAAGCTCACGCCACGGCATTGACCTCCGTCAACCGCAAGGTACTCTGAACCGAAGTCGGGACACCATCTATGACCCACAAGCGTCTCGTCCGGGAGGATTTCCTGGCCGAGCTGAGCGCCCCGACTGAGACGCCTGCAGGACCCCCAGCCAGCAGGCGTTTTTTCGTGGACCGGGTCCGACTCGCTGCTGCTAAGATCAGGGCGGAGCGGGCGAATACCTCGCCAGAGCTCGATTGCTCACACTAACCCGCAGCGCAAGCAAGGGAGAGCCACGTTTCCCTGGCGAGTTGCCGCCCCCCCCCTTCGCCAAGGGCAGCATCGGCGGTTGTCACGCCCAAGGCTGCCCAAGTCGCTTGCTTGCGCTGCGGGTTGGTGTGTACCAGCCCTAATCTACGCCGGGAGTCGCGCGCATGATTTCTTCCGAGGCCTTCGATCCGCGGCGCATTTCGCGGCCCGATCCGAAGCTGCAGACTTACTATCTGATGGTGGCGCTCGCCGGCGGGCCGTTTTACCCGATCGTCGTGCTGCCGCTGCTGTTCAAGTACCACACGCTCGAATACCGCTTCGACGAAGCCGGCATGTCGATGAGCTGGGGCGTGCTCTTTCGCCGCGAGATCTATCTCACCTACCGGCGGATCCAAGACATTCACGTCACTCGCAACCTGCTGCAGCGCTGGCTGGGCCTGTCCACCGTGTCGGTGCAAACCGCCTCCGGGGCCGCGACCCCCGAGATGATGGTCGAAGGGATCCTCGAGGCCGAAGAACTCCGCGACTATCTCTACCACCAGATGCGCGGGGCCAAGGGGCAAGCGGAGGCCGCGCCGCCGGGATCGTCGCCCGCTTCAGCCGCGGCCGCTCCCGAGCCCGACGAAGCGCTGACGCTGCTGCACGACATTCGCGATGCCCTGCAGGCATGCGCCCGGAGCCCGCGCTCATGATCAACCCCGCACGGCGCACGACCGAGTGGCTTTATGAAGGGGTTTGGGGGGTGCTCTCCGGCCTCTTTCGCGTGCCGCGCGCAGCGCCGGAGCTGCCGGCCGGGGCCGGCGAACAGGTCGCCGCGTTTCGTCCGGCCGTGGGGTTTTTGCGATACCTGTCGCTGCAACTCTGGATGTGGCTCGTGCCGCTGGGCCTCTTGATCCTGGCCCTGTGGCTGGTGGCGGCCTTCGCCTGGCCGGCCGCGGGCATCGTGCTGCTCGCGCCGGCGCTCGCGCTCGCCCTCGTGCCCCGCGTGCTGGCCTATGTGGCCATGCATCTGCGGTACGACACTACTTGGTATGTGCTGAGCGACCGCAGCCTGCGGATTCGTCGCGGGATTTGGACGATCCACGAAACGACGATCACCTACGAGAACATCCAGAACGTGACGGTGAACCAGGGTCCGCTGCAGCGGCTGTTCGGCATCGCCGACGTGGTGGTCGACACGGCGGGCGGCGGAGGCATGGTGGCCGGCCCCCACGGCGCGCCGGTGAGCACCGGCGGCCACCACGGCCTGATCGAAGGGGTCGACGACGCCGAGCGGATTCGCAACCTGATCCTCGGCCGCCTGCGGCGATCAACCGGCGCGGGGCTCGGAGACGATCACGACCACCTCGTGCCCGCCAGCGGCTGGCGCCCCGAGCACCTGGCCGCGCTCCGAGAAATCCGCGCCGCCGCCCAAGCCCTGGCCCGCGCGTAGGGTGGGGCGAACGAACTAAGCCCCACCAGATCAACGCCCAAGCAGGCAAAAAAAAGGCGGTGGGGCTCGCAGTGCCTCGCCTCACCCTACGTCACTCCGGCAGCGGCTTGCCCTTCGTTTCGGGGCAGAACCAGATCGCCACCAAGCCCACCAGGTAGACGAGGCTGATCACCGCGCACATGCGGGCATAGTCGCCGTCGAAGTTCTTGAGCAGGCGGCCGCTCACGAGAGTGCCGCCGGCGGCCAGGAGGCGCCCGGAGTTGAAGGCGAAACCTTGGCCGGTAGCCCGCACGCGCGTGGGAAAGAGTTCGGGCAGATAGAGGGGCAACCAGCCGTAGAAGCTGGCCGTGACGCCACCGGCTAGGAATGCCCAGAGGAGAAAGTCGGCCCCGAAGCCGAAGCCCGCGCGGAACAGGTATTGGCAGACCAAGAGCGCGGCCAAGGAGAGGCCGAAGTAGGCCCAGCGGCGGCTAAACCAATCGGCCAAAAAGGCCGCCAGGATCGTGAAGACGATCGCCCCGCTCGACATGGCGATCTGAGTCTTCGAACGGGCTTGAGTGGCCAGGCGATCGCCCGCGGCCTTGGCCGCCCCAGGGTCGGCCGCCGCGGCCATCACGGCTTTCTGCTCTTCGGCCACCAGCTTGCCTGCCCACGAAGGCATCCATTGCACGGAGCCCCACGTGCCGATCAGCGCAAGCGCGCCGAGCATCGTGCCGAGCAGAGTCTTACGCAGCAGGCTGGGGGCGAAGATGTCGGCCAGCCGCGCTGGCGGCGCACTTGCAGCCGCGTGCCGCCAGCGTTCCGATTCCGGCACGAATAAGCGAATCAAGAACGTGAGCAAGGCAGGCGAGGCGCCAAGCAGCATCAAGATTCGCCAGCCCGAGTTGTCGGCGCCCATGAAGTAATCCACGCGTTCCGCGCTCAGACCCAGATCCGCTAACCCGCTGCGCAACACGGCTGTGAGCGAAGCGAGCGCTAGACCCGCAAACCCGATCACCAAGTAGCCTGCGTTGGCGGCCGCGCCGATCAAGCCGGCCAACAGCGGCCGCTTGCTGCCGGGCCAGATTTCCATAACGAGCGCGACCCCCAGGGCCCATTCGCCCCCCATGCCTAGGGCGGCGATGAACCGCAGCACGGCAATGTGCCAGGGGGCCGCTGCAAAGGCGCACAGCCCCGAGAAGACGGAGTACACGGCCACGCTCCAGACCATGGCCTTCACGCGGCCGACGCGGTCGCCGAGCCAGCCGAAGAGCATGCCCCCCGCGGCGGCGCCGACCAGGAACACCGCGATGATCGCCCCCAGCCAATCGCCAATTTGTGCATCGGTGGCCTGCGAGCCCACCAGCTCGAGCAAGGCCGGCCGCGCCACCAGTGGAAACAGCCCCATCTCCATCCCGTCGAACATCCAGCCCAAGAGCGCCGCGGCCAGCGCCATCCACGCGCCGAACGAAAGCTTGGAGGGCGGCGCGGCTGTGGCGGCCGAGTGGAGCTTGGCGGGGTCGGAGGGGGGCATCGGGCGCCTTTGAACTTGCAGGGATCAGGCGGTGGATTGGCCCGGCGGGGGAGCTTCGGCGTCGAACAGCCTTGCGATCAACTCGGCGCGCGGCGGCTGCGTGAGCAAGCCGACGATCAGCCCCGCGGCAAACGAGCCAGCCAGCCCCCACATCACGGGATCAAAGCCGCCCAGGTAGTAGGGGCGAAACTTGGTGGCGGTCGGCCCGATCGGCTGCGTTTCGAGCCCCAGCCACCCGTGGGCGAATCCCACGGCGTTGAGCGCGAGCACGATGCCGGCGCCCGTCAGCATGGCCGCGAGCGCGCTCGCGCTCGAAGCCCGCCGCCAATAGCAGGCCATCATCACCGGCACGACGAACGACGCCGCGCCGCACGACGTGGCAAAGATAATCAGCGCCTGCAAGTAGGCCACGGGACGAATGCTGAAGGCCACGGCGACGCAGGTCACAACCAGCACCACGGCGTACGTCAGCCGGCGGATTTGCATCTCGTTGGCCGCGTGGTGCACGAACCGCTGATAGATGTCCCGCACGATGCCTGAGGTGATCACCACCAGGTACGAACTCACGGTGGCCATCACCGCGCCGAAGGGGGCGGCCAGCACCAGGCCGGCCACGAGCGTGCCGCCCGGCAGGCCGCGCGTCGCCCAGAAGGCCATCCGCGGCACCACTTCGTCGGTGTCGGCGAGGTTGGGCATGATGCCGCGGGCGACGATCGCCACCGCGATCAGCGGCAGATAGATGAAGGCGTTGTACACGCTCAAGAGCACGATCGAACGCCGCAGCGTGGCCGTGTCTTTGGCGGCCATCAGCCGCACTAGGCTGGCCGGCTGCCCCAGGCCGCCGAAGATCCAGACGAAGTAGAACGATACGGCGAGCGAGATGGGCAAGTACTGCTGCCCCGGCGGCGCGAAGCCGGGACCTGCCATGAGCGCAGGGCTGGCGGCCTCCATCGCCGCGCGATTGGCCGCTTCGAGCCCGCCGAGCCGCGCGAACGTGAAGCCCACGAGCAGCACCACACCGAACCACATCAGGATGCTTTGCAGCAGATCGGTCCACACGGAGGCCAAAAAGCCGCCGGCCAGCGTGTAGCCCACGACCGTGAGCGTGAACACGGCCAGGCCGATGTAGTACGCGTTGTCAAACGGCGAGGCCGGGGGCGCCTTGACCGCCTTCGCCCCGGCGTCCGGAGTTGTCGCCGCAGGCAGCGCGGGCGCGATGCCTGGGTCTTCAATTTCGGAGAGAAAGGCCAGCCCGCCGCTGCCAGGCAGGACGAGCTTCATCAGAATCGCCCCCGGCTTGAACTGGGCGACCAACATGACCGAGAGGAAGCCCACGATCAGCAGCGAGGAAAGCAGCCCCAGGGCCGGGCTGTCGAACCGCGCCCTGAGTAGATCAGGTACGGTGATCGCTCCGGTGCGTCGCGAGAGCTGAGCGAGCCGCTTACCGAGCACGCCGAAGCCGGTGATCGGCACCACCATGTAGCTGGCGATGAACAGGGCCACGATCCAGCCATAGCTATAGGCCAGCGAAGGGACGCCCATGAACGTGCCGCCGCTCTGCACAGTGGCCGTGAGCGCCATCGCCCAGGCGCCGAGCCCACGGTTGCCAAGAAAGTAGCCCTTGAGAAACGACCCGCGGCGCACTGCCCGCTGCGCAAGCGCGCCGAGCACACCGGATGCGGCGATGAGCGCCACGAGCGCGAAGAACGCGCCCCAGGCCGAAGGAGCCGTTCCACCATTCACGGTCGAAGCTCCCGTCGCGGTTGCCCACCGTTAGCCCCCCGTGAGTCACGGAGGGCATCCACGCACGCTGAGCGACAGACGCCAACGCTGCTTTCCCGCAGTCGAGAGCCGCTCGTCACAGCATCTCCTCCTCGCCGCGCAAATCCTCTTCGAGCCCCAGCGGCTCGTCGCGCATCACGAAGAGGGCGAAGACCGAAGAGACGACGATGCAAACGGCCCAGGGAAGCGCGATCCCATAGAACACCCAGTCCGGCAGGCCCCACACGAACGTCACCGGGCGGTCCGCATCGTAGGCGTACAAGCTGCAGTAGCCGACCGTGTACACGAGCGCCCCGAGCCATACGAGCAGCGACCAGGCCGCCTCGCGGCGGGCCGAGCGGACCAGCGGATCTTCGGTCCCAGGCGGCATTCCAGGCAGACTCCAAACCGAAGCGACTCGCGAACGATTGTGCGAACAGGAGAGGAAAGCGGGCGGGAAGCCGCGGAGCGGCTTGGACCGCAGGATACCCTTTCGCGGGGCGCGGCTGCAAGAATGTCGGGCGGGCGAGCTCGCTCGAATTCGCTTGTCGCTCGCTGTGCGGGGCTCTAGAGTGGCGAATACAGCCGCTGCGCTCCATCCACCGCTCGAATCGGAAAGGCGTTTTCATGGTAAGAAGCATGCTGAAGCAAGGCTGGCTGCGTCAGATGGCGTTGGGCGCGATCCTCTCCTTCGCGGTCGGCGGCCAGCGCCCAGTGCTTGGGCAAGAAGCAGGGACAGAGCCGGGCGCGGCTGCAAACCCGAAGATCGATCTGAGCTACTTGCCACCAAACACCGTGTGCGCCTTGGCAGTGTTTCCCCGGCAGACCTTGAAAAAGCCGGACGCCGACTATCTGCCGCTCGAAGTGTTCTCACTTGCCTCACGGCGCGACTTGGGGATCGACCTCATGGACGTTGAACAGGCCGTCGTGGGCTGGGTCCATGACGGCAAACGGGCCGATGGAGAGCCGACCCCATTTGTGCTAGTGCGCGCTACGCAGCCCATCGACCGAGCTCCGCTGATCAAGGCGATGTCTGTGCCCTCGGAGCCTCAGCAGACTCCCGGCGGGGCATTGTTCGTTTCGCAGATCGGAGACAAGTGGGTCGCACTGTTTCCTGATGAGCGGACCTTGGTGCTGTCATCTACGGAACCCAGGCTTCAAGATCCTGCTGGCCAAAAAGGGGAGCTGTTTGATCGCCTCCGCGCCGAGAGATCAGGCGACGATTTTGTATTGGTCTTCGCGCTCGATCCAGTTCGGTCGCTCATCGACGCTCAGCTTGCCAAACAACCCCCTCCCCCTCCTCCATTTTCCATGCTGCTGGACGCCCGAAAGCACTTGTCCTTGGTCGAACTGCGTGGATCGATTTTGCGGCCGGGTCGACTGCAACTTACTCTCCTGGCAAAGAACAACTCGGGCGCCACGAATCTCGAAGGGGCGCTGAACATGGTCATGGCCATGGGGCGTATGGCCGTGGCCGCCCAAATCCAAAAGGCGCCGCCAACGACTCCCGACGACCCGGAGGTGGACGCCGCATTCATGCGCTACGGACAACGAATGGTCGACCGCATCTTCGCCGCGCTCAAGCCCACGCGCAACGGCCGCGAGGTGGAGGTGAAGATCGAAGGGGACGCCGGCGTGGCGACCACGGGCATCACAGTGGCTCTGCTGTTGCCTGCCGTACAAGCCGCCCGCGAAGCCGCAAGACGCGTTCAGTCGACGAACAACCTCAAGCAACTCGCGGTGGCCATGATCACCTACCAAGACGCCCACAAAACGTTCCCGCAGCGGGCAAGCGTCGACAAGCAAGGCCGGCCGCTCCTGAGCTGGCGCGTGCATCTGCTCCCCTACCTCGACCAAATGCCGCTCTATAAGCAGTTCCATCTCGACGAGCCGTGGGACAGCGAGCACAACAAGAAGCTGATTCCGCGGATGCCGGCTACCCTTGCGACGCCCAACCGGCCGAACGACGGCAAGACGGTGTATCTCGTGCCCGTCGGTCAGGGCACGATGTTCGGCGGCGACAAGGGGATGGGTATTGCCGAGATCACCGACGGCCTGAGCAACACGATCATGATCGTGGAGGCCGACGCCGACCGCGCCGTCGAATGGACGCGGCCGGACGACCTCGCCTACGACCCCGAGCGTCCCTTGGCCGGGCTCGGCCACGTGCGGCTGAACGTCTTCCTGGCGGCATTCGCCGACGGCAGCGTGCGGACGTTGGCCATCGGCATCGATCCTGAAGTCCTGCGGGCATTGTTCACGGCGGCCGGGAGCGAGACGGTCGATCCGCAATAGCGACTCTCGAGGGGGAGAGAACTTCCATGAAGTTCACGAATCGCGGTTGGTTGGTCGTGAGCATCGTGGCGGTGCTCGTCTTGGCATCGACGCCGGTTTGGATGGCTGCCCGCGAGCACGCGAAGCGCGAGTTCGTGACAAATCGACTAAAGCAGATCGCCTACGCCGTTAACTTGTATGCCGACATGCAACACGGTCGGAAGTTGCTGAGCGGGCCTACTTATCCGACGAACATTTGCGACGCGCAGGGCAGGCCACTCTTGAGTTGGCGGGTGCGGATCGCTCAGCAGCTCGCTCCCGGTAACGCGCTGGAAGGACTACGCCTCGACGAGCCCTGGGACAGCGAGCACAACCGGCAGTTCCTCGAGCGGATGCCGGAAGCGTTCGCCAGCCCTCAACGCTCGAACGACGGCCGGACAACGTTCCTTGCGCCGATCGGCCCCGGCACGCTGCTCGGCGATCCCAGCATCAGCGCTCGGCCGTTGCGCGATAGCTCGAGCGATCGGATCCTTGTCGTCGAAGCCGACGCCGACCGGGCGATCCCGTGGACTTGCCCCGACGACCTGCCATTCGACCGCAGAAACCCTATCGCGGGACTGGGCAATCAGCGCCAGGGGGCCTTCTATGCCGCCTTTGCCGACGCGGAGGTGCGGCTGGTTCCTCTGAGTACCGGTCCGCGGCAGCTTCGGTCTATGATGGAGGGGCATGATCTTTCCCAACTGCCCCCCTAGCGCCTCGGCTTCGTCTCCGATGAATCTTCCTCTCCGCGCGCGCGTTGCGCTGATTGCGGCGCTCGTTCTCGTGTTGCCGCTCGGTTGCGCGCAAGAGAAACCGGCTCCCAGTTCTCCTCCACAACCCTCCGAGCCCGTGGCGACGGCGACGGCGCAGCCAGCGCAGCAGGCCGCGCCTACTGCGCCGGCGTCGGCTGAACCGGCGCCCGCCCCCGAGCCGGCCAAGCACGCCAACCGCCTGGCCAAGGAAACCAGCCCTTACCTGCTGCTGCACGCCCACAACCCGGTCGATTGGTATCCCTGGGGGCAGGAGGCGCTCGACAAGGCCAAGCGCGAGAACAAGCTGATTTTCCTTTCGATCGGCTACTCGAGCTGCTACTGGTGCCACGTGATGGAGCGGAAGTGCTTCATGGACCCGCAGATCGCGGCCTACCTGAACGAGCACTTCGTGGCCATCAAGGTCGACCGCGAGGAGCGGCCCGACCTCGACGACATCTACATGACAGCCCTGCAGATCTACTACGCGAACACCGGCTCGCCCCAAGCAGGCGGCTGGCCGCTGTCGATGTTCCTCACGCCGCAGGCGCAGCCCCTCATGGGAGGCACGTATTTTCCGCCGGAGCAGTTCACCGAGGTGCTCGAGCGCGTGCAGGATCGTTGGCAAAACGACCGGCAGTCGCTCACGACGCTAGGCGAAAAATTTGCCGAGATCGTGGCGACCCACATGAAAGGGCGTGTGCCACTCGAGCCGGTGGCGCTCGAGGCCGCCCGGTTGAACGACATTCAAACCGCCCTGGCCGAGCAGTTCGACCCCGAGTACGGCGGCTTCGGCTACAGTGAGGCCGACGCCGAGCGCCCCAAGTTTCCCGACGCCTCGAACCTGCTGTTCTTGCTGGCCCGCGCCCGGGGGGGCGACGAAGCGGCCAGCAAGATGCTGCGGCTTTCGCTCGACCGCATGGCCGCAGGCGGCATCCGCGACCATCTGGGAGGCGGCTTCCACCGCTACAGCACCGACCGCTACTGGCGCGTCCCCCACTTCGAGAAGATGCTCTACGACCAGGGGCAGCTCGCCAGCGTCTACGCCCAAGGCTACGCGCTGACGAAGGACCTTGCCTGGAAACAGGCCGGCGAAGCGACCTGCGACTACGTTCTGCGAGAGTTCACGGCCCCCTCAGGCGGCTTCACCTCGGCCCTCGACGCCGAGACCGACGGCAAGGAAGGCGCCTACTACGCCTGGACCGCCGAGGAGGCGAAGCAGGTGCTCACGCCCGAGGAATACGAACTGGCCGCCGAGGTCTACGGCCTGAACGGGACGCCGAACTTCGAGGAGGCGTTCGTACTGCTCGAAGCCAAGCCGCTCGCGCAGATCGCGCAGGCGCGAGGGAAAACCGTTGAAGAACTGCAAGCGGCTCTGGCGCCCGTGCGGGCCAAGCTGCTGGCGGCCCGCAACGAGCGCAAGCGGCCGCTCGTGGACACGAAGATCCTCACTGCCTGGAACGGCCTGATGATCCGCGGCCTGGCCGAGGCAGGCAAGACCTTTGAAAACCCCAAGTACACCGATGCCGCGGCCCGCGCCGCGAATGTCGTGCTCGACAGCTTGAAGGCGACCGGCGGCCGGCTGCTGCGAATCCCCGGCGGCGATCCGGCGCTCAAGGGCTATCTCGAGGACTACGCCTACTTCATCGACGGTTTGCTCGCACTTCACCAAGCCACGGGCGACCCGCGCTGGCTCGAGGCCGCGGAGAAGCTGCAAGCCAAGCAGGACGAACTCTTCTGGGACGCCGAGCGCGGCGGTTACTTCTTCACCTCGAGCGACCATGAGCAGCTCATCGCGCGGGTGAAGAATCCAGTCGACAGCGCCACGCCCAGTGGCAACGCTGTGTCGGCCGGCAATCTGGTTTATTTGGCCAAGGCGGCCGGTAAGCCGGAATACCGCGAGCGGGCGGGAAAGATCTTCGCCGCATTCGGCCCGCAATTGCAGGAAACGCCCAGCGCCGTGCCGCGGCTCGGCCTGGCGCTGGGCGAATGGCTAGCGAGCCAGACCCCGTCGCAATAGCGAGCGGCGGGGTTCACCCCCGCCGTCTGCTAACGCTCGCTGTCAATCACGAAGTCGACGAACGGCGTCGGCGAGCGGAGCACTTCTTGGAAGTCGCCGGGACGCGCCAGGTCGTCGAACCGGTAGAGCACGCCTTGGCCGTCGCAGGCGTACAGGCTGTTGCCCGGGCCGAAGCGAAACGCGGTGGCCGAAATCGGCAACTCGCAAACCTGCCGCACCGGGCTTTGGCTCACGTCGTAGATCCGCGTGCGATCGCGGAGCGTGCCGACGAAGACCTTGCCGTCGCGCACGTCGAACGCCCCCCACCAGTCGTTGCCCACATCCCCCTGCGAGAACGTGAGCAGCGTTTCGGTTTCGTTGGTCTCGGGGCGCAGGCGGTAGATGAAGCCGTCGGGGAGCGGGTTGCCGTCGCGCGGAGTCTCGAGGCCGCTCCAGTAGAGGGCGCCGTCGGCGTCCGTGCGCACCTGCCGCACCAGGCCGCCGCCGTGGTGCAGGCGGCGCTCGCGGCCGGCCTCGATCTGCATCACGCTGCGGTCCAGACCGCTGGCGAACACCAGCCGGCCGTCGGCCAGCCGCGTCAGGCTTTGGATCCGGGGAATGTCGTCCCCCACGTTGAGCGGACGCAGGTAGGTGGTGTTCTGGCCGCCGTCGCGCCAGGTGAGGATCTGCCCCGGCCAGGCCTTGCCGTCGGCCAGGAGATACTCGTTCGCCGCCACGGCGCTTGCGCCGCAAATGATGATCGCCAAACCGACGCTCAAGCGAGCCAAGGTCGATTGCATGCTGGAGCCCTTTTCGTAAGGAGAGGCCAGGAAGCAGGCTGGACGTGCGCTCAGCGAGCGTGCCGGCGCACCCGGTAAGCCTAGGCCGACCGGAGCCCGGCTGGCGTGGCGACGTGCTGGCAGGGGAGTGTCCGCTGCCCAAACAAGCGTTGCAATCGGCTCCCCCCGCGCGAACGACCTTGTCTCGCGATCGCGAAACGCGATAGACTCGGCCGGCCGCGGGGCAGGCGGCCTAAGGATCGCCCACCTCGTCAGGGAACGACGTCTATGGATCAGGCTCGCAAGCCCCTCGCCAAGCCAGCGGCGCCACGCAGCATCCTGCGCATCGACCCGCCGCACTCTCGCCCACCGCGGCCCCTCGGCCCGCGCTCTCGGTAGAGTTCCCCTCCGGAGACACGGAGAGGAACGAGTCGAACCACAAAGACTCGAAGACACAAAGAGGACAGGAGTTGCCTGTCCTTCGTGTCTGCGAGTCTGTGTGGTTCAAGAATCTTTGTCCTCGGCGAGCGCTTTTTGGCCAATCTGGTTGGCCGCAACCACGTCGGCGCGGATCTGAGCGAGCAGTTCTTCGACGCCGCCAAACGGGCGCACGTCCCGCAGCCGCGCCAGGAAGTCGACCTCGAGCGGCTGTCCGTACAGCGATTCGCTGGCGCCGACGAGATGGACCTCAACCTTCTTGGCGTGCTCGCCGAAGGTGGGGTTCATCCCAGCTTCGCGCCGCGCGCCGCGCCATGCACCACCATGCCTCGGAGGCGGTAAGGCCTCGTCAGCATGCCGGCTGCCGCCTGCACGTCGCCGGCTGCGATCAGCCGCCGTACCCGCGAACTCGACACCGGCTCGCCGTCGACGATCACCGGCGGCGCGACTTCGAGTTCGATGCCCGCGGCCGCAGCTAATTGCCGCAGCACGTCGATGGTGCCGGTCCGGTCGCGGCCGAAGCTGAAGTTCTGGCCCTCCACGAGCGCCCGCGCCGCCAGCCGCTCGCGCACGATGCGGTCGAAGAACGCTTCCGGCGTCAACCGCAGCAGCGCCTCGTCGGTGGGATAGGCGATGACGTAATCCACCCCCAGTTCGGCCAGCAGCTCGGCCTTGCGGTCGGTCCAAGTGAGGGGCGGAGGGGCGGCGGCGGGACGCAGGAGCCGCACCGGGTGCGGATCGAAAGTGAACACCACGGCCGGGCCCCCCAACGCCTGCGCGCGGGCGCACAGCCGGCGGACGATCTCGGCATGGCCCCGGTGAACGCCGTCAAAATTGCCGATGGCCAGCGCGCCCCCCGCGAGTTCCGGTAGGGGGCGGTCGAGGCTGCGGAGCAGTTTCACAGGTAGAGCAGCACTCGGTCCGGGCAGGAAATCTGAGGCCAGATTATCCCCGGCCGCATGAATTGGGTCAAACGGCGGGGCTCGAGGGTGCGCCCGCGCCCAACACGGCACGCGCGCGACGCGCGAGGCGGGTTCGCGCGGGACGCGGGCGGGCTATAGTGGTAGAATCCATCGTCGCCTGCGAGCCTCCATGGACGAACAACAGTACCTGCTGGTTCCCGACCTGGCCAACCGCCTGGCGGCGATCGACATTGGCACCAACAGCATCCGCCTGGCCATCGTCGAGGTGCTCCGCGGCGGGGCCTATCGCATTCTCGACGAAGAACGTGATTCAACGCGCCTTGGGCGGGCCCTCAACACGACGCGGCGGCTCGACGACCGCGCCGTGGAGGCCTCGCTCGAATCCCTGCGGCGGATGAAGCAGATCGCCGACGGCTTCCACGTCCGCGAGCTCCGCTGCGTGGCCACCTGCGCCGTGCGCGAGGCCGAAAACGGCGGCGAATTCGTCGCCCGCGCTCGGGCCGAGGCGGGGGTCGAGATCGAAGTGATCTCCTCCGAGCAGGAAGCCCGGCTGGCGTTTTCGAGCGTACAGCGGGCCTTCGACCTCTCGGGCAAGAACCTGGCCTTGGCCGACATCGGCGGCGGCAGCACCGAGATCGTGCTCGCCTCGGGCCCTGTGATCGAGGCGGTCTACACCACCAAGCTGGGCGCCGTGCGGCTCGCCGAAATGTTCGGCGGCGGGCAGAATCTGGCCGGCGAAGACTTCGAGCGGCTGGTGAAGGCGATCGACCTGCATCTGAAGCGACGCACCCGCAAGCCCATGTTCCTGCCGCACCTGCTGTTCGGCTCGGGGGGGACCTTTACGTCGCTGGCGGAAATGATGATGGCCGCCAAGGGGCAGAGCGGGTTGCCGGTCCGCGGCTACTTGGTGAGCCGGGCCGAGGTGCGGCACCTGCTCGACCGGTTGCGGAAAATGACCCCCAAAGCCCGCCGCAGCGTGCCCGGTTTGAGCCCCGATCGGGCCGACATCATCGTGCCGGGGCTGGCGATCATCGACCGCGTCATGCGCCGCTTCGGCATCAACCTGGTGCAGGTTCACAACCGCGGCGTGCAAGACGGGCTGCTGCTGACGATGATCGACCAGACGCCGGAAACGGCGATCTCCGTGGCGCCGCTCGATCGCGAAGCAGCCATCGATGAATTCGCCGTCAAATGCGGCAGCGATCTGAAGCACGAGCGGCAGGTGGCCCGCCTGGCGGGGCAGATCTACGCCCAACTCGCTGCGGCCAACGGCATGGACCCCGCCGACCAGCCGCTGCTCGAAGCCGCCGCCCGCCTGCAGGACGTGGGCTACCTGATCAACTACGACCAACACCACAAGCACAGCTTTCATCTGATCGTGAACAGCCGGCTGCCCGGCTTTCAGCCGCGCGATCTGCTGCTCGTGGCCAACGTCGCCCGCTATCACCGTGGCGCCGAGCCCAAGCGCAAGCACGACAACTTCAAGCAACTCGCGCCCGACGATCAGCGCCGCGTGCGGCAGATGGCTTCGATCCTCCGCATCGCCGGAGGACTCGACCGCAGCCATACGCAGGCGGTGCGGTCGGTTCGAGTCGAGCAGCGCGACGGCGAAACGGTTCTGCACGTCGAGGCCGACGATCTGCCCGAGGTCGACCTCTGGGGCGCGCGGCGGCGGGCCGAGTTCTTCGAGAACGCCTTTAAGACGAAGCTGGCCGTCGAAGGCCCTGAGGCCACGCCGGTCGAGGCTGCAAGCGGGCAGAACGGCCACGAGGATGCAGACGAGGGGCAGCCGAGCGGACGCCGAAGCCGACGCAACGCGTCGATCGATTGAGCGGCGGTCGGGCAACCGTTCGCGAGCGGAAGCCATCGGGCGCAAAAAAAAAAACGAGCCCTGGACGCTCGTTGCCGAGGTCCAGGGCTCGTCGCTTTTCAAGGTCCCGACGAAACGAGTTTCGCCGGGCGCCCATTACGTCAAAGTGGGGGCTACTGCGAGGAGATCGGCTCGCGGCCGGACCGGGTGCCCATCGCGTGCCAGACGATGATGTCGACGTTGTCGCTCACCGTCCTCACCGAGGCGTCACAGAGCCCGGTGACCACCACTCCCTTGTGGCGGCTGCGAGCGGTCGACCAGGCGGTCTTACCGTCGCCGGCGGCGCCGACATCAAGACAGGTGAGGTCCTTCCCCGTGGCCAGGGTCTTTTGACCGCAGCCCACGATGGCGTCCATGTAGTCCTTGTTGCTAACCGGATTGGAGTTTGGCTGGAACCGAGTCACGAAGGCCGAACCGCCCATGACGCCGATCAACCAGGCGCCGCGGATGTCCGTCTTCGCGTCGTAGCCAATGATCTCGCTCACGGCCACGGTGTTCGACGTGCCGTCGATCGCCATGTCGCCGAAGTTCTTACCCTTGCCCAAGCCCGCCTTCCAGCGGCCCTTGGGGTTGCTGCTGGCCTGCGCCCAGTTGTCCAAGGTCACGATGCCGAAGGGGCCAGCCGGCACCTTGCAGTTGTTGGCCTTGGGAACCTGGATCGTCTTGTCAACCGTGGCGGCCGCGTTCGAGCAGCCGTAGTTGGCGGCGTAATTGCCCTTGGCCAACTTCGTGCCGGTCTTGTAGCCCCACTTAGCGTTGACGAACCGTTCGCTCTCGCTCATGACCTTGGAGCTCGGGCAGAGCAACCCGGCCGGGGTCGTGTCGCCCACGGTCAACAAGAGGTTGTTCGTGAAGTTCTTCTCGTTCGTGCACTGACTCACATTCGGCTGATTGTCGATGCACTTCATCAGGTTGTCGTACAGCGCCGACTGCTCCATCTGGGGCAGCAGCAGAGCGACCCAACCGGGACCCGAGCAGGGCTGGTCGCCCTTGCTCGCGAATTGAATCTGCTTCGGGTCCGAACAGCTCGTGTGACCCGGGGGCAGGCTCTGGTTCGCGTCGTGGTGGGTGTGCATCGCCAAGCAAAGCTGCTTGACGTTGTTGGTGCACTGGATGCGACGAGCAGCTTCGCGAGCCGCTTGCACCGCCGGCAACAACAGGGCGATCAAGATGCCGATGATGGCGATGACCACAAGGAGTTCAACCAGCGTGAACCCTTGCAACCGATGTTTCCTCATGGGAAACCTCCTCTGAAAAACGGGACAACAAAGGAATGAGAAAGAGAGATCAACCAGCGATCCGCCGATTCGAGCAAGAACGCTGGATGTATCCGAAGAAAAGATCCACCTTTGCCCAGACCGCTCGGCTAGGGGCCGATCATAACAAAACGCAGGCTGGGGGTCAAGTTAATTTGGGCCGACAATGCGCCCACTACCCGCCCCAACCTGCTCAAACCCGCTGCGGAACCCCCCACTCCGCCAAAAACCGCTCGCCACAGGCTTTGCACTTTACCCGCTGCCCCAAGAAGTCCGCCGGCAGACGGCTCGTGCGAGGGCACGCCGGGCAGGCCACGCGGAAGCGATATCCGGCCGCCAATTCGCCCTCGCCCGGGAGCGTCACCCCGTCGAGGCAAACGTCCGCCGGCGCCACGGTCGTCAACAACTCGCGGGTCAGCGGCGAGATGCCTACGATCCGGTTCGCCAACCGCCGAATCGTGTTTTCAAAGGCGTTGCGCACCAACCGGCCGTTGCCGAAGTGCTCGTCCTTCCCCTCCACCAGGCTCGCCAAGCCCACCAACAGCGCCCCCCGCGTCGGCCCCGGCAGCTCGTAGTGAGCCTGTTCGCACATCGCCAAAAACATCTGGGCGAGTTCCAACGGCCCGTAGTCCTCAAAGCTCATCCGGCGATTGAACCGCGACGACAATCCCGGATTGGAATGCAACAGCCGGCAGATCGGCTCGGGGTAGCCGGCCAGAATCACTACCAGGCGGCGCCGGTCGTCCTCCATCCGCTTGAGCAGGGTCTGGATCGCCTCGGCCCCGAAATCGTCGTCGCCGCTCGAGCCCGCCAGGCTGTAGGCCTCGTCAATGAACAGCACGCCGTCGAGGGCGGCGTCGATCTTCTTGTTCGTCTTCGGACCCGTCTGCCCGGCGTACTCCGCCACGAGGCCGCTGCGGTCGGTCTCCACTAAGTGCCCCTTCGAGAGCAGCCCCAGCGCCGACAGGATCTTGCCCACCAGGCGGGCGACCGTCGTTTTGCCGGTGCCGGGGTTCCCCTCGAACACCATGTGCAGGCTGACGGGAGTTTCCGGCAGCCCCAGTCGGCGGCGTTCCGCTTGAATCTTGAGGAAGTTGGCCAACTCCCGCACCTCGCGCTTGATGCCCGGCAGGCCGATCAGGGTGTCGAGCTCCGCCAGCGCCTCGGCCAGCAGTTCTTCCTGCGAAGCGATGGGCTGGGGGGCCTCGGTCTGCGGCGCCCGTTCGAACTCGGCTCGCAACCGCCGCGCTTCGGCCTGCACCGTATGAGCGACCGCCGGATCGGGCTCCGTTCCTCCTTCGAACGGCAGCGGCACGAGGTGCCGGTTGATGGCGTCCTGAATCGACCGCAGCGCCAGCTTTTCGTCGTCGTTCACGGAGCCGTCGATCTTGGCGACCAGGTTCGCCAGCCGCAGCACGATCGTTTCGAGCTGTCCCACGAGCGCACGCAAGGGCGCCAACTGCTCGAACGGGCGCACGAGCGTGCCCCAGGCGAGATCGCTCGAATGCACCACCAAGTGCTCGAGCGCCCTCCGCAGTTGCTCGGGCGGCGGACGTTGGCCCCACACGTGGTCGAACAACTCGGCCGAAAGCGCCCGCTCGGCCTGGCTCCAGTTGCGGTCGATCTGTCCGACGGTGACGAAGATCTTGGCCACCAATCCGCGATGCAGATCGAGCATCAGCCCCACGAAATCCGCAGGGTAAGCGCGAATCAGGTGCGGATGCACCGCTTGCATTTCTTGTCCGGCGCGGCGGTAGAGCGTTTCGCAGTCGACGAGCGCAGCGCGGAACTCCTGCACCAAGTAGGGGTCGGGCAAACTAAGCGGCGAGGGATTCGACATACGGCGGCTGCGAACAGCGTCCTACCACGCTTGCATGGGGAGCAGCGATGCGCTGCCGTCTCTAAGGCCGCCGCACCGCGCCGCTGACCGGGGACACCAACCGGCCATAGAGCTCCGGCCGCCGGTCGCGAATCCGGTCGATCTCGTGCTTGCCGGGGTCGCGAATCAAGTGCTTCTGGCGAGCAACGGCGGGGTCGACGTCGGCGTAGAAGATGTCTTCGCCGTCGGGGTTGGCTTCCGCCACGGTGTCGCCGCTGGGCTGGCACATGCGGCTCTGGCCGATGAACCGCACGCCCCGCTCTTCGCCTACCCGATTGACCGACATGTAGTACACGTTGTTCTCGAGGGCCCGTGTATTGATGACGTGGCTGGCGAAGCAGCAGGCTGCCGGCGGCCAGTTGGTGGGAAGCACGATCAGGTCGGCGCCTTCGAGCGCCATCACCCGCGAAGCCTCGGGGAAGGAGCCGTCGTAGCAGATGTTCATCCCCACGCGCAGCCCGCCGGCGTCGTAGACCGCCAGCGGCCCTTGCCCGTGGGCGGCGAAGCGGTCGATCCCCAGATAGGGGAGATGCACCTTGCGATAGTGGCCAACGACCCCCTCGGGACCGATCAGCACGCAGGCGTTGTAGATGAGGTCGCCTGCCGACTCGAGCAGCCCCACCACGACGAACAGGCCTAACTCGCGGCACAGGGCCGCAAGCCGCTGAGTGCTGGGGCCCGGGACGGGCTCGGCGTGCGGCCGGGCCTCGTCGAGGCTGTCGAAGCAATAGCCCGGCAGCGCGCACTCGGGGAACACCGCGAGCTGGGCCCCGCGCCGCTGCGCCTGGCGCACGAAGTCCTCGATCCGGGCCAGATTCTGCGGCTTCTGGCCCAACTGCACGTCCATCTGCACGCCGGCGACGCGATAGGTGTTGCTCATGCTTCAATCGTCGGGCACCGGGCCCGCGATTTCAAGCCGCCTCGGCTTTACCGAAGGTTTTGACTACGTTTGCCCGGCCGTGGCAGGTATGATGACGAATCCGCTTCTTGACCCTCGTTGTACGAACCGCTCATGCCCTCCCGTTCTCGACCTGTTGCTCGGCGCCCCGACGCTCCGCCCCCCGCGGGCGACCGTCTGCAGAAGGTGTTGGCGGCCGCGGGGCTGGGAAGCCGCCGGGAGTGCGAAGAGCTGATCCTGGCTGGGCGGGTCGAGGTCGATCGCCAGACGGTGACAGAACTGGGGACGCGCGTCGATCCTCAGGAGCAGGCGATCCGCGTCGATGGCCAGCCCATCAAGCTCACGCGCCGGCTGTATTATGCCGTCCATAAGCCGCCGGGATTGCTGTCGACGAACCGCGACCCTTCGGGCCGGCCCCGCGTGATCGACTTGATCGGCGGCGAGCAGCGGCTGTACGCCGTGGGCCGGCTCGACAAGTCGAGCGAAGGGCTGATCATCGTCACCAACGACGGCGACCTAGCCGACCGTCTGACGCACCCTCGCTATGGCGTGGAAAAGACTTATGCCGTGCAGGTCGCCGGGCGACTCGAGCCGGCGATGCTGGAGAAACTGAAGCAGGGCGTGCATCTGGCGGAAGGCCTGGCCCGCGTGCGGAGGGTGCGGATCAAAAGCCACCACAAGCAGAGCACGATCCTGGAGATCGTGCTCGACGAGGGGCGCAACCGCGAGATCCGCCGCCTCTTGGCCAGTCTCGGCCACAAGGTGCAGCGCCTGCGGCGCATTGCCGTGGGGCCGGTGCGGCTCGGAGAACTGGCCCCAGGGGAGTACCGCCCCCTGACCCGCGACGAAGTGCAGGCCCTGCGCGGCGCTTCGCCCGCTTCCCGCGCCAAAGGCAAGCCGCGGCCCACCAGGGCAGGCGCACCGCCGCGAGGGGCCAAAGTAGGTGGAGAGCGGCCCAAACGCCCTGGCGGTCCCCATGCTCGACCGCCGCGCGCGAAGCCCAAAGGCGGCCCCACCGGACGGCGGAAATTGGGCGGCCGAGGACGGCGGAAATGAGCGTTGCCAGCGAGCCTTGCTTCGCCGACCGGGCGACTTTCGTGTCATGTCGCGTCGTCGAAAACGTTCAACTCGCCCAGTCGACCTTTCGCGTGCGGCTGGAATGCCCGGAGATTGCGGCCAGGATCGTTCCGGGGCAGTTCGTGATGCTGCGTTTGGCCGGGCGAAACGATCCCCTGCTCGGCCGTCCGCTCGCCCTGTATGACACGGTGCTCGATGACGCCGGTCAGCCTAGGGGCATCGATGTCGTATACCTCGTCGTCGGGCGAATGACCGGCCAGTTGGCCGCGGCGCGTCCTGGCGATCGGCTCGAGGCCTGGGGCCCGCTCGGCAATGGCTTCGCTCCGCGCGACTGCGAGCGACTGCTGATGGTGGCCGGCGGAATCGGGCAAACGCCGTTTCTGGCGGTGGCCCGCGAGGCCTTGGGCCAGCGCCGCTACGGCGGCAGGCCCCGCCGCGAGGCCCGCGTGGGAAAGGTGTCGCTCTGTTACGGCGCACGCTCGGCGGCGTATTTGGCGGGGGTCGAGGATTTTCGCGCTCTCGGCGTCGACGTGCAGATCAGCACCGACGATGGCTCCGTCGGACGCGCCGGGTTCGTCACCGGCCTGGTCGAAGCGCTGCTCGCCGCCGCGGAGCAAGGAACGGAAATCGTTTGCTGCGGCCCCGAGCCGATGATGGCGGCGGTGGCGCGGCTCGCCGGCGGCCGCGGCGTCCCCTGCCGGGTGTCGCTCGAAACCCCCATGGCCTGCGGCATCGGCATCTGCTTTAGCTGCGTCGCCCGAGTTCGGGATGGGGCCGAAGGCTGGGACTACCGCCGCACCTGCGTGGAAGGGCCGGTGTTCGACGCCGAGGCGCTCTGCTGGTAGGCGGCCCCTGACCCGCGCGACGATTGTGGGCTATGATTCTAGGTGAGGGCAGCCCCGCCAAGTTCACCCGTCTCTTCCGCGCCGCTCGCCGCCGCTGATGGCTCGTCGTTCTGCAGACCTTGATCTCGAAGAGTGCGCGCTGGCCGCTGCGAGCTGTGCCTGTTTCAACCTGCGCAAGGCCTCGCGGGCCGTGACGCAGTTGTTCGATGAGGTGCTGCAGCCGACCGGCCTGCGCTCGACTCAGCTCGTGATTCTGCTGGCGGCCGCGTTGTTCGAACGCGCGAGCGTATCGCAACTGGCCCGCGAGCTGGTGATGGATCGTTCGACGTTGACGCGCAATCTGCGCCCGTTGATCGCCGCCGGCCTGCTCGAGTTGTCGGCAGGCAAGGATGGCCGCGAAAAGCAGGTCGAGCTGACTGCGAAAGGGCGGAAGTCGCTCGTCAAGGCGCTGCCCGTATGGGCTGGCGCCCAGCAGGCCTTCGTCGATCACGTGGGCGAGGCGCGCTGGCAGGAATTGCACGCCGGTCTGACCCGCGTGTCGGCGCTCGCGCGGGAAGCCTAGCGATGGCGGCCCCTCGGTCGACCGACCGGATCTATCTCGACCACTGCGCCACCTCTCCCCTGTCGGCCGCGGCCGCGGCGGCCATGGCCGAATGCCAGGGGGCGGCCTTTGGCAATCCCTCGAGCCTGCACGCCGAGGGACGGCTGGCGCGGAGATGGCTCGAGGACGCCCGCGAGGCGATTGCCGAGATCCTGGGCGCGCGGCTCGAGGGGACGCAGCCCGATCGGCTGATTTTCACCAGCGGTGGGACCGAGGCCAACAACCTGGCGCTGTGGGGACGCTTAGATTTGGCGGGCGCCGGGCTGGCCTATTCGCCGCTGGAACACCCGAGCGTGATTGCCGCGGCAGAGACCTTGGGCAAGCGGGGCATGGCCGAGAACAAGCTTGCGGTCGGCGGCGCGGGAGTCGTCGATCTCGAGCCTCTCAACTCGCCGGATGCACCGTGCGTGGCCGCGCTCATGCTGGGCAGCCACGAAACGGGCGTGCTGCAACCCGTTGCGGAGGCCGCCCGCATCTGCCGCGCTCGGGGCGGCGGCGTCCATTGCGACGCCGTGCAGGCGGCCGGCAAGATCGAGATCGACTTTCGCGCTCTGGGAGTCGACACCCTCAGCGTGGCGGCCCACAAATTCCATGGGCCGCGCGGCGTCGGCGCGTTGGTGGTGCGGCATGGCGTGCCGCTTGCGCCATTGCTCCGGGGTGGGCCCCAAGAGTTTGAGTTGCGGCCGGGAACCGAGGCCGTCGCACTCGCGGTGGGCATGCACCGAGCGCTCGCCGAATGGCGGGACGCTGCCAGCGCCGGCCAAGATCAACGGGAGGCGCTGCGCGATCGTCTCGAGGCTCGGTTGCAAAGCGCGAACCTGGGCATCGTGCTGCATGGCGCTGGCGCGGGCCGCCTGCCCCACGTGAGCAGCCTGGCTTTTCCGGGACGTGATCGCCAGAGCCTGCTCATGGCCCTCGATCTGGCGGGCGTGGCCTGTTCCGCGGGTTCGGCCTGCGCCAGCGGTTCGCCCGCGTTGTCGCCCGCGCTCTTGGCGATGGGAGTTCCCCGCAATCTTGCTCAGTCGTCGTTGCGGTTCAGCGTGGGCTTGGGAACCACGGGGGAACAGATCGACACGGCGGTGATGCGCATCGAGCGGGTTTGTCGGCAGACGGCCGCTTGATTGCCAGCGCGGCTGACGCCCGCGGGCTTCAATGCTCTTCTCCGTCGTCAGTGCGGCCGCCAAACATATCGCGCAGCGCCACCTGGGGAAATTCCCAACGAACGCGTTTAGGACCTTGCCAGCGGTCCGCGCGCTCTTCGGGGGTCCAGCCGGCGCGGATTTCGGCGCAAGTGCGCGCGATCTCCTCCGGGGTGGGTAAGAACTCCTGAAAGTTTCGTCGTGCGCGTGCTAAGCCGTTGACGCGGGAAGTACCCATGCAGGCGCGACTCCAAGGAGACAGAGGACCGACCGCGCCGCCGCCGTGAATCGCTGGCGCAGACGGGGAAACGCGGCAGGAGATCAAAGGAAATGCGGCCTAAGGTTCTCGCCAATTGCGAACTTCCGCAGCGAACCGGGCAGGCAACGTGCTGGTGGGATTCGTCCACAGCGAGCGAAATTGACGCTGCTGACGCTCGCGGTCGACTTGGCTCTGGAGCCGGCAACTGCGGCAAGGCATGAACACACGATGACCGCAACTTGGGCAGCGAGCAGGCGGCCCGCTGGGGTCGAGTCGCTCGCCGAACCGCTGCCTCCGCAGCTCGTCGTAATCGGGCCGGCGGCCGCTGGCGATGGCCTGTACGACGCCGCGGCTGACGCCCAGCAGCTCTGAGATCTTGCGGTAAGACAGCGCTCCTTCACTCAGTAGCCGCTTAACTTCCGTGACGACCGCCGCTGAGATCATGGCAAAACTCCCTTCGCCTGTGGCGACCCAGAGCGCGGCCGTACGGCAGGCGCGACGAACGCTGGCGCCAGCAGCAAGCAAGCGCCTGCGGGCAGACTCGTCGCCTGGGATGGCGCCACGCGGGTTGAAACCCTTGCGTCGCGCGACTGCCTCGCCTTCCTGGCCACACCCCGGTCAAACAAACCTTAATATTCGTTGATCGTAGAAGGCTCGCTGGCCCTTTTTCAACGCATATCCGTCGTTTTTTCCTCGTGGCGCCGCGCGCGACGCCGCAAATGACGGGCGCACGCCCTTATCAACGCCGCAACTCCGCGGATAGTTCGGCGAATGTCGCTCCGAATGCTGCTGATTCAACGCAATTGAACAGCAGGCATGCCGTAGCGACGAAGTTTGCTACGAAGAATTCGGAGCGCTGCGAGGAGCGCCAGCAGCGGGGCCCTAAGGGGCGCAGGCCGCGCGCAGCAAGCGCAATTGATCGCTGACGGGCCCGGACGGATTGAACACCGCCGAGCCCGTGACGGCGACCTCCGCGCCAGCATCTTGGCAGGCGCGAATCGTGTTGGCGTGAACGCCGCCGTCGACTTCGATCCGCACGTGGTCCAGCCCACGGTCGGACAAGAGCTGTCGCAACCGCCGCACCTTGCCCAAACATTCCGTTACGAACGCCTGCCCGCCAAAGCCCGGGTTGACGGTCATCACCAGGACTTGCTCGACATCCCCCAGCACCTCCTCCACCGCGGACAGCGGCGTCGCAGGGTTGATGACAACGCCCCGCTGCGCGCCGAGCTGCCCGATTTGTTGCAGTGTGCGGTGCAGGTGGGGACAAGTCTCCGCGTGCACCAGCAACAGGTCGCCGCCAGCCCGGCGAAACGCCTCGAGATAGCGTTCCGGTTCGACGATCATCAGGTGCACTTCGACCAGCGCTCCCGCCGCATGCGCGAGCGGACTGACGGCCGCCACAAGATCGGGGCCGAACGAGATGTTGGGCACGAAGCGCCCGTCCATCACGTCGAGATGCAGCCGCCGCACGCCATGCGTGAAGAGCTCTTCGACCTGGGATCCCAAGCGCGTGAAGTCGGCCGTGAGGATCGAAGGCGCCAACTCGATCATGAACGCTCCTCGCGTGCCGACGGACGAGTAAGGTGCCGAATGCCCTGATCTCCGGCCACGACCACATCGGTCGCCATGCCCAGGAACAGCCCATGCTCCACGATTCCCGCCCGCGCCGCCAACCGCGCGGCCAGCATCGCCGCGTCTCCCAGCGCGCTAAAGCGACAATCGAGCACGAAGTTCCCTTGGTCCGTACGATAGGGTTCGCCGCCGGGCAGCAGGCGCAATTCCGGCTGCGCTCCGCAACCTTCCAAGAAGGCCCGCTGGGTCCGCCACGCGAAGGGAATCACCTCGACCGGGAGCCGACTCAACGTTCCCAGTCGAGGCGAAATCTTCGCTTCGTCGACGATGATGACGACGCGCCGGCTGAGCTGCGCTACGATCTTCTCGCGCAACAGTGCACCGCCATGTCCTTTGATCAAATCAAGCTGCGGGTCCACCTCGTCGGCCCCGTCGATCGTCAGATCGACGGGCGGCGGCGCGTCGGCCGGCGCCAGCGGAATGTTCCATTCCCGCGCCAAACGCTCGGTCGCCGCCGACGTGGGTACACCCACCAGGTCGCGCAAAGCGCCCTTCTGCAACAGCTCCCCCACTTGCTGCACCGCGAAAGCTGCTGTCGTGCCGGAGCCGAGGCCGACGACCATCCCGGAGCGCAACAACCCCACGGCAAACGCAGCCGCCTGCTGTTTCAGCCGGTCGCGCGGATCGCCGCTCATGACGGCTCTCCCTGCCCCAAGCGTGTGAGCCGGGCCGCGGCCCCTTGATCGACGAACCAGGCTACCTCGCCGTGTGCGGGCTCGATGAGTTGCGCCGGCAACAAGTGGGGGTCGCGTGGGCCCTCGATGACCTGGGCCAGCCGTTCGGCTTTGGAGTTGCCCGAAACCAGGAACAGGGTTTGGCGGGCCGCATTGAGCACGGGGGTCGTCAGGGTGACGCGCCAGGTTTGCGTTTCCGCCGACCAGTTGGGCACCGCCCAACGGACGCGTTCGTCGAGCGGCGGAGTGTGGGGAAAGAGCGACGCCGTGTGGCCGTCGTCGCCCATCCCGAGCAGCACCAGGTCGAAGCCGCTGGCCGGGGAGGTATCGGCCCCCGAGTCGCCGAGCCGCTGACGCAGCAGCCGCTCGTACTCCGCCGCCGCCGCCGCTGGCTCCGCTTCTCCCCGCATTCGATGGACATTCTCGCCCGGCACTGGCACGCGGGCTAATAGGGTTTCGTGCGCCAAGCGGTAGTTGCTGCGTGAGTCTTCCGGCGGCACGCAGCGCTCGTCTCCCCAATAGACGTCGACGCGTGGCCAATCGACCCGCCCGGCGAACGTTGCGCTCGCCAAGAGGGAGTAGAGCACCCGCGGCGTCGACCCACCAGCAAGCGCCACCGTGAATCGCCCGCGCGCGGCGATCGCCTCGGCCGCCAGGGCAATGAACCGCTCGGCTGCGGCCAGCGACAAATGCTCGATATCCGGAAAGACTTGGGTCCAGGCCATGCGGGGCTGGTCGACCTCGGGAGCGCGCGGTAGGAGCGGGGTTGGTGATGGGCAACCGTCCAGTGTAGCCCGCCTGCCTGCCGCTGCGAAGCGGCAGGCGTTATCGGACCGCAGGAAGGGTTGACGTCCGGCGACTAGGCGTTCTGCGCCAAGAGCGGCAAGCACAACCGGCAGATCATGCGCTCCTCGTCGGTCGGCAAGACCCGCACCACCACGGCGCTCGCTCCCGACGACACGATCGGCGCCCCCTGGGCGTTCCGGCCAGGGTCCAGATGCACCCCTAGAAACTCGAGGCCAGCGCAAATCTCGGCCCGCACCTCGGCGGCGTGCTCGCCGATGCCCCCGGCGAAGACCAGCGTATCGAGCCCCCCCAGAGTGGACGTCATGGAAGCGATGAGCTTGCGTGCCTGGTAGCAGAACAGCGCCACCGCGTCTGCGGCGGCCTTGTCGCTCGCTCGCCGCTGCAAAAGCTCGCGCATTTCGCCCGACACGCCTGAGACGCCGAGCATCCCCGCCTCTTGGTTGACGAGCCGCGCGAGCTGGTTGGCGCCGAGCCCGCCGACGGTCAACAGATAAAGGAGCACACCTGGGTCCAGGTCGCCGGTCCGCGTCCCCATCACCAGGCCGCCGGTGGGAGTAAAGCCCATCGTGGTGTCGAGGGGCCGTCCGCACAGCACCGCCGCCAGGCTCGCGCCGCCCCCCAGGTGCGCGAGCACGGCTCGTCCGCCGACTTCGCGTGGGTCGAACGCCCGCAATTGCTCGACCAAGTACTGATACGAGAGCCCATGAAACCCGTAGCGCTCGACGCCTGCATCGCGATACCGCGCCGGCAGCGGCAGCAGCTTGGCCACGGCCGGCATGCTGCGGTGAAAGGCGGTGTCGAAACACGCAACTTGCGGCAGGCCTGGCAGCCGCGCGGCGATCGCACGGATTGCGCCGAGCGCCTGCGGAAGATGCTCGGGGTCGAGCGGCAAGATGCGCTCGAGCTCCTCGAGCAACACTTCACTGACGCGGCAGGGCGCGGCAAACTTCGGGCCGCCATGCACCACTCGGTGCCCGACTGCGGCGAGGCTTTCGAGCAGCCCCGCCTGCTCGAGCCAGTCGAGCAGGGCGTCGAGGGCAGCCGCATGGGCGCCGCTTGCCAACGCCTGCTGATGCAGGACTTCTCCCGTGGCGCTGCGCACGGCCAGCGTCGCCGACGGCGTACCAAGGGCCCCCGCGGCGGCCATCAACTCGCGCGTCTCGTCGAGACGAAACAGCGCAGCCTTCAGGCTCGTGGAGCCGGTGTTGATCGCCAGCAGATGCGGATTCGGCGGCGTCATCGCTTGGCTCGCGTCATACTCCGCGCGCAGCGGCTACTTGCCCGCCGGGTTGTGCCAGCGCACCCCGTCTTCCAACACTCGCTCGGCGTCGATCGGCCCCCAGGTGTCGGGCTGATACTGGTAGAGCGGCGTTACGTTGCCCAGGATCGGGTCGACGACCTTCCAGGCGGCCTCCACCGAATCTTGCCGGGTGAACAGCGTGGCATCGCCCTGGGCCGCGTCGGTGAGCAGCCGCTCGTAGGGCTCGCGCTCGTCGCCGCGCTGATGCTGTGCGGCCAACTCCACCTCTTCGCCGGTCATCTCCTCGCCCGGCAGCTTGGCCCGGGCCGCCAAGGCGATCACCGACTCGGGGTTCAAGCGGAAGCGGATCGAGTTCGACTGCCGTGGCTCGATCTCGCCGAAGATCGACTGCGGCGGCCGCCGGAAGTAGACCACCACCTCGGTCGCCGTCACCGGCAGGCACTTGCCCACCCGCACGTAGAACGGCACGCCCCACCAACGCGGCGAGTTGATCTTGAACCGCAGGGAGGCGAACGTTTCGACCGACGAATCCTTGGCAACGCCCTCTTCCTGCCGGTAGCCGACGAACTGCCCGCGGACGACATCTTGCTTGGTGAGCGGCGCCATCATCTTGAGCACCTTGGCCTTCTCGTCGCGGAGCGATTCGGGGTCACCGGCGCAGGGCGCCTCGAGGGCCACGGTGGCGATGAGCTGCAGCATGTGGTTTTGCACCACGTCGCGAATGGCGCCCGCCTCTTCGTAGAAGCGGCCCCGCCCCTCGACGCCAAAACTCTCGGCCATCGTGATCTGCACGCTTTCCACGTAGTACCGGTTCCACACCGGCTCGAGAAACGCGTTGGCGAAGCGGAAGTAGAGTAGATTCAGCACTGGCTCCTTGCCCAGGTAGTGGTCGATGCGAAACACCGACTGCTCGGGAAAGAACCGGTGCAGCGTGGCGTTCAGCTCTTGAGCCGAGGCCAGGTCGCGGCCGAAGGGCTTTTCCACCACGACGCGCGCATCGTGAATGCAGCTTGCCTTGGCCAGTCCGTCGGCCACCGTCTCGAACATGCTGGGGGGAATCGCCAGGTAGTGCAGCGGCCGCTGCGCCGTGCCGAGCGCCTGCTTGAGCTGCTCGAAGGTGGCCGGGTCGCGGTAGTCGCCGTCGACGTAGCGGAGCCTCGCAAGCAGCTTGGCAAACGCCTTCTCGTCGATCCCGCCGTGCTCCTTGAGGCTCGCCTCGGCGCGGGCCTTGAGCTGGTCGAGCCCCCAGCCGGCCTTGGCCACGCCAATCACCGGCAGATCGAGCTCGCCGTGGCGAATCGCCGACTGTAGCGCAGGGAAGATCTTCTTGTAGGCCAGATCGCCCGTGGCGCCAAAGAACACCAAGGCATCGGAGGGGGCCGCAGGCATCGGCGCCTTTCTCGTGGTTGCGGGTCAGTGAGGCTTTTCCAAATGGCCGCCGAACTCGTAGCGCATCGCCGAGAGGAGCCGGTCGGCGAACTCGGCTTCGCCGCGCGACGTGAACCGCTCGAACAAGGCCGCGCTCAGCACGCCTGCCGGCACTGCTTCGTCGATCGCCGCCTGCAGCGTCCAGCGGCCCTCGCCCGAGTCGGAAACGCGACCCGCGAAATTGTCGAGCTGCGGATTCTCGGCCAACGCCCCAGCGACAAGATCCAGGAGCCACGACGAGATCACGCTGCCGCGCCGCCAGACCTCGGCCACGTCGGCCAGGTTGAGCTCGTATTGGTAGTGCGCAGGATTCCGCAGCGGCGTGGTCTCGGCGTCGGTGTCGTGCTGGCGGCGGCCGACGTCGGCGTTCTTGAGAATGTTCAACCCCTCGGCATAGGCAGCCATCAGGCCGTATTCGATGCCGTTGTGAACCATCTTCACGAAGTGCCCGGCGCCGCTGGGGCCGCAGTGCAGGTAACCCAGCTCCGAAGTGCCGCCCAGCTTTTCGCGGCCGGGCGTGCGCGCCACGTCGCCGCGGCCGGGCGCTAGGGCGGCAAAGATCGGGTCGAGCCGCTGCACCGGCTCCTTCTCGCCACCGATCATCATGCAGTAGCCGCGTTCGAGCCCCCACACGCCGCCGCTCGTCCCTACGTCGACGTAGAAGATTTGCTTCTTCTTGAGCTCGGCCGAGCGGCGCAGGTCGTCGTGGTAATACGAATTGCCGCCATCGATCACGGTGTCGCCCGGCGAGAGGAGCGGCACGAGTTGGGCGAGCAGCGTATCGACAATGGCCGCCGGCACCATCAGCCAGATGTGCCGCGGCGCTTTGAGCTGTTTAATAAGGTCTGGCAGCGAGGAGGCGGCCACGGCGCCGACCTTGGCGAGCTCGGCGGCCGGGGCCGGCTGATGGTCGTTGACCACGCAGCGATGCCCGGCCTTGAGCAACCGGCGCACCATGTTGCTCCCCATCCGCCCCAGCCCGACCATGCCCAATTCCATCGGTGGCCCTCGCCGAAGTCCAGTTCGAAGTCCGCGCTCTCTGCGGTCTTGATACCCGGTGGCAGGGTTTTCGTACAGGGGAGCGGGGGGCTCGTCGCAGGCGGCGTGGCGTTAACTGGCCAAAATCGGTTGGGCGCGAGCTTCGTTGCGCTTGGCGGTCTCGGGGGCCACGTTCTTCAGGTTTCGCTCGATCGTGGCCGAAATCTCGTCGAGCGGCAGATGGCTCAGCCGCTCCACGGCGAACGGGTTTTGCAACTGCACTCCGATCTCGTCGATCGACAGCAGCGGATAGGCGACCAGCATCGTGATGACCGGCGTCAGCCAGCCGACACGCTCGAGCAAGGCGAAGGGGAGCGCCGCCAGGAAGAGCAGCACGAAGCGGCGGATCTTGATCGAATACGACTTCGGCAGCGGCGTGCGCAGAATGCGCTCGCACGCGCCAATGTGATCGATGAGCAGAGCGCGTTCTTTGTCGGCCTGCAAGAAAGCGAAGCGGTCCATGCCTCCGGAGTCGGCCGCGTCGCGCAGCAGGCGGGCCAGCACGTAGGCCACGCGGCTGGGCATGTGCTCGGCCGCAGCCAGTTCGGCGGCCGCGTCGGGGCTCAACAGCGCGGCCACCTCGGGCAGGTCGCGTTCGCCGCGCAGGCTGCGCCGCGCCGCATGCGGAAACACGGCCGACCAGCTCACGATCTGCCGCCGCCAGTCCTCGTCGTCAGGCCCGTAGGCCAGCGCCGTGATCGCGAAATTGCGCGACTGGTTGACGATGCCGCCCCACAGCTTGCGGGCTTCCCACCAACGGTCGTAACCACTGTTGGTGCGGAGCAACAACAGCAGCGTGAGAATGGCGCCGGCCGCCTCGTACGGCGCGACTTCCACGTGCAACCCGGGGATCGCGTGAAACGCCCAGTAGATGAGGGTGGCGAGCGCGCCAAAGATCAGCACGCGGGGCAGGACGCGGGGCGTCGCCGACCCGTGCAAGGCGAAGGCTTCCGTCCAAAAGTTCGATTGTTTGGCCAGCATGGTTGATCACTCCGTCCCGCGAGGCAATTCGCCGCCGAGCCCTAGATCGCTACGGGGTTCGTCAGACGCGCAGGCATCGGCACGGGCAGCGGCGATCGCTCCAGGATCGAGGTGAACTGTCCGCTGGCGGCGTCGTAAGCGAACACTTCCCCCGTCTCGATCTTGTACACCCACCCGTGCAACTTGAGCCGCTCTGTCGCCAGGCCTGCCGCGACCGCGGGATGCGATCGCAAGTGGTCCAGTTGAACCAACACGTTCTCTTCGATCGTGGTGGTGAGCAGCGCTGAGGGGGCCCGATCGGAGTACTTGTCCAAGACGATCCGGCGGGTGGCTTCGGCGTGCAAGAGCCACTTCTCGACCGCCGGCAACTGCGTCGAGTCAGGGCGGTCCAATAGCCCCTTCATCGCGCCGCAGTGCGTGTGCCCGCAGATCACGATGTCCTTCACGCCGAGGGCGGCGACCGCGAATTCGATGGTTGCCGCTTCGCCCCCGGCGGAGGCGCCATAGGGGGGCACGATGTTGCCCGCGTTGCGCAAGATGAACAGCTCGCCCGGCTCGGTTTGCGTGATGAGATTGGGGTTCACCCGCGAGTCGGAGCAGGTGATGAACAGCACCTCGGGCGATTGCCCAGCCGCGAGGCGGTCGAAGAATTCGCGCCGTGGCCGGAAGATATCGGACTGGAAGTGGTGGATGCCTGCGACGAGCTTTTGCATGTCGGCCTCTGCTAGTTCGAGCGGGTTTGCGACGGGGGACTCCAGAGCTTGCGGACCTTGGCGATCGCCGCGCGGACGTCGCGGGCGGTTTGCTGGTCGTCTTCGAGAAACGCCATGGCCGCGGTGAGCCAAGCGGCTAGATCGGGATTGCGCAGGTGGTACACCACATGCCGGCCCTCTCGATGTTCAACCACCAGGCGATGGGCCCGCAGCACGGCCAAATGCTGCGAAACGCCGGAATGGGAGATGCCCAAGAGGTCCTGGAGGGCATTCACATGGCGGTCGCCGAGGGCGAGTTCCTCGACGATGCGAATTCGCTGAGGATGCGAGAGCACCCCCAGCAACTCGGCCAATTCACGCGCGACCAGGGTGCGCTGCGGCATGGTGCGTACCAATGCAGATGTTCAAACACTTGAATCTAACAAAATTGTAAGGCTGGCCGCGTGCGAAGGCAAGGGCGGTCGGCCTTGAAAAAGCCCCTTGGTCGGCGCAGGACACCCGCGCAGCGGCCGCAAGGGAGCCGAAGATGCCGGATGTTCGGGCGATTAGGCCCTGGACGTCCGCTTGCCCGCCTTCTTGCGTGAGCCCGACGTCTCGAACAGGGCCGCCAAGGGAACCAGCGTGGTCATTTCCGCCAGCCCAGCCGCCACCATGTCGGGGCCCGAAAAATACCGCCCCGGCTGCATCCACTTTTGCACGTCGGGCAAGGGAACCCCGAGCAGTTCGGCCAACAGGCGGTCCATGTCCGATTCGAGCGTGGCAAAGTGCCGCGCCCACTCGGCCGCCTCGGCCAGGTTCACGTGTTCCTCGCTCTGCCATTTCATGGGGTGGAAGAGAAGCACGCTATAGGGGGTCACGAGCCGCCGGCGGGCCGCCGCGAAGGGCCACAGGGCGGCCGAGGAGCACTCGCCCGTCACCACGGCCGTAACGTCGAGCTTGCGCAGCCGGATCAGCGTCATTAGCGACAGGGCGCAATAGGGGCTTCCCCCCGGAGAATCGATGTACATCACGCACCGTCCGCCCGGCGGCACGCCCAGCAGCCGCTCGGTCAGGTCGTTTTCGCTGGTCGTCAGGTCCCCAATGAGGGCGATCTCCACGGGTTCGTCGTCGGCAGGTTCCATCGAGAAAATGCGTCCCTTGAGGGCGAAAAGAGCAGGGAAAAAACCGGCCGCCCCGCGAAGAAAAACGGGCGCCGAGCGGCCGTTCCTACCGTCCGGCAAGGGGCTCAACTATAATCAGTTGCAGCGGCAACGCCAGCGGCGGACTCGAGGGATCGGCTCTGGCCCGGCCGCCGCGCCGGGCTTGTCGTTCGCCTTTCGTCGAAACCCCGCTCCTCCACGCATGGGCATTCGCTTTCTCTGCCCCAACGGCCATAAGCTGCACGTCAAGTCGCACTTGGCGGGGCGCAAGGGGGTTTGCCCTACCTGCGGCGTGAAGATCGTCATCCCTCAGGAGTCGATCGCTACGGCGACCGCGGCAACGGCGGCCGCCTCCCAGGGCGCGCCGGCCCCGGCGCCCGCGGGTTGGTTCGTGCGCGGCGCCGACGGCGATCAATATGGCCCGGCTCCCGCAGAACTGTTCGAAAGTTGGATCGAGGAAGGGCGCATCGCCGGGGATACCTGGGTCTGGCGCGAGGGCTGGCCCGAGTGGCGGCAGGCGAGCGATGCCCTGCCCGGGCGGATTCCGCCGGCAGCCTCCCCCGCGCCTTCACCGCCGCAACCTGCCCCGCGCGAACCAGCGCCCGAGCCCGAGGCCTTCCGTCCGGTGGTCACTGGGGAAACTGCCTGGCCGGCGGCCGCAGCAGACGACGAAGACGCCGGCGAGCCCGTTGGCTTCGCAATCGACGTGGAACGGGCCGACTCGATCTCCCGTTTGCGAAAGACGCATACGCGTCGGCAACTCAAATCGAGCACGATGTGGGCAGTGACGGTGCTGTCGCTGCTAGCCGTCGCTCTGTGCGGCTTGCTCGTCTGGATCCTCGCGTTTCGCAGTTAAGCGCGGCGCGCTGCGGGATGGCACTTCCGCTTGCAGCAGCGGCCCCCGCGTGCGATACCATGGCCGTGCTTCGGCCACCCTTTTGAGCCTCCCCAGCGAACTCCATGGCTGCCCCCGCTTCCGCCCGTTGCTTCGACCTGGGCCGCCGGCCGCGGGTGGTGCTGCTGGCGCCCGGCAACAAGCCTGATGTCGCTGCGGAAACGCCGCGCGTCGCCGACTTCCTCCGCCAGCACGTCGATTTGCTGGCGGTCGACTTGGAGTTCGCCGCCGACTTGGCAGGGCTGACCCCCGATTTCGTGGCCGTCATGGGGGGAGACGGCTCGATCTTGCGGGCAGCCCATCAGATGGGAACTCGCCAAGTGCCCGTGCTGGGGATCAATCTAGGAAAGTTGGGCTTCCTGGCAGACCTATCGCTCGAAGAACTGCCTGAGGCGCTGCCGCGGATTCTGCGCGGCGACTGCACCCTCGTCGAACACATGATGCTCGATTGCCAGGTGCGGCGGGGCGATCAGGTCGTGGCGCAAAAGCTGGGGCTCAACGAAACCGCGATTTGGGCGGGCTCGCCGTTCGGTATCGTCGACGTCGATCTCTACATTGACTCAATTTGGGCCACTACCTATAGTTGCGACGGTTTGATCGTCTGTACGCCCGTCGGCTCCACGGCCCACAGTTTGTCGGCCGGCGGCCCGATCGTGCGGAAGGATTTGGATGCCTTCGTGATCTCGCCGATCAACCCCCACACGCTGACCAATCGGCCCGTGGTGGATTCGGCCGATCGCGCCTACGAACTGGCCGTCAAGCAGCCCCTGCCTGGCACGGCGGTCGTCGTCGACGGCCATGTGCTGTGCACGCTCGGCGCCGACGAGCGCGTGCGCGTGGAACGCTCGCAGTCGCGCTTCAAGCTGATCGAAGCGCCCGGGCACAACTACTACCGTACGCTGCGAGACAAGCTGGGCTGGGGCGGCCGCCTGAAGCTGCGGGAGCCGCGCTCGGGCCAAGGCTAGCCCCCTGGGCAGCGTCGAACTCCGCGACTCGAAAGGATGCGAGCAATGCTTCTTCACCGCTTGGCCGTTCTCGGCTTGGTTCTGGCCTCCTTGGCTTGCCCGGCGCTCGCCGACGACGCGCCCGCCGGCGGCGAAAAGCATTTGCTGCGTTACAAGTTCTCCCCCGGCGAAGAAGTGCGCTGGGAGGTGGTGCATCAGAACAACGTCGACTCCACGGTCCAAGGAGTTCGGCAGACCTCCGAGGCCTATAGCCGCTCGGCAAAAATCTGGAAATTCAGCGCCGACAGTACGCCCGAGAGGCTGAAGTTCACCCACTTCGTCGAAGACGTGCAGATGCGGCAGAAGGTCAGCGGCCGCGCCGAAGTCACCTACGACAGCCGCCGCGATAAGGATCCCCCGGCGGAGTACAAGCCGATCCAGGCTTCGATCGGCGTGCCCTTGGTGGAGATGACGGTCGATGCCCGTGGCGAGGTGCTCGAGCGGATCGACAAGCGGAACGGCGCGGGCCCGGCCGAAGGCGCCCAAACGATGGTCATGCCGCTCCCCGAAGAGGCGGTCGCCGTGGGAAACACCTGGAGCGTGCCCTACGAAACGCCGGTCACGCTGACCTCGGGCGACACGAAAAAGATCAAACTGCGACGCGACTACAAGCTGACCGAAGTCGACAAGGGACTCGCGAAAATCGAGGTCCACACGCAGGTGCTGTCGCCGGTCAACGATCCGGCGATCGAGGCGCAGCTCATTCGCGAAGCGGCGGACGGCGTGGTGCGGTTTGATGTCGAGCGCGGCCGCGTGGTGGGCCAACAACTCGACCTCGACAAACGCGTGATCGCCTTCAGCGGACCGGCCAGCAGCATGCATTACGTGGGCCGCTTCACCGAGGAACTCTCGACGGCGCCGGTCGAGACGGCGCGAAAGCCTTAGTTGGCCGGTTCTCCACGCGCTTTCTGGCGGGAAAGTCGCTGTACATCTTGGCAAGGGCGAATTGCTCTCCGGCGGCTACGCATGAAGCGCTACCTGCGGTTCTCCGTCTCCTCCTTGCTTGCCCTCACGGCCGTGGTGGCTGCCTACTTCGGCGGCTATCGGTCAGGACACTTCGAAGGCCACCGCGCGGGATTCGATCTCGGGCATGTGTACGGCCTGAAGGCAGGGCGAGAGGAAACGAACCAGAGCTACGTCACCATACGCAACCTTTATTTCAAGTTGCTGCGTGAGAACCCGGAACTCGATCCTGCGCTGAGATATCCTCCGCCGCACTTTGTGACGGACCACCCTTGAGGGATTGGGCGCGCCGTGGTGTCAGCCTTCTAAGTTCGAGCCGGGCGCAATTCTTCGGGCCGGGCGAGCTCGTGGGCCAGCGTGCCCAACAGACGCTGGCCTCCCTTGCTCGCGCCGCGGGCTGGTGGAGTCATTCGTCATTCTCCCCGGTGCCCTCGGCCGCCGGGGCGCGTAGAATGTGGGGTTTGCAGACGCTGGCCCCACGTCGCCCCCGCTGAGCCTTTGCCGTGCCGTTTCAGCTCGTCAGCCCGTTCCAGCCCGCCGGCGACCAGCCGGCCGCCATCGAAGCCCTGATCGAAGGCGCCCGCGCCGGGCGCAAAAACCAGGTGCTGATGGGCGTCACCGGCTCGGGCAAGACGTTCACGATGGCCAACGTCATCCAGGCCCTCGACCGCCCCACGCTGGTCCTCTCGCACAACAAGACGCTCGCCGCGCAGCTCTACTCCGAGTTCAAGGAGTTCTTTCCGTACAACGCGGTGAACTACTTCGTCAGCTACTACGACTACTACCAGCCCGAGGCCTACATCCCCCAGCGCGACATCTACATCGAGAAGGACGCCTCGATCAACCAAGACATCGACCGCCTGCGCCTCGCGGCCACGAGCGCCCTGGTGAGCCGGCGCGACGTGATCATCGTGGCCAGCGTGTCGTGCATCTATGGTTTGGGCTCGCCCGAAGCCTACCGCTCGATGATGGTCAGCCTCAAGCGGGGCGGCTCGATCGAGCGCGATAAGCTGCTCTCGAAGCTGGTCGACATTCACTACGACCGCAACGACATCGAGTTCGCCCGCGGCAAGTTCCGTGTCCGCGGCGACTGCGTGGAGCTGTGGCCCAGCTACGAAGAGTTCGCCTGGCGGATCGAGTTCTGGGGGGACGAGGTCGAGCAGCTCTCGATGATCAATCCCACCAGCGGCGAGGTGATCGGCCGGCAGGACGAGCTGTTCGTCTACCCGGCCAAGCACTTCGTGATGCCGGAAGACCGCATTCGCGCGGCGATCGATTCGATCAAAGAGGAGCTGGCCGAGCGGCTCGAACTCTTCAAGAGCCAAGGCAAGCTGCTCGAGGCGCAGCGGCTGGCCGCCCGCACGCGCTTCGACATCGAAATGATGCTCGAGGCCGGCTTCTGCCCCGGCATCGAAAACTACAGCCGCCCCTTGAGCGGCCGCCCCCCCGGCTCTACGCCCGACACGCTCTACAACTACTTCCCCGACGACTTCCTGATGATCGTCGACGAGTCGCACGTCACGGTCCCGCAGGTGCGCGGCATGTTCGCCGGCGACCAGAGCCGCAAGACGACCCTCGTGGAACACGGCTTCCGTCTGCCTAGCGCGCTCGACAACCGTCCGCTCAAGTTCGAGGAGTGGGAACAGAAGACAGGGCAGGTCGTCTTCGTCTCGGCGACGCCGGGCCCCTATGAGCTCGAAAAGACGGGCGGTGAGTTCGTTGAACAGGTGATTCGCCCTACGGGGCTCTTGGACCCGGTGATCGAGGTGCTGCCGGCCCGCGGCCAAGTGCCGCATCTGTTGGGGCAGATTCGCGAACGGGCGGCCGTGGGGGAGCGCGTGCTCGTCACCGCGCTCACCAAGCGGCTGGCCGAGGACCTCTCATTCTATCTCACCGAGCAAGGCGTCAACTGCAAGTGGCTGCATAGCGAGCTCGATGCCTTCGAACGCGTGGAGCTGCTGCGTGATTTGCGCGAAGGAAAGTTCGAGGCCCTGGTCGGCGTGAACTTGCTCCGCGAAGGGCTCGACTTGCCGGAAGTGTCGATGGTTTGCATCGTCGACGCCGACAAGGAAGGTTTCCTGCGCAGCGAGACCTCGCTCATGCAAACGATCGGCCGCGCTGCCCGCAACGTGAACGCCAAGGTGATCCTCTACGCCGACAAGGTGACCGACTCGATGCAGCGAGCGATCGAAGAGACTGCCCGCCGCCGCGCGATCCAGGAGGAATACAACCGCGAACACGGCATCACGCCCGCCACGGTGAAAAAGGCGATCCGCGCCGGCATCGAGAGCGAAGCGGCCGCCCACGCCCGCGCCAACGCCGCGGCGGGCCGCAGCGACGAGACGCAGTACATCACCGAGGAGTACCTGACCGAACTCGAAGGCGAAATGCTGGCGGCCGCCGAGTCGCTCGAGTTCGAACGGGCCGCCTCCTTGCGCGACCGCATCATGCGCATGCGCGACAACGTCGGCAAGCCGGTGGACGAAGCGGCGGGGCGCGAGGGGGCTTATGCGAAGGGGGGGAGGAAGGGACGCGGGAGGGGCGGGAAGAGCGGGGGGAGGATTCCGCGGCCGAAGAAGCCGTAGTAAGGGCGATTGGCCTCAGTCGAGCTCATCGACATCGATTTCGGCCTCGAAATCGCCAGCACCGAGTTCAACCTGAAGTTGCTGCACGGCCGTGCGGAGCGGGTCGTAGATTTCGATTTCTTTGCCAACAATCTCGAAAGTCACGGCCAGTGTGTAGGGGGCTGCGTTGTCCGGGTCTTTGCTCCATCCCTTGTGGCCGCGAACTGCGATGCAGAAATTCTCGGGCAAGGCGTTTGACTTGATGTAGGCCCAATCCTTCTGAACGGTGCCGATGTTACGGCGTACATCTGCGATCTGGCCATCGCTGGAGCGACTGCTGATTGCCCATCCGAAGCTCGTGCCTTCGCGGACGGCCGGGTCTTCGTCCTTGACGGCTCGCGAAACGAATGACTCTAGCGACTCCTCTTTCCGATTGCTCATCCAATCGAGCCATGTTGAGAGATAGCCGCGGTGAGTACGGCGCGTCCGGCGCGGCTCTGCCGAATAGGAAAGGGTCACTTCGACAAGGATGGTATAGTCCGCGCCGGCTCGCCGAATTGTGTTCGGAATGGGCACCTGATAGACGTGGCAACTGCCTTGCTTGATCTCTTGCTCCCCCTCGGTAATCAGAGTTGTGCGGTGTGCTGTATTCATGCTCGCCCGCTCCGCGTCCGGCACGCCGTAGCCAATCCGAGCCATCAAGGCAGCCTGCTGTTCCGGCGGCAGGTCGCGGGCCCACTCGGGCCATCGCGCCGATTGAACAATCAAGGCGCGGTAGAGCAGGCAGGACTCCTCTGGCAGCACGGCTTGGAGTCGGGCGGCGATGCGAGCCACTTTCGGGGCAGCATAGGACGTGCCAACATCATCGCGGTCGAATGCCGGGCCGCCGTGGAGCGTTGAGCGCACCAGAGGCGGGTAGCATTCCTTTGCATGCACTGGAGCGGATACGCTGGGAGTATTGCCGGGCGTTCGCAGAAAATCTCCACCAAACTCGACGACTTCCGGCTTGATGGAATCCCAGATGCCAAGGCCGCAACGCGAAAACGCCGAAGGCTCACCCGTACGCGACGCGAAGCTCCGCCAGTCCTCGTGCTCGTAAACGTTGTAGGCAACTGACCCCACGGTCAGCGCTTGAAGGCTCTGAGCCGGATTGGCCAGACGGCAGCATTCTTCGCCCAGGTACGCGGGATAGGCTTTGCCCGACGCCAGAAGTTCGGCAACGCCAGCTTTCGGCGCGGGATGGGATGGACGAAGGTTGCCAATGCTCTGGATGACAAGAATGTCGTGTTCGTTGCTGAGGCGGTCGATTTCCGCCGCCCAAGCAGACATGTGTTTGCGTCGGCACGGTGCATCGGCGTTGATCGAATGATTGAAGATACGCGTCTGCCGTAGGGAGTTGTGGAAGTGCTGAACCACGTCGCGAATAAGGGCAGGCGGTAGCACCTCTTCCGGCAGCTTGCACTGATCGTTCAGCACGCGGGCGTTTTGAACCCAGACCTGGCAATCGACGGTGCCCTGGTCCCTGATATCGTCGGCATACAGAACTGCGCCAGCGACACGCGTGCCGTGCCCGCCGCTGGCAACATAGTCGGCTACGTCCGTCTTAGCGATGTTTGGCAGGAAACAGCGTGAAGTGGCCTTATCGATGGCCGGTTCGAGCAGGACATGCCCCTCCTGGATGCCGCTGTCGATCACGCACACGACCGGTGCGTCTTGAGTGGGCGGGTTGATGGTCAGCCGGGTTTGAATGTCACGGAGTTGGCGGGCGTGGGCCTGGGGAAGCTCCGTGTCGTCCGGCTCGGCCACCTCGAAGATGTAGGGATGGTTGAGGACCATGTCCTTGAGGCCGCGGCCCGAAATCCTGATTCGCAACTCAAAGTAATCGGGCGGAGCGTCCGAATTGGGGGCCGCATCGCCCGTGATCTCGCCGCGATAGAAGTCGATGAATTGCCAAACTGTTTCAAGCCGTTCGTCTTTGAGCTTATCCCACTGTTCGTAGGCTTCGGTGCGCTTCTGCGACCACTCGGCTTCCAGTTTTGCCCAAGTCTTATCGGTGCGACGACCTCGCTTCGGTTTCTTGGGAACAACCCAGTTCCCCTGGCAGGAGACGCTCACATCGACAATGTAAAGCGTATCGGTGTCGAGCAACGGCAATTCGGCGAAAAGCCGCTCGGTCAAAATGCGCTGCAACCGCTCTTCCTGGGTCAGGTCCTGCCGCAATTCATGAATCTTGGCGATGCCGGCCGAGCCTTTGACCGACTCTTCGATGCTTCCGATGAAGTCGTTGAGCTTTTCCTGGAAGTACGCGAGGGATTCGTCTTCAGAGGCGACGATGACGAAGCCATCATCTTGTTCGGAAATAATCTCGAATCCGAAGTGGTGCCGCAGATCGTCGATGTCCAGGACGGGGTCAATTTGCAGCAGGAGCGGGATGCCCTTGTCGATCCTGGGCAGGCCAGCCGCGGTACGGGCGTCGCGCTGTGCCATCCAGTTTCCAGTGACCGTGGTCACTTGGGATCGGAGTTTCCCGCTGTGTGCTCCGCGACTTGATTGTGTGGCGCGGTTGTCCTTTGTGAGCTGAGATTCGACGAACCGTGGGCGCCCGTAGCGAGCGGGGCCATCCTCGCGGCGGACCAATGGCAGGTGCTCAAACTGATGAGGGCTCGGCATGGCTGATTATCCGTTCCGCGACGGCTTGTCTTCTCGCTTCAGCTCCGCGATCGCCGCGTTGAGGTGGCTGGCCGTCACGACCTTCTGGCCGCCGAGCACAGCCGCTTTGGCCGCGTCCTGCGCCGCTTTAACCACCATTGCTGCGGAGGCATCGGACAAGGACTGGACAATCGGACGCCATTCGAGGTTCTCGGCAACTGCGACGGCGGATAGCGTCAGCTTGAGGATATTCGCGATCTCGGCGTCACCCGGCGGCGGAACTTGGAACACTTCGTCGAAGCGGCGAAACAATGCCGAATCCAGAGAGTGTTCGATGTTGGTTGTAGCGACGAGCAATCCCGGTGCGTCGTACTCCTCCATCAGAGTCAGCAGCGAATTTACGATACGCGACGCCTCGCCGATGTCCTTGGAGGTCGTCCTCGATCGAGCAATGAAGTCGCACTCGTCAAGCAGCAGCACGCAAGGGCGTTCCTTCGCCGACTCGAACACTGAACGCAGGTTGGCCGCGGACTCGCCGAAAAACGAAGAGATCAACGCATCGAAGCGGACCTTGAGCAACGGCAGGCCGACGTTCCACGCTAGGCGTTTCGCCCCCAGCGACTTGCCGCAGCCTGGGGGGCCGTAGAGCAGAATGGTTTTGCGGGGGCGTAGCCCGTAAGCCCCCAGCCTCTCGCGGGCAGCGTATTCCTTTTCGATGCGTGCAAAGCGGTCGTCAATCTCTTTCGGGAGCACCATGTGATGCTCGAGGACGTCGCGCGGAATGAGCGAAACGAGCGCTTCACTGTGCCTTCGGCTGGTAGGCAGATCGGCGAGCGTCCTCCTCTCGTTCGCACCCGTCTTGCCTGGCCGAGGGCGAGTGAGGATTGCAGCCAATTGGTCGGCAAGCTTGGTATGGCCAACCTGACGCTCGGACTCGACGACGGTGTGCGCTAGAAGGTCCAGATCTCGTTGCGACCCCTCGGCGATGGCGCGCACGAGGCGTTTGAGGATGTCCGCATTCATCGCACACCTGCTTGCGTCACGGATAGTGGCTTCCCTATTCTCTTATCGGTTGACAGATGCCCATTTCGTGGCCTGTGCCGGCCCTTAAGGCAAAGGCCACCCTACCCAAACTGGCAGCGCAAATCCAGTGTGGCTAGAATGTTGTGACGCCAAAGGCGAGCCATCCGCTCCCCACCTCGTCGTCCTCGCCGGACCCCAACGGCGCCGGAAAGTCGACCTGCGCCGCCGAGATCTTGCGGGGCCCGCTGGCCGTCGAGGAGTTCGTCAACGCCGATGTGATTGCCGCGGGTTATCGGCGTTCCATCCGGACAGTGTGGCCATGGCTGCGGGGCGAGTCATGCTCGCGCGGCTGCGCGAATTGGCTGCGGCTCGCGCGAGCTTCGCCTTCGAGACCACCCTGGCGACGCGCAGCTTCGCCCCGTGGATTCGCGAACTGGTCGACCAGGGGTATGAGTTTCACCTCGTGTTCTTTTGCTTGCCGTCGGCCGAGGTCGCCGTGCAACGGGTGGTCTGTCGCGTGCGCTCAGGCGGGCACGATGTTCCGAGGGCTGCGATCGAGGGGCGGTACGTCGCTGGAATGGCCAACCTCCGCCTGTACCTTCCGTTGGCCAAGTCCTGGCGGTTCATCGACAATCTTACGGGCAAGCCGCAAGTCGCTCATGGGCTGGAGGGGCCGGCGAGCGGGATCGAACCGGCCGACTTGGAAGGCTTCCTAGCACTCCTCGGCGAGGCCGTTGATCGCCACGGCGCCACTTTGCCGCCGCTCGAGGCCCAAATCGAAGCCGCGGCCCAGCGCGCCGTCCGCCGTGCCCTGATCGAGCACAAGCGGGCCGGCAACCCGGTCGTCTTCTGGGAAAACGGCCAGATCCGCTGGGCGCCGGCCGACGAAATCAAGGTCCCGCCGCCGGGCGACGCGGAGCCCCCTTCGCAAGGTCCCTAGGCCTGCGCGCTCATCGAGGCGGCGGCCGCGGGGGCGGCGTAGGCGGCGGCTGCTCCGCCGTCGCCGCAGTTCAGCGAAAAGCTGCACGACCCCTGTTGAGCGCCGCCTAGAGCGCCCATCAGAGCCATGCCTATCAGCATGTCGCCCATCGACGAGCCCTTCTTCTGGTCGTCGTCCGAACCGCGGAGCAGCAGGGCGATGAGGAAGGCCTGCATCAGGTCGGCCCGCGAGAGGCCTTGCAGGCTGGAGGAGAAGAGCTGTGCGGCCTGGCTGCCCATCATGCCTGCGGCCGCCGGCGCTTGGAGCGCCGCGCCGGCGGCTGGGGTGGCCGATGGCGCGGCCGCCGCGGCGCCGGCGACGTTCATCGCCGGAGATCCGCAGGACATGGCCGCGCCAGATTGGATCGCTGCAACGCCCGACATTGCCCACCGAATTCTGAAGAGGAGGAGTGCGTATGAGCACTATCTTTCACCCTAATTGGGGGTCGGCAGGTTGCAATAGCGCCGCGGAAATTTCATGCGGCAGCGAATCATAGTGTGGCGAACGAATCGCCTTCGGCGTCGCCAGCCGCGGTTGACGAACGAGCGGACGAGCACGCTGCGGCCGCCCAAACCGACAAATGTGTCAGTCGCCAGAAATTCTTTGACAACGAATCATGCATCGGTTAGCGTGAGCGGTTGAAGGCGGCCTCTTCTTTCGTTTGCATCCTTTCGTCGCCTTCCGCTCCACGAGGAATAAGCCTCGGGCGAGCGAATAAGTTCGCCCGAGTTAGCTCATACTTCCCAAGCTCCGGGACCGGCCCGCGAAAGCGAGCAAGGCGGAGTTACCCTTGGCTTGTGGAGCCCTCGGATGAGCACTCTGGCTGCGCCTCCGGCTGCGCACGATGCGGTCTTCGTGCCTCGCGACGAGCGGGAAGCGAGCGACGGTCGCTTCCAGTTCCCTGGCATTCCGACCACGTGCGACGGCGCCGAGGCGGTGGTCCACGTCGAGATCAACGTCACGCAGGCGGCCGGCGCATTTCCGATCACGAGTTCCACCACGATGGGGGGAGGCTACAACGCGGCCGTGATGAACGGCTACCGCAACCTGTGGGGCGACCTGCTCATGTTCTTCGAGCCGGAGAGCGAGCACTCGGCTGCCTCGTTCTGCGAAGGCTTCGCCGCGGCGGGCGGACGCGTCACCAACTTCACCTCGGGGCAAGGCCTCGTGCTGATGAAGGAGGTGCTCTACACCATCAGTGGCAAACGGCTGCCGGCGGTCTTCAACATCGGCGCTCGCGCGCTCACGAGCCACTCGCTCAACGTTCACGCGGGGCACGACGACCTAATGAGCGTGGCCGACTGTGGCTGGGGCATGCTGTTTGCCCGCAACGCACAAGAGGCCGGCGACCTGTGCCTGATCGCACGCCGCGCTGCCGAGACCAGTCACACGCCGTTCTTCAACGTGCAAGACGGCTTTCTCACCACGCACACGGTCGAGAAGGTGCTGCTCCCTGAGCCCGAGTTCATGCGGCAATATGTTGGCGCCCCGGCCGACAAGCTGCTCAACCTGATGGACCCGGCCAACCCGCTGATGTCCGGCGTGGTGCAGAACCAAGACTCCTACATGAAGGGGAAGATCGCCCAGCGGACCTACTACGACCGCGTGGGACCCGCCTTGGCCGAGGCCTTCGAGGAGTTTCATCAGCAGACCGGCCGCCGCTACGACTTCGTCGAGCCCTATCGCTGTGACGACGCCGACTATGTGCTCGTCGGCATGGGCTGCTACATGGAAACCGCGCGGGCGACGGTCGACTACCTGCGCGAGCGCCGCGGCCTGGCGGTGGGCTGCCTTACCGTCTGCTGCTTCCGGCCATTCCCGGGGCGCGAAATCGTCGACCGACTCAAGAACTGCAAGGCCTTCACCGTGCTCGAGCGGATGGATGACCCGCTCTCGACCACCGGCAACCACCTGACTCGCGAGATCAAGGCCGCCTTCTGCGACGCCATGACCGGCCAAAACGGGCAGGCGAAGCTGGGACGCGCGCCGCGGATCCATTCCTGCTCGGCCGGGCTCGGCAGCCGCGACGTGCGCCCCGGCGATCTGATCGCTGCGGTCGAAAACATGCGGCAGCCCAACGGCCGCGACTACTTCTGCCTGGGCATCAAGCACGAACTGGCCCTGCCGGTGACCGAAGACCCCGATCTGCGCGAGCCGGGCTCCTTCTCGATGCGCGGGCATTCGGTGGGCGGGTTCGGCAGCGTGACCACCAACAAGGTGATCGCTACGATCGCCGGCGACGTGTTCGGCCGCGACGTGCAGGCCTACCCCAAATACGGCTCGGAAAAGAAGGGGCTGCCGACCACCTACTATCTGACGATCTCCGACCACCACATTCGGCTGCACAGCGAGCTCGAGCACGTAGACCTCGTGGTGCTCAACGACACGACGGCGCTCTTCAGCGGCAACCCGCTCAAGGGGTTGGTGCGCGGCGGAGCGATCGTCATGCAGTCGTCGCACGGCGATCCGGCCGAAGTGTGGGAGCGGATTCCGGCCCACCACCGGCAGTTCATCCGCCAGCAAGGGCTCCACGTCTTCTTTGCCGACATGGTGCAGATTGCCCGCGAGGTGGCTTCGCTGGCGGATTTGCAGATGCGGATGCAGGGGATCGTGCTGTTGGGGGCGTTTTTGAAGCTGACGCCCTACGGCGCCGAAAGCGGCATGACGGCCGAGCAGATCTACGCCGGCGTGGAGAAGGCGCTTCGCAAGTATTTCGGCAAGCGCGGCGAACGCGTGGTGCAAGACAACCTGACGTGCGTGAAACGCGGCTACGGCGAGCTTCGCGAAGTCCCCCGCGAAATCATGGCCCACTGAACCATTCGGACGAAGAATTGAACCGCCGAGACGCAGAGACGCCGAGCAAGGCAAGCAGACCAATGTTTAAGTCCTTCTCGGCGTCTCAGCGCCTCGGCGGTTGATCGAAATCTCAAGGAACTGCTATGGCTACCGTGATCCGGCCGGGTTCGATGAACGAGGCCAATGAGCGGGACCCGTTCAACAACAACTCCTACGGCACCCTCGTCGACGCGCCCTACAAGCAGGTCCGCCTGCCGGTGCTCGACGTCCTCGACTTCAACGACCGCATCATCCGCGGTTATGAAGATGGGAACGCCGAAAAGGAGTTGCCGGCCGACGATTCCGTGGCCCGCTCGCTCGTTCCCGCCGGCACGGCGACGCTCCGCGACTTCAGCTACATCGCCCCCGACATCCCCGAATACATGCCCGGCAATTGCACGGGCTGCATGGACTGTGTGACGCTTTGCCCCGACACGGCGATCCTGGGCAAGGTGATGGGAGAGCAGGAGTTCGAGCGCCGTATGGGCGAGATCTCCGACGCCGCGGACCGCGAGATGTTCCGCGCCCAATGGGCCCGCACGCGCAAGTACTACGAAGGCCCGGCCAAGAAGCTGGGCGAAGGGGGCCTGTTCTCGATCATCATCGACCCCAGCAAGTGCAAGGGCTGCGCCGAGTGCGTCACCGTATGCGACGACAACGCCCTGCACATGATCCCCAAGACCGAAGGCCTGATGACCAAGGTCCGCAAGAGCCACCGCCTGTTCAAGCAGGTGGGACCCTCCGACGGCCGCTACGTGAGCGACAACCTGCTCGTCGACATGATGCTCAAGGAGCAAACGCACGTGTACGTGGGCGGAGCGGGGAGCTGCGCCGGCTGCGGCGAAGGGACGGCGCTGCGCATGCTTTGCGCCGCCACGGGCGCCAAGTATGGCGACGACTGGGCGATTGTGGCCGCCACGGGCTGCAACACGGTCTATACCTCGACCTATCCGTACAACCCGTACCTCGTCCCCTGGACCAACTCGCTCTTCGAGAACGCCCCGGCCATGGCCATGGGGGTGCGGGCGCGCTGGGATCAGCAGGGCTGGCAGGGCAAGCCCCTGTGGTGCATCGGCGGCGACGGCGCCATGTTCGACATCGGCTTTCAGTCCCTCTCGCGGATGTTCGCCTCGGGCATGAACATCAAGGTCTTCGTGCTCGACACCCAGGTCTATTCGAACACCGGCGGCCAAGCGTCAACGAGCAGCTACACCGGCCAGAACACCAAGATGAGCGTGCATGGCAAGGCGGTCGCCGGGAAGCAGGAACGCCGCAAGGAGATCGCCCAGATCGCCATGATGCACCCGCGGACGTTCGTGGCCCAAACCACGTGCGCGCACACGAACCACTTCTACCGGGCCGTGCTCGACGCGCTCGAGTTCGACGGGCCGGCGCTCGTCTGCTGCTACACCACCTGCCAGCCCGAACATGGCGTGGCCGACAACATGGCCACCGACCAGGCCCGCCTGGCGGTCGACACGCGGGCATTTCCGCTGCTGGTCTATGACCCCCGCAAGGGGGAGACGATCCGCCAGCGGCTCTCGTTACAGGGCAACCCGGCCATCCATGACCCGTGGTGGGTGAACCCGAAGACGGGTCAGACTGTCGACTTCATTGACTTTGCCCGCAGTGAGGGTCGGTTCGCCAAGCATTTCGACAAACAAGGAAATCCGAGCGAAACGCTCTTGCGGGGGCGCGAAGACCGGTTGCAGAATTGGCGTTTGCTGCAAGAGCTGGCCGGTGTGCTCGAGAAGCCGGCAGCGGAGACTGCGGCACGGCGACCCGCGGGCGCGGAGAAGAAGCCGGCGACTGCGGCCAAGGCGGCTGGCAACGGCCATGCGGCCCCAGCCAACGGCCATGGGGCCGACGGCGTTAAGGTGGGCAGCCGAATTCGGTTGCGTGAGGAGAGCGGTTGGACCGCTGGCGTGGTCAGCCAGCTCCAGCCCGGTGTGGTACTGTCCATGGAGGACGAATCGGTCATCCGCACGACGTTCGACGTGCTTGTGGCCGGCTTGGCGGAAGGACTGATCGAACGGGAATAACGGCCGCACCCAACGGCGGCCGAGGCGGAAAAAACTGATGTCGGAATTCGACGGCGATCTGTTGATCGGCGGCCTGCGGCTCAAACAACTGCACGGCGAGCTGGATCAAGACCTCCCCCAAGACGGCAGCGCCGACCGCTTGTTCGCCGGTCGCTTCCGTCTCGAGAGCGGGCAGCAAGATCTGCTCGAGGCTGGCAGGCGTTATCGGCTTCACCTTGCCGACGGCCGCTCCGGTCCGGTCGTGGTGTCGCAGATTCGCGTGCAGCCCGACCAGCAAATGGTGGTCGAATTCTCGCCGGTGTCCGGCGAGCTCGTCCACGCCTAGCTCGGCCCCCTTGGACAGAGCGCTTTATTTGCCTTTACGGCTTCTGTCGCAATGCGCGCAGGGTCGCCTGCCCCCACGGCGCCACCGCAATCTCGGCCTGCAGCTTGCCGGCGCGGTTGGCGTCTTCGAGCGCCTTCCCTTCGCCTTCCTGCACGTAATAGGCCTCGATGCCAAAACGGAACTCCCCCGCCGTGTAGCGGCCAGTCAGATACGGCTTCGTCGCCGGCGCAGTCGGTTGGGCCGTGCCTGCCTGCCACTGGCCGTCGGACAGACGCGTGAGCGGCACGTAGGCCGGCTGATCTTCTTGCCAAGCAAAGGTCGACGTTGCACTCCCCGGCGACGGCGGGCCCACCGCGCTGTTCACTGCCGCGCTATTGCTAAACGCGTAGCGCAGGATCACGTAGTCGCCGCGAAAGATGTCGCGCGGATCGAAAGGCAGCGTATCGAGCACCACGGTTTGGCCGAACACGAGCGGCGCCGCGTGCAGCGTGGCGATCGCCACGAGCACGAGCAACTGCCCGAGCACAATCGCCACGAGCAGCGTCCGCTCGCGGCGGCCGCCCCAGCCGGCAACGCGGTCTAGCCAGTTTGGCGAGCTTTGTTCGGCGGTCTGCAATTCGTCTTGGCTAGGCATGAGCCACCTCCCGACGTTGTCCCCAGAACCAGGCCACGCCCGCCAGGGCCAGGCCGCACAAGAAGAAGACGAGCGCGGCGCCCAGCATGCCGCCGTATTGACCGAACAGGTCGACGTAGCGGAGCACCAGCCAGAGCAGGAAATAGGCCACCCCCAGAGAGAAATCGCGGCCGCGGTCTTCCCGCAGCCCGAACCGCATCCGCCAGAAGGCCAGCGCCACCATCGCCACGTTGGCCACTGCGGTCGCGGCCAAGTTGGCGCCCGAAAGGCCGTAGGCCGAGATGTCCCACAGCGCCATCAGCGTCAGGCCCACCGCCATCGACACCGGGAACCACTGATCGCGGGCAAGCGCCAGCAACCGCTCGTAGGGCTTGTCCCCCGTCCGCAGCGGCCGCAGGAGCGCGGCCAGGGCGATCGCCGTCGCCAGGAGGCCGAAGGAGAGGACCGTGGAGATGATCCACGCCCGCATCGCGTCGCTTCCCCACACCAGGAAGGCGGGCTGCCAATCGTGGAAGCTGGCGAACGAGAGCGGCACGAGCGCTCCGCCCAAGAGCCACAGGCCGAGCGTGCGGTAGGGGGTCGCCAGCGGGTCGCCCGGCCGGTGCGCCGCGGCCAGCACCATCAGCAGCGCGCCTGCGCCGCCGGCGTAGTACACGAGCTGCCACTCAAACTGCCAAGCGACTCCCAGCAGCATGAACCACCACGTGAGCACGGCCACCCACAGGGCCACCAGCCACTGCGATCGCCTCCGATAGCCGGCCGCCAGCCCCAGACCGGCCAACAGCGGCAGCGACCAGGCGGCGTTTTTGAAGATCCAGCCCAGCCCCACCCAGGCCAGCGGCCCGCGGGCGCCCAGGTGCGAAAAGTTGATCACTTCCATCCCGCCCCACAGGGCCAGGAGCGCGGCCGCCAGGAGGTGCAGCACGAAGCTGTCCAGCACGAGCGCCAAGGGGAGCACGCCGACGGCCCACCACCACACGCCGTCGGGATAGTGGGAGTCGAGGTGGAAGACCTGCGCCACGAGCCAAATGCCGGCCCCATAGAGCAGCCCGCCCAGCAGAAAGAGCGCCTCCGAGACGCGCTGATAACCTAAGCGAAACCGCGTGAAGAAGGCCGCGGCGTACACGCTGATGATCGCGCCGAAAACGACCCCCAGCTTCACCTCGCGGGCGAGCTCCTTCCAGTTGTAGCCGACCACCAAGAGCACGCTCGCCCCCACGAGCAGCGCCGCCAACCCCAACAGCGCCGACACCGCCAGCCCCAGCCGACGGGTCGCCGCCTGGGCCGTCGTTTCGTAGAGCGAAAGGACCTGGGCGGCCTGTTCGCCGGAGACGATGCCGGCCGATTGCCAAGCAGTCAACTCGCCACTCAGCCAACGCCGCTGCTCTTCGCTGACAGGCCTGGTTTGCTGCGACACGGGACCGATCTCCTGATCTGGGGCGGATCTCGGGAAAGCCTACGCTACGCCCCCTTACCCAGGCGAGTACGGCAGCAAGTTATAACGCGAAACGCTTACCTCCTCGCAACCAGCAATGCCCTAACCCTTTGCAACTCGCCGCCACGATCCCGTTTCGTACACTCTAACCCTTGCCCCGCCCCACGCAACGTGGCGAGAATGGGGCGACCCCAGTGCGGCCCCACCCGCACCGGCCGAATTCGCACCTTGGAAGGACCAACCCATGCAACGTCGCGATCTCTTGAAGGCTGGCCTCGGGGCCGTTTCTTTGCTGGCCCTGCAGACCAAGGCCTACGCCGCTCCTCAGGACGAACCGCTCCGCGTGGCGCTCATTGGCTGCGGCTGGTATGGCAAGACCGACCTCTTGCACCTGCTGCAGGTGGCGCCCGAAGTGGAGGTGGTCGGGCTCTGCGACGTCGATCGCGACGCGGCCGGCAATGCCGCCGAGATCGTCTCGAGCCGGCAGGCCTCGAAGAAGTCTCCCCCGACCTACGGCGACTATCGCAAGCTGTTGGCCGACCAGAAGCCGGCGATCGTGCTCGTCGGGACGCCTGACCACTGGCACTGCCTGCCGATGGTCGAAGCCTGCAAGGCCGGGGCCGATGTCTACGTGCAGAAGCCGATCTGCTACGACGTGGTGGAAGGGCAGGCCATGGTGGCCGCTGCCCGCAAGTACGACCGCACGGTGCAGGTGGGCCTGCAGCGCCGCAGCACGCACCACCTGCTCGAGGCCCGCGACCGCTATCTCAAGAGCGGCAAGCTCGGCAAGGTGGCCTATGTCGATATCCACAGCTACTACGGCGGCGGCGGAGACTATCCGCCGACCACGAAGCCGCCGGAGAACCTCGACTGGGAAATGTATGTCGGCCCCGCCGACTGGCGCGACTACAACCCGGGCATCCACCCGCGGAGCTGGCGCGGCTGCCGGGAGTTCAGCAACGGTCAGACCGGCGACCTGTGCGTGCACCTGTTCGACGTAGTTCGTTACCACCTGGGCCTCGGCTGGCCGAAGCGCATTTCGGCCACCGGCGGCGCGCTGATGAAAGGGCCGAACGCCAAGAACCCGCTGCACGACACGCAAACGGCGCTCTTCGACTACGGCGACGTGCAGCTCGTGTGGAACCAGCGCAATTGGGGCGCGAACCCCGAGCCCGAGTATCCCTGGGGCGCCACCCTCTACGGCGACAAAGGCACCCTCAAGATCAGCGTCTGGTCGTACGACTTCATCCCCAAGGACGGCGGCTCGCCGGTCCATGTCGACTGGCTCGACGAGCGGGCGAAGTTTCCCCAAGACGAGCAACACAAGGAGACCGAGATCTTCGCCGCCCCGGCCACGCGGGCCCACATGAAGAACTTTCTCGCCGCCCGCCGCGACGGCGCCAAGCCGGTGGCCGACATCGAAGAGGGGCACATCTCGTCGGCCTGCTGCATCATGGCCAACCTGTCGATGGAGCTGGGCCGCAGCCTGACTCTCGACGCCGCCGCCGGCCGCGTGGCAGGCGACGACGAGGCCAATCGACGGCTCGCGCGCAAGTATCGCGGCGAGTGGGTGCATCCGACGCCGGACAACGTGTGAGGCCACGATGCGCCCCCAACCCCTGATCGCCGTCGCCGATGTCGAGGCGACCAGCCGCTTCTTCCAGAAGTTGCTGGGCTGCGTGAGCGCGCATGGGGGCCCCGAGTACGAGCGGCTCGAGCAGAACGGCCGCCTCGTCATGCAGCTCCACCGCTGGGAGGTCGAGCATCACCACGGGCCGATCGGCGATCCGAACCTGCCGCACGGCAACGGCGTGCTCCTGTGGTTCGAGATCGACGACTTCGACGCGGCGATGGAGCGGGTGGCGGAGCTGCAGCCGCCTATCGTGATGCCCAAGCACCGCAACCCGCCCGACGGCAACGGCGGCCCGAACCACTGGGAATGCTGGCTGCGCGACCCGAACGGCTATACGGTGGTCCTGGCCAGCCCGGATGGCTCGGCGGGATGAGTGCGCAGCGCATCTCTCAACGGCTGTTGGCCACGTAACGCGCAGTCCTGGCGCCGGTGAACCGGCCGCGCCGCGGCTGCGTAGACGAGCACGGTCGCGCGGGTCGGGGTGGACCAGCCGCTTGGGGCGAAGATACGATAGCTATAGGGGCGGACCGCCCCGGCGGCGCTCGTGTTCGCGGGCAGACCTGTCTCGTCTTTCGTTCCTCAGAGGGCTGGCATGGCCACGGCCGTTGGAAACCTGGTGGCCCAGCTCGCCGACAATATGTCGCGCGTCGTGCTGGGCAAGCCCGAGGTCGTGCGTTCCTGCATTGTCGCTCTGCTGGCCGGCGAGCACCTGCTGCTCGAGGACGTGCCGGGAGTGGGGAAAACCCTGGTCGGCAAGGCCCTGGCCAAGAGCATCAGCGGGCAGTTCTCGCGCATCCAGTTCACGCCTGATCTGCTGCCGAGCGACATCATCGGTTCGAGCGTGTTCAACGCCCGGAACGAGGAGTTCGTGTTCAACGAGGGGCCGATCTTTTCGAACGTCGTGCTGGCCGACGAGATCAACCGCACGTCCCCCCGCACGCAAAGCGCCCTGCTCGAGGCTATGAGCGACGCCCAGGTCTCGGTCGATGGCGACACCTATCCGCTGCCGCAGCCGTTCATGGTGGTGGCCACGCAGAACCCCTTCGAGTTCGAAGGCACCTACCCGCTGCCGGAGAGCCAGCTCGACCGGTTTTTGATGCGGATTTCGGTCGGCTACCCCGACCGCCGGCACGAGGCCGACGTGCTGCGCAGCCATCGGGCGGGGCAACCGATCGACCAGCTCGAGCCGGTGCTCGATTGCCGGCAGGTGCTCGACCTGCAAACGGCTGTGCGGCAGGTGGAGGTCGAGAGCTCGCTGCAGGAGTACTTGCTCGACATCATCCACGCCACCCGGCAGAGCGGCGAGCTGCACGTGGGGGCGAGCACGCGCGGCGCCCTGTGCCTGTATCGCGCGAGCCAAGCCCTGGCGGTGGTCGAGGGGCGGAACTATGTGGTGCCCGACGACATCAAGCGGCTGGCGGTGCCGGTGCTCTCGCACCGAGTGATCACGCGGGCCTACTTGCACGGCGGCCAGCGGACGGCGGTCGAGGCGCTGCTCCGGCGATTGGTCGACGACGTTCCGACCCCTTCCTAGTGTTCAAAGCCGCGGCCGCAGGGCCGCTTTTCCGACTGGCGCGTGCCTGCCGTGGTCAAGTTTCGCAAGCGTCAGGTGTCGCTCTGCCGGGAGGGCTGGTTCTACCTGTTCCTGCCCGCCTTCGTGCTGACCGGCGCGCTGCTGCGGGAAATCAACCTGTTGGTGCTGTTGGCGGGCATGCTTGCGGGTCCGCTCGTGCTCTCTTGGCGGTTGGTGATCGTGGCGCTGCGCGGGCTCGATCTGAAACGCAACTTGCCGCGCGGCGCTTGTGCCGGCGACCTGCTGGTGGTCGACCTCGAGCTTTCCAATCATCGCCGGCGGGGTTCGAGCTGGGCGGTGGTGGTGACGGATGAAATTCAGCGGCTCACGGCCACGGAACGCCCTGAGCCGGTACCGGCCTCGGTCGTGTTCGCGCGCGTGGGGCCTGGCCAAGCGGTGACCGCGGCGTATCGCGGCCGGCTGCCGCGGCGCGGGCGTTACCGCTTTGGCCCGACGAAGATTTCCACTCGATTTCCCCTCGGATTGATCCGCGGCACGATCACAGCCGACCTCGTGGAAACGGTGATCATTTATCCGCGGCTGGGCCGGCTCGAGCGGGGCTGGCTTGATCTGCACCGCGACGCCGTGATGGGAAGCCGCCGCACGCAGCGCAAGCATGGCCTGCTCGAAGGGGAGTTCCATGGACTACGCGATTGGCGTCACGGCGATAGCCGCCGCTGGATTCACTGGCGCACCAGCGCCCGCCGCGGCAACCTCACGGTACGGCAGTTCGAACAACCGCGCAACCAGGATCTGGTTCTCGTCGTCGAACTCTGGCAGCCGCCGCGGCCGACGCAGGCCCAGCGCGACGCCGTGGAGCTCGCGGTGAGCTTTGTGGCCTCGATCATCACCGACTCCTGTCGCCGTGGCGGCAGCCACCTGTCGCTGGCCGTAGGCGGGCAAGGTCGGCAAACGGTGACGGGCGCCGCCTCGGTCGCACTGCAGATGGAAGCGCTCGAGACTTTGGCGGTGGCCGAAGCCCGAGCGGAAGACCGTCTGCCTGAGCTGCTCGACGCCGCTTACGCTGAGGCGCGCCAGGGAGTGCAGATGGTGGTCATCAGCACGCGCGCGGTCGACCTGACCGACTCACAGCGGTTTAGCGGCCTGCACCGCGACTCGGCACGGGCTCGCGTGGTGGGCTGGCCGTTGTGCATCGATAGTTCGAGCAACGAATTGGATCGCTACTTTCGCCCGGAGTAGTCCGGCTGCGTCGAGAACTGATTCACCACGGAGACACGGAGGCACGGAGAGGACGATTGGACACGAAGGCACGATGGCACAAAGCAAATGCATTCTCCGTGTCTCCGAGCCTCCGTGGTGAGTAGAACCCCATCCGCAAAACTTTGATTCCGCGACGCTGACGACTAGCGAACAATGCAGCTTGAACGCTTCCTCCAACTTGGCATGGTGACGTTGGCCGCGCTCGGCGCCGTGCTCTTGGGCATGGGGCAACGGGCGATGCCGCTCACGATCTTGGCGGTCGTGGCCGCGGCCACGTCGTTCTATGTGACCGATCTGCACGGCTGGCTGCGGCTGGGCAAGGGAAGCGCCAATTTGCTGGCCGCGGCGGCCGCGGTGATCACACTCTCGGACTTCTATTTCTCCGACTCCGAGAGCATGCTGCTTTCCATCGCCTACCTGCTGATCAGCCTGCAGGTGGTGGTGCTGTTTCAAGAGAAGACGGAGCGCGTGTACTGGCAGTTGGCGATGTCGAGCCTGCTGCAGGTGGTGGTGGCCTGCGTGTTGAACGAAGGGCTGCTGTTCGGCGTGCTCTTGATCGGCTACCTGTTCGTCGGGCTGCTGACGTTGGCGGTGTTCTTCATCTACCGCGAGACCCAGCTTGGCCCGGCGCGGACCCGTGTCGCCGCCGAGGCGCCAGCCAGCGGCTTGGGAACCGTGCGCTGGCCCCTGGGGCGACAGAACGCAGGTTTTGCGGGCGCCGTATCGGGGGACTTAGCGCAATCGGCCCTGGGGCGCGGGCTGCTGCGGCAGATGGGGCTCGTGCTGCTGGGTTCGCTCATGTTCAGCTTCTGCCTGTTCTATGCCGTGCCGCGGCTCAAGCGCGGGGCGACGGGCAGTGCGTTTGCGGCGGCGCCGCAGCGGGTGGTGGGCTTCTCGCCCCACGTGCGGCTCGGGGAGTTGGGTTCGGCGGTGCAAAACCCCGAGCTTGTCATGCAGGTTCGTTTTTTCGACGGGCAGACGCGGCAGCCCTATCCGCTCGTGGAAGAGCCGATGTTCCGCGGTTCCCTCCTGGTCAGCTACGAAGATGGCCAATGGGAGCAGGCCCAGTCCGTCGCCGGCAAGCAGGGTCCGAGCAAGCAAAGCCTGCCGCTCGCGGGGGACGCCGTGGGGCGGGTTCGCCAGCGGATTCAGCTCGAGCCGCTGAACGAGGCGGTTGTCTTTTGCATCTATCCTGCGGAGCAACTTAGCGGAGACGAAGACCTCGACTACATCACGGGGGCGCAGCAAATTGAACGCAATAGCCAGCAGCGAGATCGGCGGCTCGACATCGAACTCAGCACCACGGGCTTCTGGAAGAATCGCCAGTGGCCGGTGACCCCCCATGCCAAGGTGCAGACCGCAAGGCAACTCGAGAAGTGGCGGCTAGAACAGGGCGAAGCCGCGGTCTATGGCGTGCTCAGCGCGGAGGATCGCGCGCAGTTGACGTCGGTTCCCTCCTCGCTGCGCGAACTGCCGCAGGTGGCCGCCAAGCTGGTGGCCGCCGGCAACCTACCCCCGGCCGACCGCATCGGTCAGGCCATGCTGCTCGAGCAGTACCTGCGAGACTCGGGTGAGTTCGTCTATTCGTTGCGGGGCGTGGCCCGCGATTCCGGCCTCGATCCTGTGGAAGACTTCTTGCTACAGCACAAGCAAGGGCACTGCGAGTACTTTGCCAGCGCCCTGGCGCTCATGCTCCGCAGCCAGGGCATTCCGGCCCGCATCGTGGTGGGCTTCAAGGGGGGCGACTTCAACTCATACGACAATGTCTACAGCGTGCGGCAATTGCACGCCCATACCTGGGTCGAGGCCTATCTCGAGCCGGATCAATTGCCACCCTGGCCGTTGGGACATCCCGCCAGCTCGTATACGGGGGGAGGCTGGTTGCGGCTCGATCCCACGCCGGGGGTCGACGAGAGCGGCGCCCCCAGGCTTGGCCGCGGCTGGTTCCCTGCCACGCGCGAACTCGTCGAGTATTTGCAACGGCTGTGGTCGAACTACGTGATCGGCCTGACGCCGGAACGCCAGCGGACGGCCATCTACGGGCCTCTCCTGCGCAGCCGCGAAACGCTGAAGCGGCTGCTGCAGCGAGAAACCTGGGAAGAGTGGTCCAAGCGGATCAACTGGAAGTCGATCCGCGAGCGCAACTGGTTTAGCTGGCGCGGCGGCCTGGCCGGCATGGCCATCTCCTTGGCGCTGGTCGGGTTGTATTTGATGGTGCGCGCGATGGTGCGCAAGGTGCTGCGCTGGATTCGGGCACGGCGGCCCGCGCCGCGCCCCGCCGAGGAGGCCGCGGTCGAGTTCTATCGCCGCTTCGAGCAACTCGCGTCCCGCCGCGGCTTGGCTCGCGGGGCCCCGCAAACCGCCCACGAATTCGCGGAAGAGGTGGCCGGCCACTTGGCCGCCGGAGAGCGGGGCCTGCAAATCGCTGGGCTGCCGCCGCGCTTGGCCAGCTACTTCTATCAGGTGCGCTTCGGCCGACAGAGCCTCGACGCGGCCCAACTCGCGGCCGTCGAGCAGGCACTGACCGCGCTCGAGGGGGAATTCGACCCGGCGGGCCACGCCGCCGCTCCCCGGAAGGGACGCCGCGGCAATCACTCGCCTTGACCCGCTCAGGCGGTGGCAACTAAACTTCCCGCCCTGCGCAGGTCCCCTGCGCCCTCGCTAGCATTTGCATTTCCGAGCAAGGGAGGCTCCGGATGATTGCGCCGCTGCGCGACTATGAGCCTGAGTACGAGCCGTCGAATCCAGCGCTCGCTTCTGCCCGGCAAGTGATTGCCGCCACTCTGCTGCCCCCGCGTCGCCGCGCGGCCCGGCAGACAGCCCGCCCCGAATGGCGGGCGTGGATGGCGACTGGCCTGATGGCCCTGACCACGTTGGCCTACGCCGGCGCTTTGTGGCGCCGATTTCGCTAGCCATCGCAAGGGAGTCTACACACTCATGGCGGAAACAGGCTCCTGTGTGCTCGCAGCCGGCGCGGCCGCGCTCGCCAGTTATGGCCTGGGGCAGGTGGGCGTGTGGGCCTTGCGGCTGTCGACGCGGAGCGTGGGGGAAAACCTGACGCTTTCGGCCGGCTTGGGGCTGGCCCTGGGAAGTGCATCGCTCGCGCTCATGAGCTTCCTTGGCGCGCTCTCGGTCGAAGTCGTAGAGCTGCTCACGTTGGGGTTCGCCGCCGTTGGAGTGTGGGGCCTGGCTGCTTGCTGGATTCGCTTGCGGATCGCCCAGACTACGAGCCCCTGGACCTCGAGCGCGCACGCGGTGCCCGCCACTGCGCGCCCGGTGCTCACGCTGGGCCTGCTGACGGCCGCCGCGGCGCTCCTGCACGCGCTCGCCCCGCCTCTGCCTGGCTCGGACCTAGCGACCGAGATTTGCCGAAGCGCCGAGAGCTTGCGATCCTCTGCGGCGCGGCCGCTCGACGTCGGTGAAGCAACCCTTGCGGCTCCCTTGGTGCTTGGCGGCCCGGGCGCTAGCAGTGTGTTCCGCTGGTTGCTGGCCCTGTTCGCCGCGGCCGCCGCGGGCCTGGCGGTCGAACTTCCTCAGCGGCGCGACCGCGAGGATCGCCGCGCCGTGCGGGGCGTCGCCGTGGCGCTTGCGCTCGCGGCGCCGGTCGCTTGCGTCGCAGATCAGACAGCGGCCGGCTTGCTCGTGGGCGGTTGGCTGGCGCTGGCCTGGTTTGCCTGGCGCCGCTCGCTCTGCGAATCGGCGGGCGCCCGCTGGCGCGTCTTGGCGTCGGTTGTCGGGGGGGCCGCCCTCATTTGCATGGCCCTGGCAATGCGCCGTGCGCCCCAACCGGCGGCGTTCCCGGTGGTCGAACTGTTCGAGTCACTTGGCCCGCTGCTGACCACCGCGGCGCCCGTGGCGATTCTCGTCGTCGGCTTGCCGCACAGTTCGGCCGCCGTCATGGGAATGATCGTGCTCGGCCTAGGCGCCTCGAGCGGCGTCGGCTCGTTGGCGGCGGCCTGGGCAGCGCCTTTGCTGGCCGCTTCCGTAGCGCAGGGCGTGTCGGCCTTCGACGGTTTCCGTTGGCCCGTACGCCGCTGGGGGGCGGCCGCCTTCGCAGCGGCGCTCGCCGTGCAAGCGGCCTTGCCCTTGGTGGCCGCGCGCGGGGTGTGGGCCGTGGCGCTCGGCCGCGAGGAGCGCGATGACTACCTGGGCAAGCGCATTCCCGAGTTTCGGGCCGTCCGGCTGCTCGATGCCCTGGCGCGGCGGCAAGCGCTGGTCTATAGCGATCAGAGCGACCTGCTTTACTACGACGGTCCGTGTCCGCAGCAGGCCCCTCCCGCCGCCGACTGGCTGCCGGAGGAGCTCACGAGGCCGGTGTTCTTGCTGCACGTCGATCCGCCCCCCAGTGCTGCCGGAGCACAGCGCTGGCTGGCGGCCCGCAACCTCGAGCTTGCCGACCCCCTGCTCACGACGCTGTTGGACTACGAGTTCGACGATGGCAACGGGGCGGCGCGGCGCTACCGGCTCCTGCAGCTCGCGCCTGAAGCAGCCCGTGAGCTGGCCGCCGGGCAATACGAAGCCGCGCAAATTACGGCTGACCGCCGGGCTGCGGACGCGGAGTTCCCGATGCGCTAAGACTCATCTGCCGCCGTTTCAGGGGCAGGCTCTGCCTCGGGCAATGCTTCGACGCGGCTTTGCAGTTCACCGTCGGCCAAACGCGTGAGCAGCAGTTGCCCTAACGCCACCTGCCGCAACGAGCGGACGAGTTGCCCGTCGGAAGTCGTCGTTAGGCTGTAGCCGCGGCCCAACACGGCGACGGGGCTCAGCGATTCGAGCTTTCCGGCCCAGGCCGACAACGTGTGCCGCTTGAGAACTGTGCCGCGACGAACGGCGCGGGCCGCGCGGACCGCGAGCTCATCGAGCCGCTGGCTCACCTGCCGCAGTCGGTCCCAAGGCCGCCGCAACGCCGGGCGCGCCGCCAGCCCTGCGAGCCGTGCCCGCGAGAATTCGAGTCGTCCCAACAGGCCGCGTACGAGCCGGCGCCGGCAAGCGGCCAGCGCGGCCTGCAGTTCGTCGACCGAAGGAGTAATGAGTTCGGCCGCCTCGCTGGGGGTGAGCGCGCGGACGTCGGCCACCAAATCGGCCAGCGTGACATCGATCTCGTGCCCCACCGCCGACACGACGGGCGCCCTCGACGCATAGATCGCCCGCACCACCGGCTCCTCGTTGAACGCCCACAGGTCCTCGAGGCTGCCGCCCCCGCGGCCGACCACGAGCACATCGACCGGCGGCCGGAGCTGATTGGTGGCGGCGATCGCCTCGGCAATTTCCTGCGACGCGCCCTCCCCCTGTACCCGCGTCGGCACGACGAGCACGCTCGTTCCCGGCCAACGCCTGGCGAGCACTTCGAGGAAATCGCGGACCGCCGCCCCGGTGGGGCTCGTCACAAAGGCCACGCGGCGCGGGAACCGCGGCAGCGGCCGTTTGCGGGCAGGGTCGAAGAGGCCCTCGCGAGCCAGCTTCTCGCGCAGTTGCCGTAGCGCCAATTCGAGCGCCCCCAAGCCGCGGGGCACCACCTGGTCGACCACCAATTGGTAGGTCCCGCGCGGCGGATACAGATCGATTCGGCCCCGGCAGAGCACCTCGAGTCCGTCGTGCAAATCAAAAGGGATCCGCACGGCGCTCGAGCGCCAGATGACCGCCTTGAGCTGGGCTTCGTCGTCCTTGAGTGTGAGGTAACAGTGGCCCGATTGGGGCCGGGAGAAGTTCGAGATCTCCCCCGAGATCCACACCGAGCCGAAGCACTGCTCGAGCAGGTTCTTGATCTGCTCCGTGAATTGCCCCACCGACAGCACTTGATCGGCAGGGGGCGGCGTGGAACGCGAATAGGCCATGGGCCAAACCAGTGAAAGGATCTGCTAGATAGGCGCGAATTGTAGCTGAGCGGGACCGGAAACCTCAAACGAGGGGACTCACCGACGCTCCGCGGAGCAAACTGCCCTAGGTGCCGCCGCGGGGGCCGTTGTAAGATTTGCAAATCGCCCAGCCGAGCACTCCGCTCGTCGACCGCCAGGGAAGGTGGAACCATGTTCTCTTCGCTCGCCACCGAGTTCTGCCCCTCGATCGTCTGGCTCGTCCTCATCCAGGTCGTGGGCCTGGCGGCGGCCGGCGTCACCCGTGTCTACCGCGATGGCGGCCGACTGCACTGGGTGCATGCCTTCTTCTTTGCCTGCCTGGGGCTGGTGGGGGCCTCGATGGTGCACGGCCTGTGGCTGGGCCCCAACTATTGGTCGAGTTCGGGCGCCACCTTCTGCACGATGGTGCTGGCGGCCATCTGGGACGTCCGCGGCGGCGAAGCGGCCGGCTAGCATTGCCTGCTGCGTAGCCAGGCGCCGACGCGGCGAATGCGGCAGAATCGGAAAAAAGCTTTCCTTCGGCGCGTTCGGCGGCCGAACCTATCTCCTAGGCGTTTCCGACGCGGGCAGCGGCTGCGCAGCCCAAGCGCCGCACCGCGGGATCGCCGACCGCCCTATTTTGAAATGGATGGACCGGCGCCTCGGCGTCCGGCCGCTGTCCAGGCTTTGCGGCCTGCGCGGCGGACACGAACCGAGGTCGGGGGGAGCAGTTTATCTGCCGCCGGTTGAGCGCCGCCTGGCCGGAGGGTTGGCGCTTGCACAAGACGAGGAGGGAATCTCAATGCGACGTTGGATGGTTCGAACCGCGGTGGTCGTTCTGGCCGGCCTGTCGCCCGCTTGGGCGAAAGCCGACGACCAGGAAATGGCCCAAGAGATCGCCGCGGCCCTGCGCGACAGCGGTCAATTGCAAAGCTACAGCATCGGCGTGAAATACAAAGACGGCGTGGCCCTGCTCGCCGGGCGCGTGCAGGACGCACGCCAGCGCCGCTTGGCTCAGCAATTGGCCTCCGAGTGCGACGGCGTCGAGCAGGTGATCAACAACCTGTCGGTGCAGGCGGGCGAACAAGCGGCTCCGCGGCTCCGTCAGCCCCGCAGCGTGGCCGGCGTTCGGCAGGCTGCGATGGAGGAAGACTACGGCGCGCTCGACATGTCGGGCATCGAAAGCACTCCGGCTCCGGCCCGCACCCCGGTCCGCTCTTCGCCGCGAGTGGCCCGCGCCGCGAACGTGCGCCGCACGGCCGCCGCCCAAAGCACCTACTCAGACGCCGGCGCTGCCAGCGGCGCTCCGCTGCCGATCAACGGCGGCGCGATGGCCGGCCCGGCGCCGATGAGCTACGACCAGCCGAACATGCCGGAATACGCCTGGCCGAGCTACGCCTCGTACCCGAATTACGCGGCGGTCACCTATCCCAAGCAGTACTCGCCGACCGCGTGGCCCTACATCGGTCCCTTCTATCCTTACCCGCAGGTCCCGCTGGGTTGGCGGAAGGTGACGATGGAATGGAAGGACGGCTGGTGGTGGCTCGACTTCCACAACGGCTACCGGCACCACTAAGAGCCTGACCGGCTCGCCGGAGACGCCGACCGTTCGAATCACAAGCCTTCGCCGCGATCCTCGCGGCGAAGGCTTTTTTCGTTGCGGCTCGGCCGCGTGGCGCCGACCGCGCCAGCATCAAGCATCGGTGGCGGCCTCGGCGTTGATCTCCGAGAGGGCCAGCTTGGTCAGCTTGACGTCGGCCGCCTTCTCCTCTTCCAGAGTTTGCTCGAGCAGCTTTTGGATCTTGCCGTGGCCCAGCAGTTGGGCGAAGGCGGCCGCCGTACCATAGCCGGCGATTTCGTAGTGCTCCACGCGCTGGGCGGCGCCGATCAATGCGGCGTCGAGCACGTCGGCCTCGATCTCCTCTTCGAGCAGTTCGCTCCCCTCTTCGATAAGCCCCTCCATGGCGGCGCACTTCTTTCCTCGGCTGCTGGCCTCGAGTTGTTCGAAGATCTGCTCGAGCCGCTCGGCGTGCCCCTCGGTTTGCTGTAGATGGGCCTGAAACGCCTGCTGCAGCCGGCTCGACGACGCGGCCTTGGCCATCTTGGGGAGGGCCTTGAGCAATTGCTTCTCGGCGCTGTAGAGATCGCGGAGTTCGTGCAGGAACAGATCGTCGAGGGTCTTCATTTTCATGGCCGGGGCCTCCTGGAATTGGGGACGCAAGAACGGGTCAGGCGGGCCAAGCCGACCGCAAACGTCGCGCCAACCGCGCCGGCGCCAACTGCGGCGAAGATTGGGGCGGGCTATGCTTTGAGGAGCCCCGGTTGGTTTTGGTGCGGAAGTTGCTCCCCGCCAGCAGGGGCCCCACAATGGCCCCAGGGGACAGCCCGCTGGGTTTTGCCAAGTCAGGCGAGTTTCATGGTCGATCGATCGAGTTCCAACGGCGCGCATGCCCCTGGCGGCCCCACGGCTGCTCGAGGCGGCGAGCAACATGCGCCCTCGGGCGAGCCCGACCGGTGGACGATCCTGCTCGAAGATTTGAGCCGTTTGGGCCGCTATGCCCGCTATTACGCGGAACTGCGGCTCGACTCGCTCAAGTTGACAGCCCGCGAGGCGGTGATCGCTGGACTCTGGGGCGCCCTGGGGGCAGTCGTCGGCGCTGCGGCCCTCGTGACCAGCGTTGTGTTGCTGCTCGTAGGCATGGCTCGCGGCGTGAACGCACTCACCAGCAACGATTGGGCTGGTCCGCTGACGACCGGCTTGGTCGTGCTCGGCGGCGCTGCCATCGGGCTGGCCGCCATCGCCCATCGACTCCGCAGTTCCGCGTTGGTGAAGACCCGCGAGAAATACGATTCGTTGAGGCCCGCCGAAGTGGCCCCTCCTTCGACGCCTCCAGCCCAAGGCGCTGCCCATGACCGAGCGTGAGTTTCTCGACGGCGAAATGCGCCGCGCCCAGACTGCTTTGACGCAAACCGTGCAGACGACCCGACGGCACGCGCTCGACCTAGCAGATGTGGGCTACTGGGGCCGGAACTACCCGTGGCAAGCCGTGGGGGCGAGCGCGGCGTTGGGCTTTCTGCTCGGCGCGGCGGCAGCGCCCAAGAAGCCGGCGGCTGCCGCAACCCCGCGTGTGGTGAGCTCCGCTCATTCGCCCCAGCGGGCCAGTTGGGCCATGCCGGCGCTCACGGCGCTGCTCGAGATTGGCCGCTTTGTCTTCCAGAATGTGCTGCTCACGGGGTGGCAAGCGACCCAAGCGCCGCCAGAAACAACGCCGGAGCCTGAACTGAGCGGCCGCTACAATTAGCTTCCGCGATCATCCTTGAAGGAGCACCGTCTCGCGCCCCGATGGTTTCTGTCAGCACCGAATCCACTGCGCAGGGACTGCGCCGCTCCCTGGCCGTCACGTTGACGGTCGCGGCGGTCGTGCTGGCGTTTGGCCTAGCCTACCTGCTGCGGGCGCCGGTGTTCTATCTATTCATCGGCATCGTGTTGGCTACCGCCATGCGGCCGCCGATCGGCTGGCTTAATCGGGCAGTCTCTCGACCCACCGCAGTCGGCATCGTCTATGGGGTCGTGGCGGTCCTGCTCATGGCCTTGGCGGTGGTAGGCGTGCCGCTGCTCGTGGTGCAGGCGGAGCAGTTCATGCTTGACCTGCCCAAGCAGTATGAGTCGTTGCGCGGTTGGCTCGATGGGTTCGACAACCGGACGTTGCACCAACTCGTCGACCGCATGCCGAAAACCTGGGACGAAGTGGCCAAATCGACATCGGTCGGTTCGTGGTCGACGAGCGCGTCGGAGGCGATTTCTTTCGGCGGTGGGTTGCTGCGGGCACTTCTGGCGTTGTTCTTTACCATGCTCTTGGCGTTCTATTGGAGCCTGCACGACGACCGCACGGTTCGCGCCCTGGTGCTCATGCTGCCGGCGGAGAAGCGCGAGGACGCCCGCACGCTCGTTGACATGATGCAGAACAAGGTGGGCGCCTATTTGCGCGGGCAGGCGATTCTGTGTTTGGCGGTCGGCAGCTTGTCGCTGGTTGCATTCCTGCTGATCGGCTTGCCCTATGCTGCGGTGCTGGCGGTGGTGGCTGGGATGCTCGAGGCGGTGCCGCTCTTGGGGCCGGCGCTGGGGGCGGTGCCGGCACTCTTCGTCGCGCTCAGTTCCGATCCCCAGGACGCCCTGTGGGTAATGGGCGCCGCGTTCGGCATCCAGCAGATCGAAAACTACGTGCTCGTGCCGCGGGTCATGGACCGCTCCGTGGGGGTGAACGCCGTCGTGACGCTGTTGGCGATCGCCGCCTTCGGCACGCTGTTCGGCCTGGCCGGCGCGGTGCTCGCGATCCCCTTGGCGGCGATCCTGCAGGTTCTGCTCGAACACTTCGTGTTGCGTCCCGAAGCGCTCACCCCCGAGGCGCCCACGGCGCGCGACGCCCGCGGCCGCCTGCAATACGAAGCGCAGCAACTCATTACCGACCTTCGACTCGAGGTTCGCGACAAGGACGACGACCTGAGCGACCGTTCGGACCGCGTGGAAGAAGAGCTCGAACGCCTGGCGGTCGATTTGGGGCGGCTGCTGGAGCGACCGACAGTTGCCGCACCGGTCGCTGGGAGTGCGGCCCCATGACGCGCATTGCCTGGCAAACGGCGATCGTGATCGCGGCGCTCGTGGGCGCCTATGTGCTCTGGGAACTCGCCAGCGTCGTCGTCATGTTCGTGTTGTCCTTGGCGTTGGCCGCGGCGCTCCGCCCCCCGGCCGAAGCGCTGGCCCGCCGCGGCGTACCGCGCTCAGTCGCCCTGGTGGGCTTATACCTGTCGGTGGTAGCCGTCGTCGCGGCTGTCTTCTTACTCTCCGCGGGCCTGGCCCTCGAGGACGTAAGGCAGCTCGGTGTTGACGCCTACCAGGCGCACAAAGACTTGATCCTGAACCTGAAGGGCCACAAGGATTGGCGGGAAAAGCTCGCCAGCGCGCTGCCTCAGAGCGGCCAGCTCGAAGCGCTCTTGGGGATCGACGCCACGAACCTGGTTCGCTCCGCCCTGGGCGTCACGATGGGCTTTGTCGGCCTCTTGGCCAATGCGGCCGTGGTCGTGGTGCTCAGCCTGTACTGGAGCGTCGACCGGGTGCATTTCGAACGTCTGTGGCTGTCGCTGCTGCCGGTGGAGCGGAGGATCGAGGCCCGGCAGGTGTGGCGCTCGCTCGAAGACGAGGTGGGCGCCTACATCCGCAGCGAGAGCGTGCAGGCGCTCGTGGCCGGGGCCGCGCTCACCGGAGGCTATGCCCTGCTCGGACAGCCCTACGCCGCACTGTCTGGCATCCTGGCGGGCGTGGCCTGGCTGCTCCCCTGGGTGGGAGTGTTGGCGATGACCGCCACGCTCGTGCTGCTCTCGGTGCCCACGATGGTCCTGGTCGGCCCTCAGGAGGCGCTCTTGAGCCTGCTCCCCGCCGTGCTGTTCACGCTGCTCGTGCTGATCGTGCTGGAATACGCCGTGGAGCCGCGATTCTTCAACCGCCGCCGCTTCAATCCCCTGCTGATTGCCATCGTCACCATCGGGCTGGCCGAGCTGCTCGGGCTGCCGGGACTGGTGCTGGGGCCGCCGCTGGCGATCGCCGTGCAGTGCGTGGCCCGCTATCTGATTCGGCGGCGGCTGCTGCGGGCGGCCGAGGGGCCGATCGACCTCGAGGGGCTGGAACGCCGGCTGCGCGACGTCAAGCTGCGGCTGGCGGGACAAGGCGCCCCGAGCCGGGAGTTGGCGGGGATCGTCGCCCGGCTCGATCGGCTGGTCGAGGAGGCGGCGGCCGCCGACCGCCACGACGCCGCAAAAACGGCCGCGATCGTCGTTTCGCCGAACTGAAGTTGCGGCGGGGTGGCTGGGGTCGAGCCAAGCGAGCCCCAGCGGGACTCGCTCAGGCGTGCGCCGCTTCCGCGTTTCCACCCTCATTCAGGCCGTTTTCTGTCTCCCGCGGGGTTGCCCATTGCCCGTGGCGCGCGGGGTCTTTAGATTCAGTGTTCGCCGGTTCAGGCAGCCGGCCGACCTGCTCGCTCCACCCGCACCGGAACCCGCCGCTGGGTTCCGGGCAGTGCGTCCTCGGAGGCCTCATGCGCAATGTCTTGTCTCTCGTGCTCGGCGGCGGTCGCGGCACGCGCTTGTACCCGCTCACCAAGTTCCGCTCCAAGCCGGCTGTTCCTTTGGCGGGCAAGTATCGGCTGATCGACATTCCGCTCTCGAACTGCATCAACAGCGGACTCAACCGCATCTACGTGCTCACGCAGTTCAACTCGGTGAGTCTGCACCGGCACATCCGCCGCACCTACCACTTCGACGTTTTCACGGGCGGCTTCGTCGAGATTCTGGCCGCCCAGCAAACCAACGACAGCTCCGATTGGTACCAAGGCACCGCCGACGCCGTGCGGCAGAACTTGCGCTCGCTGCAGCAGCCCGACGTCGACTACGTGCTGATCCTTTCCGGGGATCAGCTCTACCGCATGAACTTCGCCGACATGCTGGCCACGCACCAGCGAACCAAGGCCGACGTGACGATCGCGGCCATGCCGGTCGACCGTTCGGCCGCCAAGGCGCTGGGCATCATGCGCGTCGACGAACAGGGCAAGGTCGAAGGCTTTCTGGAAAAGCCCCAGACCAACGAAGAGTGCGAGCTCGTGAAGATGGACCCGAGCTGGATCGACCGTCACGGCATTCCCAGCCGCGGCCGCGATCTGCTGGCGAGCATGGGCATCTACTTGTTCAACCGTGACACGCTGGTCGAGTTGCTCGAAAAGACCAACTACCATGATTTCGGCCGCGAGATCTTTCCGGCCTCGATCCGCAGTCGCCGGGTGATGGTCCATCTGTTCGACGGTTACTGGGAGGACATCGGCACGATCAAGTCGTTCTACCAGGCGAATCTGGACCTGGCGACGCCGAACCCGCCGTTCGACCTGGCTTCGGCCGTAGCCCCGCTGTACTCGCGAGCTCGGTTCCTGCCGCCCACGCAGATCGACGGGGCCACGGTGAAGGGCAGTCTGCTGGCCGACGGCTGCACGATCGGCGAGGGCGCCGTGATCGAGAACAGCGTGATCGGCCTGCGCTGCAAGATCGGCCGCGACGTAGTGATCCGCAACTCGGTGCTGATGGGATCCGACTACTACGAAACGCCTGAAGCCCTAGCCTCGGGTCGCGACTGCGGCCGGCCTCCTTTGGGCATTGGCGATGGCTCGCTGATCGACGGCGCGATCATCGACAAGAACTGCCATATCGGCCGCCGGGTGAAGGTCACCAACCGGCTGGGCGTGGAGACTTCGGAGGATTCGCCTCAGGCCGTGGTCTGTGACGGCATCGTGGTGGTGCCCAAGGAAGCCACGCTGCCCGACAACTGGTCGCTTTGAACCCTCTCCCTGTGGGAGAGGACAGAGTGAGGGTCGGCGGAGCCTTCCGTGGGCTGCGAGGGGCTTACGGCTGCGGATCGGCCGGCCGCGCATCCCACGTCAGCACCAGCCAGCCATGGTCGACGGCGATTCGCCGCAGCACCACGCGCCCCTTGCGCCACCAGGCGGGCGGTTGCGGTTCGGCTACCGCGGGGAAGGCCCCCTCGAGGTGCTTCTGGAGCAGTTCCCGCACGGCGGCTTCGAGCTCAGGCAGTTTCTCGCCATTGAGGTGAACTTCCACCGGCTCGATCTGTAGCGGCCCCCGGCGCACAAGCTGCGCATGGTCGGCCAAGTTGCTCACGTCGTAAACGGCCTCGACGCGCAGATCGTTGAAGCGGCGGCCGCCGATCGCCACTTCCTCGAGCCGCAACGAGATATGCACCTCGTTGCCAGCGAAACTCACCGACAGGGCATGGTCATCGGCGAAGTTGAACACCGCGCCGTTGGGAGTCCGCGGCGGCACGCCGCCGGGCGCGAGCAATTCGTCGAGAGCGGCCGTGAGCTCGCCTTCGGGCCAATTGCGGTCGGAAAGGCGGCGGGCGGCATAGCTGAGAGCCGATTCGTGAACCCGCAAGGTGACGCCCGCGTCGCTGGGCTTGGGGGGCGGAGGGGCGAGCGCGCCAGCCGACTGCACGTCGGCCAGCAACGCGCGGAACTCGATCGCGTGATGGGTAGTCGCCAACTGAGTAAGCCGCGGAAACTCATCGTATCGCTCGAGCGGCCCCCAGACGGCTTCCTGAAAGAGTTGCCCTGTTTTGGCGATTTCTTGCCGCAACTCCCGGTCGAACTCGTCGCGGATCTGCTCATGGGTGTGTTCGCGGGAGATGCGGTCGACCGTGGGTTTGCGTTCGAGCGTTTTTCGCCAGGCCAGCCGCGTGGCAAAGCGTTGCAGCAGGCGGATGACGTCGACCGCCACGCAGCGAATCTTCGACCACTGTTCCACTTCGGCCGTGGCCGGATCGTGAGTGATCTCACGGCCGTCGAACTGCACGCGCTTCTGCGCCGTGAACGAGGCCGTCGTGTCGCTATGAATCCGGGCCCGTTGCACCGAGCCGACCGTGCGGGCCACCGAGTGACCCTCCATCCGCACATCGAAGCTGATCGCCTGCGGGTTCGGCACGAGTTCGAACCACACATTGCCGCGGGCGGTGCGCGATCCCGAAATCGAGATGTCCTGAATCTGGTCGGTCACCGGCTCGGTGCGGTCGAAGGGAGTCGCCGAGGCCTGACGCACGAAATCGGCCGACACGTCGAGATACACGTTGGGCCAGGTGAACTGGCGGCGCACCGCGTATGCGAAGGGGCGCCGGCGATCGGACCGCTCAAGCCAATCGAGCGTTTCGGCGACGGTTTGCGTGGCGGAGGGGTTGGGCCCGTGTCCGAGTTCCTCGAGCGCCGTCGCCAGCTCCAACATCTTCCGCGCGTGCTCGGCAGCGGCCGACGGATTGTGGACGGCCTCGAGGGCGTCCAGCAAGCGGCCCACCGTCAAACGCACTTGAGTGATCGCACGGCGATCCAGGCCGGTATGACTGGCCGACATGCGGCGGTGGATTTCCTCGAGCGCCGGCAACGACTTCGGGTCGGGGCTGTCGGCAAGCCGCGCGAGTTCCGCCAGCCGCAAATACTCTCGCCAGCCTTGCGCATAGGGTCCCTGCAGCGAGGCCGCCGTGCGAGCGGCCGCCAAACGAGTCGCCTTCACCAGCGACCGCAACTCCTCGGACGTCGAAGGCCGGAATCGCTCGGCAGCGGTGCGCACGAGCGGGGGCACGGGGCCCGAGGTCGGCAGGGCCAGTTCCACCCGCCAGTCGAGCAAAGCCGCATGCAACGCAAAAAACTGCGGTTCGCTGCGGGCGGCCGGATGCTCGAGCTGCTTGCAAACGGCGATCAGCAGGGCGCGATCGACCGGGGCTTGGCCGCGGGCCATCGCCAGCAGGCGATCTCCCTGAAGGTGCAGCCACCAGGACCTCCAACTAGGGTTGGCCGCGAGGGGCTGCAAAGCCTCGAGCGCCGCGGCAGTCTCGCGGGCTGGGTTCCAAAACGAGGCCGCCGTTTCTGCAGCGGCGGGCGCCGTCGAGAAGAACACCATCGCCGCGACGAGCCAAAAGTCGCGGGCGATACGAAATTGCGCGTCGGAGTAATTCATCTGCCGCCAATGTAACTTGGAAACGGCGCGCCGACGAGCAGAACGCGATGGCCCTCCACCATGCGAGGGGGGCGCCGCGCGGCCGCGAAGAGAACAACCCGCCGAACGGGCGCTCTGGCGAAACTGCGCAAGGGGCGCCCGATGTCCTGAGCATCGGTCCCCTTGACAGACCACTTGATGAAAAGACCCCTATAGGGTCATTTCGTCAATCAAGGATTCGAGATCGAGCAGGTCGAGGGCGCTGAGTTCCACGAATGCCCGATCTGCCGCCCGCGCCAGCCCAGCCCCCGGTCGATGGTCGAGAACCGCTAGGTCCGTCAGAATCGGACTAAGCGGCTTGGCCAGCGTGCCGGCGAATTGCAGGCCGTCGACGGAGGGCGGCGGTGCGGGCGCCGCGGTGTTGACCGATGCCTCAGCCGCTTCGTCCCAGACGGCTGCGGCCAGCACTTTGGGGTCAGCCGCGGCGGACTGATTCCAGAGTTGGACGCGCACGTAGCCTTCGAGCGGGAAGATTTCGATGCGGCCGTTCTGGAAGTCGCGGTACATGTGCAGAATGCGCACGCCGCCTTCGCTGTTGTCGACGACGTACTCGCCGCGGGGCGCGCCGAGCAAGGCGGGCCAAACGAACCAGTTGTCGGGGCTCGTCGGGTCGAGATTGCCCGGCCGGTGGCCCGGCGGCGCCGACACGAAGATGCTGTCTCCCGGCCGGCGCACCATCATGGCAAAGGCCGCAGTGAGGCGGATCGAAGCCTGATAGTCGACGAACTGTCCCGTGGAGAACGAGACCGCGCCTGTGATGCCGCCGGCCGCCTTGATCTCCGCCACCGAACTATAGCGGTTGTAAAGGATCACCTGATCTGGCCGTCCTGGCACTTCGGCCGGAGTCCATTGCCGCCCTTGCAGGGCCTGGTACTGCGCCGGTAGACCTTGGAGCGCAAAGTTCTCGCTGAGTGCGCCGCCGCCTGGGAAAATGTGGTGCGGAGCGTTGAGCGTGACGAGCAGCGCCGACTGACCTTGGTAGGTCGTCTCGCGGGCGTTGACCACGCTGAAGATGTTGGGGCTGTTGACGTAGTCGACCGGCAAGAGTCCGACCGTAACGCCCAGGTCCATCACCTTCCGCAAATTCGCCGTGATCTTCGCCGTGTTCTCGACCGTGCGGAAGCTGCCACCCTCGGCACGCGGCTCCTTCGACCAAAGGCCCTCGATCGTCACGACGTCGGCCATTTGGGCGACCTCTTGCACGATGTTCGGACTGATATAGGACCAGGGGTTGTCCCAACCCCAGCCGCCCAAGTTGAAGCCAATCAGCGAGCCGTATTCGTGCGCGGTTGCCTTCAAGCGGCTGAAGAGGTCGACGTTGTGCTGCCAAAGCGTGTAGACATAGGCGACTTCGTCGAAGTAGAGGATGTCTTGCCGAGCGCGGCCATCGAGCCCCAAGACCTGAGAGACGAGATGCTCGTAGAGGGATTGGAGCGAAGCCGGGTCCCGCACGTCGAGGTAGCCATCGTTCGTGGCGGCCCCGGCGCCTGAAGGGAGGAGCGGCAAGCCGGCAAACTCGCTGCTGTCCATAGCGTCCGGCGGCCAATAGCCCACGTCGATCATCGATTGTGCGTTCTTGACCGAAACCGCGGACAGATAGCTGCCCACCACCGCCTCGGGATGTTCACGTTTGTAGGTGTCGTACAGCGTTTGGTAGGCGTCGCGGGCGTCGATCGCGTTGGGATTGTTCGAGAGCCCGAGCGCCGGGTCTCCCAACGCGTTGTAGAGCGGATCGGCGCCGCCGCCGCTGTATTTGATGCGCGTGCCCACGGTCAGGTAAGACTTGCCATCCTCCGGCAAGAACGAGGGAAACCGCTCGAGATCCCAGAAGTGATGGCCGCCGTTGACGATCATCCGCAGGAAGTCGTCGCTCGACTTGATCTCGGGCATCACCGTGAAGGTTTCGCTGAGCGTACCCGTCAGCGCGTTGCCGACGCCGTCGGTGATCCCATGACCGTCGAGCAGGGACAAAATATATTTGCCCGGCGCTTGGGTGATCCCAGTCAGGTTGCCCAGCCGCCACGTGATCCGGTCATTCGTGGTGAGCGTCTGCCCCGTGGTCAACAGATTGCCATGGCCGTCGTAGTAGGCCTCGAGAGAAAAGTCCGACAGTTGCAGACCATTCACCGGCGCGCTGAAGACGATGGTCAGCGAATCGATTGCAGTGGTGCGGACCTCAGGAGTCACCGGGACGACGGATCCGGTCAACGAGGCCGTCGCAACAGTCCAGCTATCGACATCGCTGGACGCGAGCCCCTGCAGAGTGTCGTTCCACACCCCGCTAAGCGAGGTGAAGGAAAGCTGGTATTGCCCGTTGGCGGCGGTCAGCCCCGACAGCCCGCCGAGGGTCCAGGTGCGCCGGTCGGCCGTTGTCAGCGTTTGCGCGGTCGTCAGCAGGTTGGCGCCGCCGTTGCGTCGGAGGCTGAGGTCAGCGAGGGTGAAGCCCTGCACCGGCTGATCGAAGTTGATCGTGATGGCGTTGACGGGCGACGTGCGCGGATCGGGAGACACGTCGACGATCGTGGCGCGCGGACCTTCCGAGACGACGGTTCGCGTCCAGGCCCGGCTCACGCTCGCGGCGAGCGGATTGCCGGCCAAATCAGTGATGCCGGTGCCGACGGGCGAAAGAGCAACTGTATAGGTTCCCACAGCGCTCGTGACGGGCGCCAGGTTGCCCAGGGTCCAAATCCGACTGTCTTCGGTGGTCAGCGTTTGACCGCTGGTCAGCACGCTCACGCCGCCGCGCGTGAGGCGAACATCCGAAAGATTGAAGCCGGTGATCGGTTCGCTAAACGCAAACGTCACCGAGTTGACGGCGCCGCTGGCGTTGTTGAGGATCTCCGTGATCTCGACGGTGGGTGCATGCGCGTCGGATCCCCAGGTCAGCAATGCGCGGCCCGTGGCGCGATTGCCTGCCGCGTCGACGACGTCGGAGTCGGCGCGCAGACTGAGCGTATATTGCCCGCTGGCGGCGGTGACCGTGGCCAAATTGCCCAACGTGAACAACGACCCGCCCGAGTTCACCAGGGTCTGAGCGCCGCTCAGCAGGTTGGCGCTTCCTCCGCGCGACAACACCAGATCGGTCAAATCGAAGTTTTGCACCGCCTCGGAGAAAACGAGGCCGACGCTCGCAATCGCGGAGCCGACCGGCGTCGAACTCACGCCCAGAATCGTTGGGGCGGTACGGTCGACGATCCAACTGTCCGCCGCGCCCACGGCCAGATAGTTGCCCGCGAGATCACGAACGCCCGATCCGTTGGGCCGCAGGGTGATCGTGTAGAGGCCTTCGGCCGCGGTCAGGCCCGAGAGCCCATTCAAGGTCCAGCGAACGCCGTCGATCGACGTTAGCGTTTGGGCCCCCGACAGCAGATCGACCTGTTGGTCGAACGCCCGATCGAGGATCAAGTCCGCGAGGTCGAAGCCGACGACCGGTTCGCTGAACTTGAATGAGATGCTCGAAACGCCGGTGTTGCGCGGATCCGGGGCGACGTCGAGCACTTCGAGCGACGGAGAAACGGTGTCGGCGGAGCCTGCCCCGCGAACCTGCGGCGGCGCCGAGATCGCGTAGACCGGTTCGTCGACTTCGGCCCCCGGCGCAACCGACATTAGGTGCCGCTGTTCGAGCGGCTCAAACGACGCCCTGCGGCGGCGGGCGGGAGCGAGAGTGAGTTTGGATGAAAGGGTCCCGGACAACCTAAGGCAGCGCTGCGACCCTGCGCGCCGCCCTACGGTGTAGAGCAATTGTGGCATTCGGAATCGAGAACGATCAGGAGAAGATTGCGGAAAAGGCAGACTGGCGAGAATGTGCGGAGTTTAACTACTTCGCGGGCTAAGAATACCACCCCTTCAGGGTAATTTGAAGCGCTTTTTCGTGAATTTTTGACGAAAATGCCCAAGCCCCTCCCTAAGGGTTATTCCCAGTCCTCACTTGGGCTTACGTAAAGGTGCAAGCAACACGACGAACCCCCTCTGATGGGTTGTTTGCTTGCCGACCAAGCTCCTCCTGCGAACACGGCGGCCTTGATTCCAACAAGCGTTAGACCTGGCGAGATCGCGAAAGTCGTTTTCCTGATTCCCGCCCCGTCAGGCGACCGAAACGATTTCTAGCTTGCTTGATTGTGCCAGTTCTGACGCCTACGATGCTGGGCAGAGCGCCAGGCCTGCAGGCGGCATGGGACCTTGGCGCCGCGCCTCTCGTCCCTCGCCAAACCGTCTGCAGGGTTCTGCCGTGACTGTCATCCTCTGTCGCACTGTGGTTGGCTGTCGCTGTCCGGGTTGACCGGAAGCATCGTCTCTCGCCCAGGCAGTAACCCCCCGATTTTCCGCTGCGTGCAGCCTGACGTTTGCGCGTCGGGTGCAGGACTGCGGAACCTCTCGAAACACGAGCGAACCATGGCCTCGGACTTCCGCCTCAAAGAAAAGCTGCCCGAACTCACCGAGCGGATCGTACAGACCTATCGCGATGAGCGCACGATCAGCCACTTGGGGCACTGCCCTCTGCCGCGGTATGAGGCCGTGATCGCCGCCACCGAGGATTTGAAGGAAATTCTTTACCCGGGCTATCGTCGCCGCGAAGGGCTGCACCTCGGCAACGTGAGCTATCACGTGGGCGATCTCATCGATCGTCTGCACGACCAGCTCACCATCCAGATCGCCCGCGCCTTGCGGCACGACGCCGGGGGCTCGGTCGATTGCCACGACGTGACCGACTTCGAGGCGCTGGGCCAAGCCAAGGCCATTCAGTTCCTCAACGAGTTGCCGGCCCTCCGCGAAGTGCTCGCCCGCGACGTGCAGGCGGCGCTCGACGGCGATCCCGCGGTGCGTACGCACGACGAGATCACCTTTTGCTATCCCGGGCTCGAGGCCGTCACCGTGTACCGCCTGGCGCACGTGCTGCACCAGCTCGAAGTGCCGCTCATTCCGCGGATGATGACCGAGTGGGCGCATTCCAAGACCGGCATCGACATCCATCCGGGCGCAAAGATTGGCAGCCATTTCTTCATCGACCACGGCACCGGCGTGGTGATCGGCGAAACGTGCGAGATCGGCGACCACGTCAAGCTCTATCAGGGCGTGACGTTGGGTGCGCTGAGCTTCGCCATGGACGCCGATGGGCACCTGGTGCGCGGGTTGAAGCGGCACCCCACGATCGAAGACCGCGTGGTGATCTACGCCAACGCCACGATCCTCGGCGGTCATGTCGTGATCGGCCATGACTCGGTGATCGGCTCAAACGTCTGGCTCACCCGCTCGGTGGAGCCGCACACCACGGTCGTGCTCGAGAAGCCGAAGCTGCGGATGCGAGCTGAATTCGAGGAACTGCACCCCGAGTTCAATTACCAGATCTAGCGCGATTCTCGGCGGCAATCCGCAGTTCGCGTTCAAGCGGCTAGAACGGAAACCGCTCGTCGAGTTCGGCGGCCGAAAGCTCGACGAGAAAGCCTGCCAGCCGCTCGACGATCACTTCCATCAGCTTACGGCCCTTCTCCGCCGAGGCCGCGTGGGGGTCGCCTGAGCCTGAGTTCGTGGTCAGCAAGTGCCAGGGCCGGGTAATCGACACCCAGCCGTTCCGCACCGCCGCGAAGCGCGATTTCGCCGTTTCGCCGGCGTCGGCCGACAACTTCCCAGCCTCGTCCTTCGCCACGAGGTCGCCGAAGTACGCGAGCGCGAGCGAGGTCTCCATTTCGCCGGCGTGGTCGTCGGGGCGCTCGAAGATCTCGCGCTGCACATCGGCCGTGGAGCGGAACCAGTCGCACAGGAACAGGTGCGCCGGCGTTTGCCCATAGAGTTCGCGCAGCGCCGGTTTGAAATCGTTGCCGCCGTGGCTGTTGAGCAGCAGCACTTTGCGGATGTCGTGCCGCACGAGCGACTCCACCAGGTCGCGAATCACCGCCAGCAGCGTGCTGGGGTACACATTCATCGCCAGCGGAAAGGCCGCCAGGTTGGTTTCGGTGCCGTAGGGGATCGTGGGGAGCAAGATCACCCGCGCGCCGCGCTCCCAAGCGGCCGCGCATACGCGGTCGGCGATCGCCTCGGCTTCGTAGAAATCGGTGCCGTAGGGGAGGTGCAGGTTGTGGGGCTCCGTGGCCCCCAGCGGCAGCATCGCCACCTCGAAGCGCTCCCCGCGCGTGGCCCCGTAGTTCGTTTCGGCAAGCTTCCAGGGGCGGGCAGTCACGGCGTAGGCTCGGCATTGGGTGAATCGAGGGGGAACGCGGCCAGCTTAGTAGGCCTGCGCCCCCCCCGCAATCGGCCCCCGTCCCGCGGAAAAGGGCTTCCCGTCATTCGGGGGCCGGACGCTGACCGCGCGCAAGCTCGGCGTAGTGCTGGGCAGCGCGCTCGAGCCGCGCGATCTCCTCGGGCGTCACTTCGCGCCGCACTTTGCCCGGCACACCCAGCACCAGCGACCGCGGCGGCACGACCATGCCTTCGGTCACGACCGTGCCGGCGCCGATCACCGAGTGCTCGCCAACTTGGGCGCCGTTGAGCACGACGGCCCGCATGCCAATCATCACGCGATCCGCCACACGAGCGCCATGCACGATCGCCCCATGGCCGATCGTCACGTCGTCGCCGACGACGCAGGGGAAGCCTGGATCGGCATGGAGCACGCACAGGTCCTGAATGTTGGTGCGGCGGCCGATCGTCACCGGCTCGGTGTCTGCCCGCACCACGGCGCCGAACCAGACGCTCGACTCGGCGCCGATCGTCACGTCGCCGAGGACCGTGCAATTGGGAGCGAGCCAGGCACTAGGGTCGACCTGTTCGGCACGGTACGATAGGCGGCAATCCATGGGTCGAGATCGTGCTGGGTGTTTCATCCGAGGCAAGCCGGTCCCCCCTGAGTATCCTGTCCCGGCCGGAGTTGCCAAGTGTCGCCAGCGCCCAGCATCGTCGCCGCCCTGGCGGCCCAAGACCGCGGCGAACTCTCGGCCCTTGACCTGGTCGAGAGTTGCCTCGAGCGGATCGATCGCTGGGAGGCCGACTATCGCGCCTGGGTGGTCGTCGACGCCGAGGGCGCCCGGCGACGGGCACGCGAACTCGACGAACTGCGCAGCAACCAAGGGCCCGTCGGTCCGCTGCACGGCATTCCGCTGGGCATCAAAGATATCTTTGACGTCGCCGGCTTCCCCACGCTCGCCGGCTCGGCGCTCCGCACGGGGCACGTCGCCGCGGCCGATGCACCGGTGGTGAAGAGGTTGCGCCGCGCCGGCGCCATCTTTTTGGGGAAGACCGTCACCACGGAGTTCGCCTGCTTCGATCCCTCGCCGAGCCGAAATCCCTGGAACTCCTCTCACACCCCCGGCGGATCGAGCAGCGGCTCGGCCGTGGGCGTGGCGCTGGGGATGTGTCTGGGCGCGATCGGCTCGCAAACCGGCGGCTCGATCACGCGCCCTGCCAGCTACTGCGGCGTGTGGGGGGCGAAGCCGACGTTCGGCGCGCTCGACCTTCGGGGCGTCGTGCCGGTCAGCTTTCATCTCGACCATCCCGGTCCGCTGGGGCGGTCGGCCGAAGATTTGCAGCTATTAGCCGAAGTCATGGCGGGGCGCGGCGCTCGACAGCGTTGGCGGCGCTTTGTCGCGGAACACCCACCTTGCACGCGGCCCACCCTGGGCGTGCTGGGCGGATTCTTTCGGCAGGAAGCCGACGAGGAGTCGCTTGCCGCTTTTGACCAAACGGTGGAAAGGCTTCTCGGGGCGGGCGCCACGATCGTCGACGCCGAGCTGCCTGATTCGTTCGCGCGGGTGCATCAATTCCACGCGCGGATCATGGCGGTGGAAGCCGCGCTCTACCACCGCCGCACGTTCGAGCGCGACCGCGGGCAGTTCAGCGATTCGCTGGGCGCGCTGCTGGAGAAGGGGCTGAAGACGCGGAGCGTCGACTATGCCGAGGCGCTTGCGCATCAGCGGCTGTTCCGCCGCGAGGCCCAGCGGCTGGCGGCCCGGTTCGATGCCCTCGTCTGCCCGGCCACGCCCACGCCGGCCCCGCCCCGGCTCGACACGACGGGGGACCCACGATTCAACTCCCCGTGGAGCTACGCCGGCCTACCCACGGTGTCGCTCCCGATCGCACTAAGTTCGGCCGGCCTGCCGATTGGGCTGCAGTGCATCGGCCAGGCGTGGAGCGAACCGCGGTTGTTCACGACAGCGGCCTGGTGCGGGCGGGCAACGCGGTGGGGCAAGTCGCCGCCGTGCCTGACCGACTAGCGGACGATGCCGTCCTTGAGCGACGGCTTGGCCTCGATCAGCTTTTGCACGCCCTGATCGGTGATGCCGGCGACGTTGGTGATGAACAGCACCTGAAGCTTGGGCAACTTCGCCAGTTTGAGCAGGCCAGCGTCGGTGATCTTCGTGCCGGAAAGAGTGAGGTGGCTGAGCTCGGGGAATTGCGCGAGCTTGTCAAGGTCGGCGTCGGCGATGGGGGAGTTGAACAGGTTGATGCCCGACAGGTTCTTCAGAGGCGCGAGCGTATCGATGCCTTTGCCGGTAACGCCCGTGCTGAGCGGCCCAACGCTTTCCAACTCCGCGAGGCCCACGAGGTGCGGGAGTCCGGCGTCGGTGATCTTGTCGCTCAGGTTGATGACCTTGAGATTCTTGAGGCCCTTAACGTGGACGAGTCCTGCGTCGGTGATCTCGGCGCTCAGCGACACGTTCTCCAGGTTCGGCATCGTCTCCAAATATTTCATGCCGGCGTCGGTGATCTTGGAGCCGTCCATCAAGAGTTCTTTGAGCGCGGTGTTGCCGGCCAGGTTGGCCAGGCCGTCATCGGTGACAGGCCGATTGACGATGCTCAACGAGACAATGGGCTGATCCTTGAGCACGGCCATCCACTCGTCGTCGGCCAAGGTGCGGATCAGATCGAAGGACGTCGCTCCATTGGCCACTTGGCCGCGGAACTGCTTCAGTCCTTCGGCACGCAGACGCTCCGCCCGCGCGGCGTCTTCCGCTGGCGTCGACTCGGCAGGCCGCCCCGTGCAACCGGAGGACAACGCCAAGAGCGCAAGCAGCAAGAGAGGGTAGGCTCGCACAGCGGTTGGCATCAGAAACGCTCCGAAGACCGGGATCGGGAAGAACGAAATGGGATCGCGACCAAAACCATTGGTCGGCCCGACACGGCAACGGCAGATCGCGAACGAGTGGCGGCCTACCCCCGCCCCGGCGAGCAAGACCCCAACGTCAGACCCGCCAGGATTCCGCAAGGAGTTTCTTACAGGTTCCCGAGCGGCGTCGGCTGCTGGTCTTCGCGGTTGCCAAGATTCTCGTGGACCACAGGGTCGATCGTGTACGGAATGGAATGCACCGAGCCGTCACAGAAGACGGCCAGGTAGCCCGCTTGGTGCGGCGACCCAAAACCACAGCCGATGTTCAGACCCGGAGTGTCCTGCCGGGGCGTGTTGCTGCGGTTGGTGTTGCGGTAGACATCGTTGTTGTAGCCGGTGTACGCACACTCGTTGTCGGCAGGGTTGTCTCCCGTTTCGTACAGTTCCGGCTGCAGGTACTTCTCGCCGATCAGCATGGTGTTGCTCGTCCCGTCGAGAATGTCGCCGGGCCGGATCTGGCTCACGATGTACATCACGCCATTGATGCCAGCGTCGCTCCAGGCATAGCCTGGACGATCGCCATCGGCGTACGACGAGGGCCCGCCGCTGATCTCACACGAATTCTGGCTGCCGCAGTTGGCGGCGTAGTCCGTCCGCACCAGCGTGGGCGAAAAGAGGCCATTCGCCGGCGTGAAGTTGATCGCATTCTTGTACAGCGTGGAGCGCCGCCGCGTGGGGCAGTTGATGAATTGAACTGGCGTCTGCAGCACGACCAGCGTGGCCTGCTTGGCCGCTTGGCCGGTCAAGCCTTTCCCTTGATCATGAAGGCTTTGCTGCTCCATGTAGGGGAGCAAATTGTAGAGATAGGCGCCCGGCTGCTGGCGGCCGAAGCCTCGATTTGGATCGCCGATCCAGTTCCAGCCCCAACCACCCGTGGGGAAGTGCTTGTTCACATCCGAGTGCACGTGGGCCGAAAGGCCCAACTGCTTGAGGTTGTTGGTGCATTGCGTCCGCCGGGCGGCCTCGCGCGCCGCCTGCACGGCCGGCAGCAAGAGTGCGATCAAGATGCCGATGATCGCGATCACGACCAGCAGTTCCACGAGCGTGAAGGCGGAGCGGGAGCGACGATGGTCGAACATGAAGACCTGTTCCTTGACCGGGCGAAATGAGTAGTCGGATGGTCCAGACGGGCTGAGCGCAGGCGAACGCCTTACCAGCGAAAAGGCACCGCTAGTATGGCGACCGCAACCGCAATGTCAAATTTCTTGAACGTTTTTGTATTGGCGACTCGAAGTCGGCGCCCCAAGACGCCGACTCACCCGCCCCTCCTCGTCCGGCTACTGTGGAATCGAGACCGCCGTGCCGTCTTCGCGGGCGCCGATCGCCCGCCAGACGATCTGATCGATGGTGTACGGAAAGGTCCGCACCGAACCGTCGCACATGGCGCCGATCAGCCCTGAAGCGTGAGCGCTGCCAAACAGTTCGAAATTCTGCACGCCCGGTCGATCGGGCAGGGGCTGCAAATAGGTCACGCGGGCGCTGTCGTTGTTGCAACCGGTGTACATCCCCTCGTTGTCGGCCGCGTCCATGCCCGTTTCATAGTTGTCTGGGTTCAGGTATTTCTCAGACACATAGAGCGTGTTGCTCGTGCCGTCGGTAATGTCGCCAAAGCGGATCGTGCTCAGGGCATAACAAACGCCACGCCCCTCAATGCCCGGATCGTAAGTCGGCTTGATTCCTTCGGCAATCGAACTTGGGCCGTCGACGTGGTTGTTCGACGGGTTGTCGCCGTAATTGACCGCGTAGTCGGTGCGGGCTGATTTGCCCTGGCCCGGGGCGGTATTGTCGGCGTTGCGGGCCGTAAACGTCTCGGGGCTCCAGACTTTGGGAAACAGTTTGGGTTGCCGCCGTGTGGGACAGTTGAAGGCCGCCACCGGCGTCAGGGTCAGTTGCAGCGCGGCAGCGCGTTTCTGTGTCGCCCCCATACCTTTGCCCAAATCGTGCAGGGCCTGCTGCTCCATGTAGGGCAGGCTGTTGTACACCCAACCCCCTGGCTGCGTACGGCCGAAGCCCTGGTCGGGATCGCCGACCCAGGCCCAGCCCCAGCCACCGGCAGGCAGATGCTTTTGGACGTCATGATGGGTATGGGCCGACAACGCCAACTGCTTTTGGTGGTTCGTGCATTGCGTTCGCCGAGCGGCTTCGCGGGCAGACTGCACCGCCGGCAACAAGAGGGCGATCAGGATGCCAATGATGGCGATTACCACCAGCAACTCAACGAGCGTGAAAGCCGAGCGGTGGGAAGAAGTGGCCATGAGCGAACTCCGCATGAGTCGATAGGGCGGCCGGCAGGCCCGAGCAAAATACGCGGCGACGATCGCCGCTAGGATAAGAACTGCAACCGACCAGTATGGCGACTCCGCCCCCATTGTCAAATTTCTTGGTTTTTTTGGCTAGCTGCCCCAACGTCTTGAGCGGCACAGACTTTTGCGGTCGCCCGCGAGGGGGGCGAGGCAGCCCCGCTGGCGAAAGGCAATGGATCGCCGCGAAGCTCAACCGGAAGCCTGCAGTTTGCTGGCGACTGCCAGCGCGATTACAATTCCCACTTCCCGCCGCCCGAGTGCGGATTTGCGTCTCAACCGCTTGTCCTGCAAAGTCTTGCGTTTTCATGCCTCGCTATAATCCGGCCGTCATCGAACCGAAGTGGCAGCAGTTCTGGGAGGAGCGGCGGACCTTTGCCGCGCCGCGGCTGCCCAAGGGGCCCAAGGCCTACGTGCTCGACATGTTTCCGTATCCCAGCGGCGACGGCCTGCACGTCGGCCATCCCGAAGGGTACACGGCGACCGACATCGTCTCGCGGTTCTTGCGGATGCGCGGCCGCTCAGTGATCCACCCGATGGGCTACGACGCCTTCGGGCTCCCTGCCGAGCAGCACGCCAAGCGCACCGGCACGCCGCCGCGGGTGACGACCGAGAAGAACATCGGCACCTTCCGCCGCCAGCTCAAGATGCTGGGCTTCAGCTACGACTGGGACCGTGAGCTGGCCACCACCGACGTGGCTTACTTCCGCTGGACCCAGTGGATCTTCTTGCAGCTTTTCGACACCTGGTACGACGCGCAGGCCGATCGCGGCCGGCCGATCGCCGAGCTGCCGATCCCGGCCGACGTGCAGGGCGCGGGCACGGAAGCCGTTCGTCGCTACCAGGACGAGCACCGCCTGGCCTATCAGCTCGAGGCGCCAGTCAATTGGTGCCCTGCGCTTGGCACGGTGCTGGCTAATGAAGAGGTGATCGGCGGCGTCAGTGAGCGCGGCGGGCATCCCGTGGTGCGGCTGCCGCTGCGGCAGTGGATGCTCCGCATCACCGCCTATGCCGATCGGCTCGAGCGCGACCTCGAGGGGCTCGACTGGAGCGAGAGCATCAAGGCGCTGCAGCGCAATTGGATTGGGCGGAGCACGGGGGCCGAGGTCGATTTCTTCCTTGACGAAGGGGCAGTGGCTTCCGCTGCGACGGATGGTGCGTCTGCGCTTCGCTTGACGCACCCTACCTTCGACGGCTGGAAGGCCGCGCGGCAGAAGGCAGGCTATCCATCGAAGCCGGGCTCTGATGTCCTGCGGATCTACACCACTCGTCCCGACACGCTCTTCGGCGCGACTTACATGGTCATCGCCCCCGAGCATCCGCTCGTGGAGCGGCTGACTACCGCGCAGCAGAAGGCCGCCGTAACGGCCTACTGCGAGCAGGCCGCCCGCAAGAGCGATCTTGACCGCACGGACCTGGCCAAGGAGAAGACCGGCGTATTCACCGGCAGCTATGCCACCAACCCGGCCAGCGGGGCGCCCGTGCCGATTTGGGTGGCCGACTACGTGCTGGCGAGCTACGGAACCGGGGCCATCATGGCCGTGCCGGCGCACGACGAGCGCGACTATGAGTTCGCCGTGCAGTTCAAACTGCCGATCACGGCAGTCGTCGATCCCGGCAAGAGTTCGAGCGCCGACCGCAATCAGGTCTTAGCTGGCAAGTCCCCGTTCTGCGAACATGGCGTCGCCATCAACTCGGGCACGTACGACGGCTTGCCGACCGCCGAGTTCAAGCAGAAGATCACCGCCGACCTGGCCACGGCCGGCCTCGCCCGCGCCGCGGTGAACTATAAGCTCCGCGACTGGCTCTTTAGCCGGCAGCACTTTTGGGGCGAGCCGTTCCCGATCCTGCACGAGCTCGACAAGAACGGTCAGCCCAATGGTCTACTCAAGGCGATTCCGGCCGACAAGCTGCCGGTCGATCTGCCGGCGGCCATGGAGTTCAAACCGCACAACACGCCGGAGCCGCCGCTCGATAAAGCGCCCGAGGATTGGCTATACCCCGTGATCGACGGGGTGCGCTACAAGCGCGAGACGAACACGATGCCGCAGTGGGCCGGCTCCTGCTGGTACTACCTGCGGTTCCTCGACCCCAAGAACGACACTCGGCTGATCGATCCCGAGGTCGAAAAGGCCTGGATGCCGGTCGATCTGTATGTCGGCGGCGCGGAGCATGCCGTGCTCCATCTGCTCTATGCCCGCTTCTGGCACAAGGTGCTCTACGACCGCGGCCACGTGACGACGCTCGAACCGTTTCAGAAGCTCGTGAACCAGGGCATGATCCTGGGCGAGATGGAGATCACCGGCTACCAGACCGAAGGCGGCCAGTGGGTGAGTTCAGCGGACGTGAAGCAGAACGCCGAAGGCGAGCCGCTGGCCAAGGCCGACGGCGCCAAGCTCAAGGCGGTCCGCGTGCCGGCGCAGCAAGCCGAGAAGAAAGGTGAGGGCTTCGTCCTCTCAGCCGACCCGGCGATCCGCCTCGAGAGCCGGGCCTACAAGATGTCGAAGAGTCGGGGGAACGTGGTCAACCCGGACGAGGTCGTGCAGGACCACGGGGCCGATTCCTTGCGGCTCTACGAGATGTTCATGGGCCCGCTCGAAGCCACCAAGCCGTGGAGCACCGACGGCGTGAGCGGCGTCCGCGGCTTTCTCGACCGCGTCTGGCGGCTGATCGTCAACGATCGGCTCGACGAACTCGAGCTGAACGATACGGTGCAAGACGTTGCGCCGACCGAGGAGCAAAACCGCGTGCTCCACCGCACCATCCAGGGCGTGACGGGCGACCTCGAGAAGATGTCGTTCAACACCGCCATCGCCAAGCTGATGGAGTTCACCAACTTCTACACCAAGCAAGAGGTGCGGCCGATCGCGGCAATGCGCGGGCTTGTGCTCTTGCTCTCACCCATGGCCCCGCACATCGCCGAAGAGCTGTGGCAGCTTCTCGGCGGAAAGGACACGCTGGCCTACGAGCCTTGGCCCGAACATGATCCCGAGCTGGTCCGTTCCTCATCGATCGAGCTGCCCGTGCAAGTGAACGGCAAGTTGCGCAGCAAGATCGTCGTGCCGGCCGACGTGTCTCAGGCCGACGCCCTAGCGGCCGCCCGCGCAGATGAAAAGGTGGCGCCGCATCTGGAAGGCAAGACGATCGTAAAAGAGGTCGTGGTGCCGGGCCGGTTGGTCAACTTCGTGGTGAAGTAGCAGGAAGCTGTCTCGAATCACGGGGCCGACGCCCGGGGGCGCTCTTGCTACTCTCGGCCAAGCGTTCAAGGTAGGATGGACTTAATGGACGCCAAACCCACCAATCTGCCGTTGTCGCTTCCTGAGGAGCTCCACCAGTTCGTCCTGGAGCGGGTGGCCTCGGGGCAGTACGCCAGTCCCAGCGACTATGTGGGCCAACTCGTTCAGGCCGACCAGAAGCAGCGCGCCCGCGCCGAGCTCGAACGTCTGCTGAAAGAGGGCTTGGAGAGCGGGCCGCCGATCCCAGTGACGCCGGAATACTGGGAAGCAAAACGTCAAGCAATTCTCAAGCGGCAGCCCCAAGTCGGCGGTTCATGAAATCGGTCCGAGTGCTCCCGGCGGCCGATGCAGACCTCGATCGCGAAGCGGCCTACCTTTTCCCCCGCAGCCCCGCGGCGAGTGTGCGTTTCTATTCAGCGGCGGAAGCTACCTTCGAGTTTCTTTCGCAGTCGCCGGAAATCGGAACGCTTCTCGGTTTGAAGAGTCTCACGGAGGTCCGCGTGTGGCGGATTCGCGGGTTTCCCAACCACTTGGTCTTTTACCGCGACGCTTCGGAGGCTTTGGAGGTCGTGCGCGTTCTTCACGGGATGGACCAAGATTCTGGAGGGAGAATTGTAGAGCGTCTGCCCTTCGCGGAGAGCCTTTGTCGAGGACCGCTCTACCGCGCCAAGAAGCGCACGTTGAACACCCGGTCGCCGTGCTGCTCCTCCGCCCGCAACCAAAGCTGCTTGCCGATCAGCTCGGCGCCGTTGGGCAGCCGGTAGGTCCGCACATCCTCTCCTTCGCGCACTCGCACGAAGCTCCGCACGCGCTTGCGGTCCGGGGCGTAGAGAAAGCATTCGAGCCCCAGCGGGCGATCGGCCGAGCTTACGATGTGTTGCTCGACCTCGAGGTCGCCGTCGGCTGTCAGCCGCGTGTAGGCCTCGATCCGCAGCTCGTCAGCCCCCACGCTTAGGCTGCGGTGCATGCGGAACTCGTAACGACGAGCGGCCGAAAGCTGCACGTCGAACTGCAGGGGGTGCTCGCCGAGCGTCACGTCGGCCGGCAGCCGCACGTCGAGTGGCAGGCTCTGCGTTTCGCCCGCTTGCAGTTGAAACTCGCGCGTGTCAGGCTGCACGATCCATTGCGGCGGCGCGATCACGCGCACGCTGCCGACGATGCCCTGCGGGAACGGATTCGTCAGCCGCAGCGACACCCGCTGCGGCCGCCGCACCACGCTGGGCAACTGCGCCGGCTCGAGCTGCACGCCGATTTGCCAGCGGACCAGGGGCTCGTCGAGGCCGCTGAGCAACGTGGGCACGGGTCCGACCGTGAAGCGGTGGTTGCCGGCCGGATCGCGGGCCATCGGCTGCTCGTGCCCCCATACGTCGCGCTGCACCGGCGACTCGCCGAGATAGGCCGACTCCTCGCCAGGCTGTGCGCGCCACACAACGGCTACGGCCTCGCCGTCGGCGCCGAACACCTCGTTGCGGCTGTCCCCTTCGAGTTGCAACTGCCCGGCTGACTGTTTGCCAGCCAGCGCAAGCGCCGTCGTTCGCCACGGCAAGAAGAGCTCGCCGGGCGAGCCGTCGGGCTGCATCAACCCTCGCTGCCGGTCGAACGGCCGCCGCATAAACACTCCCTCGGCCCCGCTCCGCCGCGCCGCCGCCATGCACTGCACGAGGTCGGCAATCCGCTCCGGGAGCTCATACTCGCTGGGAGGAAGTGCATCCAGCAGAGCCCAGCGGGCAATGCCCGCCGGCGCCGACGTGGGCAAGTAGGCGTTGAGCTCGTCGGCCGTAAGCGCGGGGCCGGCCGAGAGCGTGATGAACTGCGAGGAATCCGCGCTCGGCGGCCCCGCCAGATAGCGCCAAGCCACGCCCACGTTCAAATGCTGTCCAAAGCGGCCGAGGGCCGTTTGCACGCGCTTGAGCGTGGCGGCCATCTCGGGGTAGCCCACGAAGCTGGCGTCGTCGTCGGTGCCAAGCTGCCACCAGTGAATCTTGAGCGCCAGCCGCGCGAGCGTTGGCTCGAGCGAGGGATACCACAGCTCGGTGGGCGTGGAGAACATGTCGGCCGCCACCGGATGGTCGGCGTCGGCCAGGTGCGGCCGCAACTCCGGAGGCGGCTCGTCGAGCACCGCCACCACTTCAATCCGTTCGCGGCCGAGCCGCTCGGCCAGCCGTGCGAGGGCTTCCAGATGCTCGCCCTTGCGTTCGTGTCGCCAGGCCGGCGCCTTCACCCAGTTGATGCCCGCCTGCCGCAGTACGGAGGAGAGGGCGTCGGCCGGCAGCGGCGCCTCGATCGATTGCAGCACCCACCCAAACTCCCCCTGTTGCGGCGCGCGGGCAGGCGCCGCCAGCACGAGCGTGAGCTCGCGCCCGTAGGAGCCGCGCTCTTCGTTTTGCACCGTGGCCCGCACGCGGTAAAAGCCCACGCGATCGAGCGGCGGCCGCCAGGTGGCGCTCATCGCGGAGAATTCCGAAGGCCGCCCATGCTCGCGCGCGGAGACCGGCATCACGAGCGGCGCATCGCGCCGCAGCGGCTGCTCGGCCTCGGCCAGCGTTTTTCCGTTTACGTCTTCGAGTTGGAAGGCGACCGACGTGAGCGTGCGCAGCCCGGAAATCCGGCACCGCACCTGCACGCGTTCGCGGTCGGTGAAGACATTGTTCAGGCTGCCGGTGTCGAGTTCGATGCGCGGCAGCCGGCCGAGCCAAACGTCGGCGAACGAAGCCGTTCCGGAGAGTTCCGTGGAATCGGCCGGCGCCAGGTGCAGCCCGATGACGGCCGTGGTCGCGTTTTCCGGCGGCGTCACCGGCCCTACGACGCAGGTCGTCCATTCTTCGCTGCGGACGAACTGCGAGTCGTGATGGGCCAGGACCTCGCCCGGCGACTTGCCGTGCGCCGGGCCGCGAAACTCGATCGAGACGAAGGCATGCCCCGCGCGCACGGCGGTCGTCTTAACGCGGACCTGCAGCACATAGGCGAACGCCGGATCGATCGGCGCTTGCGGGCTCTGCGCCAGCGCCCCCGCGCCATTGAGCTGCATCGTGAGCTCGCGGTTGGCCTGCGGGTCTTCCGGGAAGATCTTGCAGGGCACGTAGGCAGGAAAGCCGAGCCCGCGTTTGCGCTCCCAGCCATCGGGCCAGAGATCGTAGTTGCGGTCCCAGTCCTCGCCGAAGTCGCACTCGAAGACCGCCTCGGCGCCGGCCGGCCGCTCCACGTTGGGCGCGGTCGACAGGATCGTTACAATGAGCAAGCTCGACGCGATCGCCATGGCTGTCTGCAAGTTGCCGGGAGGGGGGCAGGGGCGAGGGATGCGGCGACCGTCTTTCCTGGAGCCTTTTGCTAGCCGTGCCAGAACTCAAGATCGGCATTCAGCTCGCCAGCCTGCGGCAACCGCTTAAACAAGCCTTGCATACCGCCGCACGTTTGGGGGCCCAGGGGGTCGAAGTCGACGCCCGCGGAGAACTCAAACCCGGCGCCCTCGGACAAACCGGCCTCCGCCAAATCCGCAAACTCTTGGAAGACCTGAACCTGCGGGTCTGCGCCGTCCGCTTCCAAACCCGCCGCGGGTATGACGTGGCTGAGGATTTGGAGCGGCGAGTGGCCGCCACCAAGGACGCCATGCGGCTGGCCCATGATCTGGGGGCCCCGTTCGTGGTCAACTCGGTCGGCTTTGCCGGCGCCGGGCCCGAGGCCCCCGGCTGGCAATGGATGCTCGAAGCCCTGGCCGACCTGGGGCGGGCGAGCCATCAAATTGGCGCCTTGCTGCTGGCCGAAACCGGGAGTGAGTCGGGGGCCGACCTCGCCAAACTCGTCGCCGAGCTGCCTGAGGGGAGTATCGGCGTCGACCTGAACCCCGGCAACCTCATCGTAAACGGCTTCCGCCCAGACGAGGCGGTGGCCGCCCTCGGCGCACACATCTTCCACGTTCACGCCCACGATGGCGTGCGCGACACCGCCCGCGGGCGTGGGCTCGAGGTGCAACTTGGCCGCGGCTCCGCCGACTTTCCGGCCTTGCTCGGCGCGCTCGAAGAGCGCGGCTACCGGGGGTTCTTCACCATCGAGCGCACGCAAAGCGACGATCCCGTAAACGAGATCACCCAGGCGATCAGCTATCTGCGCCGCTTGTAATCGCAGCTTGGCCGTTTCGACACCCTCTTCGAGACCCGCATGCCTCGTTACACCGTGTTGATTACCGACTACGCCTGGCCCGAGCTTGATCTCGAGCGCCGCGCCTTCGACGCGCAGGACATTCGCCTGCTCGCGCCGGAACGCAGTGATGTCGAAACGCTCGCTCGCGCCGCGGCGGAAGCCGACGCGATCATGACCAACTGGGCCAAGGTGCCCGAGGCCGTGATCGCCGCGGCGCCGCGCTGCCGGATCGTGGCGCGGTTGGGCATCGGCCTCGACAACATCGACGTGGCGGCCGCCACGCGCCGCGGCATCGTGGTCACGAACGTGCCTGACTACTGCCTGATCGAAGTCGCCGAACACACGCTGGCCCTGCTGTTGTCGCTCGCGCGCAAGGTCGCCTACTATCACCACGATTGCCGCGTAGGGCGCTACGATCTGCGGGCATGGATGCCGATCGCCCGCATCGAAGGGCAAACGCTGGGGCTCGTGGGGCTGGGGAACATCGGCCGACTCGTCGCCCGCAAGGCGCAGGCGCTCGGCCTGCGCGTGATCGCCACCAGCCGCACGCCGCGCAGTGATCCAGGCATCGAGTGGCGGCCGAGTCTCGACGACGTGTTGCGGGAGAGCGACTACGTGTCGCTCCACCTGCCGATGACGCCAGCCACGAAGCACCTGATCGGCGCACCGCAGCTCGCGCTCATGAAGCCCACGGCTTACCTCATCAACACGGCCCGTGGCGGCCTGATCGACAACGCCGCGCTCGCAGCGGCGCTCGCCGCCAACAAGCTGGCCGGCGCCGGGCTCGACGTGCAAGACCCGGAGCCGCCGGACCTGAGCGTGCCCCCCTGGAACGATCCGCGGGTAATCGTCACGCCGCATGCGGCCTTCGTCTCCAGCGAGTCGCTGGCCAACCTGCGAACGCGCGTCTGCCAGCAGGTGATCGACCGACTCGAGGGACGGCGGCCGGAGAATGTGGTCAATCCGGAGGTCGTTACACCTGCCACGGGCGAACACTCGTGAACGACGCGGGCTTCACGACAGCGCCACAGACTTGGGGAGGTCACTCGTCGTCGAGAAACGCAACTTGGCGACGTGAAACGACATGACCGTTCATCAGATTCCGCCGGTGCTTTCCTTCGCTTGCTCGTGCGAGCCAACCTACGGTTCCGTCGGGTCCAGGCCTGCTTGCAGCAACTTCTCTCGCAACCGATCGTTGTCAGCCGCGAGATCCCAATTCGCAGCTTCGATTTTTTCCAACACTTCCTCTTGCTCACGAAGATGCCGGGCCATCTCGCGGTACTCCTTCGCGCGCAGCCCGAACCAAACCAACGCCCCGATGATGGCACAGGCAAGCAACAAATTGCGCATCGTGAATTGGAGCCGTCTCATGCCCGCCATTCTAGCTGCCCGCTCGGACCGCGGAACTGATCCCGGCCGCCGACCGAGCGGCTCGCGAATCGCAGGGCAACTTGCGGGACATCTCTCATCCGGAGCCTACTGAGAGACGCACACCGGATAGCTGCCATGACCGCGGACAATGCGCCACGGACTTCCTGGCTGAGCACGAGCACGATGTAGATAGGCAAAGTCTCCCGCACCACTCTCGCCGGTCCGATAGGCGGTCGCCAAGATTGACCGCGTCTCTTCCGTCATGGTGGCGTTCGTGGTGATCGAGTCGACTTGCTTGGCGGCGATGAGGGCGCGGGCGGCCTCGGGCGTGATTGTGCCTCCGGTCATCCAAAAGTGATAGGAGCGGCCGTCATACGACGACCCCGAAACTAGGGAGTAGGCGCGCGCCAAGTCTGTGGCCTGCTCCCGCAGGCGCACTTGGTTTCGCTCGTCGGCCCACCTCACCCAATACCCAATGCCCAGAGTTGCCAACGTGCTGACCACGAACAGGGCGCGAAGAGTGAAACGAAAACGAATCCTCATTGGCTCGTTCGCAAGGCAATGAGGCTGGTGGGAAAGCGGTGGGTGATCCGAACCTCCAACAACGGATGTGGGCGCTGCTCTGCGGAGATTCGACGAGCCCCAGTGACCTGGGCGATAAACCCATCTGTGGTTCGAACGACTTGCCCGGCCGCTTTGCTGATCGGCATCTTCACCACCAGTGCTGCCTAGCGACCGAAGTACCGCCGCAGCTTCAAGTAGACGATCACGGGAAAGGCCAGCCTATTGCCAGGGGCTCGCACGGCATCACTCCACCAGCGCCAGAATCGCCCGTCGCATCAGCGGCGGCAAGGTGAGCAGGCGGAGATGCCCTGGGCTAGCCGAGCAGTGCAAATACGACCGTGAACCCCGCCATGAACAACGCCATGGCCGTAACCGCAGCGCGCCAACGGCCCTTCCAACACAGGCGGGCCGCCACAAACAGACAACAACCACCAGAGATCGTCCAAAGCGCCGTGACTAAGTCCAGCGTGTCAAATCTGGGCGGCGAGACAAGGGTCAGCCCCCGATCAGTCCAAATCAACCGCCGACCAGTCCAAATTGACCCGGCCATGTTCGCAGTTAGGAAGATGCCGGCAACCAAGGACCACCCCAGGATACCGAATAGGCACAGCGCCACAACGGGGACGACTCGCAGTCGAATCCGGTGGGGCCGGGGCGTGTCGGTTGAAGGTTCAGAGTGCAACGGCCCAGCTCCTAAACGCCGTAAAGGCGGGCTAGTCAAGCCGCCCCGCGTCCGGTCACACCGCAAGACTACCCGATCATCGCCAGAATTGCACGCGGGTCGGCGGTGGGTAGGTAGTGATACAGTTTGCCAGACGGTCAAGGAGAATCCGATGGGCGGGGCCACTTGATGACGAGGTGCTGAAGGCACCACCCAAGCGCCATGCCCGCAACCATGCCGCTAAGGGCGACGATGTTCCCCCACGGCTCAGTTTGTGGGCAGTATCCTCAGCGCAATGAAACCGCCCACAGCGCAGCCGACTGCAGCGCCGTACCCGTTTGGGTGCAGGCTCAGGCCGACCAGGGCGACGACTAAAAAGTCGAAGCGAGCCATAACCGCGCTTTCAGTTTCATGTCGCCCATCGTAACAGCCGGCGGAGCTGGAGCCAGCTACGGGCTCTCGGTTGCCGAGGCCATCAGCATCGTTGCGGCCAATGCTTGCCTAACGACGGAAGTGCCGCACGAACTTCACGTAGACGATCACGGGGAAGGCCAGGCAGATCACAGCCCATTCCACCAAAAAGATACCAATGGACCAGGCAATGGCTCCATCGAAGTTCGGCCAGCGCTGGCCACCCCAATGAATCAACCAAAGGCCGACCAACAGCGCTAGCAATAGGCTGCCCGCCAGGGGAGCGATTCGTCGAACAAGAAATCGGTATTGGGCCGGACTCATAGCGGCCTCAGGGGCTCTGGCTGAACAGGCCGGGCATCGGGCACTCTCACGCCCACCATCCTAACAGCCGGCGCAAAGGAAGGGCTATGCGGCGGCGCGGCGCCGCGCGGCGATGCGCCGATCTTGATCGCTTTGGCGGCACTCCTTTCCTGACGACATCGTTTTCGGCGGCCTTGGCCGATCCGCCCTGCTTTCTGCGCTTGAAGCCGTGCTCTGGCAAGCTGTCCGGTCGGATGCGAGAATTGGGCATGCGACTCAATCCATACCTGTCCCTAACGCTCTTCCTGACGGGCTCAGCGGCGTTCGGTACTGCTTGCCTGGGCCTCTGGCGGCCAGTCGAATACTTCCCCTGGCTCGTGGGGAGAGAGCGGCAGGTCAATGAGCGATTGCTGCCGGCGTTCCTGGTGCTGATGGTTGGCGCTGGGTTCGCGGCGCGCCGCGTTGTCTGGCGAATCCGACATCGCCAAACCGCCAAACCCACCGGGTCCGGCGACCCACATTGAAGCCCACTAACATCTGACCAAGCTCTCTTCCTCACGCCGCACATTAGGCAGTGGCATGGACCCTAGAGCACGCTCCAGCACGTCGGTTCGACGAGGCATTCTTGGGACCTGTTTGATCGGCCTGGGGCTGGGAATTCTAGCGACACTGATTCTCACCGAGCGCGACCCCGGCTTGTTCCTTAGTGCCGCCATGTGCCTGGGCGGCGCTGCCCTTGCGGGCGCCGGAATCGGCATTTTCTTCGGCCGCCCCTATCGCTGGGCGCTGATTCTCATCGTCATCGCCGTGATCAGGCTTAGCCCATTGTTCCCCTGACCACCACAGACCGCACTGCTTTGCGAAGAAGACCGCTATGCGATCGCCGCGCTTCTCCCTTCGTCGCCTGCTGATCGCCCTTCCCTTCGTCGCGGCGGTGCTCGGATTTGGGGCGAACTATGTCTACTACTCGCTGACTGATTTTCGGTATCCGCCGGAGATCCAGGCCAAGCGCGACGCGATTGCCAAGGACATCGAACCTCGGCTCAGGGCCGACGGTTTTCCGTCGCCTCGCGTTGTAATGCATGGTGCGCGCAACAAGTTGACCGGGCAAGCCGGCTATAGCATTGGCGTCGTTACGGAGGGCGTGCACCCAATGCCGGGCTCCTTGTCGGCGGAAACAGCCCGGGCGCTATGCCAATACGATCTTGACTCCATCGTTGTGGCAAACGACCTCTCACCCGAGGCACAAAAGGCACTCGAAGCCCGTTACACCCTTCTGCACAAAGGTGAACTGGGGTCATTTTGGGGGATCCCCGACTAAGAATAGGGAACGCGCGGGCCGAGAGTGCCCAAGCGGATTTCGGCTGCCCGGATCGGCTGCCCGCATAACAACCAACCAACGCAGGCGACAGACAGATGGAAATCCGTATCGAGGGATCGTCGTGGGGCGTTTGCGGAGTTCCCCTCCTGCGGCGTCTACCGCCGCCGCGCGGCGGGCCGCCTCCTCCGCCCTATTCGCCGACCTCGATCGTGATCGATCCGTATCAGGTGGACGGTGAGGTGTGCGAAGGCAAGCCGATGGGCCTTGTTTACTTCGAAGCTCGCGTGGAGGCCGGGAGTTTTTGCGGCGCGATGCGCGACGAGTGTTCTCTAGATTCGATCGTCGAATTTCGCAGGGCGCTCTTGGCCAACGAGGCGGAGACTGCGACCGCTTCCCTCGATGGGTACGAGGCAATCTCGCTGGCGTGTCGAATCTGGTTGGGCGGTGTTCTCGAGGGCGCGACCTCGAGCTGCGACGTTCTCGTTCAGTGTGAGATGTCCTATCCCTGGGATGGCTGGGCGGAGAACCTCGAGCGCACGTTTCAAGTCGATAGCATGACCTTATCCGGTCCGGCGTCGCTGAAGGTTGCGTTCGTCACAGACCGCTTGGCCGTTGTGCGAATGGCTGAGCAGCTCGATGCCTTTTTGTCGGTCGTGAGCACGCGCCTGGGCGAGTGCGGCGACAGACCTCTCGCCTGACGGTAAAATGCACCGGCAAGGAGTTGGAGCTGGCCTGTCCCAGTCTGCTTTCTTCGTGGCCGAGGTCGAACCGCCAACCACCACAGGGGAACAACGATGAACGCCACCACACGCGCCCCCTCTCTCCCCGATCGTCGCACCTTCCTACAGGCGGCCGCTGGCGCGGCGGCGCTCGCCGCGGGGTGGTCGCGTTCCCTCGCCGCCGCGGAGCCGAACATGCTCGAGCTTGTCGATACGCACCAGCATCTATGGGATCTCGAGAAGCTGCGGCTGCCGTGGCTCGGCGGCGCGCCGGAGCTCAACCGCAACTATGTGATGAGCGACTACCTGGCCGCGTCCCAGGGGCAGAACGTGGTGCAGACGGTCTACATGGAGGTCGACGTCGCCCCCGAGCAACTGCTGGACGAAGCCCGCTACGTGCTCGCGCTCTGCGACCGGCCCGACAACCCGATGGTCGCCGCCGTGCTCGGCGGCCGCCCGGCGGACCCCAAGTTCGCCGACTACCTGGCGAACTTCGCGCAGGAGCCGCGCGTCAAAGGGATCCGCCAAGTGCTGCACAGCGGGCAGACGCCGCCGAGCTACTTCCTGGCCGACGCGTTCGTGGACGGAGTTCGCGCGCTGGGGAAGCGCGGCCTGAGCTTCGACCTCTGCGTCAAGGCGGCCGACTTGCCGGAGATCGCCCGGCTGGTTGCCCTATGTCCCGACACGAGCTTCATTCTCGACCACTGCGGCAACCCGGAAGTGCAGGCAGCCGATCTCGACGGCTGGCGGCGTGGAATCGACGACGTTGCCAAGCGGCCGAACGTCGTCTGCAAGGTCTCCGGCTTCGTAGGGGTCTTCAAGGGGCGTCGCTGGCAGCCCGAGGATCTGCGGCCGGTGGTCGACCACGTGTCGACCGCCTTCGGCCCCGACAGCCTGATCTTTGGCGGCGACTGGCCCGTTTGTACGCTCGCCGCCAGCCTGGGCGAGTGGTGCGCCGCCTTGCGCCAGGTCGTGGCCGATCGCCCGGCGGCCGACCAGCGCAAGCTCTTCTCCGAAAACGCCCGCCGCGTCTACCGGCTGACCGACAAGCCTCGCGGCTGACACGTCTCAGATTGCTTTGTTTCTCGCCAAGACGCAGAGTTCGCAAAGGAGTTCTTGGCGGGCTTTGCGCCTTGGCGAGAAACGGCCTCTTTTTCTCGGAGCACAAAGGTCGGTCCGGGAATCCCGGCGTAGCGCCCCGGTAACATGGCCCCCGTACTCTTGAACCGTGCCGAGGGGGCGATCACCATCTAACTTGCACGGGAGATCATGTCATGGCTACGCGTTTGTTGGGGTTCTTGCTGCTCGCGCTACTGTGCCTGGCGGTCCAGCCGGCCCAGGCCGCCGGCGCTTCGGACTTGCTTGAAAAGGCGATCTACGCCGAGGAGACCGAAGGCAATCTGGACGAGGCCATCAAGCTCTACACCCAGGTGCTCGAGCGGTTCAAGGAAGCTCGGGCCGAAGCCGCCCAAGCGACGTTCCGCCTGGCGATGTGCCAGAAGAAGAAGGGCCACGACAAGGAGGCCGCCGACCTGCTGCGGAAATTGATCGCCGACTTCTCAGAAGAGCGCGAACTCGTGGCTAAGGCGCGGCAGCAGTTGCCGCCGGAATTCGAGCTGCAGGCCGCCCCCTGGAAGAACGGTGAAGCGCAGCAGCTTGCGATCCGCTTGCCGGGCGGCCTCGAGGTGGGCTCCTTTACCTGGGGCGTGCAAGAGAGCAAGTTCGACGACAAGGCTGCCTGGGAGTTCACTACGCGGCGGTTCATCGCCGCCGGCGGCAACAACCAGGGGGCGAGCCGCGTGTGGGCCGACGCCAAGACGCTCGCCCCGTTCAAGAGCGTCTTCAAGCACACGCTGCTCGGCACAACCACGGCCGTCTATGAGGACGGCAAGGTGCAAATCGAATCGAACGCCGGCGGCAAGGACCAGAAACGGACCACCAACCTCGCTGTACAGGTCTACGACAACGAACAGGCCGTGTTCGTCATGCGCTGCCTGCCGCTGGCGGAGGGTTTCAAAGGGACGCTCAACGTCTTCGCCAGCTTCGGCTCGGGTCTGATCCCCATCGAACTCACGGTCGACGCGAAGGAAAAGGTGACAACGCCGGCGGGCGAATTCGAGTGTTGGCCGGTCAAGATGAACATCGGCCAGAACTTCTGGTTCACGGCGGATGAGCACCGCTACCTCGTCAAGTTCACGGCCGAAGGGGTGATCGGCGAGCTAACTTCGATCCTCGAACTGCCGCCAGGCGAGCCGGTGAAGTTCCAGGACGAGAAGCTCGGCGTCTCGATCGCAGCCCCCAGCGGCTGGTTGTTCGCCCAGCTCCACGCGCCCAACGACGAGGATCGACTCGTCCTGATCGTCCTCGACCCTGACGCCGACACGGAAACGGCGCTCCAGGTCAAGGACCGCAAGGCCGACGACAAGCCCTTGCGGCAGCGGGCCGAGGAAAGCGCAAAGAAAGCTCAAGGCGTTTGGAAGAACTACCGTGTCCGCGAGGATAGCTGGCAGGAGCGCAAGATCGGCGATCAGCAGGCCGTGAGCTATCTGGCCGACTTCGAGAACTCGAGCGGCAAGCCCATGGTGGAGCTGGCCGCCTTCGTGCTCGGCGAAAAGCAGGGCGCGATCTTCACGTCGCGAATGACGGCCGAATCCTTCGAGAAGCTCCGCGAGCCGCTCGAGCAAGTCCTTTCCAGCTACCGCGGGAAATGAGCCAAAGCATGCTCGCCCGCGCGTGGCGCAACTTGACAGGCAGCACGGGCCGCGACCTGGCGTTGTGGCCCGTGCTATCGCTGTTGGCGCTGGTGGTGGTGGCAGCCGCGGCCGGCTTTCTGTGGTTGCTCGAAGCGGCCACACGCAATGCGCGGCTAGCCGCCCGCCAGCACGTGGCCGACGCCTATGCGGGGCAGCTGCCGCTGGCGGCCGATCGCCTGAATGCGCGCTGGACCGCGGAGCTCGAGCGGATCGACGAGGCGCTCGCTCCGCAGACGCCGGCGGCAGCCTTTGCGGCCGTCTCCGCGGAGCAAGCGGCCGATACGGGCATCATGTTGGCCGACGGATGGCCGATCTACCCGCAGACGAGCGGGACGCCGCACACGAGTTCATCCGATCCGGCTGGTTGGAGCGCCGCGGTTGCGCTCGAATTTCGCCAGCAGGACTTTGCGGGGGCGGCGGCCGCCTACGCAGAGATTGCCCGCGTGGCCACGGCAGAGGGGCGCAGCGCTCAGGCGGCTCGGGCTGGGCAGGCTCAAGCCCGGTCGCTGGCCCAAGCAGGCCAGATCGACGCCGCCCTCGCAGCGCTGGCTTCCCTGGCGGACCAAGCTGACAACGCTTGGCTCGACGATCACGGCCGCCTGATCGCGGCCGACGCCAAGCTGCGCCGCGTGCAGTTGCTGGCTGCACAGCATCCGACGCAGGCACAGCAAGAGGCCGCCCAACTCGCCGAGCTGGTCAATGACTATCGCGCGCCGATGCCGGCGCCGCAGCGGCGCTTCTTGATGGACCAGCTCGCGTCGCGATACCCTGCGCTCACATTTCCCACGCGCGAGGCGGAGTCGCTGGCCTCGGCCTGGCTCGCTGCGCAGCCGCGGCCGGAATCGACCGAGCTTGCGTGGCTCGCCGACCTGAACGCCTGGCAAGCGCGAACCCCCAGCGGCCGCGCGGTGCTCCTTTTCCGATCCGATACCCTCGCCGCGCGGCTCGAACGCTTGCTCAATGTCGATCAAGGGCAGCCGGCATCCGCCGTGCGGTTCGCCGTCGCCCCGCCGGGCGCGAATCTGCCGACTGACATCTTGGCCGCGCGCGACTTGGGCGCAGCCTGGCCTGGGTGGCGAACAGGGGCCGTGCTGCGCGACGCCGACCTCTTCGATTCGACGGCCCGCCGCGATCTCCGCTGGTATGCCTGGGCGGTGGCGCTGCTCATCGCCGTGGTGACGGCGCTGGTGGGCTTGGCCGCCCTGGCGATCCGTCGTCAGCTCCAGGTGGCGCGGCTCAAGAACGATCTGGCGGCCACGGTGTCGCATGAACTGCGTACTCCCCTGGCCTCGATGCGCGTGCTCGTCGACACGCTGCTCGACGCGCCGGCCGCGGATGAGCAGCGCACGCGCGAATACTTGCAGCTCATCTCCAGCGAAAACTTGCGGCTCAGCCGGCTGATCGAGAACTTCCTCGTCTTCTCGCGGCTCAGCCGCGGCAAGCAGACCTTCGACTTCCGCCGACTCGAGCCGGCGGCCGTAGCCGAAGCGGCGCTCGCGGCGGTGCGCGAGCGCTTCGACCAGCCAGACTGCCGGCTCACGGCGCAGATCGACCGCGATCTGCCGGCAGTGCGCGGCGACTTCGACGCCCTGGTGACCGTGCTCGTCAACCTGCTCGACAATGCCTATAAGTACACCGGCGAGAGCAAGGAGGTGGCGCTGCGCGGTTGGGCGGAAGGAGGGCAGGTGTGCTTCGCCGTATGCGACAACGGCCAAGGCATGACGCGGCGCGTGGCGCGGCGGGCTTTCGACCGCTTCTACCAGGGAGACCAGCGGCTGGCGCGCGCCGCCGGCGGCTGCGGCCTCGGGCTGAGCATCGTGCAGGCCTTCGTCGTAGCGCACGGCGGGCGAGTAAGCGTCGACAGCGAGCCAGACCGCGGCAGCACCTTCACTGTGCGACTGCCGGCGGCGGCGCAGTCCGTGGCCCCCACCCTGCACGTGAGCGCGCCATGACCGACTTCAGCGTCCTCATCGTCGAAGACGACCCCGCGCTGCTCCGCGGCCTGCGCGACAACTTCGCCGCCGCCGGCTATCATGTATCCACCGCGGCCGATGGCCAACAGGGCCTCGAGGCGGCCACCCGCCGGCCACCCGATCTGCTGATCCTCGACGTGATGCTCCCGCGGCTGAACGGCTACGAGGTCTGCCGGTCGCTTCGCGCGGCCGGCTGCGAGTTGCCGATCATCATGCTCACGGCCAAGGGGCAGGAAGAGGACCTGCTGCTGGGCCTGAACCTGGGGGCCGACGACTACGTGACCAAGCCGTTCAGCATTCGGGAATTGCTGGCCCGCTCGGCGGCCTTCCTGCGACGGCGGGCGAGCGAACAGCCCGCGGTCCACGCGTTCGGCGACTGCCGGCTCGACACGGCCGCCCAGCGGCTCACGCGCGGCGACGAGGAAGTGTCGCTGACGGCCAAAGAATACAAGCTGCTGGCCTATTTTGTCGCGCGGGCGGGCCGAGCCCTGTCGCGGCAGGACATCCTCAATGCCGTGTGGGGCCGCTCGGTGATCGTCACCGGCCGCAGCGTCGACCGCTGCGTCACCACGCTCCGCGCCAAGATCGAGCCCAACCCCCACGAACCGACGTTCATTCAGACCGTGCGCGACGTGGGGTATCGGTTCGAAATGGCGTGAGGCGGGGCTTCAGACGCTGTCATACGTCCACGGCTTCCGCTGCTCCCGCGTGAGGTAGCCGTTCGCTTCTTTGTCGTCGGGGAATTCTTGCCGCTCGGGGTCCCAGCGCAGCTTGCGCCCCAGGCGGATCGCGATGCCGCCCAGGTGGCAGAGGGACACCGAGCGGTGGCCGATCTCGGCCTCGCACACCGGCGGCTTGCGGCTGCGCACGCAGTCGAAGAAGTTGCCCATGTGGTTGTTGCTGGCGTAGAGCCGCTCGGCGTCGGAGGGGAGCGGCGCTTCGATCAACTCCGGCTTGCTGGCCTGCATCTTGCCGCGGGTGACGAAGAGCCAGCCTTCGGGGCCTTCGAACTTCACACCGTTGGGGAATTCGCCGGGCCCCAGCGGCTGTCGCCGCGAGCCGTCGTAGCGATCCCCCGGGACGCTCTTGCACGTGTGCTGCACGCCGTTGGCATACTCGAAGGCGATCTCGTAGTCGCTGGGAGTGGTGAAGCCGCCGGGCACTTGCTCAGAAAGCGCCCGCCCCTCGACGCTGGTGGGCCCGCTGCGGTCGAGCCCCATGCCCCACAGCGCGATGTCGTTGTGGTGGGCGCCCCAGTCGGTGATCGTGCCGGCCGAGTACTCCCACCAGAAGCGGAACCACACGTGGCTGCGCTCGGGAATGTAGTCTCGGGCGGGCGCCTGGCCCTGCCAGAATTCCCAATCGAGCTCGGCTGGAACCGGGGCCGTTTGGAACGGACCCTGCCGCGGCGCAGCAGGCAAGAACGTGGTCACGTGCGTCAGCTTGCCCAGCCGGTTGTTCCGCACGAGCTCGCAGGCCAGCCGAAAGCGGGCGTCGCTGCGCTGTTGGCTGCCGGTCTGCAGAATGCGGCCGGTGCGCGCCACCTCGGACACGAGCCGCTTGCCTTCGTCGATCGTCAGCGTGAGGGGCTTCTCGCTGTAAACGTCTTTGCCGGCGCGGACCGCCCGCAGGTTGACGAAGGTGTGCCAATGGTCGGGCGTGCCGGTGACCACGATCTCGACGCCTGGATGGTCGATGGCGTCGCGAAAGTCTTTATAGACCTTGGCCCCCTTGAAGATACCGGCCGCCCGTTCGGCATGACTCGAGTCGACGTCGCACACGGCGATGACCTGGCCGAAGCGAGCCGCTTCCTGGGCCACGCCGGTGCCGCGTCCGCCGCAGCCCACCAGGGCGATCTGCGGCCGATCGTTCGCCGAGCGCGGCTCGCTGGGTTCTTGGGCGGCCAGTACTTGTTCGAGATACCAGGCCGGCAAAGCGGCCGCCGCGGCGCCGCGGGAGAGTTGCCCAAGAAACGTGCGCCGGGTGCTCTGGGTCATCGGTCTACCGCTGGGAGGGGCGAAGGGCTGGGTTGAGCCTGAGGGCCACTGTTTTCCCCCGGGCCGACCTAGGCTATCACGGGCCGCCCCGGCCGTCGAATTTTTTTCTCGGCAGCCCGCGTCTCCCGCGATATGTGGTCTTCGCAGGCGACGCAAGGCTAGCGCCCGACTTCCGCCAGGCACTCATCCAGAATCGCGATCGCCTCGTCCATTTGCTCACGCGTGATGATCAACGGGGGAGTCAGCGTGAGAATGTTGCCCATCGTCAGCTTGAAGCTCAGGCCGCGGTCGAGCGCGGCGTACATTACTTGCTCGGCTTCGTCGGGCGCCCGCTCGCGCGTCTGGCGGTCCTTCACGAGCTCCACGCCGATCAAAAGGCCAATGCCGCGCACGTCGCCGATCAGGGCGTGCTTGGTCTGCAGCGCGCGGAGCTTCTTCACGGCATACTCGCCGAGCTCGCGGGCATGCTCGACCAGTCCATGCTCCTCGATGTATTGAATGGCGGCCAAGCCGGCGGCACAAGCGACGGGGCTCTTTTCGTGCGTATAGTGCCCAAGGGCGCGGTCGCCGGCGCGGTCGAGGCCCTCGCGAGCGATGAGCGCTGCGAGCGGAAATACGCCGCCACCCAGCCCCTTACCCAGCACGAGCATGTCGGGCACGACGCCGAAGTGCTCGCACGTGAACATCTTGCCGGTGCGGCCCAGGCCGTGGCAGATCTCGTCGAAGATGAGGAGCGCCCCGTGCTTGTCGCACGCTGCGCGCACGCGCTGCCAGTATTCGCGTGGCGGAATGAAGGGGGTGCTGCGAACCGGCTCGGCGATGACCGCGGCCACGTCCCCTTCGCGCTCGAGCACGTACTCGATGTAGTTCGAACACTTGAGATCGCAGCCGCCCCGGTCGTGGCAGTCCCACAGACAGTGATAGGAATCAGCCGGCGGCACATGCTCGGTCCCTGGCAGCAACGGCCCCACGCCGGCGCGAAACACCGCTTCGCCGCCCACGGAAATGGCGTCGAGCGAAGCGCCGTGGAACGAGTCCCACATGGAGATCGTTTTGTGGCGGCCGGTGACGATGCGGGCGAGCTTGAGCGCCATGCCGATCGCGCTCGTGCCGCCGGGGCAGAAGAGCACCTTGTTCAGGTCGCCCGGCGCGATCTCGGTGAGCTTGCGGGCCAGGTCGACGGCCACCGAGTTCGTGTAGCGGCGCACGCAAAACGGCAGCTCATCGAGCTGCTGCTTGATCGCGGCGATCACGGCCGGGTTGGCGAAGCCGACCTGATGCACGTTGTTGCCGTGGAAGTCCATGTACCGGCGCCCTTGGGCGTCGGTCAGGTAGATGCCTTCGCACTCGCTGAGCACGTTCAGGCAAGGCGTGGAGAGCGACTGATGGAGGAAGTACTTCGCGTCCTCGGCGAGCAGCGAGCGGGCGTCGTCGCCGAGCGTCCGGTCCTGCCACTCCGCCCGCCGCGAAGAAAGATTAATGTCGCCTTCCGACCGATCAGGAGCTTTCATGGTCAACCAACTACTCGCGAGTGCGTAACCAATCATTCACCACGGAGACACAGAGGCACGGAGAGAATGCGTCCCGCTCCATACGCATCTCATCTCTCTCTTGTCCTCTCCGTGTCTCAGTGTCTCCGTGGTAATCTCAACCGCAGACACTCACACCCCCGCGGGCCGGAGTTGCAGGCCGAGTTCTTGGGTTGCCGCGGCGAAGGCGCGGGTGAGTTCGCGGAAGTTGTCGGGGAACACATGCCCAATCGTGCCGACGCGGAACGTCGGGGCTTGGCTCACCTTGCCGGGGTAGATCACGAAGCGGCGGCGCTTGAGGGCGTCGTAGAGCTGTTCGAAGGAGAAACTGGCCGCCTCGGGGTAGAGGAACGACGTGATGATTGGCGAGCGATACTCCGGCTTCACCAGCGGCCGGAAGCCCAGCCCCTCGAGCCCTTCGACGAGCACGCGGTGGTTTTCCTTGTATCGCCGGTAGCGGGCTTCCACGCCTCCTTCGGCATCAAGTTCGTCGAGTGCCTGCGCGAATGCCCTCACGACGTGCGTGGGCGAAGTGTAGCGCCACTTGCCCCCCTTGTTCTCCATCTCCTGCCACTGATCGTACAGATCAAGGCTGAGCGAGCGAGCACGGCCGCGCGTCTGCTCGAAGTCTGCCCGCCGGGCGATCACGAAGCCAAACCCCGGCACGCCCTGGATGCACTTGTTGGCCGACGACACGAGGTAATCGGCCTGCACGTCGTCGATCGAGAGCGGGATGCCGCCGAACGACGACATGGCGTCGACCAGATACACCTTGCCGTACTGCTTGGCGAGCCGGCCGATCTCAGTGATCGGGTTCAGCAAGCCGGTCGTCGTTTCGCAATGGACAACGGCCACATGCGTGATTGCCGAATCGCTCTGGAGGGCCGCCTCGATCTTGGCCAGATCCGCCGGCTCGGTTTCTGGCTGGTTGATCTCGTGCAGCGCGATCTCGAGCCGCTTGCACATCTGCCCGATGCGGGCGCCGTAGGCCCCGTTGTTGACGACGAGCGCCTTGCCGCCCCGTGGAATGACGCTGCCCAGGGCCGACTCGACGGCGAACGAGCCGCTCCCCTGCATGAGCACGGCCGTGTAGGCCTCTGGGCGTGGACTCGCCAACTTCACCAGCCGCTGGCGAATGTCGGTGACGATGCTGTTGTAGTCGTCGTCCCAGGTGCAGAAGTCGTTGAGCATGACCTGCTTCACCGACTTCGAGGTCGTCAGCGGACCGGGCGTGAGCAGCAGGTAAGGAATGTCGTCGTCCACGTGTCTCGCTTCCTCTCGTAACCGCCGCGTGAGCGAGGACTCGCGCGACTTCCCCCCGGCGACTCGCCGGGGGCTAATGATCCATCCAACCACATCGCGGCCCATTAGCCCCCTTCAATGACGGGGGGCAAGCACCGCAACCAATCCGAGCCACCGTTACGGCCGTTCCCCCGCCGCCATTCGCCGATCGATTTCGGCCACCAAGCCTGGCAAATCCGCGATCGACGGAATCGTGAAGTGCGCCCCGACATCACGCAGCTTACGGCCCACAATGTCCATCAGCCGCTGCTGCTCCGGCTTGGCGATCGAGTTCCATTCCTCTTCGCTCATGCCGATCTCGCTGCCGGTCGAGATCACGCCGACGCTCCACACGCCCGCCGCGCGGCCCTCTTCGATGTCGGGGATCGTGTCGCCGATCTTGATGACACTGTGCGGCGGGTAGACGCCGGTCGCTTCCATCGCGCGAAACACCATCCACGGCGCGGGGCGCCCCGCCGGCACGTCGCCCGGGTTGAAGTTGAAGTCCGGCTTGTAGCCCTGCTCGGCCGCCGCGGCATAGGCCAGCTCAGCCGCTTCGGCGAAGTACCCCGTGGTCGTCGCGATCTTCAGGCCTTGGCCCCGCAGCGCCGCGACCGTGGCCAGCACCCCGGGCAGCAGCTTGCTGCAATCGCGCACGCAACCGAGTTGCAGCGGAATGAAGTGCGTGTCGTACGCCGTGCGCACGTCCTCTTCCATCCATGCCCGGCCGTGCTTCGCCTCGAACTGTGCCGAAACGCTCTCCAGCTCGAAGAGCTTGCGCAGATGATCGAGCTTCAAGAGCCCCATCGGGCCGCGAGCTTCGGCCACGGTCGCGTTTAGGCCGAGCCGCTTGAGCGTTTCTACGAACGGGGCGATCGGGGCGAAGCAGCCGTGGTCGACCGTCGTGCCGGCCCAATCCAACACGGCCAGACGGAGACGAGGAGTATCAGGCATGTGCGAAAGCGAACCTCGAGCAGAGAACTTGTTCCGAAGCAGGGGCCGGCCACTTAGCGCTTGGCCGGCGGAAGCGAAACTTTGCCGTAGTAGTCGGCGTAGACCTGGGCGCAGCGGGCTTTCACCGTGGCCCGATCGCGCATTTGCGGCATGTCGAAGAAGCGGTCGGCCTCGAGGTCATCGGGATTGTAGCGCCAGGTGCCGTCGAGGATCAGTTCGGCCGTGGCCAGTCCAATCGCAGGGCTCTGAACCACGCCGTGGCCGCCGAAGCCGGCGCAGTGATAGAGGCCGCCGATGCCGGCGAACTCGCCGAGCAGCGGATCGCCGTCGGGCGTGAACGACATGATGCCGGTGTGCAGACTCATCGGCAGATCGGGGCGCACGAACGGGAACCGCAGCGCCGCCTTCTCGATCAGTTCCACCACGCTCGGATGATCGGCCTGCGGTGTAAGCGACGACATCTCGAAGTCGGCCGGCAGCGACTCCATGTCGTATTGATCGGGCTCGAGCTCGTAGATGCCCACGCGCAGGCCGCCGGCCGCCGGCCGCGAATAGATCAGGTTCTCGCGGTCGCGGAGCGTCGGCGATTTGGCATCGACCGGGTGCTCGGCCACCGGCGCAAGCGTGAAGTAGTAGTGCCCGATGCCGGCGGTGGGGAGCGGCTGCTTGGCCAAGTCGGCCACCAGATACGACCAAGCGCCCGACGCGTTGACCACGACCGGAGCACGGAAGGTTTCGCCGCCGGCCACCACGCCTTGCACGCTGCCGCCCGAGACCAGGATCTCGGTCACCGGGCAGAAGTCACGCAGATGCACGGCCGTCGCCTTGCAGGCCTGGCGGTAGAGGGCGGCCAACTCCGGTGGGTTCAGGTAGCCGTCCTCGGGGCACCAGGCGATCTCGAGCAGATCGTCGGTCCGCAGGTAGGGCATCAATTCCGCGGCGCGGGCACGGTCGATCAGCTCCACCTTGAGGCCGGCGGCGCGGGCAACGTCAACGTGCCCCCGCAACTCCGCCGCCCGCTCCGGCGTTTGGGCCACGCGGATGGAGCCGGTCTGCCGGTAGACCTGCTGACCGAGCAGCTTCTCGATTTCCAGCAGCGTGCGAATGCTGTCCATCAGCAGCCGCGTCGAGGCGACGGTGGACCGCATCTGGCCGAGCAAACCCGAGGCTTGCCGGGTTGCCCCCGACGTGATGCCGCGGCGGTCAAGGGCCAGCACGCGCTTGCCGCGGGCGGCCAACTGCATGGCGGTGCTCAGGCCGGCGACCCCGGTCCCGATGATGATGGCGTCGTAGTTGTGATTCCCAGCGACCGACACGGGCGACTTTCTTGTGCGTACAGGCACGCCCCAACCGCTGGCGGGCAGCCGCATTCCAGCGAAAAGACCCCTCGACAGTCCAAAATGGTAGAGCTTCGGCCGGCCGATCGTCAAACCCCGCCGTCTTCTCTCGTCAGGAGCGACGCGAATTGACGGGCCGATCGGGAATCGCCGTCCTTTTGCAACGGCTTCGGGCTTTGGTTAGGCTAGGGGAAATGCCCACCCCGCCGGCCGGCAGGTTTGCCGCCTCCCGCGCCTGTCCCCCGAGGCCGGCTTCGAGAATCCTCCCCGCAGCAACAGCATTCAGGAGCCCCCCGTGAGCACCCCGATCGGCGCCGGCATGTCGCGACGCGAATTGTTGAAAACTTCGACCGCGGCGGCGGCCGCCAGCGCCCTGGCCACCTTGGCCGTCCCCCCGGTGCATGCCGCCGAGGACAACACGCTCCGCATCTCGCTGGTCGGCTGCGGCGGCCGCGGCACCGGCGCCGCCGGCAACGCGCTTTCCACCTCGGGCGGCCCGGTGAAGCTCGTCGGCATGGCCGACGTGTTCGACCACAAGCTCGCCAACAGCTACGGCGCCATTCGCGAGGCCCATGAGAAGCTCGTCGACGTACCCGACGACCACAAGTTCATCGGCTTCGAGGGCTACAAGCAGGCGATGGACTTGCTGCGGCCCGGCGACGTGGTGATCCTGGCCACGCCGCCAGCGTTTCGCTGGGTGCAATTCCAGTACGCGATCGAGAAGGGGCTGAACGTCTTCATGGAGAAGCCGGTCACGGTCGACGGCCCCACGACGCGCAAAATGCTGGAGCTGGCCAAGAAATCGGAAGAGAAGAACCTCAAGGTGGGCGTGGGGCTCATGTGCCGCCACTGCGTGGCCCGCGGTGAATTGTTCGACCGCATCAAGCAGGGGGAGATCGGCGACGTGCAATTGTTGCGGGCCTATCGCGTGCTCGGCCCCACGGCCAAGGCCCACACGCCGCCGCGCGGCGACAGCCCGCTCAGCGAGCTGATGTATCAGCTCGAGTGGTTCCACGGGTTCCTTTGGGCGAGCGGCGGCGCGTTCAGCGACTTCTTGATCCACAACATCGACGAGTGCTGCTGGATGAAGGACGCCTGGCCGGTCGAGGCCAAGGGCTTCGGCGGCCGGCACTACCGCCGCGACTACATCGACCAGAACTTCGACACCTACACGGTGGAATACACCTTCGCCGACGGCACGAAGATGATGCTCGAGGGGCGGACCATGGAGGGCTGCTACCAGGAGTTCGCCAGCTATGCCCACGGCACGAAGGGCTCGGCGGTGATCTCGGCCTCGTCGCACGCTCCCTCCCGCTGCCGGATCTACAAGGACCAGCGAATGGGCCGCGACGGCGAAGTGGTGTGGCGCTACCGCAAGCCTGAGCCCGATCCGTACCAACTCGAGTGGGAAGATCTGTTGGCGGCCATCCGCAACGACAAGCCCTACAACGAGGTGAAGCGCGGCGCCGAGGCGAGCCTGGTCACCTCGATGGGCCGCATGGCTTGCCACACGGGCCAGGTGATCAAGTACGAGGACATCCTCAACGGCGAGCACGAGTTCGCCCCCGACGTCGACAAGCTCACGCTCACGGGCCCCGCCCCGCTCCTGGCCGACGCGAGCGGCAAGTACCCCGTGCCGGAGCCTGGGATCAAGACCAAGCGGGAGTACTAAACCGCAACGACGACGGCTAGGGGGGCGACCGGAACGCTTCCGGCGCCCCTCCGCCGCTGCGATCGCCGGCCGCGGGGGGCGCATGCTCGAAGACCGCTACACGCTGGAAACTCCCGACCAGGTCGAAATCGATTTCGAACTGGCCGGGTTGGGCACGCGTTTCTGCGCCATGGCGATCGATACGCTGCTGATCGCGCTGACGTTCCTCGTGCTCGGCATCTTTTCCGCCTTTTTCGAGGGATGGTGGTCGTACGTCACCGAGCAGGTAGAGCGCAGTCAGGGGGGCGCGCCCTCGATCCTGTTCTCAATCCTCATCCTGATTCTGGCGTTCCTGTCCAGCGGCGGCTATTACCTGTTCTTCGAACACGTGATGCGTGGGCAAACGCCGGGCAAGCGCACGATGCGGATCCGCGCGATTCGCGACGACGGCACGGCGATGCTCGCGCAGGACTTGCTCGTCCGCAACCTGCTGCGGTTCGTCGATTTCCTCCCGGCGTTCTACGGCGTAGGCGCGCTCGTGATGTTCTTCCACCCCCAAAGCAAACGCCTGGGCGACATCGCGGCCGGCACGATTGTGGTCAAAGAAGGCCAGCTCGACTATCGCGGCCGCACCGATAAGAAATACGAAGTCGCGGTGATCCCCCAGTTGGCGCTCAACCGCGAACTGCGGCCCGAGCATCACCGGCTGCTGGCCGGCTACTTGACGCGCCGCGCCGAATTGTTGCCCGCCGCGCGGAGCAAGCTGGCGGGCGAACTCGCCCAGCGCATGCACGCAGTCTACGGCGGCGACGCTGCCGATCCCGAACGTTATCTCGAGTTGCTGCAGGAAGGCCGCCACTATGAGTTCCGCGACGCTGCACGAGTTGCAGAAGGATCGCCGCCCGCATTGGATTCGCCTGCAGGAACTCGTGGAGACGATGCAGCGCAAGGGGGCGCGGCGGACACCGGCGCCGCAGGTGCAGGAGCTGATTCGGCTGTACCGTGAAACGGCGGCCGACCTGGCCCGCTTGCGCACGCTGCGGGCCGATCCGCATGAAGTGGCCTACGTCAACCGCCTGGTCGCGGCGTCCCACGGCCTGATCTACCGCGGCGCCCCGCGGGCTTCGGGGGGCGTGCTGCGGTTCTTCCTCGTGGAGTATCCGCGGCTCGTGCGGCAAACCTGGGCGTTCTCGTTGGCCAGCTTCCTGATCAGCGCCTCGCTGGCCGGCATGGCCTTCGTCACCGTGCAGCGCTCTCCCGAGATCGTGACCGACATCATGGGAGGCGGCGACGAGGAATTCGTCGACCGCCGCACGGGCGAGGACATTCGCGGCCGCTTCCAAAAGGTGTCTTCGCCGGTGCTCTCGAGCTTCGTGACCGCCAACAACATCCGCGTGGCGCTGTTGGCGTTCGCCCTGGGGATCACGTTTGGTCTGGGTACGATTTACGTGCTGGCCATCAACGGCGTGATGCTAGGCGGGTTCGCCGGGGCCTATGCGCGCAGCGGCGTGGGGGCGGATTTCTGGATCACCGTCATGCCGCACGGAACGCTCGAACTGAGCGCAATCGTGTTGGCCGGCGGCAGCGGCCTGCTGATGGGCTACTCGCTGTGGTGTCCGGGCAACCGCTCGCGGCGGCTCGCGCTGCGCGAAAGTGCAATCGTGGCCATGAAATTGGCGGTCGGCCTCGTTCCGGCATTCATCGTGGCCGGCCTGATCGAAGGTTTCATCACGCCGAGCCAGGAGATTTCGGAGCCGGCCAAGCTTGGGATCGGCATCTTGGCGGCGGCCGTCTTCTGGACCTATTGGCTCCTCGGCGGCAGAAGCCGACAGCCGCGCGGCGAGGGCGGTTCGGAAGACGCTACAGCCGCCGCCGCTTGAGCTCGAGGTACCGCGTGAGCAGCCGCGGCGAGAGCTGCCGCGGATCGACGTCGAGCACGTCGACGCCGTGCTTCCGCATCTGGGCGAGCGCGTCCTGCCGGGCCGCCAACAGATCGACCGCCACCGCCTGCGTGTAGGCCGCGCCCGACGTTTCTGCCGGCTCGAACGCCAACCGCTCGAGCTCGAGGTTCCGCAGCGTCACGCACACCGGCAGATGCTTGCGGGCAAAGCGGGCCGCATGCGCCAGCAGCATGGCCGAGGCGTGCCGATCGATGACATCGGTCATGATGACGATCAGCGACCGCTTGCGGTGCCGGAGCGAGAGGAACTTGCAGACCTTGTCGTAGTCAGGCTCGCAGAGCCGAGGCTCCAAGCGATAAAGCCCTTCGTTTACCCGGCCGAGCGCGGCCTTGCCCTTGATCGGCGGGACGTAGCTCTCGATCCGGTCGCTGAAGGCGACCAGCCCCAAGTAATCGCCTTGTTTCATCGCTACGTAGGTGAGCAGCAGCGTGGCGTTGATGGCGTGGTCCAGCCGGCTCAGGTCGTCGACCTGGGTGGTCATCAAACGGCCGCAATCGAGGGCCACGAGCACGTTCTGGCTGCGGTCGGTCTCGTAGGTCCGCGTGATCAGCCGGCCGTGGCGGGCCGAGGCCTTCCAGGCCATGTCGGCCAGGTCGTCCCCCGGCACGTATTCGCGCAAGCCTTCGAACGTCGCCCCGGGGCCCAGGCGACGCGCCGAGGTCAGCCCCAGCTCCTCGAGCCGATGCCGCTGCGCGGCGAGTTCGTAGCGGGCGAGGTTCGCCACGTTCGGATAGACCTTGACCTCGTCCTGCCGGCGGATGCGCAGTTGGCGCGTCAGCAGCCCGAACAGCGTTTGATAGCGGAGGTGCGCGTCCCCGAGAACGAACCGGCCGCGGCGCAGCGGCACGAGATCGTAGGAAAGTTCGGCGCGCGAGCGGGCCTCGAGCCGCCCTGCCACCCGCTCGGGATTTGGGGCCATTTCCTTCGGCAGATCGTCGCGCAGGGCGAATTGCAGCGGCTGCTGGCTGCGGTTGTGCAGCGACCAGCCGATCGCGTTGCGACCGCCCAGCGACAGTCGGCGCCGCATCCGCCGCTCGACGGCGATCTGGCCCGGCCGCGCCGAAATGACCAAGTCGAGCAAGACCACGAGCGCGAGCGCCGCGTCGTAGGCCAGCGCCAGCCGCGCCGCTAGCAACGTCGGCCAAAACAACAGCACCGCCGCCGGGGCCGCCAGCAAGGCAACCAGCCGTCGCGTGGGTAGAATCATGAAGCTCGGCTCGCGTCAAAGGCTCTACAGCCGGGGAACCGCCACGCGGGCGATCACCTGCTCCAGACAGTGATCGGCGGTCGTGCCTTCGATCTCGGCTTCGGGAGTCAGCACCACGCGGTGCCGCAGCACGGGGCGCACCATGTCGCGCACGTCATCGGGCGTGACGAAGGGGCTGCCCCGCAACACGGCCAGTCCCTTCGCCGCCTGCGCCAGCATGACCGACGCGCGCGGGCTCGCCCCGAGCGTCAGCAAATGGAAGCCGCGCGTGCCGCGGACGATCGACGTGATGTAGCCGAGCACGTCTTCGACCAGCCGCGTGCCCCGCACCGCTTGCCGCAAGGCCTGAACGTCTGCGATCGAGGTGATCGGCGCTACAGGAAAGGTCGCCGTTTGCCCGGCGTCGAAGCCTCCCTCGTAGCGCCGCAGGATTTCGCGCTCCTGCTGCTCCTCGGGGTAGCCGACCACGGTCTTGAACATGAAGCGGTCGAGCTGCGCCTCAGGCAAGGGATAGGTGCCTTCGTATTCGATCGGGTTCTGCGTAGCGAAGACGGTGAAGAAGGGGCCCAGCGAATGGAGTTCACCGTCGACAGAAGCCTGCCGCTCCTGCATTGCCTCGAGCAGCGCCGATTGTGTTTTGGCGGGCGCGCGGTTGATCTCGTCGGCCAAGAGCAGATCGCAGAAGAGCGGACCAGGCCGGAATTCGAACCGCGATTGTTCTGGCCGGAACACGTTCACCCCCACGATGTCCGAGGGCATCAGGTCGGGCGTGAACTGCACGCGGCGAAACGAGCCCTGAACCGCGAGCGCCAGACTGCGCACAAGCAGGGTCTTGGCGGTGCCGGGGGGCCCCTCGAGCAGCACATGTCCTCCGGCGATCAGCGCCACCACGATCTGGTCGAGCGCCTCGTCTTGGCCGACGATCACCTTGGCCAATTCGGCCCGAATCGCCTGGGCAGCGGCCGTCGCGTTGGGAGCGTTGTCCATGCAGTGCTTTCGAGAGGATCGACGGGCGGAACCGCAGCCGCTTGAAGCTAATCGACGGCTTGTCCCGCGGCAACTGCGGCCGGCGGGCCCCGACGTGCGGGCCGGGCCTCGAGCATCGCCAGCGCCTGCCGCCACTGGGAAACCCGGGCGAGCACGTCGGCGTTGGTCAGCGGGCCGGCGCTTGCGCCGCTCGGGTGGGGCGGAACCCAGGTGACCGGGACATCGGCGGCCAAGCGCAGCGCCCTCACGAACTCGCGATCCTCGACATCGAGCGGCAGCTTGAGTGTTTTGCACATCCGCTCCCGGTAAGAGCGGGCCAGCGTGTCGTGAAGGAACCGCGTGGCGTGGGCTTCGGCCAGGAGTCCGCCGGCCGCCTGCGCGAACTCGCGCTGCCGGCGCCGCGACCCGCGGACGAGGTCGCGCGGTTTGCCGAACCGTGCGCCGGCGGCCCACAGAGCGAGCGCCGCGGCGAGCGCGCCCTGGGCGACCGCCAGGGCCCACGGACCGCTGAGCAACAGCCGTAAAATGGCTACGGGCGATACCTCGCGGGCCACGAAGCCGTGGTGGTATTCGTCGACGCCAATCCACCCTTCGCCCCCGTGCGACAACCAGTCGGCAAGGTTCGCGAGCAGCAGATCGTTGTCGGGATCGGCCAAGCCACGATTGGTGAGCGGATAGGGGTCTGCCAACACAACGATGCCCCCTTCTCCCAGTCTACCCTCGGCGAGCAGGCCGCCCGACGAATCGTAGGCTAGGGTCCGCGCCGCGCGGACGCCCAACGATTCGGCGAACGGCGCATCGACTTCCAGCCGCCGCGGCCCGGTGAACACGAGCTGGCCTACTCCCTCGAGCAGCGGCGCGTTCTTGGCCAGATCGCGCAGTTCGACCCGCTGACCATTCAGCAGGGGCGCGGGGGCCTGAAACCACTCGGCCAGCGACCGGCCTTCTGCGGGATCGCTGCGCTTCGCGGGCGCCGGCGGAACGACGAGCAATCGTCCGCCGGCTTCGATCCAGGATTGCAGCGCCTCGAATTCGACTTCGAGCAGCGGCCTGGTCGGTTCGAGGATGGCCAGCCCCGTAAGTTCGTCCAGGTTCCCTTCGCTCAAAGGGCGGCGGATCCGCTCGACGGCGGCGCCGGTCTCGTCGAGAACCACGAAGGCGGCCTTAGCGCCATAGGGCTCGTTGAAGAAGGTGGACGGGTTCTCGAACAGACTGCCCGTTTTCTGAGTAGGGGAGAAGGCCAAGGTGATCACCGCCGCCAGCAGCATGAGCGGCACGAGAATGCCGACCAGGATGCGGTCGGAGCCGGTCAAGCGGAAGCCACTCATGCCTTGAGCCCCGTCAGCAGATCCAGCATTGCATCGCATTGAGCGCGGTCGGTGGGTTGGCCGCTATAGGCTGAGCGTTCGTACCGACTCGTCAGTTCCTGAAACGAGGGCTGCCAGCGGGGCGCGGCGGCCAATTCGCGCACGTAGTCGCGATTCGTCTTGGCCGGAGTTGGCGCCAGGGCGCCGTGCCGCTCGAGTTCGAGGATGGCCGCCACGTAGAAATGTCGCACGGCGTCGGCAAATCGCCCCTGCTCGAGGAGCGCGCGGCCCTGCGCCAGCACGCCGTCGAGGTCGAGGTCGCGGATGCCCAAGATCTCGCCCCGGCGGCGCTCGTTGCGCGCCGCGGCGCCTGCCCGCCCTGGCGCGAGCAGTTGATACAGCGTCCAAAGCATATGGACAAGAGCCGCCACGAGCGCCAAGACCATCCAGCCCACGATCAGCCAGAAGAGCCATCCCGGCAGACTCCCGGCGACCTGGCCGACCCCCCGCAGCAGGCCGCGGAGCCACTCGAGAAACGCCTTCCACCAACCGGGCTGTTCCGCGGCGCTCTGGGCAAACTCGGCACGAGAAAGCACCTCGCGCGCGGTTTCGCGCACGGCCGCGCGGCGGGTCGACGGCGTCTCGGACGCTGCTGGTTCGCCATCGGCCGCCAGCGCCGCCAAAACGATCGCGATCCCGAGCCAACCGTTCATACCGACGAGGCCGGCGGGGCCTCGGCGATCGACGACGCGAGTTGCTCGAGGTCGAACGCCTCTTTGCGAATCCGCAGATCGTAGTAAAGCAGCAGCGTCGGCGCCGTTTGAATCGGCAGCAGCAGCGCCTGCAAGGCATTTCCCAACACAAGCCCCACCAGCACGTGGGGCCAGGGGACGAGTTCAACCAGCAATCCCAGCGCGAACGCCAGAATCGCGGTAAGAAAGAACACGGCTAGAGCGACTTTGAAGCCCTTGCTCAGATTGTCGCGCATCAACTCGCGCGAGCGGCGAATCGCTGCGACGCCCCACACGTTTTCAACGATCACCACCGGCTGGGCGACCAAGCACCAGAGCGAAAAGATGATGCCAGGCACAATCAATAAAAGAAATCCTGCCGCGATGAACATGGTCACGAACAGGTTCGTAAACAGCAGCGGCACGAGCCGGGGAAGGGCCCGCTGATAAGCTTCCCAGGCGGAGAGGGGTTGATCCAAGTAAGCAGCCGACACCTTGACGATCACCGCGGCGGCGCAAAGCGGAAGCACCACAAGTGCGAACACCGCGCTTCCCAGCGCCCGGGCCGGACCCGACGGCGAAGCCGACCGAGCGCCGATGCCAGGCTGGAACTCCGCGGCCTGGTTGCCCCGAGCCTCCGATGGCGCGACCACCAGCGCGTAAGGCACATAGGCCACCAGCCCAATCAACGCAAACGTCACAAAATTCGCCCGGTAAAGGCGAAACGTCGCGTCGAGGATGTCCCCAACGCCCATGGGCCGCAACATCACTTCGGACATCGGCAATCCCTCCAAACGCCCAATCGGCCTACGACACTGCCGGTCGATTCTAAGCGGAGTCAACTCCCCGTCAAACTGCGCTGCGAAATTGCCCACCGGCGCGCTCGGCCCGCTCACGGCGGCGGGACTTTCGGGCACATCGCTGGCGTCGCCCGGCCCGCGGTCTCGGCGCAAAGGGCATCTGCCCAAGACCTTCGTTCCATAGGCCAAACGCCGCCGCCAGGCACTCCGTTTGCGGCCCATGGCTTACGGGCAACCCATCACGGGCAGCCCGAGGGTTATGTCGGGCAGACGCTCGTTGGGAAGACCGCCCGGTCGGAAAGCGAGGTGTGCGATGATCCCGATTCGGCATGTCCACCGGCACGTGTTGTTCGAGAGCGCAATCTGGCAGTGGCTGGCGGCAGTTCTGGCGGTCCTGATCCTGCTGCTCATGGCGAGCAGGGTGGGGGGCGCCGAACTGCGGCCGCCGCGGCCCCGCCTCGTGCCGCCGCTCGAGGTCGCCTGGGACCAGGCGACCCAGGCCTATCGCCAGCAGGATTGGGGGCGGGCCGAAACGCTGTTCGCGGCGATTGCCCGCGAGTTGCCGGCGGCCCCGCTGGCCGTGCAACCGCGTGATCCGGGGGCGGCCATGAGTCGCACCGCGAACGTGTGGTTGGCGCTCGTGGCTCACGGACGGGAACAGCCCGAGCTGGCTCTCGACCGCTGGCTGAATGCCGGCCTCCCGCCGCAAACTGCCGAATGGCGCGAGGTCGCCCGCGCTGCGGCCCTGATCGATGCCGGGCAGCTTCAGGCGGCCAGCGCCGTGCTCTCCGTGGCAGAGGAGCAGGCGCCAGAGAATCCGCTGGTTCACTACTACCGCGGGCTGTGGCGGCTGGAGCAAGCAACTCGGCAGTTCGAATGGCCCGAGGGCCGGGCTGCTGCGGTTCGACTTGTGTCGACCGGCACAGCTGACCAAACCGGCGTTCGTTCCGAACTGCAAGAGCTGGCCGCCACCGGCGCCTTGGAGCGGGCGATCGAGTATGCTCCGCGCCTCGACCGAAATCAGCCCCTGCTGCCGGCCGAGTGGCCGCTCGAAAGCCGGTTGCAGCCAAACGTCGCGGACTTGCTGCAGGCCCTCCGCGCCGACCACTTCGCGTCGACCGCGCACCTGACGCTCGCCCAGATGTTCCTCGAGCGGTCGAATCTCGAGTTGGCCGAGGAGCATCTCGACGCTGCCCGCAGCCTTGGAGCGCAGGTGGTCTTCGGATACCGCGACTTGGCCACCGGCTACGCAGATGCCGGGCGCCATGCCGACGCGGTGCGGTCGGGCTTCAAAGCGCTGGCCTACGGCGCGAGCGGACCGACAGACACCGTGCGGCTGCTCGAGAATCTGCCAAGCGGACTGCGCGAGGTTATCGTTCCGTAAGACGCGGGCGAACTACCAATTGTGATCCGAGCACCGCTCGAGCAATCTTGGCGGTTTGGGCCGAGAGTGCCCATTCGCTGGCAGCCGGGCCAAGGCCGCGGCAGAAGTTGTCCGCTGGCAGCCAAGGGTCGCTGATGGGCAAGCCGTCCTACTAGCTTGACGCACCCCCCCGCCACTGCGTATTCTTATCTCGACTAAAATGATAACTATTGTGATGTCTGTTCGTGATTCGGGATCTCGTGATGCCTTCTTCCGCGACCGCTGACGTTTCCCACTACCCAGTGCGCTTTGTGCGCGGACGCACGCTCAGCATTTCTCGTCCCCGGCGGTTTGTCGGCGACTTGTTGGCCTTCGCCCAGCGCGTGCCCAGCGTGCCGATGCAGCGGCGCATGCACCTGAGCGATGTCGTGGCGGCGCGGCAGGCCTCGCGCGAGCGGGTGAGTTGGTGCGCGATCTTTCTCAAGGCCTACGCCATCGTCTCGGCCAACCGTCCGGAGTTGCGGCGCTCCTATATTTCGTTTCCCTGGCCCACGATCTACGAACATCCCGAGAATGTGGCCACGTTCAGTGTCGAGCGGGAGCACCAGGGGGAGCAGGCGGTGTTCTTCGCGCAGGTCCCCCAGCCGGAACTGCTGCCGCTCCGTGAGCTCGACGCCTATGTGCGGCGCCACAAGACGGCGCCGATCGAGTCGATCGAAACCTTTCGCCGCGCCTTGCTGCTGAGCTCACTGCCTCGGCCACTGCGGCGCTTCATTTGGTGGCTGGGCCTCTGCACCGACGGAATGTATCGCGCGCGGTTCTTTGGCACGTTCGGCATTAGCGTGGTGGCCGCGTTTGGCGCCGCCGGCCTGCATATTCTCTCTCCGCTGACCACGACGCTGAACTACGGCGCGTTCGAGCCCGACGGCTCGATCGAGGTCCGCCTGGCCTACGACCACCGCGTGTTGGACGGCGCCACCGTGGCGCGCGCGATGGCGGCGCTCGAGGACGTTTTGCAGAACGAGATCGCCGACGAATTGCGCGCAACCGCCCTCGCGGAAACGCGGTCGACGGCGCGGACAATGGAGACGGTGCGGGTTGCAGGCTGATGCGCGGCGGGGCGCAACGACGACTACGGTCTAGCGATCGATCGCCGGCGTTGCGTCCGGAAGCAGTCCTTCCGTGGGCAGCTCCATGAGCGGAACTTTCGCCGCCGGCGCTGCCGGGGGCAAAGCTAAGGCGAGCTGCGCGGCCAGCGCTGCTTGTTCGCGCAGCTCCGGCGCAGCAGTGCTTTCCCACAAGCCCGGCTTCCGCAGCGTGCCGACCACGAACAGGTCAGGCACGACGCCGCCGCGCTCGTCGATCGCGCGCCCCTCGGCAGTCGTCTCGATGCCGAGTCCCAATTCGTCTGCTCGCAGCCAGCCATCGACCAGGAGCGATCCGATCGCGGCGTTCGAGCCTACCTGATTCGCCGGCGACGGACCCGTGCAATTCACAACCCAGGCGGCCTCGAGGGTTGCGGCGGGTTGCGCTCCCCGCGGGGCCAGCGTGAGCGTCACATGCTCGTCGCCAGCGACGGCAAACGCCACACGCCCCGCCGCCACGCGCACCAGACCGGATTGGCAAAGCTCCGCAAATCGCTGGGCAACCGGCGCCGCCATGCGGTGCCGGTGGGGCTCCCAGAAGGGACGCAAGTGTCGCAAGAAACGACGCCTTTCCCGCTCCGGCAGCGCGCTCCACAGCCGCTGGGTGTGGGGGCGAAGCCCATCGATCACGCGCCGCCAATCGACGCCTTGCGCGCCGCGCTCGCGCACCTCGCGCCGCAGGACCCGGCAGAGCGAGCGGATCTGTAGCCCGCTCTTAGCGGCCAGCAAGCGGGCCACGAGCTCGTCGAGGTTGACGGGCGGCTCGGGGGCGAGCAGATGGGCCCGCGGGACGAGTCCGCGGCGCGAAAGGAGCGTGATGGGCGCCTGCCGAGGCTGGGCGGTGAGCGAGAGGACGGCGTCGACGGCCGTCAGCCCAGATCCCAGGACGACGACTGGTTCGTCGGCGCGCACCGCGTTCATCGCAAACGGACGCCAAGCGTCGGGCAAGAACCGCTGGCGCGGCCCGGTCCAAACCCCCTCGAGAGGATTCGTAGGGGGCCGGTGACCCACCGCGAGCACAACTGCCCGCGTGCGCAGCGAAGGACCGCGCGCCAGATGCACGAGCCAGCCGCCGCCGGGATGCCGGGCAATGCGGCGCACTTCGTCGAAGGCGACCGATAACTGCGCAGCCGCGGCATTCGCGCGGGCCGCGCCGAGCAGCGTGTCGCGCACGTACTCGGCGTACCAAGGACGCGGCAAGAAGTCGGTGGGGCCGAGGTTTGGATCGCGGCGCTGGGCCCAGCGCAAAAAGTCCTCGGGCTGGTCGGGCCAGAGGCTCATCTTGGCCGCTGGCACGTTGAGGCGATGGAAATCCTCCTGGGTTCCGTAGGCGATGCCTTCGCCCAGCGCGCCGCGTCGTTCGACCAGCGCAACTCTCAGAGGAGCGGCCGCAGTGGCGCGGCGAATCGCCTGCGCGGCGACCGCGCAGCCGCTGAATCCGCCGCCCACCACCACGAGATCGAGCGGCGCCTCGGCGACGGACGGAATTGGGGCGTCGCTCGCAGGGCGGCGCACGAAGCGGCGGAAGTCCTTGAGCGGCGGCGCGTAGATATGCACGGTGACGAGCGGCTCGCCTTGTTCGCCGGCGTTGCGGACGACGTGCACGCCGGCGTCCTGGCCGGCCGTGATTTCGCCGGTGGTCAGCGGGGCAGCGTATTCGAGGTCGACGTAGCCGTCGGGCGCCACGCGATAAAGGTCCTCGGCGCCCGCACCGCGTACGACTTGCATGGCGCAGATCGAGCCGGCGTGATCGTGCGGGGGGCTGGACTGACCAGGGAGCCAGGTCATGACCAGCAGTTCGTAGTGCGGCCGGGCCGCCACGAGCGCGCGGTAGTAGCAGCTTTTGGCGGGGCGCACGTAATCGGCCACGTCGTCGTAGGTGAGCGCGGCGGCCGCGAGGGCTCGCGAGAGATCGACGAGCGTGGGATCGGGTCCCAACTGATCGAGACCTTCGATCAAGCGCAGCAGCCGACCGGTCGGCGCACGCATGCTTGCACCCCTCTGGCGAGCAAAGTCGCGAAATCGGCCGCGCCCCTGACTATCCATCCGCCGCGAAGGCCGCCAGCGCGGCCGGCTCCGCTCGAGCCGCGCTTGTTCCCAACGGAGCATGCTTGCTGTCGATCAGGACGACACCTTGCCGCGAGATCGGCAACGAGCCGCCGGCGAGTTTCCACCCCACGGTGGCGCAACCTGCCGGCGGCTCGATTTCGAACGACGATTCGAGCGCGGACGATTTCCTCCGCGCGGCCCAGACGGGCCTTAGCAGGCGCCGCAGCACACCGGGGTGTTGCCGAAGCAGACGCAGCACATGCATCCCGCGTCCATGCACTTGGTCATGCAATCGCAGCAAGCTTGCAGCATGTCGCAGCAGGCCTTGTCGCCGCTGGTGCAGGTGATGCAGACGCCGTCCTTGGTCATGGTGCACTTGCAGGTGCACATCATCATGTTGCACTGACAAACGACCATGCCGTTCATCATGCAACAACACGAGCACATGCCGTCGGCCAGCATCTTGCACAGGTTTTGCAGGGCGCCGCAGGAGACCTCGTCCTCGCAGACGCAGGTCATCTTCATGCCGCCTGTGCACTTCTCCATCTTGATCGTGCAGCGGGGGACCATCGACATGGCCCCCATGCTGGGGCCCATGGCGGGCATGCCGGTCATGGGCATGGTTCCGGTCGACATCGAACCCATCATCATGGGGCGATCCATCATCATCGTCGGATGCATTGCGAAGTCCTTTGCAGAAGAGGGCCCGAGGCACTCGCGAACAGGCGAGCCACAAGACCCTGAACCCCGCCTCCAGATGGTCTGGTGGGCCTGGGGAACCATTAAGAAAGTGTTCGTGCCTCCCGAGGACGGGTGGGCGATCGTTCAGCCGCAAAACTATACGCAACGGCAGAGTTTACGCAAGTGCTTATCTCGAAATACCTTATAATCACACAATGTGTATCAACATGGTGATGATGATTTGCCAGCATCTACCGAGTCTAGGAAAGCTGGGGAGGCAAAAAACGAGGCAAATTGTCAATGCGTAGAACCTCTGTGCCTCATGCGCTCTTCCGATTGTGCTCGATAAGAGGATTGGGAGCGCCTCTGCGGCCTACCCGATCTTCTGTCTCCAGAGCACCCGAGGGTGGCGCCGATGTCCCTCGCCCCGTCCGCTGACGTTCTGAGCCTGATTGGCAATACTCCGGTGGTCGAGCTCCGCTCGGTCGACGCCGGCTGCTGCCGGCTGTTCGTCAAGCTCGAGAGCCATAATCCGGGCGGCTCGATCAAAGACCGCATCGGCCGCTCGATGATCGAAGCGGCCGAGCAAGCCGGCAAGATCGGCCCCGGCGCCACGCTGGTCGAAGCCACGGCCGGCAACACCGGCCTCGGCCTGGCGCTCGTCGCCGCGCGCAAGGGCTATCGCCTGATCCTGGTGATCCCCGACAAGATGAGCCAGGAGAAAGTCTTCCACCTCAAGGCGCTCGGCGCCGAAGTGGTGATGACCCGCAGCGACGTGGGGCGCGGGCATCCGCAGTACTACCAGGATCTGGCGGAAAGCATCACGGCCAAGACGCCGGGCGCCTACTACATCAACCAATTCAACAACCCGGCCAACCCGCTTGCGCACGAAACGACGACCGGCCCCGAACTGTGGGCCCAAATGGACCACGAGGTCGACGCCGTGGTCTGCGGCGTCGGCTCCGGGGGGACGATCACCGGCCTCAGCCGCTTCTTCGGCCGCGTGGCGCCCAACGTCGAGATGGTGCTGGCAGACCCCGCCGGGTCCGTGCTGGCCGGCTACATCCGCACCGGCAAGCTCGGTACGGCCGGCTCCTGGCTGGTCGAAGGCATCGGCGAAGATTTCCTGCCCCCCATCGCCGATCTCTCCCGCGTGCGCGCCGCCTACACGATTCCCGATCTCGAAAGTCTGAGCACCGCCCGCGACGTCCTTCGCGGAGAAGGCATTTTGGCGGGCTCTTCCTCCGGCACGCTCATCGCCGCGGCCCTCCGCTACTGCCGCGACCAGAAAACGCCCAAACGCGTGGTCACGTTCGTCTGCGACTCGGGCAACAAGTACCTGTCGAAGATGTTCAACGACTACTGGATGGCCGACCAGGGCTTCCGCTTGGGGCCGACGACCGGCGATCTGCGCGACCTCATCGTCCGCCGGTTCACCGAAGGGGGCGTGGTGTCGGTCGCGCCCGAGGAAACGCTGGGCGTGGCCTATGCCCGCATGCGGCTCTATGACGTGTCGCAGTTGCCGGTTCTCGACGGTCGCAAGGTCGTCGGCATTCTCGACGAATCGGACCTGCTGCTCGCGGCGAGCGAAAACCCGCAGGCCTTCGGCCTGCCGTGCCGGGAGTGCATGACGGAGCGCCTCGAAACGGTCGCTCCGACGGCGCCGCTCGCGGAACTGTTTCCGATCTTCGACGCGGGCAAGGTGGTGATCGTGGCCGACAACGACGGCTTCCACGGCCTCATTACGCGCGTCGACTTGCTCAATCATCTGCGCCGGCAGCAACGCATCGCCGCCTAGCCTGACCTACGAAGGAAACCACCATGCAATCGCTCTCGCACACCGGGCTCGATGCGGCGCCGCTGGCCCTCCATGTGAGCTCGAGTTCGAATCAAGGCGCTCGCTTGGGCTTTGGCACGCGCACGATCCACGCCGGCCAGACGCCCGACCCCACCACCGGCGCGGTGATGCCGCCGGTATATCTCACGAGCACCTTTGCGCAACAATCGCCCGGCGTTCACAAAGGCTTTGACTACGCCCGCAGCCACAATCCCACGCGGTTCGCGTTCGAGCGCTGCGTGGCCGATCTGGAGGACGGGCAGGCGGCATTCGCCTTTGCGTCCGGGTTGGCGGCCATTGCGACGACGCTCGAACTCTTGCCGCACAGCTCGCACGTACTCGTGTGCGATGATCTGTACGGCGGCTCGTTCCGGCTGTTCGAGCGCGTGCGGCGGCAGAGCGCGAACCTCGACTTCACCTATGCCGATCCTGCGAACCTAGCGGCCTTCGAGGCGGCGATCCGCCCGAACACGCGGATGATCTGGATCGAAACGCCGTCGAACCCGCTCTTGAAATTGGCCGATCTCACGGCGATTGCGGCGCTCGCCAAACGCCACAACCTGATCGCGGTGGCCGACAACACGTTCGCCACGCCCTACGTGCAGCGGCCGCTGTCGCTGGGCTTCGACATCGTGGTTCACTCGGTGACCAAGTACCTCAACGGCCACAGCGACATGATCGGCGGCATCGCCGTCGTGGGACAGCGCGACGACCTGCGCGAGCGGCTGGGCTTTTTGCAGAACGCTGTCGGCGGGATCAGCAGCCCCTTCGACAGCTTCCTCGCCCTCCGCGGTCTCAAGACGCTGGCTTTGCGGATGGAGCGGCATTGCCAGAACGCGGCTGAGCTGGCCGGCTGGCTCGCGCGGACGCCGGGCGTCTCGCGCGTGTACTATCCCGGCTTGCCGAGCCACCGGCAGCATGCCTTGGCGAACCGGCAGATGCAGGCTGGAGGCGGCATGATCTCGGCGGTCATCGAGGGCGGCCTCGCCCGCAGCCGCCGCTTCTTGGAAGGCTGCCAGCTCTTCACGTTGGCCGAAAGCCTGGGTGGCGTCGAGAGCCTGATCGAACACCCGGCGCTGATGACGCACGCGTCGATTCCGGCGGCGCAACGCGCGGCCGTCGGCATCGACGACGGCCTGGTGCGTCTCTCGGTGGGGATCGAGGATGTGAAGGACCTCCGCGCCGACCTCGAACAAGCCCTCCGCCGCAGCGCCGCCTAAATTTGGCGAGAGGCTGCTTCCTCAGAACCCTCTCCCCTCGGGAGAGGGCAGGGTGAGGGTCGGTGACATTTTCTTGCGGTCAGGTTGCCCTGGGCGCCTCAACCGCGCAACAGCGGGTACGCCACCAACCCGGCCACCGTGGCGATGGCGATCAGCACCGGCTCGGGCACTTTGCGGCCGCTGGCCAGCACCGCCAGCGTGGCCAGCATCACGCCGACTTTGAAGAAGTCGAGGTCCGCGCCGTCGGGCAGGAGCGTTCGCCGCCCAAGGACCACCACCGCTCCGCCGATCGCGCCAATGGCGGCTGCCGTCACGCCGTCGACAAAGGCCACCAGCGCCGGCAGTTTGCCATACTTCTTGAAGTAAGGCGCCGGCAGGATCGTGAGCAGGTAGCACGGCAGGAACGTGGCCAGGGCGGCCACCGTGGCGCCCGCAAACCCGGCGACCAAGAAGCCGATGAAGCCCACGGTGATCACCACGGGCCCCGGCGTGATCATGGCCACCGCCACGGCGTCGAGAAACTGTTGGTCGTTGAGCCAGGCATGCTCCTTGACCACGCCGCCGTAGAGAAACGGCACGATCGCCAGCCCGCTGCCGAAGACGAACGCGCCTGCTTCGGTGAAGAACAGGGCGATCTGCCAAAGGACGTGTGAGCTCACGTCGGCCAGCCGCGGCAGCGCGGCTAAGGGAAGCGCGAGAGCACTGGCCGAAGACTTGCCGGGGCGGAGAAACCGCGGCGGCGCCCGCCGCAGCCACACGAGCAAGCCGGCGACCAAGAACAGCCCGACGAACTCGCTCTCGGTGGCGATCGTCCAGCCAGCGCTCACCAGATAGATCGCCCAGAGCAGCGGATCGCGGCCGATCGACTTGCGCGTCAGCTTGTAGCCGCTATGGGCAATGATGCCGATCACGCAGGCGCCGACGCCGTAGAACACGGCCTGCATCCAGCTCAGGCCGCCGTAGAGCGTGTAGGCCCAGCCGAGGGCGACGACCATCACGAACGACGGCAACACAAAGGCCAGGCCGACGAGGGTAGCGCCGAGCACGCCGTAGCGGACGTAGCCCAGATAGATGGCCAACTGCGCGGCGAGCGGTCCCGGGGCCAACTGCGCAAGCGCCAGCCCCTCGCGATAGTCCTGCTCCGTGATCCACTGTCGTCGCTCGACGAGATCACGATGCATGTAGCCGACCAAGGCCACAGGGCCGCCGAAGCCCCAGGCGCCCAACCCCAGGAAGTAAGCGGTGAGGGCGCGGAGCGAGTAGGCCGCTTGCGCAGGTTCCTGGTGCGGGGCGACGGCTGAAGAGTTCAAGGAAATAAGTCCGTAGCGGCCGATGGGGTTTGGTCGAGAGCCCATTCTCTCGCAGCCGCCAACCAGCGAAAAGCTCTGTAGGCGCCGCCGCTGGCGCCAGGCAAAGCGCCGACTGCCGAAGACGCCGATGTCGCCCAAATCGCAACGCAAGGGCCTTGCGATCTAACGAATTGGTCCCCTGCCGTAACCCAGCTTGGCGACTGCAATTCCGGCTCTATCCTGGCCACCGCTCGCGCCCCAGGGGTAAGGTTTGCCTGCCGCCAACGAATACCATTTCACGAGGGCAGACCCCCCGCTCTTTCTGTTTGTGAGGAAATCGAACGATGAACGCGACCCTGAAGTTGAGCTTGGCCCTGGCCGCGGTGCTGGCGTTCGCCGCTCCGGCCTGGTCGCAGGAAACGGAGGGCAGCGTCCAGGAGAAAGCCCAACAGACCCTCGAGAGCGCCAAGGAAACGGCTGGCGCCGTGAGCAAATCGGTCGACGCCAATCCGCAGGCGCAGCAGGCGTCGTCGGAACTGCTGAAGCCAATCTACGACCTGGCCGAGTGGTTTTCCTTCCCTGCCTTCCACTGGATCGCCTTCGGCTTGATGGTCGCCGGCGTCGTCAGCTTTGCCCTGCAGCTCACCCTGGGCAAGCTCGCGGTCCTTGCCAAGCTGGGCTTTAGTGTGAGCGAGTTCCTGTCCGATGCGCTGGGCCTGGCCGTCAGCGTGATCGGCCTGGTGCTCACGACGCAGGCCGCCACCGAGAACTCCGACTTCACCAAGAGCGCCTTCGCCGTCCTCTCGTCGGCCGCCGTCGGCGTGGTCGCCGGGATCGTCTTCTACTGGTGGGGGCAACGGCAAGAACTGCAAGCAGTCGAAGGGCGCCGCAAGGTGGCGGTCGTGAAGAGCGAGCCGGTGAAGTAATCCACCTTTCAGCAATTTGCGGCCGGTGGGGAGGAACATCCGCACCGGCCGCTTTCTTGCGCCGGACGCGACCTTGCGCTCTCCCGTGAATCGCGCCGCGCGGCCTAGCTCGCCGGACCGAGATCGTGGGATAATGGTCCGCACGGGCCGCTACTGAGATCCGCCGGTCTCAGCGTTGACTGGCTCGCCGAGGTCTGGCGCATGCTTTCGCTCCGTCGTCTTCCGCGGTCCTTCTCGCTGCGTACGGTGCTCGAGCTCGCGGCGGTCTGCGACCTCACAACCCAAGGATCGGGCGATGGCTAGGCTTTCCCTGCGGGGCGTGTTCCTCGGGGTGACGGTGGTCGGAGTGATCTGCGCAGCGCTCCTGAACGCCAACGGTTGGTGGACGTTCGGGCTCCATCTGCTGTTCTACGGCTCCCTGTTCTACACGGCGTTCCGCGCGGCCCTGCTGGGGCGATCGGCCGCGTTTTCGGTCGGCTATGCGCTGACCGGCTGGTTGGTGATGGTGTTGCTCGCCGTCGAAAATGGGTTGCAGCTCTATGTCGTCGCAGTGGGCTCCGATCTGCTCGGCGAGTTTCTCACGCCGCAGGGACAACCGCCGCCGTTTGTCGATGAGGCGCGCATGGCCGTCGTCACTGTGCTTTGGACTCTGCTGCGCGCCCTGCTGGCGCTGATTGGCGGCCTCGCAGCGCTGTGGATCGCCGCTCGCAACCGCCCCCCCTCCGAAACCACGAACCGGCCTGCCCAGGCAAGGTTCTCGTTCTCGCTCGCGTCTGTGTTGTGGGCCAGCGCCATCGTCGTCTTGTCGGTGGTCGCGCTGCTGTCAGGCTTGGTCTCGGATCGGCGTCGTTTGGTAGGCGAGCTATCGATCGCACGGGCCGAGGTCGAGGTCCACAAGACTCGGCAAGACGACTCCCTGGCGCAGCTGGCCAGCGAGTTCGCGCAGTACTTCGACACGTCCGGGGAAGAGAACGGCGACACCTTCGTCGCCGCAGGCGGCGAGCTGAACGAGCTGCTGGCGTACAGCCTGGTCGTCAGCGGCGTGCCGAACGTTCGCCTGGAACAGGTCACCTTCGCCGACGCGGCCCAGAGGGTCATGAACCAGCGGTATGATTGCAGGGTCGACGGCGACAAGCATCAGTATTCGTTGCGGCAGCAATAGAAAGGGCCCCGCCAGGTGAAACCGTCCTTCTCTCTGAAGTGGCTGTTTGTCGCCGTCGCGGCCGCGGCGTTGACGGTCACCGCCTTGTTGAATGCGAACGACGTTTGGGCCATTCTCTCCTCGTTTGCGGTGCTCGCGTGTGCTTCCTTTGCGGCAATCAGTGTCGCCTTCTTTGGGAGGCGTGCTACTTTCTCGATTGGCCTTCTCTCCGTGATCGTCTTAGCCCATCAGACCGGTTTGGGGTACCAGAACTGGCTCTATGACCTCGTGAAAGAGACTGAGTACTTTGCGGGCGATGGAGGCGACCGCGCTTACGCGTTCACTCGAATCATCGACGATCTGACCCTTTTAGCAATGGCAGCTGTCTTTGGGTGGATTGCCACGTGGACCGCTTCGAAGACAAGAACGCCATGAAACGCACGTTTTCGCTTCGTTGGCTCCTTGTCCTTGTAGCTTTGATTGGAGCGCTCGTGGCGACGCCGCTGGCCATCGGGCGGGAGCGTGCGCGAGCGGAGCGGGACCGCGCGAGGGTGATCGAACTGGCGGGCATGCTGCACACCTGCGGCATCGGGCTCATCGATTACGATCCCGTGGGCGACGACGGTCCGTGCCTGGTCGCCCGCGACGGCAGGCTCGACGAGCCGTTGGCTGCCCGGCTGGCGGCGAGCGACCTGCGCGTCATCGAGTTCCTGAACACGGGCGTCGCGCCGGAGGCCGCGGCGGCGCTGGCCCAACACTTCACCGCCGACGCAGGCGCCGTCCACCTCGCAGGGCTGGTGAACACGATCACCTACCGCAGAAAGCCAAGTCTTTCGCGTCAATGGATTCGACGGAGTGCGCCCTAATGACCGACGAGCCCATCGTAGAACGCGTGGTGCTGCTCGACGACGCCGGCGATTGGATCTTCAGCACGCTCACGGCGAGCCCCGGCATGCTGCGCATGACCATGCCGGTCGAGGGGCGCGACCTCGTCGTCACCAAGAGCGATCGCCCTCTCGGCTACTGGCGCCGCCTGAAGAATACGTGGAACTACATGTTCCGGCGTGTGCCTATCGCGGTGGAAACGGCGTCGCTCACGCTCGTCGACGACGAGACGCTCGAGCTCGACGCGCAGTACCCGCCGTTCGAAGAGCCCATCCGCATCCGGTTCAAGGAAGCACGTAGCCGGGCAGCGGACGTTTTGGAGCTTTGGCGCGAGTAGATCGGCCGAGCTGCTGGCAACCGGCGAATCTGGCCGGCGCCCCAGCCGGGGCTAAGCGGCGCGACCGTTGCGAACGGACTGGGAAAGAGCCTGTACGCCGCCCTCGCTGCGAACGAAGGCGAACTGTGCGCGAGACTGCGGCGTACCGGGAAGTACCTCACTTTCCGGCACCTCCGATGGGACTCATGTACGCATATTTCGCGCGCCTCGCCCGCGGTCTGTTCACGACCAATTCTTCGCGACCCTCCCCTCCGAGCCGACGATATGCCCGCCGCCTCGAGTCGCTCGAGCCGCGGACGCTGATGGCGGCTGACGTGGCGACCGAGTACTCGGTCTCGAACGCCTGGAACAGCGGCTTTCAGGCTGAAATTCGCTTGGAGAATCAACGGCCGGCCACGATCAGTTCGTGGCTGCTCGAGTTCGACTTGGCGGCCGACATCACATCGCTCTGGAACGGCCAGATCGCCAATCGGCAGGGCAATCATTACACCGTGGTCGGTTCGCCGTGGAATCAATCGCTCCCCAACGGCGGCGCGGTCGAGTTCGGCTTCGTGGCGAAGTCCACAGGGGCGCCGCCGGAGCCCACCAACTATCGCTTCAACGGTCAGCCGCTCGACGACAACGCGCCGAGCCTGCCCACGATGTCGATCGAAGACGCCGTGCTCAACGAGGGCAACTCCGGCGCGGTCGATGCCGCGATCTGGGTCAATCTCTCGGCCGCCTCGGCCACGCCTGTTTATGTGCGCTACGCGACTTCCCCCGGCACGGCGCAGGCCACGAGCGATTACACCTCGGCCTCCGGCATACTGACGTTCGCGCCCGGCGAAACCCGCCGCGCGCTGCGAATTCCGATCCTTGGCGACACGGCGGTCGAGGCCGACGAGACGTTCTACGTCGATCTCTCGCAACCGAGCGGAGCCCTGCTCGGCCAAGCCCGCGCCAAGGTCACGCTGCGCAACGACGACGCCGCGTCTTCGACCGGCGACGTGCGGTTCCAAACGCTCAGCGATTGGGGCTCCGGCTTTACCGGCCAAATCAATCTGCACAATTCCGGCGCGGCCACCACGCGCTGGCAGCTGTCGTTCGACTTCGCGGGGCAGATCACTTCGATCTGGGATGCCCGCATCGTGAGCCACGCAGGCAATCGCTACATGGTGGAAAACGAACACTACAACGGCGCTCTGGCCGCCGGGGCGAATGTGTCCTTTGGCTTCGTCGCCAGCCCCGGAGGGGGCGCCGCGCGGCCCACGAACTTCAGCTTCTCGGCCGGCGGAGGCACAGGCAATCCGACGCCCACGAACCGTGCGCCCACCGCAGGGGCCGACACGGCAAACACCACTCCCGGCGCTCCGGTGACGATTTCCGTGCTGGCCAACGACGCCGATCCCGATGGCGACACGCTGCGCGTGGCGTTGCTCACACAGCCCACGAGCGGCACGGCGACGCTCAACGCCGACCAAACAATTCGCTATGCTCCGCGGGCCGGCTTCCTGGGCGCGGACAGCTTCACGTACCAGCTGAGCGATGGCCGCGGGGAAACCGCGACCGGCACGGTCCGCGTCACCGTGGCCGAGCGGACCGCCATGCCCAGGCAGGTGTTTGCGCCGTACGTCGACATGACGCTCTATCCGCAATACAACCTCGTGACGGCGGCGCAAACGCAGGGGCTGCGGCACTTCACGCTGGCCTTCATCGTGGCCGATCCCCTGGGCAAGCCTGCCTGGGGCGGCTACTCCGAATACGGCCTGGGCACGCAGTTCGACCAGCAGGTGAAAACGCAGATCGCCGGCCTGCGGGCCCTGGGGGGCGACGTGATCGTGTCGTTCGGCGGCGCGGCGAACCGCGAGTTGGCCGAGGTGATCACCAGCGTGCCGGCGCTCACTCGGGCCTACCAATCGATCATCGACGCCTACGGCCTGACGCAGATCGACTTCGACGTCGAAGGGGCCGCGGCGGCCGATCGCGCGTCGGTCGACCGCCGCAACGCGGCCATTGCCGCGCTCCAGCACGACGCGGCCGCGGCCGGGCGCACGCTCGACGTTTCCTACACGCTGCCGGTCCTGCCCTCGGGCCTCACCCACGATGGCCTGGCGATTCTGCAGTCGGCCGCCCAGGCGGGGGTCGACCTGTCGATCGTCAACATCATGGCGATGGACTATGGCGACTCGGCCGTGCCGAATCCGCAAGGCCGCATGGGAGACTACGCAATCGAGGCTGCCCGCAGCCTGTTCGGCCAGTTGCGCACCCTCTACGGCACGACGAAGCCAGACGCGGAACTATGGGCGATGATCGGCGTGACGCCGATGATCGGCCTCAACGACGTGACGACCGAGGTCTTCGATCAGCAAGAGGCTCGCGAGCTGGTGACTTTTGCTGAGCTGCAGGGGCTGGGGCGGCTGGCGATGTGGTCGCTGAACCGCGACCAGCAGAGCTCCGCGGGGCGCCTCAACTGGGTCGACAACACGTCGAGCAGCCTATTGCAGAGCCCCTTCGAATTCTCGCAGATCTTGAGCCAAATCGAAGATTAGGCGGCTGATCGGCCAAATCTCGGTGCAGTTGCGCGGATTGTGTCGATCGTCTGTCGGTGAGGGCGCACGAGCGCAACCTATCTTTGCCTGGTAACGGCGTCCGTTCCGAAGACGGCGCCGCTGGTGGTAGCCAAGGCATCGAAGGGCCAAAATCATGCTGCGCGTGCAAAGTTTGGGGCGTTTTGCGTTGACGATGGTGCTGGGGCTGGCGGTCGCCGTGTGGGCGGTCCGCGCCGAAGCCCGCGGAGGCGGACATGGCGGCGGCCACGGCGGCGGCCATCATGGTGGGGGACACGCCGGCGGCCACCATGGCGGCCACGAGGGGCACCATACGCATACCCATCATGGGGAGCACCACCACGATGGTCACCATGACCATCGCCATGACGGCCACCATGTGCATCACCACCACTACTTCCATGGCGGCGGCGGCGCGTGGGGCGGTGGCGGCTGGGGTGGTTGGGGTTGGGCCGGAGTGGCCGCGCCGCTCGGCTATGCCGCCGGCCGCGCCTACGCCGTGCCGGGCTATGGAGGCTATTACGGCGGAACCGACACCGTGCCGTCAGTGAACGTGAACAACGCCTCGCTCGACACCAGCGACAACTCGAACTCCGACGACGCCCAAGACAACGACGACGATGACGATGGGGACGATGACGACAGCGACGACGCCGACAGCGGCACGCCGAACGACGATGTCGACGGCCGCGGCGCGCCGCCGGTCGACTACGAGGCCCCGCTCCCCAAGGACCGCGGCGCGATCCACATCAAGCTGCCCGATCCCTCGGCCACGATCACGTTCGACGGCGAGCCGATCCTCGGCCGCGGTCCCGACCGCCTGATCCTCACCCCCTCGATCCAAGCCGGCAAGCCCTTCAAGTACCAGGTGCAGGCCACCTGGACCCAGAACGGCCAAACGGTGACCGAGCTGCGCGAGGGGACCGTGGTGGCGGGCAAATACGCCATCGCCAACTTCGATGCGCCGGCCAGCGCCACGCCGACGGCCCGCACCTCGCAGGCGACCTCGGCCACGCAGCCGGGCACGAAATAGCGCCCGCGCTTTAGCGATTTGCGATCAAAGGTCGAATGGCCGCTCAACGGGCCGTTCGACCTTTTTTCATGCGCGACGCCGACGCGAGACCGCGAGCAGTCCCACGCCCACCAGCGCAAGGAGCGCCGTGCTGGGCTCCGGCACATACCGCGCTGAGCGAATCTCGAGGTTGAGGAACAGGTCGTTGCCGTTGAAGGAGCCCGTGATCTGGCCAGCGGCCTGGCCGACCTGGTCGAAGCTCGCGGGATTCGGCGCGCCGGAGGGCAAGAGGTCGCTGGCCAGGGCGTTGAGGGGCAGCTCCGTGTCGCGGAGCGTGATCTGCATTTGGTTCACCGTCAGCCCGACGATCGATGACGTGCCCGAGCCGCCGAGCAAATCGTAGGCGTCGATGGTGCCGATGCCGGTCGTGTAGTCGTCCAGGATTTGGATCGTGGCGTCGACCGTGCTGAAGGATTTGCCGCCGATGTCGATCTGGAAGGCGGGCGCACCGGTCTGCGGATACTCGCCGCGCTTGGGATCGGCGTCGCCGTCGGGAGTCGCAGTGTCGACGGTCCAGAAGCCGCTGATCGATTGCCCTTTGCTAAAGCTGCCGGTGGGATCGTCGAACGAACCGAGCGGGCTGATCACGCCCTCGAAGAACACGGTTCCAAGTTCAGCCTGCGCCGAACTCAAGCACATACTCGCGACGACAACGGCGCCAGCAAGTCTCAAAGCGGCGCGGCACAAACGGGGACGGCGGCTCATGGTGAACATCTCCTGGCAAACATCGACCGGCCAAGCGCGCCGGCGGCGGGCGACCCTTTCGGGAGAGGGGTCGCGCCGAAATCGTAGCAGGAGGAGGGCCGTCCAACAATTGCCGGCGAGAACAGACAGTTCTTTCGCAGAGATTGCGCGACGGAAAAGCCAAGGGCCGTCCGCTAGCGGACGGCCCTTGCTCGGACTGCGTTGGTTCAACCGTGCTGCGTCAGACCACTTGGCTAATGCCAGGGATCGCGCACGGATAGAGACCGGTCTTCGGGTCGAGCTTCGGCTTGGGCAGCGCGTCCCAAGCGTACTTCTCGGGCTGCAGGTTGATCTGCGAGTTCAAGCACTCCTCCCAATTGAGCGCCTTGCCCGAGGCGGTGGCCATGCGCCCGAAGATGGCCGTCATGGTGCTGAGGGCGCCGTTCTCGCCTTCATTCTGCGGGCTGCCGGCGCGGATGCTGGCGTACAGGTCGCTGTGCTCCTGCACGTAGGGGGCGTTGTCTTGGCCGCGGAACCGCCAGTTGTTGGGGCCCTCGATGCGGCCGGCGCCGATGTTCACCTTGCCCTTGGTGCCGTGGGCGTACTCGGCCACTTCGCCCCAGGTGCCTTCCTGGTGCCGGCATTCGCTCAGGCACTTCGTGCCGTCGGCGTACTCGAACTCGATCATATGGTGGTCGAAGATTTCGCCGAACTCAGGACCGACGCGCACCTGACGGCCGCCCACGCCTTGGGCCTTGGTCGGGTAGCCGTTCTTGAGCCAGTTGATGACGTCGAGGTTGTGAATGTGCTGCTCGACGATGTGATCCCCCGAGAGCCAGTTGAAGAAGTACCAGTTGTTCACCTGGTACTCCATCTCCGACTGCCCCGGCTCACGCTTGCGGACCCAGGGGGTGGTGCCGTTCCAGTAGGCGCGGGCGAGGATGATGTCGCCGATCGCGCCGTCGTGCAGCCGCTTCATCGTCTCGAGGTAAACGTTCTGGTGGCGGCGCTGCAGGCCGACGCCGATGCCCAGGCCTTTTTTCTTGGCCTCGGCGGCCGAAGCCAACACTGAACGGACGCCTGGGGCGTCGGTGGCGACCGGCTTCTCCATGAAGACGTGCTTGCCGGCCGCGATCGCGGCGGCCAGGTGGATCGGGCGGAAGCCCGGCGGCGTGGCCAGGATCACCACGTCGCAGCCCGAGTTGATCGCCTGCTGGTAGGCGTCGAGGCCGACGAACTGCCGCTCGGGGGTGACGTCGAGCTTGTCCTTGATCTCCTCGACCTGCTTCAGTTCGTTCCAGGAGCCTTGCAGCCGGTTCTCGAAGGCGTCGGCCATGGCCACGAGCTTGCAGTTGCCCGTGCTGGTGAGCGCGTCGCGCACGGCGCCGGTGCCGCGGCCGCCGCAACCGACGACCGCCACCTTCAGGGCGTCGTCGACGCCGGCGTGGACCGACCGGGCCACGAACGTGCTGGCCAAGGCAGCGCCGCCGGCCACCGCCAGCGACGAAGTTTTGAGGAACTCGCGGCGCGAGCCGCCGGCGGGAAGAGAGGATTCGGCCATCAGACTACCACTCCTGGAGGGGGGAAATCGGAGTAACGGGGCAGGACAGGGAGCGCGCCGGCCAGACAACCAGCCAAGCCGTCGGGCGGCGCTAGTTGTTCGGCTTGCGGCCTTTCAGGTCCTCGGCGTCAGGACCAAACTTCGCCTTCTCTTCGTCCGAAGGCTCCACCAGCGGGCGAACGACCCGCAAGCCCAGGAACTGGGCGTCGGTGAAGTACCAAATGCTCTGCGGCAACTGCGGGTCTTGTTGCTTCCACTCCTTGCTCGAGCCGCGGCGGGCCGCGCTCCGCAAGGCCGGCGGATCGTCGTCCCAGGCGCCGCCCCGCGCGGTGCGGGGATAAAGCTTCGTGGGCTTGACGAACGGGTTGTCAGCCTTCTTGTCGGCGAATTCTTTGTAGCCGTCGGGCGTGTACTGGTCCAGCACCCACTCGGCCACATTGCCGTGCATGTCGTAGAGGCCGTACGGATTGGGCTTCTTCTGGCCGACCTTGTGGTAGGTGTCGTCGCTGTTCTCGTAGTGCCAGGCGTAGTCGCCAAGCTGGGCCGGGTCATCGCCAAAGTGGTAGGCCGTGGTCGTGCCGGCGCGGCAGGCGAACTCCCACTCCGCCTCGGTGGGCAGGCGATAGTAGCGGCCCGTCTTCGCGGTCAGCCACTCGCAGTAGCGCTTGCCGGCCAACTGCGTCATCGAAATGGCCGGGTAGTCGTCTTTGCCCATGCCGAAGCTCATGTCGGTGTAGGGCTTGGTGGGACGCGACACAGCGTCGGCCAGCTTGTCGAGGGCGGTCGTCTCGGCGCCCGTTTGTTTTCGCTCGTGAATGTCGAGGCTGAACATGAACACTTCGTATTCATTCCAGGTCACCTCGTGCTTGCCCATCCAGAACGGGGCGACGGTCACCTCGTGCTGCGGCCCCTCGTCTTCCGCGCGCCCCTCTTCGCTCTCCGGGCTGCCCATCAGGAACGTGCCGCCCGGGATGGGGACCATGTCGAAGGTGATGTTCCGCCCGGTAATCACCTCGGTGTAGGGCTTCATTTCGGAGGCGGCTTTGGCCTCGCTGTCGGGCACCGGCAGGACGGGCCGGGTCGACGCCTCATTGGCCGAGGCCGCCGCCGTTGCCAAGAACACCCCGGCGCCGGCCAGGAAACCACCAAAAAGACGTGCGGCCGAGCGTTGCCCGTGCGGCGCACGATGACTTACGCTGAACATAGGGAAGCTCACCCTCTTGCCGTTCCACAAACCAACGCCCCGCGAAGCCTTGCGACCCGTGGCCGCCAAACCCCCACAATACACTGCGAATCTGCGCCCGGCTACCGGCGCCGGCGTCGTAGCCGGCACACTCCGTGTGCCGAATGCCGGGAACGCGGCGACCGCCCCACTGCGGTGCTTTGGCGCCTACATCGTGCCGCCGGCAATCCGCACTCGGAGAGAGCGGGCTACTTTCTGGGCCGCGACGCTTGCCGTGTTGCTGCTCTGGGCCGCCCAACCGGCGCGGGCCCAGGAACTGCGGCGATTCGAGTTCGCCGAAGGCCATATGGGCATGCCATTTAAGCTCACTTTCTACGCAGCCGACCGGGAACCGGCCCACTCGGCCGCCAAGGCGGCCTTCGCACGGATCGCAGAGCTCGACCAGGTGATGAGCGACTACAAGTCCGACAGCGAGCTGAATCGCTTCGTCGACGGGGCTCCCCATGCCGAACCGAAGCCCCTGAGCGCCGACCTGTTCGGGGCCCTCGAGCGCTCGCAGCGGCTGGCGGCCGACAGCGGCGGCGCCTTCGACGTTACCGCGGCCCCGGTGATCCGACTTTGGCGACGAGCGCGCCGGCAGAAGTTACTGCCAGAGGCCGCCCGTCTCGCCGAGGCCCAGGCCGCCGTCGGCTACCGGGGGTTGGAACTCGATCCGGTGAAGAAGACAGGCCGCCTGACTAAGCCTGGGATGCGGATCGATCTAGGAGGAATCGGCGCCGGCGTCGCCGTCGACGCGGCGCTGGCCGTGCTCCGCGAACACGGCATCCGCCGTGCGATGGTCGACGCCAGCGGCGACATCGGCGTGGGCGACCCGCCTCCGGGGGCGCGCGGTTGGCGGATCGGCCTGGGGCCGTTTGACCGACAGGAGGGCCCGCCGGTTCGCTTCGTCGAGCTCGCGAACGCGGCGCTAACCACCTCGGGCGACCTGTGGCAGTTTCTCGAGATCGACGGTCGCCGTTACTCCCACATCATCGATCCGCGGACCGGTCAGCCGCTCACCGACCGCAGCACCGTCACGGTGATCGCGCCGGACTGCTCCACGGCCGACAGCGTGGCCAAGGTCGTCAGCGTGCTCGGACCTGGAGCGGGGCTCGAGTTCATCGAGCGCATGCCTGGTGCGGCGGCGCTTTTCGCACGAATCGGCGATCAAGGGCTCGAAGTCTTCGAGTCAACGCGGTTCCCGCCGGCGGCGAACTAACGTTCGGGCCGGGGTATGCGCTCGGCCAGCGAAGCCAGCAACTGGAGCAGCTCGTCGAAGGCGACCGGCTTGAGCAAGTGAGCGTCGAAGCCGGCCTCGCGGGCTTGCTGCCGATCGCCGTCGAGCCCATAGCCCGAGACGGCGACCAGCCCCATGCCGGCCAAGTCGGACCGCTGACGAATGCGTTGGGCAACCTCGAAGCCGCTCAGGGCCGGCAGCCCGATATCCAGCAGCACGATGTCGGGGCGCTGCGCTTCGGCCTGTCGAAGACCATCGCAGCCGTCGAAGGCCAGCTCGACCTCGTGCCCCACCTTGCGCAGCAAGAGCGCCATGCTGCGGGCCGAGTCTTGATTGTCGTCGACCACCAGCACGCGGAGCGGCCGCGTGGGCCGTCGCGCCGCGGGCGCCGGGGTCGACGCGGGAGCGGCGCCGACGGCCAGCGGCAGCCGCACCTCGAACTCGCTGCCGCGCCCTGGGCCCTCGCTGCGGACGACGATCGAGCCGCCGTGCAGCGCCACCAAGCGCTGCACGATCGTCAGGCCGATGCCCAAGCCTCCTTGGGAGCGGTCGAGGGAGCGGCCAACCTGAGCGAAGAGATCGAAGATCGTGCTGATCATATCCGGTGGAATGCCGACGCCGTTGTCCCGCACGGTGAGCGTGGCCCAGTCTTGGTCGACCGTCTGCAAGACCTCGATTCGGCCGCCGTGGTCGGTGTATTTGACCGCGTTGGTCAGCAGGTTGACCACGATCTGTTCGAGGCGGGTCGGGTCGCCGTCGATCTGGGCCGCGGCGCCGCGGCCGAGGAGCAGCGTTTGGCTTTTTTGGTCGGCGCCGGGCCGCACCACCTCAACGGCCGCGCGAACGATTTGGCCGAGGTCGACGAGCTGCCGGCGCAGGGTAATCTTGCCGCGGGTAATGCGGGCCACGTCGAGTAGATCCTCGATCAGCCGCGTCAGATGCCGACATTGCCGAGAGACAATGCTCGCGCTGGCGGCGACCTCAGCGGGCTCTGCGTGAGTGGAGAGGAGTTCGGCCGCGGCCGTGATGGCCGACAACGGATTTCGGAGCTCATGGGCGAGCATCGCCAAGAACTCGTCCTTGCGACGATCGTTGTCGCGCAGCTCGTCGTAGAGCCGGGCATTCTCGAGGGCCACCGAGGCCATGCGGGCCAACTGCACCAGGATCGCTTCGTCGTCTTCGCTGAAGTCACCCTCCCCGCGATCGGAAAGCTGCACGAGCCCCTGCCGCGAGCCGTCGCGGGCAACGAGCGGCACCGCCAGCCAGCCCCGAATGGGAGGTCTGTCCCCCCAGTGCGACACGAGTTGCCGACCGATTGCGTCCGCCTCGAGTTCGGCCTGGGAGAAGCGGCATGCGCGGAGCGGGTCACGACAGAGGGAATTGGCCAGCCGATCGAGGAACGCCGAGCCGTCAAGGCGGTCGTGGGGCGCACCGGAAGGGTCGAAGGACAGCGAGTGGATCGGCGGCTGCCCCGCCGCTTCGGCCAAGGTCGCGTAGGCCTGCCTCGCGCCCACGATTTGACGCGCCTCGCTCGTCAGGAGATCGAGGGTGGAGCGCAGATCGCGGGCGGAGTTGAGCCGCGTGGCCGCCTCGGCCAGCGCGCGAAGCTGTTGGGCCTGCTTTTGCACCCGGAGCACGGCCTGGCGGGGCTCGGTGATGTCGCGCGTCGTGCCGATGAACCGCGTGGCGTTGCCGGCGGCGTCGAAGTGGGCCCGCCCGCGGGTGGCCAGCCAGCGCTCGGCGCGGTCGCGCCTTCGCGAGATGCGGAACTCGGCGGCAAACTCGCCGCTTCCTCGCGGCGACAGCGCGCGACGGCCGCTGGCCAAGACCGCCGCGCGGTCCTGCGGATGCACGTTGGCCAGAAACTCGCGGAGAGTGACCGGCGTGCCGGGGGGCACGCCGAACATGTCGCGGCAGCGATCGCACCACTGGACGGCCTCGGTCTGGGGATTGAAGTCCCATAGTCCTAGCCGCGTCGAGTCGACGGCCAGCCGCAGCCGCTCCTCGTTCTCCAGCAGCGCCTGCTCGGCTCGCCGCCTTTGCCGGCGCTCTTCCGCCTCGCGCAGCGCGCGGCGGATCGCGGGCGTCAACCGCTCGAGACGCGATTTGAGCACGTAGTCGGTCGCGCCTTGCTTGAGCGTTTCGATCGCCAGGTCTTCGCCCAGCATGCCCGAGAGAAAAATGAAGGGCACGTCGGGGGACACCTGCCCCACGTGTTCGAGGGCGGCCAAGCCGCCGAAGAGCGGCACCATGTAGTCCGCCAGGATCAGGTCGTAGTCGCCGTTCTCGACGGCGCTGCGGAAATCGTCTTCGTTGTCGACGCGGGTGAACTCCACGTCCATCCCGTTGCGGGCCAGCTCGGCATGGATCAATTCGGCGTCGAGGGCGCTGTCCTCGAGGTGTAGGATGCGTACGGTGCTCATCTCGGCTCGCTCTGCGGTTTCCTCCAGAACCTGGTTGCGAACGGCGCGCCGTTTGGCGCGCGTTCCAGGGGGCTTTCGTCAATCAGCGGCGGGGGCGGGCGCTGCCTGGGGGCGGCTCGTTGAGCACGGCCCAGAACACTCCTAGGTCCTCGATGGCGCTGATGAACGCTTGAAAGGCCATCGGCTTGACGACGTAGGCGTTGACTCCCAGCTCGTAGCTGCGGAGCAAGTCTTCTTCTTCCCGCGACGAGGTGAGCATAACGATCGGGATGTTGCGGAGCTCGACGTCGCCGCGAACCGTCTCGAGCACCTGCAGGCCGTCGAGGCGGGGCAACTTGAGGTCGAGCAGCACCACCGCCGGGTTGCCCTGTGCCCGCCCGCTGTATTGCCCACGGCGATACAAGTAGTCGAGCGCTTCGACGCCGTCGCGGGCCACGTCGACCGCATTGGCCAACTGGCTCTGCTCGAGCGCGAGCAGAGACAACTCCAGGTCCTTGGGATTGTCTTCCACCAGCAGAATGGGCTTAAGCATCACTCACAGTCTCGGCTTTGACGGGGAGAGAGAAATAGAACGTTGCGCCGCCGCCCAGCGTGGACTCCGCCCAGGTTCGGCCGCGATGCCGCTCCACGATCCGCCGCACGTGCGCCAGCCCCACGCCCGTGCCCTCGAATTCCTCCATCCGATGCAGCCGCTGAAACATGCCGAAGAGCTTGTCGACGTAGCGCATGTCGAACCCCACGCCATTGTCGCTGACGCTGAAGATGTGTTGCTCGGCCGCCCTTGCGCACTGCACGCCGATGCGAGCAACTTCTGCCCGCTGCGTGAACTTAAGGGCATTCGAGAGGAGGTTTTGCACCACGAGCTTGATGAGGATGGGATCGGCCCGAACCTGCGGCAGGGGGCCGATGCTCCATTCCACGCGGCGAGAACCGATTTCTGGACCAAGCTCGCGGATCGTGTCGTCGACCAGCGCCCGCACGTCGATTTGCGCGTAGCGCAACGCGGCGCGTCCCACTTGCGCGAACGAGAGCAGATAGTCGACCAGGCGCCCCGCATATTCGGCGCTCTCGACGACACTTTGCAGATAGTGCCGCCCGGTCTCGGACAGACGTTCGGCCTCGCGTTCCTTGAGCAACTGGCTATAGCCCGTGATATGCCGAAAGGGCGCCCGTAGATCGTGCGATACGGTGTAGGAGAAGGCCTCGAGCTCGCGGTTGGCCCGCTGCAAGTCCGAAGTCAGGGCGGCCAGTTCTTCGGCGCGCCGGAGAATGACGTTGACGACCGCCGTGCGAAACTCGACAGCCGCCTCGATGGCGCCGGCCTCCCAAGGCGCCGACCGACCGCGAACCAATTCTTGCCAGGCTGCGAACGACTGCCGCGGGTGGATGTGCCCCGTCTCGGGACCAGCGCGTTCGCTGGTCCGCGGATCGCCTGCCCACGCCACGGTTTGCACCAGCTCGGGCCGAAACCACAGCACGCGGCTGCGGCGGAAATGCGACAGCTCCAGGCTGAGCAAGCCGCTCGCCGAGGGGGCGTAATCGGCCGCGGGCGGATAAACCGCGGCAAGCGCGTCGCTTACGAAAGGCTCGGCGCCGCTGCTTTCGTCCAGCCAGGCCGACAAGCCCAACGTCTGGTCCGGCTTCGGCGTTACGCCGGCCTGCCAAACCTCACCTGCCTCGACCAGCGCCACGCCTTGAGCGCCCGTCAGTTCGAGCAGCGGCTGTGGCATTTCTTCCAGGGCCGCCCGCCAATCGGCCCGCTCGCCGAGATGCGTGAGCAGGTCGGTGTGCAGACTCTTGCGCCGGGCGGTGCTTGCCAGTTGGGCCACCCGCTCCCGCGCGGTGAGCTGCCAGGAGAGCATCTGCGTGAGCACATCACAGGCCGCGCGAACCGGAAACAATACGCCCTTGGGTTCAGCATGGTGGCAGGCGATCAGCCCCCACAGCCGGCCATCGACCAGGATCGACGTCGAGAACGAGGCCGCGGTGCGCATATTGCGCATGTACTCCAGATGTACTGGAGACACGCTGCGAAGCGCCGCATAACTCAGATCAAGAGGCTGACCTGTGTCGGGGCGCAGCGCCGGCACGATCGGCACCGCTTTGTAGCTCGCAGAAGGAATGAGGCGTAAGCGGTTCGTGCGATAGAGCTCGCGGGCCTGCCGCGGAATGTCAGAGGCGGGAAATCGCTGGTTCAAGTACGACGGCAACCGCTCGTTGCGCACCTCGGCCAGCACCGTGCCATGTTGGTCGCCGTCGAACTGGTAGACGAGCACGCGGTCGAATTCGGTGAGTCGCCGCATTTCTTCCGCGGCCGCTTGCAGCAGCTCTCGCAGCTCGGCCGCTTGGCCCAGCCGGTCAGCGTATTGGGCCAGCAGAGAGAACAGCTGGCTGGGATCGGGCGCCGCAGCGGCGTCGCGAAGCTCGAACTCCACGAACAGCAGATCGGCGTCGCGATGGGCCAGGAGCGAACACTCGCCAGCAGGAGTTGGCAGCCGGTCAGCCACCAGACTAGGTCGGTCGGTCAACCGCTCGTCACGCAGCGCCGCCGCCAACGGCTCTCTGGCTAGCCCCGGCAGTGCCGAGTACAGATCGTGATCGAGCACCGACTCGCTCGAGCGTTCGCAGAAAGCTTCCAAGTTGGTCGATGCGTGGAGCACCCGCAAGTCGGCCAACCGGGCCGCCAGCAAGGCGCCATGGGGCTGAATGCTGCCCGGAAGATGAATAGGCTCGCGGTCACACTCGGCCAGATCGACAGGTTTCGGGGTAGGTTCGCGCTCGTTCACGTTTCGTATCCTTGCGTCCTGCCTCGCCGGGTGCGGCCGCTGGGACCCGCATTGCCAGGAGTGGCGACGCTACGTGCATGATCGTTTCTCTCTACCACGACATAACTTAGCGCGACTTGGCAGCCGCATCGCCCGGTACTGCAACCTGCGTGCCGAAAATCCAGTCACGAGCGCATGCGCGCCTGCCGTACGCCCACGCATTATTCGCGCGTCAGGCAAGAGGAGGAGAGCGCCCGAGCCGAGCCGCAGAGCAACCCGAGTTGGAACCCCGACGCCGGTCAGCCCGGCAGATCGGGCCCGGAGCCCGGCTTGCCGCCGCGATCAGAGAATCGCCAGCGGATCGCGCCGCGCTTCCAGGGTGCCGCGGGTCACCCCCACGCGGTTGACAGCACGCAGCGCGGTCCACACTTCGCGGCCTGTCCGCTCGCCCCGCAGGAGCGATCGATAGAGCTCGAGCGTGCGCGCCAGTTCGGCCGCCGGCAAGTCGGCCAGCAGTTCGACGCGGAAGTGCCGCACGCCGCCGGCAAGCAACTCCGGCACGGCCTCGGCCGCGCTTTGCGCCGCCGCGTTGTAGAGCGTATTGCGGCAGCCGATGTCGGCCGTGAGCGGATGCTCCATGCCGACGCGGTCGCGGAGCTTCACCTGATGGACATCGCAGGGGCGTCCGCAGTTGGTCTTGTTCGTGCCCGGCGAGAGGACCGCGCAGAACACGCAGTGCTCCATGTGGAACATAGGCATGTGCTGGTGGATCACCAGTTCGAGCCACTCGGGCGGCACGGCGGCGACCAGGTCGAGCAGTTGTTCGCGATTCAGGTCATACGACGGAGCGATCCGCTCGGCCCCCTGCTTCCGCAGCCAGGCGACGGTCAACTCGTTGGCCGCATTTAGAGCAAAGTCGGCCACGGCCGGCACACCCCGGCTGGCATAGAAGGCCAGCCCCGACAGATTGCGCGCGAGAATGCCGTCGGCCCCGTGCCGCAACAGCACGCGAAACAGCCCGTGCTCGTCAGGCTTCTGAATCCGCGGCGTCGCCAGCAGAATACGCGCTCCTGCGGCACGCGCGCTCGGCACTGCCTGGCCGTATTCGCGGATGTCAGCAAACTCCGCGATGACATTGCGGGCGCCCAGCGCGAGCACCGCCTCGAGCTGCGGAAGCGACCGGCAAAGAACCTGGAGCTGCGAAGCAGCCGCGGTGAGACCGGGCTTCGGCAGCTCGGCCCGCAGTCGCGGCAGCACCGGCCCCTGGGCGATGCCCCGAACAGCGCCGTTCGGACTGCTCTGCAGCGCGGCGATCAGTTCATGCCGCAGCTTGCCGAGCACGCTCAGCGGAACCATCGGCTGGCCGACGATCTTGGCCTGCACGTCGCCAAGCTCGAAACCGGTCCCTCCGAGACGACCGAACTGTTGCTGCAACACTTCGAGCGTGAGCGGATGACGCTGTGCTTCCGCGAGCGCGTCGGCCGACTCGAGCTGGCAAGAGCCGCCGCCTGCCACGCGGGCCGAGACGGAGAGCTTTTCGCCCACCGCGGCCCGCACGGCGAGGGTGAGGGTGGCGGGCCGGCCGGTGATCTTGCCGGCGAATGATTTGCGCAAGCGGCGGGTAAGCTCGGGATCGTCGGTCTTCCAGACCTCTTGGCCAACCGTCAGCCGATCGGCAGCGATGGCGCCGTGGCCGAACGCGACTTCGACGACGCCGGGGCCCGCTTCGCCCGCGACGCGGCGCCCCTCAGACCACAGTTCGAAGATACGTCCCCCTTGCTCTTGGCCCGCCATGCGGTCGCCGGCGAACACCAGTCCGTCCCCCGGCTTGACTGGCCGCTCGAGCGCCAGCTCAATCCGGCCCCGCCAAATGTTGTGGACGCGGCCGACGAGCACCCCGCGCTTGGCGGAGCTGAAGGCCGGCACGAGCATCTTGTGATCGCAGCCGTGCAGCCAGCCGACCGAAAAACCCCGCGAGAACGACAGCTCCATTTCTTCCTGGTCGCGCGGCGTGAAGTCGGCTGGGTGGCCAGCAACTGCGTCGTCGATGGCGCGGCGGTAGTGCCGCGTAATGTTGGCCACGTACTCCGGCGTCTTGAGCCGGCCTTCGATCTTGAACGACGCCACGCCGGCGGCGATCAGCTCGGGAACGAGCGCATAGGCAGCCAGGTCCTGCGGGCTGAGCAGGTACTTTTGGTCCTTAAGGTCGACGTCTTGGCCGTCGCAAACCAACTCGTAGGGAAGCCGGCAGGCCTGCGCGCACTGGCCGCGGTTGGCGCTGCGGCCGCCCAGCGACTCGCTCGTCAGACACTGCCCCGAGTAGGCCACGCAGAGGGCGCCGTGAACAAACACTTCGAGCGGCACGTCGCAAACTCGCGTGATCTGGGCGATCTCATCGACCGACAGCTCGCGTGGCGCCACCACGCGCGCGAGCCCCAGCTCGCGGACCGCGGCAATGCACTCGGCGCTCGTCAGCGTCATCTGCGTGCTGGCGTGCAGCTCGAGGTCGGGGCAAATCTCGCGCACTAGCCGCGCCAACCCCAGATCCTGCACGAGCACGGCGTCGGCCCCCGCCGCCGCGATCTCGCGCACGAGCGCCTCGAGCGCCGGCAGTTCGTCGCAAAAAACCAGCGTATTGAGCGTCACGTAGCCCCGCACTCGGTGGGAGTGCAGGAACTCGATCAACTCCCCGAGCTTCTGCGGGGCGAAATTGGCCGCCCGGGCGCGGGCATTGAAGCCGCAATCGAGGCCAAAGTAGATCGCGTCGGCCCCATTGGCCACGGCGGCGCGGGCACAATCGAGGTCGCCCGCCGGGGCGAGCAATTCGGGGGAGACCTTCGGAACGGAGGACATAGATGGGCCGAGCGAGGAACGGGCAAACCCTAATTATACGGGATGCCGCCCGCAGGCCCACCGCCGCTCGCTACCGCGTCAGCCGGTAGACGAGCAGCCGGTCCTGATCGCGCAGGTAAAGCTGCCCGTCGGCCACCACCGGGTGGGGCCAGCTCGGTTGGCTCCCGTCGGCGATTTCGAACGTGCCGAGCTCCTGGTAGCCCTTGGGCATGGCGGCGATCAGGGCCATCAGGCCGTTGTCGTAGCGGAAGTAGAGGTTGCCGTCTGCATAGGTTACGGCGGCCGAACCCGTGCCGGGGCCGCGGTCCTTCCGCCAGACGATCTTGCCGGTGGCCAACTCCACGCAGATCGGAAAGCCGTTGTTGTGGCCGTGGCCGCCGTAGAGATAGTCGCCGACGAGGATCAGGCCGCCGTGATGGTTTTGCAGCTCAACCGCCGGCAGGAAGTACTTTTCGACCGCCTCCCACTCGTTGCCGCGCCGCACGATTTGCAGCAGCGCCGAGCCCGTGCCGTAGCCGGTCGAGCAGAACACGTAGTCCCCCTTCACGATTGGCGTGGGGATGTTTGCCGTGTCGTTGGCGACGCCGTTGTAGTTCCAGAGGAAGCGGCCGTCGTCGGCCGACACGCCCACCACGCCGCGCCCCAGAAGCTGCACGTACTGCCGCTGCCGGCCGGCGTTGCTGACGACGATTGACGAGTAGCCGGCGCCGTCGCCCCCCTTGCTTCCCAGGTCCTCCGGCAGTTTGGTCCGCCACAGTTCGCGCCCCGTGCGGCGATCGAGCGCTACGAGCGCTGCGTCGCGCCCTCCCGGCGTGACGATCAGCTTTTCGCCGTCCACCAGCGGCGACTCGCTGTACCCCCAGCCCGACATCATCCGGCCGTCGAAGTCCTTGGCGAAGTTTTTCCGCCACAGTTCCTGACCCGTGGCGGCGTCGCAGCAGACGAGGTCGCCCTCGGTGCCGAGGGCGTAGACGCGGTCGCCGTCGAAGGTGGGCGTGCAGTTGGGGCCGTCGTTGGCCTCCTTGCCGACGGGCGTACTCCACAGCTTGCGGCCGTTCTTGCCGTCGAGGGCCAGCAGATGCTGCTGCCCTTCCCACTGCCCCATGGTGTAGATCCGCCCACCGCCGAGCGAGACGCTGGAGTAGCCTTTGCCTAGGCCCTCGCTCTTCCAAGCGAGCTCGGGGCCGCCCTTGGGCCACTTGCGGAGCAGCCCCTTGTCGGGCGAATGACCGTCGCGATTGGGGCCGCGCCATTGGGGCCAGTCGCCCAGCTTGTCGGCGGCTTCGAGACGCGGCGCTGCGGCTAGCGCGAGCCCGAGGAGCGCGAATCGGACCAGGGACAGGCGGGACACGTGCATGGCGCGGTGCTCCAAGGGCGGAAACGGGCGGGCAACCCCGCGCGCCATCATCGCAAAGCCGAGCGTCCGCGCAAAGACCGCGCGGCCTACCCCAGCACCCGCTCCCGATACCGCCGCTCGAGCACTTCGCCCACGAACATGGCCGCCGCCGCCAGCACAACGCTCACCAGCACCAGCCGCCAGGCATGCTCCGACCCGCCGGGGGTTTCGAGCAGGTTGTAGAGTTCGAGCGGCAGCGTGCGGGTTTCGCCCGGGATGTTGCCCGAGATCATGATCGTGGCCCCGAACTCTCCCATGCCGCGGGCGAAACCGAGGACCGCGCCGGCCACCAGTCCGGGCCAGGCGAGCGGCAGCCCGATCGAACAGAAGGCGTCGAGCGGACCGGCGCCGAGCGTGCGGGCAGCCTGCTCGAGTCCGGCGTCGACCGACGCGAAGGCCAGGCGGATGCTGCGGACCACGAGGGGAAACGCCATCACGGCCGAGGCGAGCGCGGCGCCCTTCCAGTCGAACACGAACCGGAGACCGAACCAATCCTCGAGCGGGCGGCCGAGCCAGCCGTTGCGCCCGAAGAGCACGAGCAGCGCATAGCCGGTGACCACCGGCGGCACCACGAGCGGCAAGTTCACCAGCGTTTCAACGAGCGTCTTTCCATAGAACTTGCGGCGGGCGAGCAGCCAAGCCACCGCCACGCCCAAGGGCAAGCTGGCCGCCATCGCCACGAGCGAAACCTGCAGGCTCAGCCACACGGCTTGCCATTCGCCGGTCGACAAACTCACGGAGCCCCCCACAGCGTGAGATACCATTGCAGGGCGTGGCGGAGCGGGGCAGGGCCCTCCTGGTAGATCCAGACGAGCGGCGAATAGAACTCGAGGAGCGTCTGCACCGCCGCCTGCTCGACGTGCAGCCGGCCATCGCCATCGCTGCACGCCCAATAGACGGGGCCGAAGGAGAGCGGGTAGAGCAACAGCGCCGCCAGGACGAATACGAGGACGACGACAACGAATCGCGTGCGGCGGGCAACCATATCCCTTCTTGTAACTCCCGCAAAGCGCGGCCCGCAACAGGCGAGATGGTCCCAAAGTGGCACAGGCTTCCAGCCTGTGCGGTTTTCGTGTTTTCGGCGAGACTCATTCGTGTCGCGGGGGCGGGGCAACCTTCCGTCGTGGCTCAACAGCCCCGGAGGGGCGCAAGAGACTCCGGCCGCTGAGCGACGTGCCGGCAGGACAGGCTAGAGGCCTGTCCCACGATCGGCCTTACTTGCTTTCCTCCCGCGCTGGCTTCTTCGGCTTCGCAAAGCCATGCTTGGCGAAGATCTTGCCGGCTGCTTCGGTCTGTAGGTAGTCGAAGAACGCCTGTGAATGCGGGCGTTTGGCCCCCTCGAGCGTCAGCACGAGCGGGTAGACGATCGGGTCGTGCGCGTCGGCGGCGAACCTGGCCACGACTTCGACGTCTTTGGCGATGCGGGCGTCGGTGGCATAGACGATGCCGGCCTCGGCCTCGCCGCGCTCCACCAGCAGCAGCGTCGCCCGCACGTCGTGCCCGCGGACGATCTTCTTGGCGTCGACGAGCTTCTCGTAGAGCTTCAGGTGCGTGAGGGCCTGCCGGGCATATTCCCCGGCCGGCACTTTCTCGCCCGCCAGCGCCAGGTGGCGCACGCGCGGGAGGAGCAAGTCATCGGGGCCGGTCACCGCGGCCGGATTGCCTTTGGGGACGATCAGGACCAGTTCATTGCCCAAGAGCGGGACGATCTTGGCGGCCAGGCCGCGCTTGTCGACCGCCTTGGCCCATTCCTCGCTCGCCGAGAGAAACAGGTCGGCCGGCGCTCCCTCGAGCACCTGCTTGGCAAGGGCTTGCGAGGGACCCGGGCTGAGCTTGATCTCGCCGGGGTGATCCTCATGGAACTCCTTAGCGGCCTCCGCAATCGCTTCCTGGGCGCTGGCCGCAACGAGCACGAGGGTTGGTGCGTCGTCGGCAGCGACGCCGCGTTCCGCGCCGAGAACGACAGCGACAAGGGCAAACCAGGCCGTCAGGCGGCTGAAGACCGGCCGACGTGGGCAAATGGCGTGCATGTTGAGTTCCTTCGCGGAGAGAGCTTCAACGGCTTTGGGCGCACTCTCCGTTGCGCCAGCATTCTGCACTCGGAGAGTGCAGGCTACGTTGCGGCGTCGATCGCTTGGTCGAGGTCGTCCGTGAGGTCTTCGAACGCTTCCAGCCCGATCGAGAGCCGCACCAGGCCGTCGCCGATGCCATGCGCGCGGCGGGCGGCGGGATCGTAACTAGCGTGCGACATCGAGGCCGGCTGCTCGATCAGCGATTCGACGGCGCCCAAGCTCACGGCGAGCTGGAACAGCTTCGTTGATTCGGCCACGCGCTTGGCCGCTTGATAGCCGCCGGCCATCTCGAAGCTCAGCATCGCGCCATAGCCCCCCCGCATTTGCCGCGCGGCCAAGGCATGCCCAGGGTGATCGGTGAGGCCGGGATACAGGACGCGGGTCACTTGCGGCTTCTTCTGCAGATACTCCGCGATGCGTTGCGCCGTGCGGCTTTGTTCGAGCACGCGCAGCTCGAGCGTCTTGATGCCGCGGCTGCAAAGGTAGGCGTCGAACGGGCTCATCACCGCGCCGGCGGCGTTCTGGATGAAGTACAGCCGCTCGAGCAGCTTGGGGTCGCGCACCGCGAGAGCGCCGCCCAGCAGATCGCTATGGCCGCCGAGGTACTTGGTCGCCGAGTGCATCACCACGTCGGCCCCCAGCTCCAAAGGGCGCGTGAGCACCGGGGTGGCGAATGTGCTGTCGACGCCGAGCAAAGCGTCGTGCTGATGGGCGAGTTCCGCGCAGGCCGCGATGTCGGTGAGGGACAGCAGCGGATTGCCTGGCGTTTCGATCCACACCAGCTTGGTCTTGGGAGTGAACGCCTGGGCGAAGGCCTCGAGGTCGTTCGACTTGGCGAGCGACACGGTGACGCCGCAGCGCGTGACCACTTTGTGCAGCAACCGGTAGGTGCCGCCGTAGATGTCGGCCCCCGCCACCACGTGGTCGCCCGGCTCGAGCAAGAGCGTGACCGCATGAATGGCCGCCAGGCCTGAGGAGAAGGCGAGGGCGCCGACGCCGGACTCGAGCGACGCTACCGTCGTCTCGAGAGCCTTGCGGGTCGGGTTGCCGCTGCGAATGTAATCGAACTCACCCCACTCACCGGCCCCCGGCTGCACGTAGGTCGAAGCCAAGTAGAGCGCCGGCACAACGGCCCCGGTCTTCGGGTCGGCCTTCTGACCATCATGAATCGCGCGCGTACGGAACTGCATGGGTAACCGTAGTTTTCTTTACCGCAGAGGACGAGGAGGACCCAGAGAGGAGATTGAACCACAAAGACGCTAAGTCACAAAGCAGCAGAAATCTTTGTGTCTTAGTGACTTTGTGGCTGGCTCTCTCTTCTTCCTCTGTGTCCTCCGCGTCCTCCGCGGTGAAAAATTGCCTGATCCTGAACTACGCCCGATCCAGCGCCTGTTTCAGGTCGTCGACCAGGTCTTGCGGGTTTTCGATGCCGCAGGCGAGGCGGATCATGTTGTCGGGGATGCCGTAGCGCTGGCGATCGGCCACCGGCACTTCGTAGTAGCTCATCACCAGCGGCTGCTCGATCAGCGACTCCGCGCCGCCGAGGCTGGGTCCGATCCGCGGGATCTTCACCGCGTCGACCACGGCGGCCGTCTCGCGCCAGTCGGCGTCCTTCAGCAAGAAGGTGACCAAGCCGCCGAAGCCGCGCATCGTCCGCTGGGCCACTTCGTAATAGGGGTGCGACTCGACGCCGGGGTAGTACACGCGCTCCACACGCGGGTGTTGCTCGAGGAAGCGGGCCACCGCCAGGCCGTTCTCGTTGTGGCGGGCGATCCGCAGTTCGAAGGTCTTGAGACCCCGCTCGAGCAGGTACAGGTTGTGCGGCGAGTTGATCGCGCCCATGATGCCGCGGAGCTTGCGGATCGGCTCGAGCTTGTCGGCCGCGCCAATGATCGCGCCGGCGAGCAGGTCGTTGTGGCCTGCCAGATACTTGGTCGCCGAGTGGAGCACATAGTCGACGCCGGCGGAGAGCGGCCGCAGGTTGTAGGGCGTGGCCAGTGTGGCGTCGATCAGCGTTTCGACCCCGCGGCGGCGGCCGATGTCGGCGAACTTCTCCAAATCGACCACGCTCAAATGCGGGTTCGTGGGCGACTCGCTGACGAGCAGCTTCGTGTTCGGGTTGATGGCCGCCTCCATCGCCGCGTAGTCGCAGGCTTTCACCTGCCGCGTGACGACGCCGAACCGGGCGAGATGTTTCGAACAAAACTCGCGGCTGCGGTGGTAACACTCGTCGAAGAAGACCACCTCGTCGCCGGCGTTGAGCTTGGTCATCAGCAGGCCGACGATGGCGGCCATGCCGGAGGAGAAGACGAGGGCAGCCTCGCCCCCTTCGAGCGCGGCCAGCTTCTTCTCGACGACCTTTTCGCCGGGGTTGCCGTAGCGGCCGTATTCTTCGCGGTCCTGCTTCTGCTCGATGAAGTCGATCACCGACTGCGTGTCGGCGAAGGTGTAGGTCGAAGCGCAGAAGATAGGATCGGTGATGGCGTGGCCGTACTTCTGCCGCTCTTCGCCGGCATGCACGGTGAGCGTGGAGAAGCCTGGGTGCGAACCGTTGGCTTCGGCCGAGGGGCGCGTGGTCGACATGGTGCGGGGAAACTCCACAGGCAGTAGGAAAACTCGCCGTGGGGTTTGCGTCGGCCCAACGAAAAAGCCGCACCAAACGCGCTCGAAGTTTCGAGCGGCACGTGCGGCTTCGCTGGTTCGGAGCTGGACTGCCAGGGGAAAAGGACTTCCCGCGGGCAATGGCACTTTAGCAGTGAAGGCTGCAAGCGGCCGCAAATCCCATCTCTCGGGAATTCTAGTTCATTGCGGATAGGCCCGCAAGACACGGAGTTTGCGCGGCTGAGCGGTTTCGGACCCGTTTCTGAGGCGAGCGTCTGTTCCCCATGCGTGGAATCGGCCAGCTTACGTGGGCCGCTCGCCCCACATGTTGCGCGCAAGACCCGTCCCTCAATCACTAATCACGGTTCCGGCGAGCGGCCGGCGTGAGCCGGCTGACGGACCCGCGGACGCCCGGCTCCGTCCCCTCGGGCCGCTCCCCCAGGGGAAATCCACGGCGGAGTATCTGGCTCGCAAGGGATCTGTGGGCCTCCTCCCCCGGCAGCGGACCGGGTGGCGCTAGGAATCGGGCGCGGCAGACCTCGGTTTTCACCTAGAGTTGACGAGGGCAGGAATTGGCAGGCGGCGGCCAAGATCAGCGGGTCGCCAGCGTCTCTTCGCGCGGCTTTGCACCACCGACCTTGAAAGGGCGCCCGCAGTGCCACCGTCCGTCTCCCCGCTCGTGCCTGGCAAGTGGTACCTCTCGAAGTCGATCACTTCCGGCTCGCCGCTGCGCCGCCTGGGGCCCTACGACACGCGCCGCGAGGCGGAGGATGTGGCCGCGGTCATTGCGGCCGAAACGCGCCGGCCGTTGTTGCAGGTTTGGCGCTGCCGCGGGGACGAAGAAAGCGGCGCGGCCACGATGCCGCTGGACTAGTGGTCCGTCGCCAGTGTTACGCCCCTTCTGTCTTCCCCTCCGTCCCCCGCCGGAGCCGCACGTAGAACTTGGCCCCTTGCCCAAGCTTCGATTCGGCCCAGATGCGGCCCCCTTGTTGTTCGACCAGGGTCTTGGCGAAGTAGAGCCCGAGCCCGGAGCCGGGGCGGTCTCGATGGCGGGGGAGGCGGCGGAAGGGGACGAATACCCGCTCGAGCTCGTCAGGCGGAATGCCGGGGCCGTTGTCGGCCACACAGAGCGTGCAGGCGTCAGGCGCTGTCTGACAAGTAACTACAATCCGGCCAGGACGTCGGTCGATGAACTTCACCGCGTTCGAGAGCAGGTTGCCGAACACCTCGCGGAGCCGCACCGGATCGCCCCGCACCAAGGGGGCCTCGGCTGGCAGCTCGAGCACGATCCCCTTCTTCTCGGCGAGCGGACGCACGTTCTCGGCCGCCTCGGCCAGCACGGCGACGGGCTGAAACTCGAGATCGGGCTCGTCGCCATAGGTAGTGATCGAGGCGGCGAGCAGCTCGCTGATCGTGTCGCTCATGCGGAACACGCGGTCGCGGGCCGCCTCGATCAGCCGCTGGGCCTCGGCCGGCATTTGGGGGCCGAACTCGTCCAGCGCTTCGTCACACAGATTGGCCACGGTCGCCAGCGGCGTCTTCAAGTCGTGTGAGGTGAGCTGGGCGAACTGTCGCAGTTCGGCGTTGGCCTTCCAGAACAGGTCGAGCGCCTGCCGGAGATTCATCGTCGACTGCTGGAAGTAGGCCTCGAGCGTGAGCCCGATGTCGAGGAACACGGCCTTGAGCAGCGAAAGCTGCCGCTCGAGAAGCGGCTGGCCGCCGGCCGGATCGCAGCGCACGAGCTCCCGCAGGTAGCTTTGCAGGTACTGGTTGTACGCGCCCAGAAAGAGCTGCGGGGCGATGCCGACCTCGGCATGCGTATGGCCTACTCGGACGTGCCGCTCGAGGTAGTCTTCGTCCCAGGCGGCCTCGAGCAGCGAAGCAAAGTGGGCCCGCTGGGCCTGCTTGAGCCGGGCCACCAACTGCGGGTCGCGCAGGAACTGCTGCGACTCCGGGAATGACATCAGGTGCGCGTAGAACTCTTCGACGAAACGGTCGGCGAACGCCGCGAAGCTGGGCGTCATCGCCCTCAGCCGGGCGGCGTCGGCCGGCGTGAGGCCCAAGAAGGCGAGGCGGGTACTGAGGTCGACCTGACCGCCGAGTTCCGGCGCGGGGGGCTGAAAGGGGGACGGCGATGACACCAGCGGTTCCTTAAAAGCTAGCCGGGCCAGCGGCGGGCGACTTCGACCAGCGTGCGCACAAAGGCCCCGGTGCCGCCCCCGTCGAGCCAGGGCTTGGGCTTCTCGGCGAAGGCGGGGCCCGCAATGTCGAGGTGGACCCAGGGCGTGTGGCCGACGAACTGCTCGAGGAACTTCGCCGCCGTGATCGCGCCCCCCCAGCGGCCGTCGCCCACGTTCTTGATGTCGGCCACCTCGCTCTTGATCAGCTCGTCGTACTCCTTGAACATCGGCAGCGGCCAGGCAGGCTCGCCGCAGGCCTTGGCCGCGGTGGCCACTTGCTCGCCCCAGGCCGTGTCGTTGGTCATGAGGCCGGCCACGTCGCGCCCGAGGGCCACCATGCAGGCGCCGGTGAGGGTGGCCAGGTCGATGATTTTGCTCGCGCCGCGGTCGACCGCCACGCCAAGCACGTCGGCCAGCACGAGCCGCCCTTCGGCGTCGGTGTTGTGGACTTCGATCGTGCGGCCGTTGCGCGCGGTGAGCACGTCGCCCAGCTTCATGGCCGCGGGCCCCGGCATGTTTTCCACCAGGCCCACCAGGCCGATCACGTTCACCGGCAGCCGCAGCAGGCCGATGGCCCGCATCGCGCCGACGACAGCGGCGGCGCCCGCCATGTCGCACTTCATGGTGAACATCGAGTCGCTCTCTTTGAGCGACAGGCCGCCGGAATCGAAGGTCACGCCCTTGCCGACCAGGGCCAAGGTGGGGGCGTTTTCCTTCCCGCCGCAGTGACTGAGCACGACCAGCCGCGGCGGCTGGCTCGAGCCCTTGGCCACGGCCAAGAGCGATCCGCAACGTTCGGCTTCGAGCCGCGCTTGATCCCAGACTTCGATCTCGAGCAGCGCTTCGTCGGCCATGGCCGAGGCCTCTTCGGCGAAGCTCGCTGGGTAGATCTGCTGCGGCGGCTCGTTGACCAGCCGCCGCGCAAGCCGCACGCTGTCGCCCAGGATCTGGCCGCGCTCGAGCGTTTGTTGCGAGGCGCCGGGCCAGAGCGTTTCGCCCGGCTCATGCAGCTTCTTCTCTTGGCGGTAGAGGTCTTGCCCACAGCAGCCGACGATCGCGCCCGCCACGGCTTGCTCGAGCAGGGCTTCGCGCTGGGGGGCGGGAAAGGCGTCGGCCAGGGCATACGCCACGCGGCCACGCGGCTTGGCGGCGGCGGCCTTCGCGCCGGCGGCCGCGGCGAAGTAGGCCACGCCGGCGTCGATTTGCGCCTGGGAACCCAGCCCGACGATGATGACCTGGGCCGCCGGCAATCCGCTCAGGCCGAGCAGCGACGTGACCTCAAACTTCTTGCCGGTGAGCTCGCCGGCGGCGCGCAAGCGTCCGAGGGCGCCGCCGGTTGCCTGGTCGGCTTGGTCCCAGAGGGCGCCGGGCGCGGCGTCGGTGGGGAGGCCCAACACGAGAACATCGGCCGAGGGCAGTTTTTTGGCGTCGGCGGAGTGCAACTGCACGAGAGTCTTTTCCGTGTGGCGAGGGAGGGCTGCCAGAAATCGGCGCCGAGTGACGCACATTCTACCGTGTCGGCGCGTTTGGCAAGGGTTGCCTCCTTTCTCTCGAGCCGCTCGCTGTCGGCCGGGCTCTGGTCGACTATGATTCTGCGGAGCCAGTGGTCCCCCAACTCCTCCCCGCCTGTCTGCATGTCGTATCGATCTCTTCAGGAATGCGTGGCCGATCTCGAGCGCACGGGGCGGTTGATGCGGATCGAGGCCGAAGTCGATCCCCGCTTGGAGATCGCCGAAATCCAGCGGCGGGTATTTCAGGCGCAGGGGCCGGCGCTCTTGTTCATGCGCCCCAAGGGCTGCCGCTTCCCGATGCTCGGCAACCTCTTCGGCACGCTCGAGCGGGCACGCTACCTGTTCCGCGACACGCTGCCGCGGGTGCGGCGGCTGATCGAGCTGAAGATCGATCCGGCGGCGGCGCTCGCGCGTCCATGGCGCTATGCCGGCGCGCCGCTGACCGCGCTGACGATGGCCCCGAAGCTTGTGCGGCGGGGGCCAGTGCTCGCGCATACGACAAACATCGGCTCCTTGCCGGGGCTCGTGAGCTGGCCAGCCGATGGGGGGGCCTTCATCACACTGCCGCAGATCTACACTGAAGATCCCGACCAGCCAGGCTGGCGGCGCTCCAACCTGGGTATGTATCGCGTGCAACTCTCTGGCGGGCGTTATGCGCCCGACCAAGAGATCGGCCTGCACTACCAGTTGCACCGCGGCATCGGCGTGCATCATGCGGCGGCGCTGCGGCGCCGCGAGCCCTTGCGGGTAAACGTGTTCGTCGGCGGGCCACCGGCGATGACGCTGGCCGCCGTGATGCCGCTGCCCGAGGGGCTCTCGGAACTGAGCTTCGCCGGCGCTCTCGGAGGGCGGCGGGTGCGGCTTGCAGCGTCTCCCACGGGTTTGCCGGTGGCCGCCGACGCCGACTTCTGCATCGTGGGCACGGTCGACCCCGAGGCGCGCTTGCCGGAAGGTCCGTTTGGCGATCACTTGGGCTACTACAGCCTGGCCCACGACTACCCGGTGCTCCGCGTGGAGCAGGTTTATCATCGCGAGGGGGCGATCTGGCCGTTCACCGTCGTGGGTCGGCCGCCGCAAGAAGACACGGTCTTCGGCCAACTCATCCACGAGATCACCGGGCCGATCATTCCCAGCGTGATTCCCGGCGTACGGGCAGTGCATGCGGTCGACGCGGCGGGGGTGCATCCGCTCTTGCTCGCGATCGGCAGCGAACGCTATGTCCCCTTCGAACCGCTGCGGCGACCGCGGGAACTGCTGACACAGGCCAACGCGATTCTCGGCCAGGGCCAGCTCTCGCTGGCCAAGTACTTGTTCATCGTCGATGGCGCGGACGATCCGGCGCTCGATCTGCACGACGTTGCTCGCTTCTTGCAGCATGTGCTGCGGCGCGTCGACTGGCGCAACGATCTGCACTTTCAAACCCGCACGACGATCGACACGCTCGACTACTCGGGCACGGGCCTCAACGAAGGCTCGAAAGTGGTGATCGCAGCGGCCGGGCCGCCCAGGCGGGAACTTCCAACTGCGTTGACAGAAAATCCGAGATTGCCCGAGGGCTTCTCCGACCCCCGCGTGGCGCTGCCGGGAGTTCTCGTCGTTCAAGGGCCTTACGCTGAGGGCACACAATCCGCCGAGCCAGCCGCCGAGCCGCCGCGCTACGTGCAGGCGATGGAGCGGTTTTGTACGTCGCTGCCTCTGGGCTCCGGCCTGCTGCGGTTTCCGCTCGTCGTGATCGTCGACGACAGCGAGTTCGCCGCCCGCTCGGAGAACAACTTCGTCTGGGTCGCGTTCACGCGGAGCAACCCGGCCGCCGATGTTTATGGCGTCGGGGCCTTCACGCAGCAAAAGCACTGGGGCTGCACAGGGCCGCTCGTGATCGATGCCCGCATCAAGGCGCATCATGCGCCGCCGCTGGAGGAAGACCCCGAGGTGACTCGGCGGGTCGACGCGCTGGCCGCCTGCGGCGGGCCGCTGCACGGGGTCTTCTGAGCTATACCGCCGAGGTCAGGTCTTCGTTGAAACCCTGCTCCAGCACGCGGTTCTCGAGCGCTTCGTGCTGCGAGAGCATCGTCGAGAGGTCGCGGTAGGCCAACAGGACCTCGGGCCAATCGCGCTCCGTGAGTTGGCCGGCGATCCGCGTCCGCAGGGCGTCGAGCGCCGCCAGGATCCGCGGATGCTCTTCCTCGATTCGCGAGACAGCTTCACCCAACCGCGGCAGCCGTGCCGCAGCTTCCTCGAGGCAGCCGCCGCTTTCCTCTTCTCGGAAGTGGGCCGCCAACCGTTTCCGTAACTCTTCGAAGTGTTGCCGCACTTCAGGGAGCTTGGCCGCCACCTCATTCGGCGGAATCGCCTCAAGGCGACGACGAAGGTTGGCCAGCGTCAGGTGCATTTCTCGGTGCTCGGCGCGCACCGCAGCGATGAATGGATTGCAGGGATCGTGCGTGTTCATGACAGACCTCCTTTCGGCCTCCGCTCGCTCGTTCACTTAGGATGAGCAGCGGCTGCCTGCGGTTGTTTGATCGTCAGCACCGGGCAAGTCGCCCTGCGGACCACAGCTTCGGCCACGCTGCCCATCAGCAGACGTTTGAGCCCAGTACGGCCATGGGTGCCAAGAACGATCAACTCGACGCCTTCCTCCTCGGCCAGCCGAATGATTTCGCTGGCCGGATCGCCGGACAGCAGCCGGTGCTCAAAGGCGACCCCCGGCTGGGCCGGCACGACTTGTTCGAGCGCTTCTCCCAGGCTGCGCGATTCACTCAGCGGCAAGCCGTAGTACAATTCGCCCCCGCCGTAGGCCATGGGAGGCTCCTCCACATGGCAGATCAGCAGCGTGGCGCCTCGGGCCCGGGCCAGATCGGCCGCCTGCTCCAGGCAGAACTCGCTGGCGGTCGACAGGTCGGTCGGGAACAGAATCTTATGGGCGTTCATGATTTCGCCTCCCACTTGGAACCGTCCGGCCGCTGAACACGGCCGCACGGCCGACAGCCCCTTGCCCACACCGTAAAAGAGGCAATCGCGGTGCCGTTTTCGCGCAGTTCGAGCGCCGAGCGCGTCTGCGCGCGGGGACGCTGTCGGAACTATCGAGCTCGACAAGACTTAGGGCCGTGCTTGGAAAAATGGCGCGGTGCTCGGCCTTCGGGGAAGCACTTCCGAGCGAAGTGCGAAGTGTGTCATAACGGCGCGCCCGCCCTGTGCAGGGCAGCACGAGACTTGGCTCACCACGCCGAGTCCGCTCACTTGCCCGCGGCGGCCGGCTGTGACGCAAGTTGCTTCTCGGAATCGATTTAGGTAACGGTTGCGGGGTTGGTGGCTCAGCGTGGCATGGTGCTTGCTTTACACTCAAGGCATGACACCAACCAGCACACAACCGTTGCCTGCTGAGATCGAGGGATCTTCGATGCCGGATTTCGTCGCTTCCTGGCCCGAGGGGACGAATCTGCCGGAGATCGCCGCCGAGCGGATCGATCTGCTCTTGGTCGACGACGATCCCGAGTTCCGGGGCAGCCTGGCGCGGCGCTTCTTGCGCCGAGGCTATCGGGTGCAAGAGGCCGCCAGCGGCGATGAGGCGCTGGAGTTGGCCAACCGCCGCCAATTCAGCGTCGCCGTGCTCGATATGGTCATGCCGGAAATGTCGGGCATCGAGTTGCTCGAACGCTTGAAAAAGGCGCACCCGGAGTGCGAATCGATCATGCTTACGGGGCAAGGCACGATCGAATCGGCCGTGCAGGCGATGCGTCTGGGGGCCTACGACTACATCACCAAGCCCTTCCCCCTGGCCGAGCTCGAATTGCTCGTTCAGAAGGCGCACCAGCGGCATGCGCTGGACCAGGAGAACCGGCAACTCAAGGCGGTGCTCGAGCGGCAGCAGCCCCGCTACGAAATGATCGGTCAATCGGCCGCGATGCGCGAGGTCTATCGACTTATCGAGCGGGCGGGTCCCACCGACAAGGCCATTCTGATTCAAGGGGAAAGCGGGACTGGCAAAGAACTCGTCGCCCGCGCGCTGCACCGCAACAGCCCGCGCGCCCAGCAGCCGCTGGTGGTCATTAATTGCGCGGCCCTGCCGGAAACGTTGCTCGAGAGCGAGTTGTTTGGCCACGAAAAGGGCTCGTTCACCGGAGCGGCCGCCGCGAAGCCGGGGCTCTTCGAACTGGCGGACCACGGCACGCTGTTCATCGACGAAATCGGCGAGTTGGCCGGTTCCTTACAGGCCAAGCTCCTCCGCGTGCTCGAAGACGGCTCCATGCGCCGCGTGGGCTCGCTCAAGGAGCGGCGCGTCGACGTGCGGCTGCTGGCCGCCACCAACCGCAATATGGCCGAAGAAGTGCAGGCCGGACGCTTCCGCGAAGATCTGTACTACCGCATCAACGTGATGTCGCTCGAGCTGCCGCCGCTGCGGTTGCGGACGGGAGACATTCCCCTCTTGGTGAAGCACTTTCTGGGCAGCGAATGGTCGATCGATGCCCTGGCCATGGCGGCGCTCGAACGCTATTCGTGGCCGGGCAACATCCGCCAACTCGCGAACGCACTCGACCGGGCCAAGATCATGGCCGACGGCGGGCTCGTGACGCTCGAGGACCTGCCCCGCGAGGTCACCGGAGTCGATGCTCCGCCTCCCACGCTCGGTCGCGAAGAGCCGATGAACACCGATGCGCTCTCGGCGATTCAGAAGGCCCACGTCGTGGGCGTGCTCGATCGCGAGCGGGGAAACAAAGCCCGCGCGGCGCGGGCCCTGGGCATTAATCGCCGCAGCCTCTATCGACTGCTCGACAAGTACAACATCCGCGCGCCCAGGGAAGGGTAGCTGGCGGTGAATTGCCTAAGCGGAGGCGACCTCACCCGAGGATTGCCGCTCTTGCGGCGCACTCCGGCAACGCCCTTCCGGCCAGTCCGCGCCCAACGACGTTACAAACCGCGGGGCGCTTCTCTGCCAAGCCGGCCGTCCGCCTTCTGAGGCGAACCGGGGCTTTTCTTTGCCGCCCAGCCGATCGCCGGGGGATCGGGCTTGAGGCGCGTTGGGACTCAGAGTCCTATCTCGACCGGCGTTTCTCTGGAGAGGATGCGCAGAATTTGCCGATAGTGTGGGCTGTGTCGTCCTGGCGGATTCTCCAGCGACGGCGCGCCGCGCCTTTTAGCCGCGCGTCGCTAGCACTTCTCCCTCTCCGGTTCGCAGGGCAAGCATGACGCGGGCACTCCTGCTCTGGGCCTTGGCCTTGGCGCCGCTAACAGCGGGCTGCCACTTGCCGGAGCTTGCGCATCAGCCCCGCGTTCACAATCCGTTTCCCCAGCTTCACAAGGTGGCGATCGCGCCGTTCTTCAACCTCAGCACCGAACCAACGGTCGACGGCCGCGAGTTTGCCCTGGCCTACTTCAACGAGCTGCAGCGGATTCCCGGCTACGAAGTGGTGCCGGTGGGCGTGGTCGAGCAGACGATGAAGCAATACAAGATTGGGCTCTCCTCGCCGGAAGACGCCCGCAAGCTGGCGGAGATCTTGGGGGTCGACGCGGTGGTGATCGGGGCGGTCACCGACTTCACCCCTTGGTTCCCGCCGCGGTGTGCGATGCAGGTGGAGTGGTATGCCCGCAACCCCTGCTTCCAGCCCATTCCCCCCGGCTACGCGCTCCCCTGGGGGACGACGCACGAGGAGGAGATTCCCGATCGGCTGCTGCTCGAGGCCGAGTTCGCGCTCGCCGAGGCGCAGCTCAAAACTCAGACGCCCGACTACACCCCGCCGGTCATCGAGCCGCCGCCGGCCGACGAACCGACCGAGGCCGACGACGACGATGCTAGCGACGGCGCCGGCAAGGCGACGGGCAAAGCGCGGAGCCGCGTGCGCACCGCGTCGGCCGAGGCAAAGTCCGCCAAGTCCGCTAAATCGGCCAAGCAGGGTCCAGGCGCGGAGTCGCCCGAGCTCGTCACCCAGATCCAAACGCCGCACGGCCCCGAACGCGTGCAGCTTCCGCCCGATTGGCCCGATGCCAGCGGCCTGTGGGGCCAGGCGCCCCAGGCAGTGCGGCCCGAGTGCTTGCCCAGCAACGAGCCGGTGATGCGTCACACGCAGACCTACAACGGCAACGACGGCGACTTCGACCGGGCGCTGCGGACCGACTACGTGTTCCGCGACGACCCGCGTCCCGGCGGCCCCGAAGGCTATTTGCAACGAATGCCCGACTTCATCCGGATGTGCTGTCAGATGCACATCTACGAGATGCTCAGCGCCCGCGGCGGCGCCGACAAAACGCGAGTTGTGTTCCGCTGGCCGCACGGCCGATAAGACGTGAAAGGCGGCCTGCGGAACGCGCGTTCTGGATCGCACGGCGATCCGGCACTCGCTCTCTGCCCCGGCCGCCAGCGATCGCCCAGACCGCTGCCGCAAGCTGCGAGGGAACGCAGCGCAGCAGCGGCGGCGCCAGACCTCAGAAAGGCTTGCTCGTGACTCAAGACATCAACGTGCTGGCGCTGGTCAAGGGCGAAGAACGCTACGTCTTCCTGTTCGACGACGCTCACCGCGCCGAGACGCTGCGGGTGCTGGGCCGCTACGCCTCGAACCCCGAGTTGAGCTTCTCGTGGTACGACGCCGCGGTGCTGAGCCAGCGGATTCGCCGCGAGACGCGCGAAGCCGCTCCGGCCGCCCCCTCGCGGCGGTTCAATCTGCCGCTGCCGACCGACGCCGACGGCGACCTGTAAGCCCGGCCGCAGCCACCGCCTTTCCGAGGCCCGCGGCATGCAGACCGAAGTCGGCCGCTTCCTCCAGTATCTGCGGGTCGAGCGGAACGCCTCGGACCTGACGATCAAGAGCTACGGCGAAGATCTGCTCGCGCTGCAGGAGTACTTCGCCGGCGACGGCGCCGAGGAACTGCCGCCGGCCGGCGAGATCACCACGCTCGATCTGCGGGGCTACCTGGCGCGGCTGCACGAGGCCGGCTACGCCAAGACGACGATCGCCCGCCGGCTGGCAAGTCTGCGGAGCTTCTTCCGCTTTGGCCAGCGCGAAGGCTGGGCGGAGTCGAACCCGGCCAAGCCGCTCCGCAACCCGCGCAAGCCGCGCTCGCTGCCGCACTTTCTCTCGAGCGACGATTTGGAACGGCTGCTGGCCGCGCCGACGGCGGACGCGCTCGGCCTGCGCGATCGGGCCATGCTGGAAACGCTCTACTCGGCGGGCTTGCGCGTGAGCGAGCTCGTGGGGCTGAACGATGGCGACCTCGACCGCCGCGCGGGCATCCTCCGGGTGCGCGGCAAAGGCAAACGCGAGCGGCTAGCGCCGATCGGCTCCTTCGCCGCCAAGGCGCTCAAGGCCTGGCTCGATGTCCGCGAGCTCGCGCCCCAGGGGCCGCAGGGCCCCGAGGCCCCGGTGTTCGTCAATCGCCGCGGCCAGCGGCTGACGACCCGGAGCGTGGGGAGGTTGCTCGAGAAGTACCTCAAGCAAACCGGGCTCGACCGCCGGACGACGCCCCATACGCTGCGGCACAGCTTTGCCACGCATCTGCTCGATCGTGGGGCCGACATCCGCTGCGTGCAGGAGCTCTTGGGGCACAAAAGCCTGGTGACAACGCAGATCTACACCCACGTTTCGACCGCCGGCCTCCGCGAAGTCTACGAGCGGGCACACCCGCGGGCGCGGAAGTAGTCGCCCAGGGTCTTACTCCGCTCCGCAGCGAGCCGCCGGGCTTCACGCCGGCGGTCCCCGGTGGCTAAACGCTCACCGAGGGAGCGGTGACCGCCGTCGTCGTCGCGATGGGACGCGATTGATCCTGTCTGCTCGCGGATGGCCGCGCGATCCGTCGTCGCGGGGGACGGCGGGGGTGAAGCGCGGCGCTCGCTGGGGCCTTGCTTAGCCGGTGTGACGACTTTTTCGTGCGCGCTGCTTGCTGCCGCCGCCTTTGCGCGTGCTAATAGGACCGTCGTGTGGTGCGCCACAATGCCCTGCCTTCGGGAGGATGGCGAGAATGTCCGCTCGCAAGATTTTGCTGTTCCTTTTGCCGCTCGTAGTTGCGCCGCTCGCGACCGTCGCCCAAGAGCCGCTGCGAATGCCAGAGTACCCCGAGGCCGAGGCGCCGCCGCCGCGCACGCGGGCCGAAGTGGCCGCCCTGCTCGCCGGCGCCAAGCCGGCGGCGCCTGACGAAAAGCCGCTGCGGATCGTGCTCGTGGCTGGCCCCAAGGATCATGGCCGCGGCGAACACGACTACCCGGCCTGGCAAAAGGTGTGGTCGCGGCTGCTCGCTGGGGCGGCCAATACGCAAGTCGACACCGCCTGGGAGTTCCCCTCGCCGGAACAGATCGCAGCGGCCGACGTGCTCGTCTTCTATCAGCGCGGCCAATGGGACGATGCCCGGGCTGCTGCAATTGATCCGTTCCTCGCCCGCGGCGGCGGGCTCGTCTATCTGCACTGGGCGGTCGATGGTCGCGGACAAGAGGCCGCTATGGCGCAGCGCATCGGCCTGGCGGCCCTCGGGGGAAAGATTCGCTACCGCCACGGCGAGCTCAAGGTCGACTTCAGCCCGGCCAAGGACCATCCGATTGCCCGCAACCTGTCGCAGGTGCGCTGGGTGGACGAAAGCTATTGGGAGCTAGCCGGCAATCCGGCCGAGCTAACCGTGCTCGGCGAGGCGGTCGAAGACGGCGCGCCGCGGCCGCAGTTCTGGACGGTGGAGCGCGGGCGGGGGCGCGTGTTCGTGTCGATCCCCGGCCACTACATGTGGACCTTCGACGACCCGCTCTTCCGCACGCTCCTCTTCCGCGGCATCGCCTGGGCGGGGCGCCGCGACGTCGACCGGTTCAACGAGTTGGTGACGCGCGATGCGCGGGTGGAGTAGCTATAATTGCCAAAGAGGTTCTTATGACGATCGAGGTCGACATCCCGCCCCAACTGCTCGAACGCATCGAGCGCGCCGCCGAGGCGATCGGCAGTGACGTTCCCACGCTCGTGCGGCAGGCGGTCGAGACGGCCTTTGCCCCGCTGGACGAGGAGAATCGTCGGCCGCGAACAGAAAGTTGGATTGCGGATTTGCGTAGTTGGGCCGCCAGCCACCCTCGTCGCGAGCATTTGGTCGACGACAGCCGCGAGAGCATCTACGGGCCTGAGCGATGAAGGTCCTGGCGGACACGAACGTTCTCGCCCGCCTTTTGAAGCCGGCAGACCCGACACAGCCGATTGTGCTCGCAGCGCTGGCGCAACTGGATCAGGCGGGACACGAAGTTTGCCTGGTTCCTCAAGTGCTGTACGAGTTGTGGGTCGTATGCACGCGACCTGAGCCAGAGAACGGCATGGGATTCACGCCGGCGGAGGCCCATGCGGCGATTCAACGCGCGACCGAGTTCTTTAGGCTCTTGCGAGACGAGCGCGGCGTATTCGACCGTTGGTCGTCGCTCGTTGTAGAAACAAGTGTCTGCGGCAAAGCGCGCACGATGCACGGCTGGCTGCCGCGATGCAGCGACATGGAGTCTCGCACCTCCTGACGTTCAACGTTAGGCACTTCTCGCGCTTCGCGGGGCTAACGGTCTGGGCGCCGGCCGAAGTTGCCGCCTGGAATGGGACCTAACTTTCGCGAGCAAGTGGAGTAGCGTGGCCTGCACACTCCGTGTACTGAATGCTGAAGCGGAGACATCCGCAATTTTCGCGCACGGGGAGCAAGCCAAATCACGCTCGCGCCGCACCCGCGTTCGGCACACGGAGTGTGCCGGCTACGATGGCGGAGGCTCGCTACCCCTTCAGCCCGTACCGCGCGATGCACCAGAGCGTGCTCACCGCGTCGCGCCAGCCGATCTTCTTGCCGGCCGAGTAGCCGCGGCCGTGGTAGGAGATGGGCACTTCCTGAATGCGGAACCGCGCCGCGGCGACCTGCGCCGTGAGCTCCGGCTCTACGCCAAAGCGGTTCTGGGTGATGTTCAGGCTCGGCAGCACGTGGCGATGGAAGGCCTTGTAGCAAGTCTCCATGTCGGTCAGATGTTGCCCCGTGCAGAAGTTCGAGGCGGCCGTGAGCAGCCGATTGCCCAAGCGGTGGACGAGCGAAGGATCGTTGGCCTTGCCGGCGAGAAACCGCGAACCGTAGACGACGTCGGCCTCGCCCGCCAAGATCGGCGCGAGCACCTTGGGAATGTCCCGCGGATCGTATTCGAGGTCGGCGTCCTGCACGACCACGATCTCGCCGCGGGCTTGGGCAAACCCCGTGCGCAAGGCGGCGCCTTTGCCCTGGTTGATCTCGTGGACGAAAAGCCGGAGCTTGCCGTCGATGGCGGCCAGGCACTCGAGGATCTCGCGGGTGCCGTCGGTGCTGCAGTCGTCGACGACGATCAGCTCTTTGTCGTAGGGGAGGGCTTCGACCCGCTCGATGATCTGGGCGATCGTCTCGCGCTCGTTGAACACGGGGATCACCACCGACAGACCGACTTCGGCGGGCGCGGAGCGGCGCGGAGCGTCGTGATCCGCTGCGTCGAGCAACGCTTCGGCCGCGACGAGCGTGTCTTCGATCCGCGCTTCGAGGCCAGGATCGGCGATCGTCTCGAGGTCGCTCGGGGCGATGGATGCGGCGGTCTTCATGGCGTTTGTGCGGCCGGCTGCGGCCGCCCTCGGACGGAGTCGTGGGCCAAAGGAGCGGGAATCGCCGGCCAGGCGGCCAGCCCTGTCTGAGCGCTGGTGGTGAGCCGCCGCGCGCTCGGCGGCAGATACTCGGGACTGGCCGGGTCGCCGTAGCGGGCAGTGCGCCCCCACACCTGAGCCAGGCCGTCTTGATAGAGGAGAGTCCAGTCTGCCGAGTGCTGCTCGAGCGTTCGCGCGGCCAGCGGATAGTGGCGGTCGAGCAGCACGAGTTCGAGGCGCGGATCGGACAGCACGCGGGTCGGATCGATCGGCCCTGAGGCGGGATCCCGCTGCCGGCCGCCTGGGGCGTCGCCGAGCAGCCAATCGAAGTGGGCATCGATCGCCGACCAGGGATAGCAGGTGTCGTAACGGCCGTCGAACTGCACCGGGCTCCGCTCGCCGCGGGCGGCCAGGTAGTACTGCGCCCAGTTGAAGTTCACGAGCGTCGGACCGTGCAGGTCGCGCTCGGCCATGAACTCGAGGGCCGCGATCGGAAACTCGTCGCGCTCCACCGTGAGTTCGGAAAGTCGCCAGGCCAGCACCGACGACAGCAGCACACATGCCAAGGCGAATGCGCCGATCAGCCAGCGGCTGGGCGCCTGCGGCGCTGCGGCCGGCTGAGCGCCCGCCAACCGCTCGCGCAGCGATTCGAGATGCCCCGGCAGCCAGAAGCCGACCAGGAGCGCGAAGAACGGAATGTGCCGCTGATGCTCGACTGATTGCCAGGCCGTGACCGCCAGGAGCACAAGCTGCGTGAAGTCGCGCGGCCGACGAGTGCCAAGCACCGCGGCCAGTGCGACCACCGCCAGCAAGGCAAACGGTAGGAACACGCTGTCGCCAAGGGCAAGCGGCCCCCACTCAAAGATCTCTGGCCGAGGCACTTTCAACGATTGGTAGAGCCACTGCGGCAGCGCTAGGCCGTACGGCGTGAGCAACGTGGCGGCGCCCGCAGCCAGGCCGACCGCGGCCAGCGTTGCCAGCGACGGCGCGGTCGCCGGCGGCCTGCGCCACAAGAATTCGAGCCCTCGGCAGCCGACGTACGCCCACAGCACCGCCAAGCCGGCGACGAACCCGCCATGCGTGTTGGCCCAGACCGCGAACAGCGGCGGCGCGAACCACAGCCAGCGCAATCGCGGCTGCTGTTGCGGCCAGCCTGCAAAGGCCTGGTCGAGCAAGCACACCAGCAGCCCGAAGAACGCGAAGCTGAACAACTGCGGCCGCACGGTCCAATCGGCCGTGAGATTGATCGATACGAGGACGAGCACCGCGGAGAGCGTCGTCAGGCTCGCTCCCTGCCGCCGCGCTGCCCGCGCCACCAGCGCGAGCAGACCCAGCCCGAGCAGGCATTTGAAGACGAGCAGGCCCGGTCCGCCCGCCGCGGCGGCGATGGCGCCGAAGGCCAATTCCGCCAGGTTCTCGTGATTGATCCAGGGATGCCCCACCGCGGTGTAGGTGTAGGTGGCGTCGTGGGGCAGCGCGCGGGCGGCCAGCGCGTCTTGCCCGTAGCGCACGTGCCCCCAGAGGTCGGCTTCGGCGCTGCACGGGGAAAGCGCGATCGCGCAGCTCAGCCAGACAACGGCCAGCACCAGCCGATCGAGCAGCTTGCTTTGTGACGCGGGCGCCAATGGAGGCGCAAGCGTCGGCAGCGGGGCCGCAATAGGCGTACGATCGAACGGCGGGGCTGGGGCGATCGTCACGCGCACGAGCTCGGCAAGACGGGGGCGAAACGGCTCTCGAAGTCCTCGCGCAAGCATAGGCTAGACCAAGCCCCGCCGCGGGCGGCCGCGCCGGCATTCCCTCGGGCAACTGCCGGCCGAAACCGGGCCGCCACCAACGTCGGTTGAGGCCGTTGCTCAAAACCCGCTTGGGGGCTCCATTTCGCTCTAAATCCACTCGATTTCCGTCCAACTCGAACTGAAAGCCTGCGGCCCGAGGCAGCCTCCACCCCTGATCCAACGGGCGGTCTGAGCTAAGCTAAGGGGGGACGGAATTCGCCGCTTGTTCAGGTCGTGCCGGCCGCAGCGACTTCCCTCTTTCTCCTTGGACCTGCGAGATTGGCGTCATGCAGATTGCGGTTGTGGGCACCGGCTATGTGGGACTGGTCACGGGCACTTGCTTGGCCGACAGCGGCAACAACGTGACCTGCGTCGACATCGACGCCGCCAAAGTGGCGCGTTTACGGAAGGGGGAGATTCCGATTTACGAGCCGGGGCTTACCGAGCTTGTGCAGCGGAACGTGGCGGCCAAGCGACTAAGCTTCACCACCGATCTGGGAACGGCTGTCACGAAGGCCAAGCTGGTGTTCTTGGCCGTTGGCACGCCCAGCTCCGACGATGGTTCGGCCGATCTGTCGGCGTTGTGGGCCGTGGTCGAGTCGTTGGCCCCGCATCTGCCGGCCGACGCCATCGTGATCACGAAGAGCACCGTGCCGGTCGGCACCAACGCCGGCATCTATCGCCGGTTGCAGGAGCTCACGGGGCGCGAGTGCGATGTGGCGAGCAACCCTGAGTTCCTCAAGGAAGGGGCCGCGCTCGACGACTTCATGAAGCCCGACCGCGTGGTCGTAGGCGTGCGGCGGCCAGAGGTGGCGGCCACGCTCCGCGAACTCTACGCGCCGTTCCTGCGCACGGAGAATCCGTTCCTGGTCATGTCGCCGGAGAGCGCCGAGATGACGAAATATGTGGCCAACGCGCTGCTCTCGACCAAGATCAGCTTCATCAACGAGTTGGCTAATCTCTGCGAGCGGATGGTGGCCGACGTCAACGACGTGCGCCGCGGCATCGGCCACGATAGCCGCATCGGCTTCGCCTTTCTCTTCCCCGGCGTTGGCTACGGCGGAAGCTGCTTCCCCAAGGACGTGCGGGCATTGTCGTCGATGGCCCGGGCGCACGGCATCGAGCCGTTGATTCTCGATGCTGTCGACGAGGTCAATCGCCGGCAGAAGACGGTGCTCTGGGAGAAGATCGAGAAGCATTTCTCGGGCAACCTCGCTGGCCGGACCATCGCCGTGTGGGGACTGGCGTTCAAGCCGCGCACCGACGACATTCGCGAAGCGCCAGCGCTCGCACTCATCGACCGACTGCTGGCCGCCGGCGCCAAGGTGCAGGTGCACGACCCCGCGGCGATGGCCAACGTCCGCGCTCAATACGGCGATAAATTGACCTACGCCGACACGCCGCTCGAGGCGCTCGAAGGGGCCGACGCGCTGGCGATCCTCACCGAATGGGGCGAATTCCGCCACCCCGACTTTGCCGCCATGAAAGCGGCGCTCCAGACGCCGGTGGTCTTCGACGGGCGAAACCTCTACGAGCCTGCCAAGATGAAGGCGGCGGGGTTCACCTACCACTGCATCGGCAGGCCGGCCGTCCAAGCGGGCGACTGATTACCCGCGGCAGGCCGCTGGCGGGGCGTTGTGCGGCGTGCCAGAATAGCCGCGTTGATTCGAGTGCATCCCGGGTCGCGATTGGCGTGCCACGGATGAAGAGCAAGCGGTGTTGCCATGACTGGCTCGCGTCGTTCGTTTCTCAAGACCTCACTGGCTTTGGCCGGCGCGCAGCTCGCAGCGGCCGGCGCGCGGCGAGCGGATGCTGCGTCCGACGACGGGCCGCTCATGGCCTATGTCGGCACGTTCAGTTCGCCGCTGCGCGACACGCTGCCCACGCAGGTCGATCTGCCCCCCGGCAACGGCCGCGGCATTCACCGCTTCCAGGTGGACCGTGAAACGGGAGCGCTTTCGCCCGTCGGGGTCACCGAGTTGGGCACGAGCCCGAGCTGCTTGGCCGTGAGCGCCGATGGCAAGTTTCTGTATTCGGCCAACGAAACCGACCGCGCGGACCAGAGTGGGCAAGGAACCGTGAGCGCCTGGGCGATCAGCCCGGCGGACGGAGAATTGAAGCTGCTCAACACGGTGCGTTCAGGCGGCGCGGGACCGACCTATGTGAGCCTGCATCCGCGCGGCCGGTTCCTCTTCGTGGCCAACTACTTTGGCGGCTCGATCGCCGTGTTGCCGGTGCTGCCCGACGGCCGGCTGGCGGAAGCGGGCGACGTCCATCAGGACGCGGGGCAACTTGGCCCTACCCGGGCAGAGAGTGCGCCCCCCGGCAGCTTCGCGTTCAGCGGCCATGACCACACCCATGCCCACATGATTCAGGCCGACCCGGCGGGCCGCCACGCGCTGCACGTCGATCTGGGGCTCGATCGGCTGTTCGTCTGGAAGTTCGATGCCGAACGCGGGCGGCTCAGTCCTAACGATCCGCCAAGTGTTTCCTTGCCGCCAGGCGACGGACCTCGCCACTTCTACTTCCACCCCAACGGGAAGTGGCTCTATTCGATCCAAGAAGAGGGCTCGACGATCGTACTGTTCGACTACGATGGCGAAACCGGCCGGCTTCGCGCGCGGCAGACAATCTCCACGCTGCCGCCCGGGTTCGCCGGCAGCAACTTTTGCTCGGAGATCCTCGTCTCCGCGGATGGGCGGTTCGTCTACGCCGGCAACCGGCTGCACGACAGCATCGGCATTTTCGCCGTGGGCCCCGCGGGAGAGCTGTCGTTCGTCGATGACGTGTGGACGCGGGGAGACTACCCGCGCAGCTTCAGCTTCGACCCCACCGGTCGTTTCCTCTACTGCTGCAACCAACGAGCAGACCACGTAGTGGCGTTCACCGTCCATCGCGAGACAGGCCGGCTCGACTTTACCGGGCGCTATACGCCGGTCGGCAATCCGTCGCACATCGTGTTTCTCGACCTGGCGAAGGTTCAGTGAGGCCACGCGATAGCCAGCAGCGCTACTGAGGCAGGGTATTCTGCCCAAAGAGTTGCTTCAGGATGGCGAAGTCTCCCAGTTCGACGCGGCCGTTGTAGTTGGCGTCTCCCTCCTGAAAGCCAATGCCCGTGCCAAAGTTGTCTTTCAGGATGGCAAAATCGCCGAGGTCGACGTCGCCGTCGAGATCGAAATCTGCACTGAGCAATTGATAGATCCAGATCTCGCCCGTGAAGAAGCAAACGACTCCCGGATAGTCGGGGCAAGCGTCGGTGGGAGCGCCCGTAGGATCTTGGGGCAACGGCCCCACTGGGCCAGAGGCCGCCCAAACATCGAGTGAAAATGCCTGCGGCGCCGCCAGCGCAGTCGGGGCCGAGACGCGGATTTCGTAGTGGCCTGGCAACAGCAGAATGCTCGGCGGCGACCACGATTCTCCCGAGCCGGTGTCGAACGACAGCAACAGACGGCCCTGGGCGTCGAACAGTTCGGTGCGCACGGGACCGTTGCCCGCCGCGGCGCTGCCGGCGTGCAGCACGAACTGCATGAGTTGCGATCGATGGACCTCGAAGCCCGTCGTTTCCCGCACGTGTTGCGCGTCGAGTTGTCCGCCGAGCACCGTTGCCCGCTGTTCGACCGGCAGGCCGGTCATGGCGAGCAAGCGATAGCTGCCGGAGAGCGCTCCGTCCGTCTGCGCTCGCGTGACGGCCAGCACCAGGTCTTCCGCGGCCGCGGTCAGCGGCAGCTCGAGCAGCAGTTCGCGCGAGTCGCGCAGCAGCATGGTCGCCGGCAGCGGCTGGCCAGCGCCGTCTAAGATCTGAACGGTCGCCCCCAGCGCTGCACCGTCGACGGCTTCGAGCCGCACGCGCAATGCCCGTGCGCCGGGATTGGTTTCCGGCAGTTCGATGCGATACAGGTCGCGGTCGGTCGCGGTATCGAGGCTGCCGACGGTTTGGAAGCGGCTGATCTGTCCGAAGCCAGGCAACGGATCGAGCAGATCCTCGTCCCCCGGCTGATCGTTGCTGCCGAGATCGGGCGAGAGGAGGGCCCCGGGCCCCTGGGCGAGCAGCCGTTCCAGATCGTCTTCGCTCAGGAAGGCCAGGTCGCCGTTCATCAAAGCGTCGAGCGCCGCCGCGTCGATCGACACGCGCTGATCGAAGGCGACGCTCAAGGCGTAGCCGCCGATGCGCAGCGGCTGCCCATCGATCGCCGTGACCTGCACGAAATACTCTTGATGGCGATCGACGCTGGGAAGTTGGATTTGCGGGTCGAGCGTCGCCGGCCCTTGGGCCGCTGAATCGGCCAGGAGCGCGCCTTGTTCGTCGTACACGCGGAGCCGCGCATGCAACTGACTGACTCCGCTCGTGCGCAGCCGAATCGTGGTCGGGCCCTGATAGTCTTCCGCCGGCTGAAACCGATACCAATCGACGTCGCTGACGGTCGTCAGGTCGCCGAACAGCAGGCTCGGCACGGCGCCCTCGACTCCCCCCAGCGGCTCCGGCGTTTTGAGCGGATGGGCGACGTCGGTCATCGGGGCCACGAACTGCTGCGGCTCCACTCCTCCCACGGGCTCGTAGGCGTCGGGCTGGCGGGCGCCGTAGAGCGCTTGCACGAGCGCCAGGTCCGCGGCCGTGGGCGCTGCGGCCGCCGAAACGCCGTGGAAGTACATCGGCGAGTTTGGATCGTTGCTGTGCTCGAGTCCCAGCACGTGCCCCGCTTCGTGCAGAGTGATCGAAAAGAGATCACTGAGCGAAGAGAGGGGAGCATTCGCGTTGAACAACACTTCGCCACCCCACGTGCCGGCCACGGCCTCGTTCTGCGGAACGGCGATCGCCAACACGTCGGACGCGAGCGCAATGGCGCCAATACGCACGTCGCCAAAGCGGGGATCGCGCTGGGCAAGGCCGTCGACCCCAAAAGGTTCGCCGCCATCGGCGACCAGGCCGAAGTCGACATTCGCCGAGTCGGCCCAAGCTTGAAAGGCTTGGAGCACCGTTTGGCGCCATTGCGAGGCGGGCCCGAGCGCCGCCAAGTGCTGCTCGAGGGAACTCTGCTGTCCGGCGACTTCCGTGCCATCCGGGGCGAAGCTGATGGTGAGATGGGCCCCAGCGCCCCAAGGGGCGGAGTCGCCACTCAGCAGAGCGCGTGGTTCGAGCGGCTCGAAACCGCGGCCGACCGCCGACCGTAGGGCGCTGCGCTGCAGGGGGCGAACTGGATGGGCGCCACGATTCATAGGAAGCCGAATTCGCAGGAGGACTCGTCTAGGGACGGCTAAGTTTGGCCAGCGTGCGGGCTGCGTCGAGCGCAGACTGATACTCGCCGCGATCCGCGAGCGGCTGCAGATCTGGATCGCGCTCGGCAAGCTGCACGAGGTCGGGGCGGCCTTGCCAAGCGACCGCCAGCAACCGCACCGCCTCGGCCGCATCGGCGGGCTCCTTGCGCGACGTTTGCGCAAAGATGCAGGCCGCCTGGTAGGTCAGCAGGGGATCTCGTGTCCGCGCGAGCGCCTGGTGCGCGTCGTCGAGCGCTGCCGCGCGCTGACCCAGGCGGCCACGTAAGACTCCTCGACCCGACCACGCCGCAGCGTCCTTGGGCGCGGCCGCGACCACCGCGTCCAGCGCCGTAAGCGCGTCCTGCGGATTCGCCAGGTGCTCCGCGAGCACGTGCGCCTTGTTGCGGAGCGTCATCGTGGAGTGCGGATAGAGTTCCAGGGCCTGCTCGAAGTCGGCCAGCGCGCCTCGCGCATCGTTCGGCAACCTTGCCAAACCGCGGGCATTCCAGCTACGCTCATCCGCCGGGGTCCGCGCGAGTCCCTCGCGAAGATCGGCGGCGGCCTGTTCCGACTTGCCAAGCTTGCGCGCCGCGGCAGACCGTAGGAAGTAAACCCGCGTTTCACCACTGCCGGCCTCCAGGGCTTCCGAGAAACACCACAGGGCCTGCTCTGCGTTTCCTTCTCCCTGTGCGGCCAGGCCGCGGTTGACGAGCGCCGGCGCGCTCCCGGGTCGCAACCGCAGCGCCTGATCGAAGTCGTCGGCCGCGGCGCGAAAGCGGGTTTCGTCGAGGCGCACCACTCCGCGCTGAAACCAAGACAAGTAGGACTGCGGGGCAAGGGCAATGGCCGCTGTCAAAGACTCGTTCGCCGCGGGCAGGTTGCCGGAGAGCTGTTCGGCGAGGCCGCGAAAATACCACACGGCCGCATCGTTGGGCCGCAGCGCCGCCGCCTCTGCGAACCGCTCGGCAGCCGCGGCCCCTTGGCCATCGGCCAGCAGCGCTAGCCCCACCAGAAAGACATCGTCCGAAGCTGCCAGGCCAACGTGCCGCGCTTCCTCGCGCGTAGCGGCTGCCTGATCCGAATGACCCTCGAGCGACTCGAGCGCGGCGCGTTGACCGAGCAGCGCGCGCCGCCAAGAGGAACTGCCAGGGCTGTTCCAAGCAGCACTGTGGTTCCCGCGGGCCGAAGCCAGCGCCGCTTCTCGCGCAGCGCCTTTTTCCACGGCGGCCTTTCGCAGGCTTTCGGACGCCAACAGCAGATGCAGCTCACAACTCAGACTCTCGGCCGCGAGTTGCTCCGCAGGCGAAAGTCGGTCGAGCGGCCAGGCCGCGAACGCCGCCTGCGTCGGTCGTGCAGGCAGCGTGGCGAGGGCGCGTTCCGCCGCGGTTTTTCCCTCGTTCGCCGTCAACGGATCGAGCCCCGGAGTCCACAGCAAGCTGCGCGCTCGCCCGCCGAGTTCAAGGAATTCGCGGTACTTGCGTTGGGCCTGCTCGCCGCCGGCACGGTAAGCCTGCACACCTGCGAAGGTCCCCACGCCGAGAAGCAATGCCAGAGCCACCGCGGCCACGCTCACTCCGCTCGAGAGGCGTGGGTGACGGCGCCGCCATTTCGCGGTTCGCTCGGCCAGCGACGGATTGCGCACGTGGCGCAGCGGTCGATCCGCCAGATGCCGCCGCAGATCTTCTTCCAGCGCAGCAGCCGAAGGATAGCGCTCCTCAGGACGCTCGGCGAGCAACTTGCGCACCAGGGCCGCGATTGCGGGCGACGTGCCCGGCGCAAACCGCAACAGGTCGGGCGCTCCGGCGGCGCGTGCGGCAAGGCCCGCGGCGCAGGCTTCGTCCAGCCGACCGCGCGGAACGGCGAAGGGGCGCTGCCCGGCCAGCAGTTCGAAGAAAATGACTCCCAAGCCGAACAGGTCGCTTGCCGGGCCAAGGTCGACCGGGCCTTGCAAGGCGCAGATTTGCTCGGGAGACATGTAGGGCAGCGTTCCGCCCACGAACTCGGCGTCTTCCGACCGCCGCGACAACTCTTGGGCCAAGTTGAAATCGAGCAGCAGCGGCTGATCGCCATCGGCCAGCAGAATATTGGCCGGCTTCAAGTCGCCGTGCAGCAGCCCGCGGCCATGTGCATGGGCCAAGCCTGCGGCGAGCTCAGCCATCCAGCGAATGATCTCTCGCTCAGCGGGGCTCGGCGTCAGGCGTTCGCAGTCATGGTCGGGACTGCTCGCGAGTGTTGCAGCGCCCTCGGCCTGCCCGGTCACAACGGTTCGCTCGTCATCCACGGCGCGCGTATCGACGCTGGTTTGCCGAGTGTCTGGGTTGCGCTCCTGGCGTGAAACGTGGGCCAGCGTCGTTCGCCCGCGGAAGGGCATGCAGATGACTTGCAGCCCGTGCCAGGCATGGACGGAATAGATCGGCACGATCGCCGGGTGCTGCAGCCGCGCCAACCGCTGAGGTTCAGGGGTCGCAAGTCGCGTGATCTTGAGCGCGACATGCCGGTTGGCCAGATCGGCTTGCTCGGCCAAATAGACGCAGGCAAACGCCCCTCGGCCTAGTTCTTCGACCAAGCGGAAGCCGAGCACGCGTTCGCCGGGCTGGGGGAAGCGCACCTCGGCGTCCGTTGATGCGGCGGGCGCCGATCTCTTGGCGGATTTCGCTTCGTCTCGCAAGCGGCGTTCGTCGAAGACCAGCGCTTGCAGCACCTCTTCGTCGGCCAAGAGTTCGGGAAACTCTGCGCGGTAGCCTTTGAGCGACCGCGGACGACCGCGCCGCCAGCTCCATTCCAGGTCAACGCGCAGCAGTTCGAGGGCAATGGAAGTGAAATGCGGATGCGCGCGCGTCGGAAGGTACTCGGCGACGTTCGCTTCGGTTGCGGCGGCTGCGTTTTCGTAGCGCTCGACGAACGCGTCGACTTCGGCGGCCAGTTCGGCTGCGGGGCTAAGGCGCGGCATGGATCAGCTCCTGCAGCCGCGCGCGGAACGATTGCAGTACGCGCTCCACGGTGCGCTTCGAGCGCTCCGTTGCGGCCGCGATCTCGTCGACCGAGTGCCCCGTGATCCGCAACTCGACGAGCCGAGCGCTCGCCGGCGGCAGCTCTTCGAGCAACTCGGCCACCAGTAAACGGAGGATTTGACCGGCCTCTGCCTCCGAGGGGTCCGTGCGTCCCTCCGCCAGCTCGAACGCCGCCGTGCTGCGCACCGAGCGCTTGGCCGCCCGGTGATGAGCCGCAAGACCGCGCAGCTTGTTGAGCGCGATCACCAGCAACAAGCTCCACAGCTCTTCCCCTTCGGGCACCTGATATTGCCCGGCGGCGGCGCGGCGAAAGAAGGTGCGGAAGACCGATTGCAGCACGTCGTCGGCGTCGAAACGGGGCTGCAGGTCGTCGCCGATCCACGTGCGCGCAAGCCCGCGCAACCGCGCCGCATAGCGCGCGTAGAGCTCCGTGGCCGCATCCTGTTCACCGCTTTGCACGCGGCGGAGCAGACTGCCATCGGAGGCTAGGGGTTCGGTGTCGTGGTGCATGCAGTCCCTCGAGCGCCGTTTGACGACGCTCTCCAGCCAGAAGTTCTTCCAGGAGAGGAGCAGACAAAAGGGCCTGCATCCGCCACTTTCGATCCTAATTTCCCAACCCAAGGAGCGGCAAGCGGTTGGGGGGGCATTCGCCACGCCCTCTACCGTGCGAAATAGAAACGACCTGGGGGAGCGAAATCGCTCGCTGTTTTTCGTGGCGGATCGGAGGTCTCGATCCCTCTTTACCCTCCGGCGTCAGGAATTGCCCGATGCCTTCTCCTCTCCGCACAAGGAACTCAAGAGATGCGCCCCCCCAAGCCCCGCCTCGGCGTCGAATCGATGGAACGCCGTTGTCTGCTGTCCGCAACCCACTTCGAGGTTGAGCCCAACGACCAGCCTGCCCAAGCCGTGGTCGCTGCGCCGGACCAGGACGGCTGGGTGCAACTCATCGGCGAAGCCCACGCTGGCGACCTAGACCACTACCGGTTCCAAGCGCCTGAGGACGGCCGGGTTACGGCCGATCTGGTCGGTCCCCGCGAGGATGCGCCGGTCGCCACGATTTCCGACCACGGCCACGAACTGCTCCGGACGAACAGCTACTACGGCGACCGCTCCGGCCAGTTCCCGGTTCACGGGAACGGCGAATACGAAATCGAGGTCCACGGACAAGGCAACGACGCCCAAGGTTACGCCCTCCGCCTCCACTACCGGCCGTTCGACGGCGACGTGAACCAGGACCATCAGGTAGGGCTCGACGACTTCAGCCAGTTGAAGCAGGACTTCGGGCAGCAGGGCGCGGGGCACGCCGGCGACCTCAATTACGACGACTCCGTCGACCTGTCTGATTTCGCGCTGCTGAAGCGCGACTTCGGCAAGGACTTGACCGACGACACGCCCCCGCTGCCTGGCACGCACGAACAGCCCGACGACGACGTGCCGGCGAGCGCCGTGCCATTTTCGCTCGACGCGGATGGGAAGGCGACCCTAAGCGGCGTCGCCTCGGGCGAAGACGACCGCGACTTCTTCAGCTTCGTGGCCCCCAGCACGACCACGCTGAGCGTGGCGGTGTCGTCGCCCAACGGCAACCTCGCCGCCCTCGAAATCGAGAACGCCGCCAGCGAGAATGTGTTCGAATCGGAGCCGAACGACGGCGTCAATTCAGGACAGTTTGCGGTCGTCGCGGGACAGACCTACGTCTTGCGGCTGACGAGCCCGAACGCCGGCGACGCCGAGTACGTGGTGGAGCTCGGCCCCGTCGTTGGCGGCGGCGGCAACGGAGGCGGCGGCAACGGAGGCGGGGGAAATGGCGGAGGCGGTCAACCTGCTCAGGATTATCAAGAGCTCGAGCCCAACGACCACGAGAGCCAAGCCTTGCAGTTCGCCGTTTCGCAGGACCAAGCCGCCCGGCTGCTCGGCACGGTGGCCGACGCCCACGATCGCGATTTCTTCCGCTTCCAAGCGGCCGAAAGCGGGCCCGTGCACGTGCGGGTCAGCTCTCCGAGCGGGCATCTGGCGGCCCTCGAAATCGAGGACCAGAACAGCAACGAGGTGCTCGAAACGGAACCGAACGACGGGCAGAACGCGGGCACATTCAACGCGGTGGCCGGGCAGACGTACTTCGTCCGCCTGCGTTCTCCGGATCAAGCGGCCGCGGACTACGTGGTCGACGTGGCGCTGACCGAACTCTTCGGTTAGTTGCCCGGCAGTTGCAACCGTCCTTTCCAAGAAATGGAGCCAATACCATGACTTTCGCACCTGGCGCGCGTGCTCGCCGCGCTCGTTCGCTTCGCGGTCGTCTGCAAGGCGCTTGCCGCCTGGCGGCGGCCGGCGCTCTGACCCTTGGCCTCGGCGCCGCCGTAGCCCCGGCCCAAGGCATCTACGGCACGCTCTCGAACTTCGACGTCTTCAACCAGACGCCGGAGCCCTCGGAAGGGTTCGAGATCGAGCTCGAAGGAGTTCATTCGGCCGACGTCTACGACACGTACCCTTCGCACTACAACGCGAAGAGCATTACGGACTACGTGAACGGCGCGTCTTTCGGCACGCGGATCACCTTCGAAGACTACCACTTCATCGACAACAATCAGGTCGAGCACTTCGCGATCAACCCCAACCCCAACCCCCCGAACACGAATGGCCACTTCGCCGTCGATTTGCCCGACTGCGAGCACTTTGGGTTTGCCGTCAACGCGCAGCCAGCCGCCACGCGAACCTACTGGCTGAACAAGCTGCCCGATGGCCAATACGAGCGGATCGGCAACGTGCCGCTCACGATTCCCGGGCCGACTTGGAGCTACGTGCCGCCGGCCATTCCAGGCGGGGCGCCGGTAGTTCGCGCCGAGGTCAAAGTGCCTGAGCCAGCCGAAGCCGGACATCAGCGGCCCGATTCCGTGTGGATGAAGGTCTTCAAGACCGAGACGGAGCGCCCCGTCGACCTCGACGAGCTCATGTCAGGCCCGGGCGGGATCGTGCCCCAGGGCGAGACCGAAACCGAGACGGAGTGGGAACTGCTCGAAGGAGGCAAGCAACTCGCGGCCGAAGCCGAGGTGGGCGCAAACGGCGACGCCGTACTGCGACGCTATGAGTTCTACCAGTACACGGGTCCCTACGATTCCGAGCACGAGCCGACCTCGGCCTTCCTCGACAGCGATCTGCTGGAGCCCCCCGCCGGCGAACTCGGGCCCTTCATCGCCGCCAACATGGTGGCCGCCAACCTCGTGCCGGGGCTCCTTCCAGGCGACGCCAACGGAGATGGGCATGTCGACCTGAATGACTTCGGCACTCTCAAGGCCAACTTCGGCACAGGGCAAACCCGCGCTCAGGGCGACTTCAACGGCGACGCCAAGGTCGATCTGAACGACTTCGGCATCCTCAAAGCCAACTTCGGCAAGGAGGGCGCGGTGGCGGCGGTTCCTGAGCCCACAGGACTCTGCCTGATGTTCGCCGCGGCCGCAGGTTGGGGTTTGGCGCTGGCTCGCCGCGGCGCGAAGCGCGCGACGAGCGGGAACCGCTAAGAAAGTAGAGATGGCAGCTCCGGCGCGGCGCCTGGCGTCGCGCCGGAGCATTTGTTTCGCGCTGGTGCGAAGCTAGTTCAACCGCTCCCAAACAACGCGCGCGAGTTCAGTGCTGCTCAGCGCCAAGTCGCCCGGCGTCAGCCGAGCCAGCCGACGGGAGGGGTTTTCATCGGCCACGAGGTCGAACACCGGCTTGCCGGTCCGGTCGGTCACCGCCCGCCAGCGATACCAGCCTTGGCGGCCGGCCTTCACCAGCATGCTGCAGACAGCGCTCTCGTGGCAGCGCAACATTTCGCGCAGGGCGGGTCGACCCCCGCCAATTCTTCGTGGGAGATTTGCATACCGCGCCTTTTCTCTGTTTGGCCGGCGTCATGGCCGGCGGGTGCCTGTTCCCGGCCCACCTTTATTTTACGTGATGGTGCAAAAAATGGCGCCGATTGCAGAATCGCAAGGTCGAAACCGCGAATTCCAGCCAAATCTCGCTAGTCGTGCGGCCGCGCCAATAGCCAGTAACCAACTGCACTCGTGGCTGCCGTAGAATGGAAAGGCCCACCTTTCCCTTCCAACGGAGTCGACCGATGTCGGCACGCGCGGTGATTGTCGGTTGGTCGCACTTCCCCTTCGGCAAACTCCCCGAGCCCGACACCGAGGCCCTGATGAGCCGCGTGGCTCGAGCCGCGCTCGAACACGCCGAACTCGAGCCCGCCCAGGTCGACGCCCTCTACGTCGGCGTGATGAACAGCGGCTTCTCGAAGCAGGGCTTTCAAGCGGCCCTGGTCGGCGCAGCGGACGATGCCTTCCGGCACACGCCCGCCACGCGCGTGGAAAATGCCTGCGCCACTGGCTCGGCCGCGCTCTATGCCGCGCTCGACTTCATCGAGGCGGGCCGCGGCAAAATCGCCCTTGTCATCGGCGCCGAAAAAATGACCGCCCTCTCCACGCCCGAGGTCGGCGACGTGCTCCTCTCGGCCAGCTACCGAAAAGAACCCGCGGGGCCCGCCGGCTTTGCCGGCATTTTCGGCGGCATCGCGCGGCGCTACTTCGAACAGTACGGCGACCGTAGCGAGGAGTTGGCCATGATCGCCGCCAAGAACCATCGCAACGCCGTCGCCAATCCCTACGCGCAGGTCCGCAAGGACCTGGGCTTCGAGTTCTGCAATCAAGTTTCAGAAAAGAACCCCTATGTCGCCGCTCCGCTGCGGCGCACCGACTGCGCGCTCATCTCCGATGGCGCGGCTGCCCTGGTCGTGGCCGACGCCGACACCGCCCGCAACCTGCGGCGGGGCGTGGCCTTTCGCGCCCGGGCACACGTGAACGATCGCTTGCCGCTGGCCAGCCGCGATCCGCTGGCTTTCACCGGCGCGGCGCTCGCTTGGGAGCGTGCCCGCCAGCAAGCCGGCGTTTCGCTCGACGACCTCGACTTCGTGGAGACGCACGACTGCTTCACGATCGCCGAGCTGCTCGAGTACGAGGCGATGGGCCTTGTGCGGCGCGGCGAAGGCTGGCGCGTCTGCCGCGACGGCTGGGCCGAGAAGACCGGCAAGCTGCCGATCAACGTGTCGGGGGGGCTCAAGGCCAAGGGGCATCCCATCGGCGCGACGGGCGTCTCCATGCATGTGCTGAGCTGCTTGCAATTGATGGGCGAAGCGGGTGAGATGCAGTTGCCGGGGGCCGCGCTCGGCGCGGTGTTCAACATGGGGGGGGTGGCGGTGGCCAACTACGTAAGCATTCTCGAGCGAGTAAATTGATGACCCCTTGGGCGGATGCAGGCGTGCTCGTCACTGGAGGCGCCTCGGGCTTGGGCGCCGCCGCCGCACGGCGGTTGGCAGCGCTGGGCGCGCGGGTTGTTGTGGCCGACGTGCAAGACGAACGGGGCGCCGCGCTCGCCGCCGAAATTGGCGGTCAATATGCGCGCACCGATGTAACCGATTCCGCCGCGCTCGAGGCCGCCGTGACCGCGGCTCGTCAGGCGCCGCGCGGCCTGCGGATCGCCGTCGCCTGCGCCGGCATCTTGCGCGGCAAACGTCTGCTCGATCGCTCCGGCGCCGCCGCGCCCTTCGATTCGTTCCTGGCCGAAATCCAGATCAACCTGTTGGGCACGATCAACACGCTGCGGCTCGCCGCGGCCGCGATGGCGGCCAACCAACCCACGGACGGCGGCGAGCGCGGCGTGTGCGTGCTCACGTCGTCGGTCGCGGCCTACGAAGGGCAGATCGGCCAAGTCGGATACGCTGCTTCGAAGGCCGGCGTGGCGGGGCTGGTGCTGCCGGCCGCCCGCGATTTGGCGGGCGTGGGCATTCGCATAGTCGCCATCGCCCCCGGCATCTTCGACACGCCCATGTTCGCCGGCGTCACAGACAACGTGCGCCAGGGGCTGCTCGCCCAGACACTTTTCCCGCAGCGGCTGGGGTCGCCGGAGGAGTTCGGGCAGCTCGTCGAGCAGATCGCAGCAAACCCCATGCTCAACGGCACGGTGCTCCGCCTGGATGGCGGAGTGCGCATGCCTGCCCGCTAGGCCCCCATCGGGTAGAATCGCGGCTCGCTCTGGCGTTTGCCGTTCGATTCCCGCGATTCCTGCCCGATGCCCAGCAACGATCCTGTGAAGCGGCTGTTCCTGTTCGACGGCATGGCGCTCGTCTACCGCGCGCACTTCGCGCTCGTGCGCAGCCCGCGCTACACCTCGGCGGGCGTTTGCACCTCGGCCGTGTTCGGCCTGGCCAACACGCTGCTCGAGATTCTTGATCGCGAGCAGCCTACCCACCTGGCCGTGGTGTTCGACACCGACGACCCGACGCACCGGCACGAGGCCTTTGCCGAGTACAAAGGGACGCGGCAGTCGATCCCGGAGGACCTGGCCGCGCAGCTTCCGCTCACCGAGCGGCTCTTCGAAGCCTTCCGCATTCCGATTGTGCGCGTGCCGGGCTACGAGGCCGACGACGTAATCGGCACGCTGGCCGGCCAGGCCGAGGCCCAAGGCTTCCTCACCTGGATGGTCACCCCCGACAAAGACTTTCACCAGTTGGTCACAGAGCACATTCGCGTGTTCAAGCCGGGGCGCCAGGGAGGGACGCACGAGGTGCTGGGCGTGCCTGAGGTCCTTGCCCGCTGGCAGATCGAGCGGGTCGAACAGGTCATCGACATTTTGGGGCTCATGGGGGACACGAGCGACAACATTCCGGGCGTCCCCGGCATCGGCGAGAAGACGGCCCAGAAGCTAATCGCCCAGTTCGGCAGCATCGAGAATCTGCTGGCTCACACGGGCGAGCTCAAGGGGAAGCAGCGGCAGTCGCTCGAAGAACACGCCGAGCAGGCCCGGCTCTCGAAGCATTTGGCCACGATCGTGCTCGACGCGCCGCACGGCGTCGAGCTCGAATCGCTCGCAGCCGCAAAGTACGACGCCGCGGCGCTCAAGGCGCTCTTCGCCGAGCTCGAGTTCGAAACCCTCGGCAAGCGGCTGTTCGGGCCGAACTTCAGCGCCGGCGCCGCGCGAGCGGCCGCCACGCAGCAACAGCGCGAAACCGAAATCCGCGGCGAAACGCTGGCCGCCGCCGGCGCCGCCAAGACCCTAACCGACGTCCCCCACCAGTACCACACGGTGCGCACCGCCGAAGAGCGGGCCGCGCTGATCGCCAAGCTTTTGGCCCAGCCGGCGATCTCCTTCGATACGGAAACGACGGGCCTGAACCCGCGCTCAGCGACGCCCCTAGGCATCGCCTTTGCCTTCGCTCCGCACGAAGCCTACTACGTCGTCTGCCCCGCCGAACCTTCGGAGGCGCAGGCCGTGCTCGAGGAGTTTCGCCCGGTCTTCGAGGCGGAGTCGATCGAGAAGATCGGACACAACCTCAAGTACAACGCCACGCTCCTCCGCTGGCACGGCATCGAGCTGCGGGGTCGGCTGTTCGACACCCTGCTCGCACACTCGCTCAAAGAACCGGAGATGCGGCACGGCCTCGACTACCTGGCCAAGCTCTACCTCGACTACGCGCCGATCCCTATCGAGGAGTTGATCGGCCCGCGCGGCGAAGAGCAAAAGCCGCTGCGCGACGTGCCGCTCGAGCGGCTGGCCGAGTATGCCTGCGAAGACGCCGACGTGGCGCTGCAGGTGAGTCAGGTGATCCGCCCCGACATCGTGGCCCGCGGCGTCTCGCAGGTTTGCGACGACGTGGAATGCCCGCTGATTCCTGTGCTCGTCGACATGGAGTACGAAGGCATTCGGCTCGACGCGGCGGCGCTCGCGCGCTACGCCGTGCAGCTCGAGCAGGAGATCGCCCAGCTCAAGGCGCGCATCTTTGAGGCGGCGGGGCATGAATTCAACATCGACTCCCCCAAGCAGCTCGGCGTGGTGCTCTACGACGAGCTCGCGCTCGTGGACCGGCCGGCCAAGACGGCGACCGGCCAATACACCACCCGCGAGACCGAGCTGGTGCGGCTGGCGGGGCAGCACGCGATCGTCCGCGATGTGCTCGACTACCGCAACGCGGTGAAGCTCAAGAGCGTGTATGTCGATCAGCTCCCCGGCTGCGTCAACCCGCAGACCGGCCGCGTGCATACCCACTACAGCCAGGTGTGGGCGGCCACGGGGCGGATGCAGTCGACGAATCCCAATCTGCAAACGATTCCGGTGCGAAAGGAGCGCGGCCGCGAGATTCGGGCGGCCTTCGTGCCGCGCGACGAAAACTACCTGCTGCTCGCCGCCGATTACTCGCAAATCGAGCTCCGCATCATGGCCGAACTGAGCGGCGACGCGTCGCTCCGCGAGGCCTTTACGAGCGGGCAGGACATTCACACCTTCACGGCGGCCAGCGTCTACAAGGTTCCGCCGGCCGAGGTGACCCGCGAGATGCGCGACAAGGCCAAGGCGGTGAACTTCGGCATCATCTATGGCATCTCGGCCTTCGGCCTGCAGCAGCGGCTGAACATTCCCCGCGAGGAAGCCCGCGGGCTGATCGAGGCCTACTTCGCCAAGTATGGCCGCGTGCGCGAGTACATCGACCGCACGATCGAGGAGGCGCGGGCCGAGGGATACGTGAAAACGCTCACGGGCCGCCGCCGCTACTTGCGCGACATCAACTCGCGCAATCATACGTTGCGGAGCGCGGCCGAGCGGCTGGCGATGAACAGCCCTATCCAAGGCACTGCGGCCGACCTACTCAAGCTGGCGATGATCGCCGTCCACCGCGCCCTCCGCGCCGGCGGCTTCCGCACCAAGATGCTGCTCACCGTCCACGACGAAATCGTCTTCGACCTGCACCGCGACGAGCAGGCCGCGGTGCTCCCGCTGGTGGAAGAACGGATGCGCACGGCGCTGCCGATGGAGACGCCGATCGTGGTGGAGCTAGGGGTGGGGGAGAATTGGCTCGAGGCGCATTAGGCGCGCCCTTCGCTCGTTCGCCACTCACCTGTGCGGCTTAGGCGCCGGCGGAGGCGACCAGGAAATCTTGCAGTGAGGCAACGCGGCCCGCAACCGCTCGAGCGCTGCTTTCGATACCTGCGTTTCATCGAGGGAGAGCGACTCGAGCTGGCTGCAGTTCGCCAGGGCTTCGGCCGTTTCGTCGCCGAGAGCCGTGCCTGACAACACTAGCGAATGCAGACGGCGAAGCTCGCCGAGGCGTCGCCCTCCCTGGTCCGTGATGCTCACGCCTTCGAGCGTCAAGTTGCGGATAGTTCCCGAATGTTGAACCACGTGCACCAGTCGCGATAAACCCTGATCGTCAAGGTCTTCCGTCATCAAGAACATATACGAATAGTCGAAATTTGGCGCAGGGTCAGGCGTAGGAAACCAGTCATCCTTGTGAAAATAAACCGTGTTGGGCGCGCCGACGATGCCGAGGTCGACCTCCCATTCTTCCCACGAAGGGCACAACCAATTCAGCAAGCGCTCTGTCCAAACGGGTTCGCCCCAAGCCATGCCACCCAGGGCGTCGACGGCGGCTATGGCGGCATTCGCTCTCCGCTGGGCGCTCGCGTGAATTGCCAGCAAAACGCACAGCGCGGTCATCCCGAGCAAGAGAAGCGAGAGGCTGAACCGTCGCGGCACGCGCCACCGTCTCATGCGGCTGCCTTCTCCGACATCCGGCCCGGCCCCGACCATCACTACTCCTTCGCCTCCGCCAAAATCTTCCGATACGCCTCCCGCGCCGCATCGAAAGCCGCCTTGGCGGCCGCCTGCTCCGCCGGGCGGATCCCCTTGGTCTTCTGCTCCCAGCAGACGTCGACCGCGTCGAGGCACCACTGGGCGCTGGCCTTGCTCGCGCGGATTGGTTGGCCGTCGACTTCGACGAACACGGGGTTCGTGTGCGCCGCGGGGAAGACCCGCACCGCCACCCAGCTCGAGCGGTCGGGCGTGTAGTCGAACTCCAGGTCGTTGAGCTTGCCGTCGGCTTCGATCAGCTTCTTAGCCACCGCCTGGCCGTTGACGATCAGCTCGACCGGCACCTGCCGCGTGTCCCCCACGCGGGCACGCTCGACATGCCAGTAGGGCTGCTGAGACAGCGACTTCTCGCGGATCTCCTCGCGCGGCTGCTCGTCGAGCAGGGCCGCGGCCTTGAGCTTGATCTTGAGGGGCTCGTTCTTCTTCGCGGCCAAGAAGCTCGCGCGGCCTTTGTCGCCCGGCTCACCGACGCCGAGGCCGTTCACCGCGAAGTCGACCAGGTGGGTCAGCCCGTCGCAGCAGTAGCTGCGGCCGTCCTTGATACCGAGAGCCCATTGGTCGTAGTCGAGCGGCTTGTCCTTGGGCAGCTTGACGTAGGCGCGGCCCAGGCCCACGCGCTCGCCGTAGATGCAGGGGAAGTCGGTCTCTCCGCTGATGCGGGCGGTGTAGCCGCAGTTGAGCGTGTGGTACCAGATGTTCAGCTCCCACACGATCGGCGTATCGACCGCCGAGATGAAGTCGCACACGCCGTGGACGACGTCGATGATGTACTCGTTGGCGCCGATGCCGTCGAAGGGGGGCATCTCCAGGTTCGGCAGCTTTTCGCTCTTCACCCCCAGCCCCCAGCCGCTGTGCGAAAAGCCGACGACCCCCCCCTGGTCCTTCCCCCACTTGAGGATCGGCAGATCCCAGCTCGGCCACTCCTCGATCAGCTTCGTGCCGGGGTAGTCGTCTTCGGCCAACCGGAGCAGGCAGAGGTGCCCAGAGTGCTGGCTGGGAAAGCCCGACACCTCGACGTCGTAGCGCATCAGGTAATTGGGGAGCGAGAGCTTGCTCACCTTGCCTTCGAAGTACTGCTTCTGGAAGTACCAGCACGGCCCCCAGGAGAGGACGCAGCCGATGTTCAGGTCTTCGCCCAGGATGTGCCGCATCATGTCGGTGGGCTGCACCCCTTCGGCGGGCGACTCGTAGTGCGCGCAGCCGGCCGCGTGAACGTGGTGGTCGCCGGAGAACCAGCCGAGATCGCGGAGCTTGATCCACCGCGCCAGCCGGAACGACTCCTTGTGGCTCACGGCCTCGGGCACCTGAATCGTCCGCTTGAGGATGTGGTACTCGGGTCCGCGGGTGTAGGTGACCTCGTACTCGCCCGGCGGCAGCATCACCGACTCGCCGCTGTGGCGATAGACCTGGGTGTGGAAGAACAGATCGGGCGCCAAACGCCGGGTGAGCAGCGGGTACACGCGCCCCTGGCGATCGCGGAAAATGAACTGGCCGGTCGTCGGCTGGCCGTCGTCGTCGATGACGTCGAGCACGACCTCGACCGACGGCCGGATGTTGAACAGCACGTTCAGCTCGTTGCGGAAGCCAAGGTCTTGCGTCCCTTGGCCAACGTCGAAGGCCAGCTTGGCCTCGCGGCGGCCGACTTCCCGGCTGTAGAGCTGCAGCACGCGGTACTCGACGGGCAGGCCGGAGAGCTGGGCGTTGAGGGGCTGCTTGTCGTAGCTCTCGAGATCGAGCCAGCGATCTCCCACGTCCTGCGGCTTGATCGTGACCTTGGGATCGGGGCTGCCGGAGGAACGGGTGACGAGCGGCGCGGCGTTGGGGCTGGTGACGCGGAGCTTGGCCGTGACGCCGGCTTCGTTGTGAACCTTGACCAGGAACGCCTGCCAGCCCTGTTGAATGAGGGTGGGCGCGGCTTGCCCAGGCGCCGCCTTCACGCGGCTCTCGGGATTGATGTTCACGCCGGCCAGGCAGAGCGGATCGAAGACGGCCTGGATGCCGGCGATGGCCTTGGCTTCGTCGGTTTCGGCCAGGGCGGCGTCGAGCTGGGCCAGGCGCGATTCGTCCAGCGGCGCGCCGACAAGCTCGAGCGCCTCAGCCACGCGCTTGGCCTGCGCCTTGAGCGGCTGCGCCTCGACCTGGCGGACGACGGGCAACGGATCGGCTGCCTGCACCGCGACCGGCAGGCAGAACAACAGCAGGGTCGACGCAAGGGCCACGGCGAGGCGAATCATGGCGGGCTCCTCAGGCAGGGCGAACGGCGGCGAGTGAGAGAGGCCGGACCGCGGGGGCCGACCGGCGCTCCCAGCGTAGCACCGCGTTAGACCGTCCAGAAGAGTCCGTCAAGGAAAAAGAACGTTCGCCAGGCAGCGCCTTCAGCGCATAAAAAGGCCCGCTGGACGGGGCGGGTGCCAGCGGGCGCTTTGTCGTCGGTTGCGCTGCGGGACGCAACCAACTCCCAACACCCACTAGTTTGAAACCGATCTGCACCCCTGGCCAGAGGGCTGGGGGCCGCTTGCGGGAATGCAAGCCGCGCAGCAAAAAACCCACGGCCGAAGCGGCAGGCCGTGGGTCACGGAAGGCTGGCGGCGGTCCCACGCCTCGGTTCGCGGGCCGCTGCCTGACAGACGTTATCGGATTCCTGCGGCTCTGCCGGAGAGACCGGCGGCGCGGGCTTGCGGGACTGTAAGGAGTGGCTCGCAAGGCAGGCCGTTCTTACCCCCGGCGACTCGCCGGGGGCTAATGGGTTTTCATCCGGGTGAGCCGAGCTACGTTGCGAAGACCCGCGTTTGGAACGGGGCGATCGAGAGCTGGGCCCAGCCGCCGTCGACCAGCGCCAGTTCCGCCCGGTGGTCGGGCGGGGCAATCTCGCGCAGGCGGCCGCGGTCGCGCCAAGGCCACGGCACATGGAACTCGTCGAAGCCCTGGCCGCCCGCGTTGGCCACCACCACGACCTGATCGTTGTGCCCCAGCGGCGCGCCGCGCGTGCGGGCGTAGACGAACACCCCTTCGCCTTGCGGCTCGTCGATCCGCGGATGGAAGTAGCAGAACTCAAACTCGTTGCGGGAGAGCGCGGGATGCGTTTTTCGCAGCGCAATCAGATCGCGCACGTGCTCCCACAGCGCGGAGTTGTTGCGCGATTTCCAGCGGCGGCTCCAATCGACCGGGTCGGTCATCTTGAGGCGCCAGTTGGTGTTGTCCAGGTCGTGGACGTCGCCGAACTCGTCGCCGGCCAGCAGCATGGGAATGCCGACCGAGGTGAACAGCAGCGCGAAGGCGCTGCGCACGCGCTCGAGCGCTTCGCCGTGGGCCTTGCGGTCGGCGTCGGGAACGTCGGGGGTGTCGAGGCTGTCGGAGATCCAGCGGATGTGCTCGAGGTGCGAAGGACGGCCATGCCAGGCGAGCAGGGGACCGAACAAGAAGTTCATGATCCGCTTCTCGTACTCCTTCTCCACGTCGTGCGAGGTGAGGTAGTTCACCGCTTGGCTAAGATCGCCGAAGCCGCGTTTGGCCTCCTTGCTCATGTCGTCCCACAGGGCCTGCCCGCCGACGAGCCAACGGATGCGCTCGCGCCGCGCCGGTTGCTGCCACTCGGTGTCCAGCTCGTGCCGCATCAGCCGGCGGACTTCGTCACGATAGGCGAAGTTCCACATCGAGTCGGTCACTTGACGGCCGTGCGGATTGTCGACGTCGGGCTGAGTGATCTGGGCGCGCCGCCAGGAGTCTTCGGCGATGACGATGAAGGGCCGGCCGGGATACAGCGTTTGGTGGGTTTCCCAGGCCTTGTCGCGGAAGGTCTGGATGAACTCCCAGTGATCGATGCCGCGGAACTCGTCGAGCCGGAAGCCGTCGGCGTGGAACTCGCGCATCAGGAAAGCCGCCATCCGGTAGTGGAACTCACGGGCCGAGTACGTGCCGTCGAGCCCCGTCGAGCGGAAGCGGAACATGTCGGCCCCGTAGTCCTCGCCGCGGCCGGGCTCTTGTCCGGGGTTGTCGAGAAAGAAGCTGTCGTGGTCGAGCTTCGCCAGCGGGCACTCGCGGGCATGGTTCATCACCACGTCGAAGATCACCCGAATGCCGCGGCGGTGGCACTGCTTGATGAAGAACTTGAGGTCGACCGGGCCCCCCATGTCGAGATCGGGGGCGAAGAAGAAGCGGGTGCCATAGCCCCAGGCCAGCGTGTCGGCCGAGTCCTGCACCGGGAGCAACTCGATGGCGTTGATGCCCAGCGAATGCAGTTCGTCGAGCCGCGTGAAGACCACCTTTTCGAAGGTGCCGAGGGCGACCTGGCGGAGATCCTCGGGGGCGCTCTCCATCCAGCGCATGGGCATCTCATAGATGACCAGCTCGTTGTTGTTGGCTAGCGGGAAGCCGTCACGAAACTCGTCGGCCCAGGAGAAGGGCAAGCGGTAGCGCTGGCCATTGCGGATGCGGAAGACGCCGCGCGTGCCGCTGAAGCGGGTGAGCTCTTCGGCGAAGGGATCGGCCGCCAGCAACGTCTGGCCGTCGCGGGTGATTTCGAACTCGTATTCGTATTCCCCATCGGGCAGCGAGAGGGCGGCCAGATCGATCTCGAACCAGCCCTGCAGACCGGCGACTTTGTTCAGGGCGACTTCCTGCCAGGCGTCGCCAAAGCGGTCACGGGCCTCGAGCGAAGCGTAGTGCAGCTTCACTCCTTCGGCCCGAGCCGGAATGCGGAGCACGCTGGGGCCATGGGCCCGCAGCAACTCGGTGAACTGCTCCTCGGTGAGCGTAATCGAACCCAACGCGTTGGCCATGGTCAGCCTCCTTCGCGGAAAGATTCCTCCCGAGCCATGCGGAAGCATGGTTCGCGCTTAGCAGAGTCTAGCTTGCAGCGCGAGGGGGAGAAACGAGCGGAGAGGCGCCCCGAGGGACGCGTTACTTCGCCTCGGCCGGGGGCGGGGCAGGCGCCGGAGCGCGCGGCTCCTTGGAGAACACGATGCGCACCTTTCCGTTCACCACCTCGACGCTCTCGAGCGGACGGAGCGGCGGATTGCGGCCTCCCTCAGGCCGATTGTCGGACATCAAGTTCTCTTTGCTGAAAGCTTCTTGCGCTTCTTTCGGCAGCCGCTGTCCCTTCACTTCGATGTCGGCGAGGCGGACTTGCAGCCGGCCGTCGGCCGCCCGCGGAATGATGGTCGCCCGGCCGTTCAGATAGCGGCCGCCCATCAGGGGAATGTTCCCCAAGGGAATGCTGATCTCCCCTTGCAGCTTGTCGCCGTTGATTTCGACGCGGGCATGCCCCTTGAGGTCGTTTTCCTCCTCTTCGATCAGCACGTTGAGCTCGTCGGCAGTCAGCTCGAGGGTGCGCTGTTCGTCGGTGAGGGTTCCGTCTCCTTCCACCAACTTGCGGAACTCTTCGACCCGGTCAACGATCTTTTTCCGGTCGTCGGCCAAAACGTTGAGCGGCGGCAGTTGCGCTGGCGCCGCAGCAGTGTATTGCTCGATCTGCCCGCGCAAGAAGTTCATCCCCGCGCGCACGGCGACAAAGAGCACCACGGCGCCCACCAACGCCAGCACGACCAAAGTGATGCAGCCGTAGAAAAAACAGCCGCGGCCGCGCTGGGGCGGTTCGTCTTCGATCGCGAAGCGAGGGTCGGTGGCCATGGTTGCGACCTAGGTTCCGTCGGGGTGGAAGCAACTGAATCGGTTAGGCAATCATAGCTTAACGCACCCCAGGCGTAGAACGCCTGGGCTATACAAAATGGCGTCGCTCGTTACTCGCGAGAAGCTCCGTCCTCAAGCTCCCGCCGGCTTCGGGAACCCCAGCCGCTTGTCCACCAAATTGCGCAGCGGTTCGCCCGCCTGGTATCGCCGGAGGTTGTCGCAGAAGAAGTCGGTCATCTGCGTGGCCCGCTCGCGGCTCTGGCCGGCCACGTGGGGCGTGATGAGCACCTGAGGGAGATCCCAGAGCTTGCTCGTGGTCGCCAGCGGCTCGACCTCCGTGACGTCGAGCACGGCGCCGGCCAGCCGGCCCTCCTCGAGTGCGGCCACCAGATCGGCCTCGACCACCACCGGTCCGCGGGCCAGGTTCGCGAGCAAGGCCGTCGGCTTCATCAGGGCCAGCATCTCGCGGTTGATCAGCCCGCGGGTTTGCGGCGTGAGGGGCACGGACAGCACCACCAGGTCGGAGGCCGCCAGTAGGTCGGGCAGGCGGTCGGCCGGCCAGAGTTCGGCCACGTGGGGCGCGCGGTTAACCGGGAAGAGGTCGGTCGCCAGAATCCGCGTCTTGAAGACCTGCAGCACCTCGGCCATCCGCCGGCCCACGCCGCCGTAGCCCACGATGCCGACGGTCATGCCGTGCAAATCGAGCGTCGGCCGGCGGACGAACTCGTGCCGCTTCTGGGCCTCATAGAAAGTCGGCAGCCGCCGGAGCCACGACGTGATCAGCGCCACGGCGTGCTCGGTCACCTGATCGGCCAGCACGCCCGAGGCGCTCGTGACGATCACGTCCGAGGCGATGATCTCCGGCACGAGCAGGTGATCGAGCCCGGCCGCCGACGACTGGATCCACCGCAGCCGCCCCTGGCCGGCCACGGTGTGCCAGTCGACCGGCACCTTGGGGTGGCCGCAAAACACGTCGGCATCGAGGATTTCGGCCGCCACGCGCTCCTGGCCGGCGTCGATCACACGCGCCCCCGGGGCGGCCGCCCGGATTTGCTCCAGGTGGCAGGGTTCGATGGGATAGCAGAGAACGATGCGCGCGTGGTCGAGGGATTGGCTCTTCAAGGGGGTAAGGCGGGGCGCCCAACAAAGGGAAAAAGGGTGGTGAGGTGTAATTCGGAAGTCTACAATAGCCACTGCGGCGGAGCTATTGGGAGAGCGGCGCGCGGCGGCTGGGCCGTGATCGGCAAGGCAACCGGCCCTCACCCTAGCCCTCTCCCGGAGGGAGAGGGAACCAGACCTTCGCAGGTTCGGTCGCTCCAACTCCTAGCTCCCAGCTCCACGCCCCCCCGCTTCCTCAGGAGTTTCCGTCCCGTGCCCTCCCGGTTTTCGATCGGTTGGTCGACCGTGGTCATGCTCGTGCTATTGCGGGTGGTGATCGGTTGGCACTTTTTCAGCGAAGGGCTGGCCAAGTTCGCCAAACCCTTCTCGTCGGAAGGCTTTCTGAAGCAGGCCAAGGGCCCCCTGGCCGACAGCTTCCAGTCGGTGCTGCCCGATTACCACGGCTGGAAAAACCTGCACCGCGTGCCCGCCGGCGAAGGGGAGACCCCCGCCTACAAGCTGTGGGCCGAGCGGGTAAAGAACTCCTGGGAATCACGCGAAGCCCAGGTTTCCGACCACTTCGGCTTCGATGCCGCCCAAAAGGAGAAGGCCAAGCTCTTTCTGGCTCACGCCCAGCAGTCGCTCGACGACTATTTGGAGGAAAACAAGGAAGCCTTCGACACCCACGAGCACGAACTCCGCCGCTTGGCCAAGGCCGAGGCCGAACCGGGCAGCCGGGACGTGCCGTACAAGAGGGAGCGGCTGGAAACCAAGGCCAAGCAGCTCGACGGCGAGGCGGCGGGCTGGACCGCCTGGGCCAAGAAGCAAGAACAGAGCCTGCACGAACATTTGTTGGACCTGGCCACGAGCGACCAGCAGCGGATCCGCGGCTCGCTGCCTGCGGCGCCCCGGCAGCAGCTGGACTGGGTGAACACCGTGATCTCCTACACGGTGCTCGGCGTAGGCATTTGTTTGATGGTGGGGCTGTTTACGCGGCTGGCCTTGGTGGTGGGGGCGGTGTTCCTTTTGAGCGTGATCTCGACGCAGCCCCCCTGGGTGCCCGACACGCAACCGGTTTACTATCAACTCGGCGAACTGCTCTCGATGCTCACGCTGGCGACGACCCGCGTGGGTCAATGGGGCGGCTTGGACTTCTTCGTTCACAACTGTTGCGGCCGCTCCTGCTCGGCCGGCAAGGCGTAACCGTCATGCACCTGACTCCCGAAGAACGGGCCATCGGCAAGGACAACTTCTACGGCACGATCGGCTTCACGCGCCGCGACTTCCTGAAAGGGGGTTTGGCCGCGGGCCTCGTGTCGGGCGCCGGCCTGGGCGCCATGTACTTTGGCTACAAGGCCATGGAAGGCGACCCGCTCCGCGTCGGCATCATCGGCACGGGGGACGAAGGGAGCGTGCTCATCGGCGGCCTCACCCCCAGCTACCTGCAGGTGGTGGCGATCGCCGACATCCGGCCCTACAACGTCCATCGCGCGTTCCACGGCGACCAGTCGAGCGCCAACACGATCAAGGTCCGCCCGGGCCTGATGACCAAGTACGACTGGAAGAGCGAAGACGAAGCCCGCAAGAACGTCAAGGTCTACGACAAGAACGGCTACGAGGAGCTGCTCGACGATCCGAACGTCGAGGCCGTGGTGATCGCCCTCCCCTTGCACCTGCACGCTGAGGCCGCCATCAAGGCCATGCGCAAAGGCAAGCACGTGCTCACCGAAAAGCTCATGGGGCACGACATCGCCCAGTGCAAGGAAATGGGCCGCGTCGCCACCGAGACGGGCAAACTCCTGGCCGTCGGCCACCAGCGCCATTACAGCATTCTCTACGACAACGCGGTCGACACGATCCGCCGCGGCCTGATCGGCGACATCCACCACGTCCGCGCCCAGTGGCACCGTGGCAACCTGCCCACGAACGATAGCTGGCAGCCCCCGCTGCCCGACGACAAGATGGTGGCCGCCATCTCGAAGACCGAGGAGGAATTGAGCAAGGCCAAGGGCGCGCGGTTCGATGATCTGAGCAAGAAGCTCGAACAGCTCAAGCTGCAGTACCTCGACCATGTGGTCGACGCCGGCAAGTTTGGTTACGAGGCCAAGACGCTCGACGGCGGCTACCAGCGCTCGGCGCTCGAAGAGCTCATCCGCTGGCGGCTCTGGAACCGCACCGGCGGCGGCCTCATGGCCGAGCTCGGCAGCCACCAGCTCGACGCCTCGGGCATCTTCGTGTCGGCCACCCGCACCGACGGCAAAAAGGTGCTGCCGCTGTCGGTTTCCGCCACCGGTGGCCGGCACATCTTCCCGGCCGACCGCGAGTGCGACGACCACGTTTACTGCACGTACGAGTATCCGGGCCCCGCCTACGACTCCGATCCGAACAAGAAGATCGTGGTCACCTACTCGTCGATCAACGGCAACGGCTTCGGCGGGTACGGCGAAGTGGTGATGGGGACCAAGGGGACCCTGATCCTCGAGCGCGAGCAGGACGTGATGATCTTCAAGGGGGCCGAGACTGCCACCAACGTCAAGGTGAGCGAAGGCAAGTCGGGCGGCCCCACGCTCGACACCACGCAGAGCGGCGGCGGCCCGGCCGTGGAGACTGGCAAGAAGGCCATCGAAACCGGCCCCCCGAGCCGCGGCTACACCGAGGAGCTCGAGCACTGGGCCTGGTGCATCCGCAACCCGGCCCCCGAGCACAAGCCGCGCTGCCACCCCGAGGTGGCGCTGGCCGACGCGGTGATCGCGCTCGTCACGAACATGTCGGTGAAGAAGGGGGAGCCGATCCGCTTCCAGCCCGAGTGGTTCAAGATCGACAAGGACGAAACGCCCGAAGGCCTGACGCCGAATACGGCGCAGGATAAGTACAAGGTGTAGGACGGCTTTCGTCTGATCGCAAAACGCAAACGGCTGCGGGACGCTTGGTCTCGCAGCCGTTTTTTGTTGCTCGAGCGTGGTTTACCCCCGGCGACTCGCCGGGGGCTAATGATTGGCTCACCGCCCCTCCGGCGCCCTTAGCCCCCCGTCAATGACGGGGGGCCAACCCGCACGCCAGCCCAACTACGGCCGCGCCTCGAGCGACTCCACGCGCGTCTGCAGATCCGAAAGCACGAACGACTGGCGGCCGACCAGCCACTCGAGTTGATCGAGCATGCTCGCGGAGCCGAGCTGCTGCATGATCTGGCGCTCCGCGCGGGCGATTTCCACCTTGGCCTTCAGCCGGGCGATGTCCGTCTCCGGCAGCGGGAAGCCGTCGGGCTTGCTGGCGCGGGTCAGGTTGGCCTCGGCGATCTTCACCGCCAGCTCGGCCGTGCCTTGCATGTCGGCGAACAGATTGGTGTGCTCCCCGCTCTGCGCCATCTTCACACGCTCGCGTGCCGACTCGACCGACAGCTTGAGCGCCTCCATCATGAACGCCGAAATCGAGCCCGGCGCCCTCTGGTTCGAATACTGGGCGCTCTGCAGGCTCAGCTCCGCCAGCTTCAGGTAGCCCTGCGATTGGGCAACGAGCAGGTCCTTGAGCTTGGCAGGCTCCTTGTCGGCCTCCTGCGAGTTGGCCGCGCCAAAGCAGAAGGCGGCGATGCCTGTCAGGACGCACAGCACGAGCGTGGAACGGCGATTCATCGGAAGGTTTCCTTTCCAGCAGGGAGGCGGGGATAGCGACGGTCGCGGCGGGCGGTGAGAGCGCAAGCTCCCCAAGATGTTAGCTCATTCCGGCGGCCGGCCCCAGCGCGGGGATCTCTGGCCGGCTCGGCCGCTGCTGGCCGCGTCCCGATTCCCGCGATCCTGCCCGCGCACCCCATACAACCGCTCTCTCCTGGCGCGTATCATGGGCCTCGCCCACTTCGACTTGCCCTTGCCCCAGAGAAGTCCCGCCGGAGTTCCAACCCATGTCGCTGCGTTACTTGCTGGGGGCCACGCTCCTCCTCGCCGCTCCGTCGCTGGCCCGCACCCAACCGCCGGCCGACATTCGCGAGTTGCGGCTGGCCGATTGGGCGCCCAAGTCGATGCTCGTCACCAAGGTCACGAACGTCGACAAGCCGGCCTTCCCCGCGATCGATGTCCACAACCACCTGGGCGGCGGCAAGCAAGCACTCACGGCCGACCGCGTGGCCGGCTACCTACAGGAGATGAACGAGGCCGGCGTGCAAACGGTGGTCAACCTCGACGGCGGCTGGGGGGAGCAGCTCGAGCAAACACTCGACGCGCTCGACCGCGCCCATCCGGGCCGCTTCCTCACCTTCGCGCTCATCGACTTCGACGGCATCGACGACGAAGGCTGGACGCGGCGGGAAACCGAGCGGCTCGAGGCCAGCTTTCGCGCAGGCGCCAAGGGGCTCAAGTTCCACAAGTCGCTGGGATTGACGGTGCGCCGCAACGACGGCTCGCTCGTGCCGGTCGACGACCCTAAGCTGGCGCCGATCTTCGAGCTGTGCGGCAAACTCCGCCGCCCCGTGATGATCCACACGGCCGACCCGGCCGCCTTCTTCACGCCGCTCGACCGCTACAACGAGCGCTGGCACGAGCTCAACCAGCACCCGAACTGGCTCTTTTTCGGCCCGCAGTTTCCCCAGCGCGACAAGCTGCTCCAGCAGTTCACGAACGTCGTCGGGCAACACCCCAACACGACGTTCATCGGCGCGCATTTCGGCAACAACGTGGAAGACCTGGCCACGGTCGGCCAGTGGCTCGAACGCTATCCGAACTTGTACGTCGACATCGATGCCCGCATTTCGGAGCTGGGGCGGCAGCCCTACACGGCGCGGCGGTTCTTCCTCGCGCATCAAGACCGCATTCTCTTCGGCACCGACACCACGCCCAACCGCGAGGCGTTTCGCATCTACTACCGGTTCCTCGAGACCGACGACGAGTACTTCGATTGCGCGGCGAGCCACCACCTGCAAGGCTTCTGGATGATCTACGGCATCGATTTGCCGCGCGAAGTGCTCGACAAGGTCTACCGCAAGAACGCCGAACGGGTGCTCTACGGGCTGGAGGCGGCCAAGCCGGCTGTAGCCAAGGCCTCGCCGCAGATCACGGTGCCGCGCACCGAAGATTTCGAAGTCACGGGCGACGGCAGCAACACCTCGTGGGCCAAAACCCCTTGGCATGAGCTCAATCGCCGCGGCGAAGGCAGCCTACCGTACGCCACGCGGTTCAAGCTGCTCTACTCCCCCAAGGGGCTCTACGTACTGCTCGACGGGGAAGACGCCCGGCTCAGCGCCAGCGAGCAAGAAGACTTTGCTGACTTATGGAAGCAGGACGTGTACGAATTCTTCCTCTGGCCCGACGAGGCCACGCCGATCTACTTCGAGTATGAGATCTCTCCCTTGGGGCGGGAGCTGCCGATCCTGGTGCCCAACCGCGGCGGCGACTTTCTTGGCTGGCGCCCCTGGCACTACGAAGGGGAGCGGAAGACCCGCAAGGCGGTGAGCGTCCGCGGCGGCGAGGCCAAGACTGGCGCCGCGATTAAGGGGTGGACCGCCGAGGTGTTCGTCCCCTACGAACTCCTTTCGCCGCTAGGGAACGTGCCTCCCAAGCCCGGCGCCCGCTGGCGGGCGAACCTGTACCGTATGGACTACGACGGCGGCCAAACGACGGCGTGGGACTGGGCCCGCGTGGGACCCAGCTTCCATGACTACGAGAAGTTTGGCACGCTGGTGTTCGAGTAACTCCTGCTTCTTACCGCCACGAAGGCAGTCATGCGCAAGCCGATCGCCGTCTACAACGCCGCCACGAACTTAGAAGCCCACGCGGTCAAAGGGCTGCTCACCGCCGCAGGCATCGAAGCCTTCGCCGTCGACGATGTTTCGCTTGCCGGTTTCTCGGCGTTCGGCACGCTGCCTGAGATTCATAAGCCTCAGGTGTGGATCGACGAATCCGATCTAGAACGCGCCCGGCCTTTGCTGCAGGCCTACGAGAAGAGCCAAGCCGAGCGAGGCGCCGCGGCTGCAGAGGGCGAAGCAGCCCCGATTGAAGTTGTCTGCGAGGATTGCGGTCAGAAGACCGCGTTCCCCGCTAGCGACCGTGGGAAGATCCGCGAGTGCCCGAAGTGCCGAAACTACGTCGACGTGGAGCCCGAAGAGGAAGAAGAGGAATTCTGGCGATGGGGCGACGACGAGGAGACTTGAGCTCGCGCGTGGGTCAGCACTTCTGCGTCACGCCAACGCGAGCAGCCGCCCAACGCGGGGGCGGCTTGCTCGGCCGATGCGATCGCATCGAGCCCCGCGGTTAGGGCTTTTGCTCCCCGGCCGACGGCACAGCGTTCAGCCGCAGCTCGAAGCCATCGGCCTCGGGAACTGCGTCCAGCCGTCCGACCGCGTTGCCGTTCTCGTCGACCAGCTCCGTCCCCTGGATGTTGAACCGGTGCGTGGAGCCGTCCGGCGCCACCAGTTCGATCGAGCCGAACCAGCCCTTCACCGCTTCGATTCCTCCGGCGGCGGCAATGCCCAATCCGCTGGCGGCGACGACGATCGCCGCGGCTGCGAGCGCCGCGAACCGGCGCCGGCGGCGTGTCTGACCCTGGCTGAACTCGTGCATGATGCGTTTCTCCAATGTGACATCGTAACCGGCCCCGTCACGCGACTGGGCCTTGAGCGCTTCGATTCCTCGTTCCCAACGATCCGCGGGCTCACGCATTTTTTGTCTCCTGCGGTTCGAGCAGTCGGCGGAGCGCCTCGCGCCCCCGCGACAGCCGCGACTTCACGGTTCCCACCCGACAACCCAGCACCACGGCCACTTCGGCCACCGGCAGTTCCTCGAGGTAGTGCAGCGCCAGTACTGCTTGGTAGTGCTCAGGCAGAACGAGCAGCGCCGTTCGCACGCGCTCGGCGTCTTCGCTGACCTCGGCTTCGTCCCGGCGTTCCGCCGCGGCCAGTTCTTCCAGCCGGGCAGTGGCCCAGCGCTGCCGGCTGCGGGCCCAGCGGCCAATTTGCGTCGTCGCCAGCCGGTAGAGCCAGGCGCGAAACGGCGCCCCGCGGTGCCGGTAGCGCGGCAAGTAGCGGACCATCGCCAAGAAGGCCTCGGCGACCAGCTCGTCGGCGTCAGCCTGGCAGCCGACCCGCCGGTGGACGTAACCGTGGATCGCCGCATAGTTCGCCCGGTACAGCGCAGCCAGGGCGGCGGGGTCGTGCCTGGCACGGGCCACGAGCGCCGCTTCATCCTCCCGCGGCATCGGCTGGCATCCGCTCATTGCGATCGTGGTTGCCATCGGTTGCTCCGTTGCGGCCGTCGTTCGTACTATGAGAAGCCACGGGCGGGCATCTGGGTTCCCGCTCGCGACGTCGGCGAACCTAAATCTTCCTTGGACTCTCCCCCCTTTGATGAACCGACTCAGCACCGGCATTCCGGCCCTCGACGACCTCCTCGGCGGGGGCCTGCTCCCTGGCACGCTCTGCGTCGTCGCCGGCGCCACCGGCATCGGCAAGACGCAGCTCGGCTTGCAGTTTCTCGAGGCCGGGCTGCGGCAGGAAGGGCGCAAAGGGGTGATCCTCGACCTCACGGCCCGTGGCGATTCGCAGAGCCACCACGACTATGCCCGGCGGATGTTCGGCTGGGAACTCGACCAGGTCGATTCGCAAGAGCGGCCCGACCTCGAAGGCTTCTTCGACCCCCAGCGCCGCGACGGCGACTACCTGCATGCCTTCGACTATCGCGGCCGGCGGGTAACTCGCGGCGATCTCGACTCGGATGGCTGGCGCGAGTGGCAGGCCGAGCTCGTGGAAAAGCTCACCGGCACGATCGCCTTCCTCTACGGCAACTTCGTCCGCGGCGCCCGGCGGCTGGTGGTCGACGGCGTCGAGCCGGCCGACCGCGCGGCCGATTCGATCCAGTTGCAGCTCTTCGAATACGTCTATCATCAGGTCGTGCGTAAGGACCCCGATTGGGTAGCCCGCGACCTGTTTCGCCAGGCGTTCCGTCGGCATGCCGCCGAGGCCGAGCAGCCCTGGTACGACCCCCGCGAACTGGCCTGCCTGCTGCTGTACACCTCGCACGAAACACGGCTCGACGCCCTGATCGACCGTCCCCTTACCGAAGGGGACCTTCAATCGGGCGCCAACACCATCATCTGCCTGGGCAAGGTGCGCAGCGGCGACCAGATGGGCCGGGCCCTTTACGTGGCCAAGCACCGGGGGAGCGCCTGCTCGGAGCGGATCGTGCCCTACACGATTGGCGAGCGGGGGCTGAGTGTTGGGTAGGGCTGTCCAAACTGGTTTTGGCGTGTCGCGGTAGGATTGGTTAGACTTACTTAGTCGGAACCTTCTCTTCTGCTCGCGGCCCTCGCGGAGCGCCGTCGATGTCGATTTGGCTCGTCACGGTCATGTGCCTGCTCGTCTTGACCGCGTTTGCGGTCGTGATGGCCTTGGCTGACGGCCGGCAACGCACGAACTTGCTGCTCGGCGCCGCGCTGCTGGGGTTCTGGGTGGTTTTTGGAACCGCCGCCCTCAGCTTGAGCTCTTTGGCGCCGCCCAGGGGAAGCCAGGACAATTGGGGCGACCGCCTGCCGGCGTACGCGGTCATCCTTGGGATCGCCGCGGCCAGCGCCTGCTGCTTGGCGGTAGAGGCCGCGCTTCGCTCGAACAGGTCGGCCGCTCAGGCGGGCGTCCGTCAGCCTGTCCCGTCGACAGCCAAGACGGTTGCCCAGGTTTCCAGCGAGGAATCTCGGGCCGGCGACTCCGGACGTCCGTCCTACCGCTCGTCCTTCCTGCGGTCCCTGGGGAGCGTGGAGGATAAGGTGTGGTTCAACGGCAAGAGTTACCGAATCTTTTCCAGCGACCGCGAGGTGATCGACTTTCTCGACACGCTGGCGTGGCATCTCTATGCCACGTCCGACGGATTGCAGCCGGCGACCCTGCTCGGCTCGCGGCCTGACCTGCAGGCCATCGCCGAGCGGCCGACGATCGGCGCGCTCGTGGCCGTGTTGGCCAAGGGCAATCCATTGACCTCGCGCTGGGCCCTCTGGCTGCTGGGTCACTCGCACAATAAAGCGGCGGTGCGGCCGCTGCGGCCGTTTCTCGAACATCCGGAGCCGGCGTTTCGCAAGGAGGCCGTCCGGGCGTTGCGGCGGCTCGGGGCCTGGTACGATCTGCTGCCGCTGCGCCAAGACCCGGTAGAGCGGATTCGCTGGCTGGCCACTCCCCGGCCTCGGCAGTCCGCGGAGCCGACCCGTGGGGCCAAGGCCATGGGCGCTCGATTTTCCTCTGCGCTCGAGCGGCTCACCGCTCGCGCCGAATCGGCCGCAGAGGAGGCGCCCGACCGATCACCGATGCCCTATTGGTCGGTCGTGACGCTCGGTGAAGGCCAGGCGCCGCGCCCCACGTGGTGGCTGCGGCGGATTCTCGAGCGCATCCAGCAGGCGGTGCGCGGATCGATGCATACGGGCATCAAGGGCTGAGGCTCGGCCCCTTGGGCCCGAGAGAGTCAGCGCTGTGCTTCGCGGCGACTGAGGCGATCGGCCCAGTAGAGGGGCGCAGGCAAACGGCGTGCGTGCAACAGGGGAGGCACAATTCGTTCCGTGAGCGCCAGCGTTGTACGGTGCCCTGGCGACACGTAGAGCGGCCGCTGAGAGCGGCCGCCGGGAGCGAGCGCGTAGCCTGCCGGCTGGCCGTCGATTCGCACGAGCGCGGTCTCGCCCTTCGTCGTGGGCAGGGCATCGGCCATTCCGTGCAGCAGGCGCTTGGTCACGCCAATCGTGGGGAGATCGGCCACCACACCCAAATGCGCTGCAATGCCCGCCGTGCGCGGATGCAAGCGCCCTGCGCCGTCGACGAGCAGCACGTGGCCCAAGTTCCCGGCTGTCCGCGCAGCGTCGACGGCGGCCAGCATGGCCGGCAACTCGCGGAACGTGAGCAGCGACGGCAGGTAGGGAAAGGCGATCGGCGTACTGACGGTCGCGCTCCACAGCACCTCGCCGCTTGGCCAGGCGCACTCCACATAGGCCGCGAAGGCAAGCTCGCCGCGGTACGACACGTCGATGCCGCCTACGGTGGACACCCGGCGCGGTCCGCCCGAGAACCGCAACCGCTGCGCCAGGTCCTCCTGTTGGCCGACTAGTTCAGCCAGCGGCGGGTGTTCGCAACGGGGCTGAAATCCGTGGGCCGCAAGGTCGACGCGGCCTGCTGCACACATCACTCCGTCTTCGCGCAGGCGACGTTGCTTCTCCTCTAGGTCGCCGGTCACGTACCCCCCGAGAAGTCCGCCGGCACGCACGACCCGATGGCACGGGCAGCGCGCATCGTGCGGGTGTCGCAGGGTAAACCACGCCACCCACATCGCGGCTTGCGGCAGACCGAGCGCCGCGGCCAACGCGCGGGGGGTTGTGACCTTGCCGGCTGGCACGTTTGCCAGCAGCAGCGTCAGGCATTGCTCGAGGTCAGGCAAAACGAACACAGCGCGCGCGACGGGACCAGGTGTCAAGCAGCCTGTACAGCAGGCAGGATCGGCGTCCTCCTTGCGACTGCACCAACCGCAAGAACGCTACAACCACTACCCAGGCGGATCGATCGGCTCATTTTACCAGGCGATTTCTAGCCTGCCCAAAGAGGCCAATTAGCATGGAGCTAGCGACCGAGTCCTCATCGCGTGCTGGGGCAAAAAGTAGGACCCTGCTGACGGTGATACGGTTTGCGTCTCGTCTCTTCTCCCGCGTCTCGTCAACCGTTTCTTGTCTGCTTTTCGGAGAACACCTATGAAGCTGGTTCGCACCTGGCTGTTGGGGGCGGCGGCAGCGCTGCTCCTGACCGGCCCCGCGCAAGCGGCCATCTTGATCGATGATTTCATCACCACGCAAACCGTCTCGGCCAATCCGGTGACCACGGTCGCCGGCTCGTCCGCACTCGCCCCCGAAGCAATCGGCGGCGAGCGCGACCTGTTGGTCGAGTTCGTCTCAGGCTTCACCTCGCTGTCGCTGGCCTCGAACCCGTTCTCGGGCGAACTGCTGATCAGCGATTCGGGCGCCACCGTCAAGGGGCGTTCCACGGTGATTTGGGACGGCCCGGACGCCGACGCCAAGACGATCGACCCGACGGGCTTGGGCGGTGTCGACCTGACGGCCGGCGGCAACAACGCCTTCAAGTTCAACGTGCTCTTCGCCGACCTGGTGGGCAACGTGGTGTTCCGCGTCTATGACGCGAGCGACGCCACGGGCGACACGTGGTCGGAAGGCACGTTGGCTCTGCCGGGCGGCGTTTTCGCGCCGGTCGACTTGTTCCTGCCCTTCGCCAGTTTGACCACGGTGGGTCCGAACGGCGCCGCTAGCCTGGCCAACGTGGGCGCGCTCACGATGTTGATCGACAACACGACCACCGGCAGCTTGGACGTCGCCATCGGCGACATCTACGCGGTGCCGGAGCCGTCGACCCTGCTCCTGGCCGGCCTCGGCCTCGTGAGCTTGGTGGGCTTGGCCCGCCGCCGCAAGGCTGCTTAGGCCTGCGGTCTGAAAGTTTGGCAACCAACGGCGAGGCCCTTTCCGAGCGGTCTGGGAAAGGGCCTCGCTTATTTGTGGAGTTGTGCCCGCTGCGGCGCGGCTAGCGCGTCACCGGACGCGTTGCGCCCGCCGGCTGCACCGCGCCCGAGGGCGCCCGAGAAACCCGCGGGGCCGTTGGATCGAGCCCAGGCGCAGGCTTTTTGGGAGATTGCGTGGTGCCTGCCAAGAAGTTGTCGATCTGCGAGGAGCTCTTGATTCGCTCGAACTCCTGGGCCATCGCCACTCGCAGCTTCTTCTCGTGGATGTCGTCGTACAGCAGTTGCCGCACTTCGGCGAACTGCACGGGTTCTGGCTTCGTGAAGCCTTCGCTGCGGAGAATCACGTACTTGTCGCCCACCTGAATCACGCCGGAGATCTCTCCCGGCTTCAGGCGGAAGGCCTCGTTTTCCAGCACGGGCTGGCCGCCGTGCTTTTGCAAGGGGGGCACTTCGCCCCCTTGGCTGCGGCTGCCGATCTCGATCGAGTATTCGCCGGCCAACTGGGCGAAGTTCTCAGGACGCGCATCCTTGCGAGCCATGTCCCACACTTGTTGCGCGAGCCGTTGATCGCCCAGCACGATCGCCCGGCAACGCACGCGCGGGCCGTAGTTCGCCTCGAAGCCCTTCTGCAAGTCTTCGTCGGTGATCTTGACCCCCTCGGACACGAGTTTCTTGAGGGCCACCGTGGGCCACACCGCGTCGCGAATATACGCGTCGACGGTGACGCCGCTCTGCTGCGTCACCAATTTCAACCACTTCTGCACATCGGGCTGGCCATTGGGCAGCATCTCGGCGTTGGCCGCCGCCGCGCGGGCGATCTCGGCGTCGATCTCGGGCTGCGTCACCACCAGCTTCTTCTCCCGCAGGCGCTGCTCGAGCAGCTTGCGGTTGATGAACGTGTCGAGCACTTCCTTGCCCTGACGGGTAATGCACTCCTCGGAGAGCTCGCGGAGGGTGATGGGGTGGCCGTTGATCTGAGCGGCAATGCCCGATTGCCGCTTGGCCGGATCGTTCATCACGTTCTCGACCTTCGCCTCGGTTTGCAGCTTGCGGAACAGCTCGCTGGCGATCTTCGGGAGCTTGCGGTCGCGAATCTGGTCGATGTGCCGTTCGCGGACTTGCGCGGGCGCCATGTCGCGGCCCGCCAAATGCCCTTCGCACTTGAGAATCACGTGCTGGTCGCCGACCTTGAGAATCGGGCCGACTTCGCCCTCCTTGAGGCGGAAGGCGATCTCTTCGAGCTGCGGATCGCCCATATGGCGGCGGATCGGCTGCACCAGGCCTCCGGTGCTGGCGGTGTTCACGTCTTCCGAGGCGCTGCGGGCCAACCGAGCGAAGTCGGCCTGCGGGGCGACTGCCTGGGCGCGGACTTCGGCGGCCTTGCGCGGATCTTTGACGACGATGATGCGGGCCTTTACGGCCGGTCCGTACTCGGTTTCGTATTCCTGCTTGATCTCTTCTTCGGTCACCTGGAGTTGCGGACCGGCGAGCTTGCGCAAGGCCAGCGTAGGCCATACGATGTCGCGCGAGTACTGCTGCGGACTGATCTGCCGCTCGGTCTCGAGCATCTTCAGCCACTGGTCGACGCCCAGGTTGAAGCGCGCCGCCATGCGGGCGATTTCGTCCCGCACTTCCTTCTCGCTGACGACGATCTTTTGTTGCTCGCAGTGAATGGCGATCAGGTGGCGATTGACGATGCTCTCGAGCACGTCCTCGCCGCCGTAGCGCAGGCACTCCTGGGCTAACTGCTGGCGGCTAATTTCCTCGCCATTGACGAGGGCCACGATTTGGGGCGCGCTTTTCTCGGCAGTCTTGGGGGGCCCCGCCGGAGCCGTTTTGGCCGGGGGAGCGGCGGTGGCCGACTCGGCGCTCCACCAGGAGCGGACTCCCGCAGTGACGCCGAGCACGGCGGCCCCGAAAAAAACGAGGGACAGGACCGTGCGGCGAGACGAACGAGGGGCGTTGGCATCCGTGCCAGCCATGGCGGTTCCTCCTTAAACCGGCGCAGTTGCTGGAAATCGATATGCGGGCCCCTGGGTCGGGCCAGCGCGGCGAAGTATAGGAGCCTGCGGCAGGCGGGGTCAAGCTCAGCGTTTCCGGCTATTGGCTGGGTTGTCCGCCCTGGCCGCCCCCTTCGGGGCCGCCCTGTCCGCGGCGGCCGGGGCCGCCGTTCTCGCCGTTGCCCCCTTCGTTGCCCTGCGACTGATTGGCGGCCGCCTTCGCGGCGCCAATGGCGCGGGCCAGGGCTGCCTGGGCCTTGATCCCCTTGAGGGACTCCTCGAGCTTGACCACGACTACTACGTTCGAGGGTTTGGCCGCTTCGTCGAGGCTCTTGACGACCTCGTCGACGCTCCGCATCAGGAATTCGGGCGCCGAGATGACGAGCGAATTCGACGGGGCGTCGATGCCGATCGAGAGCAAGCCCTTGAACTTGGGCAGTTTGGTGTCGTTGCCTTCGTCGCCATCGCCCGCGCCGAAGATGAAAAAGCCGCGCTCGGGGCGCTGCTCCTGCTGCTGGTTGTTGTTTTGCAGAGCCTTGTCGTTGGAGCTCAATAGGTCGCGGTAGACCTCCTTGAGCACTTCAGCCACCTGGGGGGCCTTGGCGTAGTCGAGGCGAATCATCTTCATCTTGCGGATCGACTGCGAGTCGGGGGGCTCGGGGCGATCGTAGAACTTGATGATCTCCTCGATCTTGGCCAACTGCACCGGGTCGGCGTTCTTCACCATGATGGTGTTGGTGTCGAAGTCGGAGATGAACTTGAGCTGCCGGCGCTTCGAGAGGCGGCCCTTCTTGTCGTCTTGGTTGCCGGTGTCGTAGTCGTCCCACCACCACGGACGCCGGCTGTCCTTTTCCTCTTCGTCGAAGATGTCCTTCAGGTTCAGCTTCACGCCGCTGGCGTAGGCGTACTTCAAGTGGAAGATCTTGAAGTCGTCGCGCTGCGGCTGCACCTGGTCGATCAGGTCCTGCAACCGGTCGAGGGCCTGCGTGTCGTTCGAGGTAATCACGAGACCGTCGCGCCCGCGAGTAATGCGAATCGGGGCCGGCTGTTGCGACTTGCCCGCCGGCTTTTCCTCGGCGTCCGCCGGGGCATCGGTGGCCGGAGCGCCGGCGCGGTCTTGGCCGCGCGCCCTGCGTTCGAAGCGTTCCAAGATCTTGCGCGCCTTCTCCTCGGACTCCAGATCTACCGACGCTTCTTCGCCATTAACCTCGTCCGGAGCCGCGGGGGCAACTTGATCGGCGGCCGCCAGCAGAATCGGGCCACGGCGTGGGAGGGACGCCTCGGGCCGCGGCTTGGCGGCTTCCCGCACTGGAGCAGGTTCCGCGGCGGGTGCGGACTTTTGCTGTGGGGGCTCGTTCGCCGCTTCGTCGATCGCCTCAACCTCGATGGGGTTGGCGCCGGTCCAACTAGAGCGGAGGAGGCGCAACAACTCTTCGGTGTCGGCGCCAGGGTTGACCGAAATAACGCGCACCCGCTCGGGATTTCCCCCTTCCACCGGAATCTCGCCTAGCTGCGCGAGCAAGTTGCGGACTTCGGTCATTTCGATTTCGTTGGCCCAGAGCAGCAGCCGCCGGAACTCGACGTCGGCCTCGACGCGGAATTTGTCCGTATTACCTTGGTCCTGGTTCTGCTGCCCCCAGGGATCGTAGAAGTAGTACGAGCGCCGCCGATTCTGGCTGTCGTCCTTCTTCTCGTTGCCCATCATGAATTCGATGCTGCCGGCCACGTAGTCGGCTTCGAGCCGACGAAGCTGCATCACGGTGAACTTACGCCCGCTGCCGTCCAGCTTGTCGACCATGGCTTGGATCAGCAGGTGGTCGGGGGCCGGAGCATAGGCGATCAGGGCCTTATTGGCCTTGTCCACCTGCAAGCGCGTGCTGGGATCGAAGCCGCCGGTTTCCTCAAGCAGCTTGAGCAGCGCCTCGGGATCGAGCCCCGCCAGGCGGTAGACCTTCATCCGGGTCACCCGCCCCCAGGGCACTTCGCCGGCGCTGCGGGGAACGTCGATCGCTTTGATCGCTTGGGCAATGATGGCCATTTTGTCGGGCGGGCCATTGACCAGGATGCTGTTCTCGCGGGCGTTGACCACGAGATAGACCTCGGCCTTGGGCTTGGGCATGCCGCCCGGCTGCTGCGCCTGTTGCTGCTGCATCTGCATTTGCATCTGTTGCTGCTGCATTTGCATTTGCATCTGCTCGGGGGTCACGGGACCCGCTTTCTTGCCGGCTTCCATGCCGAGCAGACCCTTGAGCTGGTCGACGACCTCCTCGGCCTTGGTGTGCTTGAGGGCGAAGACTTCGACCAGCCGCTCCTGGCCGTTGCCGGTTTGCTCGGCTTCGAGCAACTCGCGCACTTCACGGAGATTGACCACCGCGTCCATCACCTCGAGGCGATTGGTCGTCTTGAGGGGGGTGACCTTGGCGTTGGGGCTGAGCATTGGCTTGATCTCCTCGACCGTCGCTTCGGCAATCAGCCAATCGAGCGGGAAGGAAACCTTGACGAACTCGTGGGGCAATCGGTCGGTGAGTTGCTTGGGCTCGACGCGGGGCACCAAGCTGGGGTCGAGCTTCTTCAGATTCACGACCGACAACATCTCGCCGTTCTCCAGCAGCGTGAAGCCACGGGCCAGCAAGTGCTTGTTGATCAGGTCGCGCGTCTCGGCGACCGTATAGGGCCGCTGGGTCGTCAGATTCAAATAGTCGCCCGGCGCCTCTTGCCAGTCGAGGCTCATGTGCGAGATCTCGGCCAGCCAATCGAGCACGGACGGCCAGGTCTGCCCCTTGAAGTTGAACCGAAGTTTGCCGTCGGCGTCGGGGCGGATTTCGAGTTCTTTGGGGTCCGCCGGTTTCTCTGGCGTCGTCGGCCGCGTAGCCGCCGCCGGCTCGGCGGACTTGCTCGCGTCAGGCTGGCCAGGCTGCGGTTGCCCAGGTTGGGGCTGCCCCGGTTGGCCCGGCTGTTCGCCGGCGGGAGGCTGCCCCGGTTGGCCGGGCATAGGTTGCGCGGGGGGCTGCATTGCCACCGCGTTGTGCATCACCCGCATCCGCCGGCCCTGGGCCGCGGCGGGAGGGACGGCCAATAAGAAAACGGCCGCAGCGCCTAAGAACAGGAGATACCCGGGGACGAGCCACCGCCTCGACGGTCCCATGCTGCACCTCTTTCTCTGAAAAAGAAGTCTCGGCGCCCAAAGGAGACAGCTTGCCACCTATACAGGCCGTGGCAGGTTAGACGTCCAACGGGCCCAAGAAGTTGCCTTCGCGGCAGCGACTATCCTACCCACGCCCCCTAGGCGGAGCAACAAGATCAAGCCATTCCGTACGGAATTTGATGCACGTTGCGGAGAACCCTGGGGAAACCTGAGGTGCAGCCCCTCAGGCGAAGGAACGCCACGGGAAACGTCGGTTGACCCCCAAGCTAAGTTTTCGGTACAAGCACGCCGCTTTTCTCCCTGCGCGGCGGTCGCGCGGGGCTGCGCGGGCTTATCAGAAGCCCGCCAACAGGTTGGCAACGATTGGCTTCCCGTCTTAGGGATAGCCCCCATGTCGGAACGCCCTCACTCCTCGTCGAAAGCGTCGTCCGGCCTGCGTGCGCGGATCGGGGGTGTACTGCGCAAGGTGGGCGGACCCATCTCGGCTCTGGGGCGACGCGGCGGAGGTTGGGCACGAGGGCACGCGGGATTGTTGCTGGCGCTTGCCGGCGCGACCGCGATCGTCCCATTGACCGCGGTTGTTATGTGGTGGAGCGCGCATTGGCTGATTCAGCGTAATCAAACGCGGATTACGCTCGACATGGCGTTCGAGGCCCTGGATGCGGGGGAGTTGGCCCAGGCCAAGTATCTCGTGCAACGCGTCGTCAGCGACCCCGAGCAGCCCGATCCCCCGGGCGGCCGTGCGCTTGTGCTGGGGGCAGTGGCGGCACAAGAAGCAGAAGGCCTGGCCGCGGCGGACGCAGCCAAGTTGAATCTGGTGGCTTCGCGCTGGCTGCAAGAGGCCCGCTCGCTGGGGCTGCCTGAAGCGCGGCAGACACAAGCCTTGTGGCTGCTGGGGCGGAGCTTGTTCGCCGCCGGCAAATACGGGGCCGCGCGGCCGCTGCTGGTCGAGGCCGTGCAGCGAGATCCGGAATTGCAGAAGTCCGTCTATCCTTTGCTCGTCGCCGCCTGCCGCCTCGATAGCCACCCCGATCGGCGTCGGGCGCTCGACTACAGTGCCCGCTGGCTTGCACTCGTAGCGGCGGAACCCGACGCACACCGGCAGGCGCTGGTTGAACGCTGCGAACTGCTGCTGGACCTCGGCGACCTGGCCGGCAGCCGGGGCGCCATCGACCAACTTGCCAGCGTGAAGGAGCCCGGCAGCGACTTGCTGCGGCTCAAAGCGCGCTTGCTGCTGCAGGAGGCGGAGCAAACGCTTGGCAAGTCCCCGACGCAGGAACAAAAGACTGCGGCCGACGGCCAGCTCGACCTGGCGATCGGCCTGCTCCGCGAGGCCCAGGCCCGCGAAATCATCGAGCGCGACGAAACGTTCGAAGCGATGTACCTCATCGGCCGGTGCTATGAGGCGAAGGGAGATTTGTCGGCCGCCCAGGCGCAGTACCAGCGGGTCGAAAGCCTGGATGCCCTGGGGCCGAATGGCTTGGCGGCTCGTCTGGCGGCCGCCGATGTGGCTCGCCGCCGCGGCGAGGATGCCGAGGCGATCAAGCTTTATCGCCACCTGCTGGCCACCTGCGGTCCGCCTGCCGAGTTCGCCAACCAATGGCTGACGGTCGACGAACTGCGTCGCCGCGTGCTGCAAGCTTGGCAGCATTACTACGATCAGCAGCAGTTCGACCGCGCGATCGAATTGGGGACCGATCTGTTTCCCCTCGTGTCGAAGGCCGAAAGTTTGTCGCGCCGCGGCGAAACGTACGAAGCTTGGGCCCGGGCCATCGAAGCCAACGAACAGCATCGCACGAAAGCGGCGAGCAACGCCGCGGCGCCGCGCTGGCGCGAAGCGGGCGACACGTTCCTCGAGCTGGCCAACGTGCGCTTTTCCAGCCGGTTCTACACCGATGATCTGTGGCGTGCGGCGGAGTGCTTCATTCGCGCCGAGGCCCCGCAGCAAGCAGCCCAGGCGCTGCGCGAATATTTGCGCTTCGAGCCCATCCGCCGGCGGGCGCAGGCCTTGGTCAATCTGGGCGCGGCTTTGCATGGCCTCAGCGACGACGCCGGCGCCTTGGCCGCCGCTCAGCAGTGCATCGATTTTCACGCCGACCAGGCGCCGGTCTACCAGGCCCGCATCTTGGCGAGCAAGGTCTACCTCGAGCGGAAGGACCTGCCGCACGCAAGCGCCGCTCTCGAAGCCAACCTCCGCGACGACGCGCTCATGCCCACCAGCCGCGAGTGGCGAGACTCGCTGTTCTTGCTCGGCAAGCTGATGTTCAACGAAGCGCAGGAGAAGTCGGCGCCCACCTTGGGAGCGGCCGACGTGCAGCGGAACGAAACCCTGGCCACGCTCGAGGCGGCCGACGATCTCTACCGCACCTCGCTCGCGCGGCTGCGCGAGGCCGTGGCCCGTTACCCGCAAGTCGCCGAATCGCTCGAGGCCCGTTACCTGGTGGCCGATGGGCACCGGCTGCTGGCGCGGCTGCCGCGCGAGCGGCTGAACGTGGTCACCGTACAGACGACGCGGTTGTCGCTCGTCAAACACATGCGCGACGACTTGCAGGCGGCAGTGCAGGGCTTCGCGGAACTGCAAGAAGAGCTCGTTCGCTTGCAGGAAGAAGGGCCGCTCACGGAACCACAGGACCTGCTGCTGCGGAACGCATACTTTGGCCGCGCGGCGGCCCTGTTCGAGCTGGAACAGTATGAGGCGGCCTCCGAGGCCTATGCCGACGCCGCCAGCCGTTATCAACAGTACCCCGAGGCGCTCGACGCGCTCGTGCAGTTGGCGGCCTGCTATCAGCGGTTGGCCAAACCGGCTGAAGCCCGCGGCGCGCTCGAGCAAGCGCGGATCGTGTGGCAGCAGTTGCCGACGGAAGTGGCCTGGCAGTCGACTACTCCCTTCGATCGCGAGGAGTGGCAGCGGCGGCTGGAGTGGCTCGAAAAGAACTAAGGCCGCGCCCGGCCAAGGCAAACGGATTTGCCGCATGGATCGCCTCGAAACCGACGAACTCGCGCAGCTCGTGGCCGCCCGGCTCGAATGCCTGTCGCAATTGCGCACGCTGGGCGCGCGGCAACTCGAATTGGCCGTCAGCGGCGACCTGACGGCCCTCTTGCGCGTGCTGGCCGGCAAGCAGCGGCTGCTGATGCGGCTGCAAAGCCTCGAAGCCGAACTTGCGCCTTTCCGCGATCAGCCGCCCGAAGGGCGCGTGTGGCGCACCCCGGCCGATCGCCAGCGCTGTGCCCGCATGGCCGAACTATGCACCGCGCTCCTCGCCGAAATTCTGGAACAAGAACGGCAAAGCGAACAGCAATTGCAGACCCGCCGCGACGAAGCCTCGGCGCAACTGCAAGGCATGCATCGGGCCGGCCAGGCCTTCGACGCGTACGGCGCGGCGCACCAAACGCCGGCCCGACTTCACCCAGGCGGATGATCATGGACGAACACGCCCCGCGCACGTTGCCCCCGTCCGATCCCGGGCTCCCCGCCACGCGGGCGGAACTCGAGGCGGTGCTCGACGCTTGGCACGGCGCCACGCAACGACTCGAACAAACGCACGACGCCCTGCGGGCCGAAGTCCGCCGGCTCACCGAAGAGCTGCAGATCAAGAACCGCGAGCTCGCCCGGCGAAACCGCCTGGCCGATCTCGGCCAAGTTGCTTCGCACGTGGCCCACGAGGTGCGCAACAACTTGGTGCCTGTGAGGCTCTATCTGAGCCTGCTGCGCCGGCGCCTCACGGAAGACGAAGGGAGCTTGGACGTGCTCACCAAAGTCGACACCGGCTTCACGTCGCTCGAGGCCTCGGTGAACGACTTGCTGCATTTCGCCGCCCAGCGCGATCCAAGCTATGGACCCGTGCGCCCCCGCGACCTCGTGTCGGAGATCTGCGAGTCCTTGGGGCCGCAACTCGACGCCCAGGGCGTGGTCACCACGCTCGACATCCCGGCCGGCCTGCGAATCTGGGCCGATCGCGACATGCTCCGCCGCGCGATCTTGAACCTGTCCCTCAACGCGCTCGACGCCATGCCAGACGGCGGCGACCTGGTGTTCACCGGCTTCGCCGGCCCCCAAGGCTTCGAACTCGAGGTGGCCGACAGCGGCGAAGGTCTTTCTACGGAAGTGCAGCGGCGAGCTTTTGAGCCCTTCTTCAGCACCAAGAGCGGCGGCACCGGGCTGGGGCTGGCCATCGTCTGCCGGATCGCCGAGTCGCACGGCGGCGGCGTGACGGCCGCCAACTGCGCCGAGGGCGGCGCCGCCTTCACCATTCGCATTCCCCACCGCGCCCTGGAGGCCGCCGCATGACGCTGCTCGCCACTCCTCATCGCACGCCGTCGCACTCGTCGGCCGGCGGCAGGCTGCTCGTGGTCGACGATCATGCGGCCGCCCGCAGTTCGATGTGCGACATCCTTCGCCAGGCCGGCCACCGCGTCGACGCCGTGAGCAGCGTGGGCGAAGCGCTCCGGCTGGCGGAAACCGAGAGCTTCGACGTCGTCGTCACCGACCTGCAGATGCCGGGGCTCACCGGGCTCGATCTCGTCGAGCGGTTGCGCGAACGGAACTACGGCGCGCAGATCCTCATGGTCACCGCCTACGCCTCGGTGTCGACCGCCGTTGAGGCGATGCGCCGCGGCGCGTTCGACTACATGGAAAAACCCTTCCCCGCCGAACAACTCGAAGCCCTCGTGGCGCGGGCCCTCGTGCAGGCACGGCTCAAGGACCAGAAGCAGGCGCTCTCCGGCGCACGCGGCCCCACGGCGCCGGCCATGATCGGCGGCAGCCGCGTGATGCAGGAGTTCCGCGCTCGCATTGCCCGCGTGGCCCCCACCGATGAGACGGTGCTCATCTCGGGTGAAAGCGGCACCGGCAAGGAGCTGGCTGCCCGCGCGGTGCATGCCGCGAGCTTGCGCTGCGGGGCCGAGCTCGTGAGCCTGAACTGCCCGGTGCTCTCGGCCCAGCTCATGGAGAGCGAATTGTTTGGCCACGAACGCGGCGCCTTCACCGGGGCCGACAGCCCGCGCACGGGCCGCTTCGAGCTGGCCGATGGGGGCACGATCCTGCTGGACGAAATCACCGAGATCGACCTGGGCCTGCAAGCCAAGCTGCTGCGGGTGTTGCAGGAGCGGTCGTTCGAGCGCGTGGGTTCGAGCCGGACGATGGGAGTCGATGTCCGCGTGCTCGCCACGACCAACCGCGACTTGCCGGCCGAAGTGGCCGCCGGCCGCTTTCGCCAAGACCTTTATTTCCGCCTGGCCGTGGTGCCCATTGCGGTGCCGCCTCTGCGGGCGCGGCGCGAGGACGTGCGCGAGCTCGTGGCGCACTTCCTGCTGCAAACGGCCGCGCGGCTGCACCGCGATCCGGCCACGTTGTCGGCCGGGGCCTTCGACCTGTTGGAAAGCTACCACTGGCCGGGCAACGTGCGCGAGCTGGAAAACTTGATCACGCGGGCCAGCGTGCTCAGCAACGGCGCGCCGCTCACCGCGGAGGAGCTGCGGGCCTGGCTGCTCGAGCCCGAAGGGGGCGAGCCGGCCGCGGGGGGTTGGACTGAAACGCCGGTCGGCGCGAGTCTCGAAGAAATGGAGCGGCGGCTGATCGAGGCCACGCTCGAACGCTTCGACGGCCACCGCGCCAAGACCGCGCAGGCCCTGGGCATTGGCATTCGCACCTTGTCGGGCAAGCTGCGGACCTACGGCTATGCGCCGCGGGCCAAGCGAGCCGGCTAGATACGTTAGTTAGATCGAGAAGCGGACGTTCGGCAGGAATTGCCGATCGCGGTTCGGCAGCGATTGCCGGAGCGGTCGCGCTCGCCGTGCGCGTTCGCAGAGAGAAACGGCCAGCCTTTGCCCTGTGCAAACGCCGGCCGGTCAGATGGTTAGAAGAAACGGCGCACTGCCGCGCAGAAAGCCATTGGGAACGGCGGCGGCCGTTGGTACACTTCTTGCCCTTAACAAGGCGGCTCGACCGCTGGGCAACTAGATCGGCAGCCGCCAGCCGTTAAGTTGAGACGAGAACGCAAACTTTGCCAAGGAAGGCGACGCATGTTCTCCGCGCTCTTCGACAGCACTGCGATCCCTGTCATGGAACAGGTGGTCGGCTTCACACAATCGCGGCACGCCGTGCTCGCGGGCAACGTCGCCAACATGGACACGCCGGGCTACCGGGTCCGCGATCTCTCGCCTGATTCGTTTCAGTCGGCGCTGCGCCGCGAGATCGAAGCGCGGCGCGAAGGCAAGCCGAATGCTCTGCAAACGAAGCCGGGAGAATTCCCCCCAGGCACGCGCAACGCCGTGCGCGAGTCGCTCAAGGGGATTCTGTTCCACGACGAGAGCAACGACAGCCTGGAACACCAGGTGGCGGAGATCAATAAGAACCAGGTGCAGCACAACCTGGCGATTACCGTCCTCTCCAGCCAGTTTCACTTGCTGCAAGCGGCCATTACCGAACGGGCGGGCTAACGCACGCGTGATCAAGCCCCAGGAACGAGGGTGAGCCGATGTTTCCCGGACTCGACATTTCGACGACAGGCATGGTTGCCCAGCGTATTCGCCTGAATGCCATCTCGAGCAACATGGCCAACATCTCCACCACGCGGAACGAACTGGGGCAGCCCCAGGCGTATCAGCCACGGTACGTGGTCTTTCAGACCGAAGAGACGCCGCGGACCGCGGCCGGCGCCGTGGGGGTGAACGTGAGCGCGGTGGAAACCGATCCGCGGCCGGCGCGGCTCAAGTATCAGCCGGGGCACCCCGACGCCAACCCCGACGGCTACGTCGCCTACCCCGACATCGACATGACGGTCGAGTTCGTCGACGCCCTCGAGGCCACGCGGGCCTACGAGGCGAACGTGGGCGTGTTCGAGATCACGAAGAACTTGGCGCAGCAAACGCTGCGGATCCTGGCCTAGCAATGCACGAGCGAAGGCGCCGGCCTTCGCAGAGGTTGACCGATCATGGCGCATTCGATTTCCAGCCTGAACCTGGCTCCGCCGTCGCTCCTGCAACCAGGCGCCGCGGGCGGCGGCGCCGCGCCGGCGCAGGGCCCGAGCTTCAAGCAGCAGTTGCTCGAGTCGATCGACCAGGTCAACTCGATGCAGGCCCAGGCCAACCGCGCGGTCGAAGACCTGGCAGCGGGCGAAGATGTGAATCCGGCCGAAGTGCTCACGGCCGTGCAGAAGGCCGACCTGGCCTTCCGGATGATGATGCAGATCCGCAACAAGCTGGTGGCGGCCTATCAGGAGGTGAAGGACTTGAGAATCTAAGCGTCGTTGGGGCGACGGCTCGACCGCGAACCGCCAAGGATGGCGGCCGCGCGGCGACGAGCGGGTGACGGCTGATCCGACTTCATCAGGGACGATCGAATGGACTTTCTCAATCGGGGCTATGCGCAGGTCGTCGAGCTGTTCCGCTCGATGACGCCAGGCGCGCGGATCACCGCCGGCCTGCTGCTGGCTGTGGTCGTCGTCAGCCTGGCCTTCCTGTTCCGCTTCTCGTCGTCGACCGCCGACTCGTATCTGGTCGTGCAGGGGCGGACTTCGGAGGAAATCGCCCGCATGCAGGCGGCCTTCGACGCCGCGAACCTGACGGGCTCGCAGGTCGAAGGAGGTCGCATTCGCGTGCCCCGCGGCCAGGAAGACAAGTACATGGCCGCGCTGGTCGACGCGAATGCGCTGCCGCACGAATTCGGCGCGTTCTGGACGCAGGCCTTGGAGAGCAGTTCGCCGTTCACGAACAAGCAGAAGCAGGCGGAGATGGTCAAGGTGGCCAAGGTCCGCGAGCTGAGCCGCTGGTTCAGCCGGATGCCAGGCATCACCGACGCCGCCGTGTTCTTCGACGTGGAAGATCGCGCAAGCTTTGGCCGTGAGCGGCAGATCACCGCCTCGGTGAACCTGAGCACCTCCGGCGGCGCTCGGCTTTCGGGCGAACAGATTGCCAGCATCCGCAACGCGATGCTGGGGGCCGTGGCCGGTCTGCGGCCGCAGAACCTGCAGATCACCGATCATGCGGGCCACCGCTACCCCACCGGCGGCGACGACATGGCCTCGGCCAGCGAAGACGCCTTCTACCTCCGTAAGGTGCAGTACGAAGAGCGGCTCGAGAGCCAGGTCTTGGGCGTGCTCGACATGATCCGCGGCGTGCGGGTGAAAGTCACCGCGGAACTGACTCCCGAATCACGGCACCAGCAGGAAAAACGCGAATACGACCCGAAGCCGGTCGCGATCAGCTCGCAAGAATCGAGCCGCACGTCGAACTCGCTGGGCGCGGCGCCCCAGGGGCCGCCGGGCGTACGCGCCCAGCAGCCGAATCAACCGGCGGTGCTGGGATCGTCCGCCGCGCCGCGAACCGAATCAGAAGAGAGCGACACCTCGAAGCAAAACGTGGTTTCGAGCGAAACGGCCCTCCGCAACTTCGCCCCCAACATCCTGCGCGACGCCAAGGTTTCGATCAGCATTCCCTCGAGTTACTACATCGAAGTCTGGCGCGAACAGAACAAGGCTGCGGCGGGCCAGGCCGCCAAGGACCCAACCGCCGCCGATCTGCAAAAGGTGCGCGCCGACGTGAAGACGAGCGTGGAGAATCTGGTGACCAACCAACTCCCGCCGCTGCCGCTGGGGCAAGATCCTTACCCTCGTGTCGTGATCGCCGAATTTCAAGATCTGCCGCCGGTCATTGCTCCGACGCCGGCCTTCACGGCCAATTTCCTCTCTTGGCTCGAGCAGTATTGGACGACGCTGGGCCTGCTGCTCTTGGGGTTGATCAGCCTGCTGATGCTGCGGTCGATGATTCGGGCCACGCCGGTCGAAGAGACGCTGGGGCGCGTGTTGCCCCCCACGCTGGCCTTGGCCCCGGCGCCGGCGGCCGTCGAGCAGCAGCCGGAAAGCAAGCAGCGGCTGAAGCGGCGGGCCGCGCAGGGGTCGAACCTGCGCGAGGAGTTGGCCGAAATGGTCCGCGACGATCCCGACTCGGCGGCCACGATCCTCCGCAGTTGGATTGGCAACGCTAGCTAAACGATGAGCATGCAGAAAGAACGACTTCGCAAAGCGGCCGTGCTGGTGGCGGCCCTCGATCGGCCGGCCGCCGACGCGCTGCTCGCGCAGATGTCGGAGGCCGAGGCCGCGCGCGTGCGCCGCGCCGTGGTCGAATGGGGGCCGTTCGAAACCGAAGAGCAAGAGTCGGTGCTCGCCGAATTCGCCGCCGCGGCGCCGCCGCCGCGAAACGACGGAGTCGAATGGGCGCCCTCGGCGGAAGCCGCCAGTGCGGCCCCACAGCCGGCTTCTCCACCGGCGTTGCAGCCCTTCCGCCTGTTGGCCGAGGCTGCGGTCGACACGCTCGTGCTCCTCTTGGAGAGCGAGCGGCCGCAGACCGTCGCCCTGGTGCTCGCGCACCTGCCACCCGACAAAGCGGCCCCGGTGCTCACGGCGCTGCCTGACGCGTTGCAAACGGCCGTCGTCCGCCGGCTGGCCGCGCTCGACGACGCGCATCCCGAGATGCTCCGCGAGGTGGAGCGCAGTCTCTCGGCTCGCTGTCTGGAACTTGAGCGTCGCCGCAAGCGCCGCGAATCGAGCCAGCAAGCACTGGTCGAGATTTTGGCCGCGGCCAAGCAGTTGAGCGGGGCCCCGGAGCCGCACGACGACGAGCCGCCCACCGCTCTGCCAGTGCCACCGCCTGCGGCCGCGGCTCGGTCTCGCTGGCAAATGGCCGAGCTGTTGGTGCTCGACACCCGCAGCTTGGGCGAAGTGTTGGGGGCCTGCGACGAAGACGTGCTCCTGCTCGCGCTTGCCGGGGCCGACCCCGCGACCTATGCCCGGTTGGCCCAGGCCTTGAGCGCGCATGAGCTGCGCTGGGTCGAAGGCAGGCTCGCCCGGCTGGGGCCCACGCGGCTGGCCGACCTGGAGCGGGCGGCCGAGCAACTGCTGTCGATCGCCGCGCGGCTCGAGCAGCGCGGCGCGCTGCACCGTCCCAATCCACGCCCCGCCCTGGCCGCCTAACCCCCCGCCCTTCGTTCGCCATGGCCGGAATCATCAAATCCTCGGTTGCCCACGAGTCGTCACCGGCGCGGCAGACCGTGGCTTTCAACTTTGACGACGTGGCGCTCAAGGCGAACGAGTACCTGGCCAAGGTGCGAACCGAGGCCAACCAGATCCTTGCCGACGCCCAGCGCCAGGCCGCCGAGACTCGCAAGAAGGCCGAGGCCGATGGCCGCCAGGCGGCGATGCAAGCGGCCGAGAAAGTGCTCGACGAAAAGGTCAGCCAGCAGATGAAGACGGCGCTGCCGGCCCTCACGCAGGCGATCGACGCGATGCAATCGTCGCGGCACGCCTGGCTGCAGCACTGGGAGAACAACGCGGTGCTCCTGGCCGAGGCGATGGCGACGCGGCTCGTGCGCCGCGAGCTCGCCCACCGCCCCGACATCACCGTGGCGCTCGTCAAGGAAGCGCTTTCGCTGGCCGCCGGCAGCCCGCAATTGCGGCTGCACTTGAACCCCAAAGACCAGCGGACGCTGTCAGGGCAGATCGAGCGGCTGACCAAGGAGTTCAATCGCCTCGCGCCGCTCGAGATCGTGGCCGACCCGTCGGTGTCGGCCGGCGGCTGCCGCTTGGAAACGCAGTTTGGCGTGATCGACCAGCAGTTCGAATCGCAGCTTGCGCGGTTGCGGGAGGAATTGCTGTGAGGAACGCACGACGCGCCGCGCGGCGCCCCAGGCCTGAAGGCCTGGGCTACGCAAAACTCCCTTCGCCGGCCGCTGGCCCATTGGGAGCTCGTTGACCATGTTCACCGCCCTCGATCAACTCGCCGGGGCCATGCCGACCGCGCTCTCCGGCAGCGTCGTGCAGACCGTGGGGCTCACCGCGGCGGTCGCCGGGTTTCCCGCGCCGATTGGCGCGGTCGCCGAGATTCAGCGCGAAACGGGGCCGCCGCTGTCGGCCGAAGTCGTCGGCTTCCGCGACGACCTGACGCTGCTGTACCCCTACCACCAGCTCACGGGCGTCCGTCGGGGCAACCGCGTGCGGCTTGCGCGCACCGGGCGGTGGCTGCGCGTGGGAAACGAGCTGCTCGGCCGCATCGTCGACGCCCACGGCCACGTGCTCGACGGCAAACCGCAGCCGGTGCTGCCGGACCGCACGCCGCTCGACCGCCGGCCCCCCGCGGCCGTCGAGCGCCCGCGGATCGACCGTCCGTTGGGCACCGGCATCCGCGCCATCGACGGCCTGCTCACCTGCGGCCGCGGCCAACGGATGGGCATCTTCGCCGGCTCCGGCGTTGGCAAGAGCGTGCTCCTGGGCATGATGAGCAAATACACGGCCGCCGACGTGAACGTGATCGCGCTCGTCGGAGAACGCGGCCGCGAGGTAAACGAGTTCATCGAACGCGACTTGGGGCCCGAAGGGCTCGCGCGGAGCGTCGTCGTGGTGGCCACCAGCGACGAGTCGGCCCTGATGCGCGTGCAGGCGGCGTCGACCGGCACCGCGATCGCCGAGTACTTCCGCGATCAGGGGCGCGACGTGCTCTTGATCATGGACTCGGTCACGCGGTTCGCCATGGCCCAGCGGGAGATCGGCCTGGCGGCCGGCGAGCCGCCGACCACGCGCGGTTACCCGCCGTCGGTGTTCGCCATGTTGCCGCGGCTGGTGGAGCGCGCGGGACGGAGCGCCGCCGGCAGCATCACGGCGTTCTATTCGGTGCTGGTCGAAGGCGACGATCCCAACGAGCCCATCGCCGACACGGTCCGCGGCTTGCTCGACGGGCATACCTGGCTGCTGCGCAAACTCGCAGCACGGGGCCATTTTCCGGCCATCGACGTGCTCGAAAGCATCAGCCGCTTGATGAACGACCTGACGTCGAAGGAGCACCGCGAGGCGGCCCAGGGCATTCGCCAAGCGCTGTCGACCTATCAGCAGCATGAAGAGCTGATCTCGATCGGCGCGTATCGCAAAGGAAGCAATCGCGCGGTCGACGTCGCCATCGATCTGCTGGACGAGATCCACAAGTTTCTCAAGCAGCGTGTCGATGAGCGCTGCACGTGGGAGCAATCGCGCGACGCGCTGCTCCAGTTGCACAAAAAGCTGCTCGCCCGCCAAGGAGGCGCGGCATGAGCGGCGCAAGTAACACGACCGACGCGGAAGGCGCAAGATGCCCCGGTTCCACTTTCGACTGCACGGCTTGCTCTCGCTGCGAGAGGCGGCGCGCGACGAGAAGCGCGCGCACTTGGCGCAGGCCTGGGAGGCGGCCGAGAAGCTGCGCGTCGAAGCCGAGCGGCTGGAGCAGGACCTGGTCGACCTACACGCCTTGGCGCTCGCCGCCTCGCGCGGCACGGTGCAGGTCGATCGCTTGGTCGAGGCCCATCGCTACGAGTTGCTGCTGCGGGCACAGCAGCAGCAGCTCGCCGGTCAGCGGCAACTCGTGGCCGCCGAAGTCGAGAAACGCCGCCAGGCGCTCGTCGAGGCCGACCAGGAAGTGCGGGTGCTCGAAAAGCTCCGTGAGGCGCAGCTCGAACGGCACCGCAAGGCCGAGGAACGGACCGAAATGAAACGGCTCGACGAGGTCGCCAGCCAGCGGTCGGCGGCCCGCGATCGTGAGCAACACTTGTAGGGCTGACGAAAACGAAAACAACGAATACGGCTCGAGTACTTAGTAACCTGCTATGCGTCGCATCCTTTCTCTCCTCGCCACGCTCATTCTCTGCCTGTGCGTCGGTACGACGCTCACGGCCGCCGGGGGCGTCGCTTGGGGCTGGATGCAGGGCTATTGGGATCGCGACCGGGTGACGCGGGCGGTGGCCGCCTTGCACGGCGTCGAGCTAGCATCGGCCGCGGCGCCCACCGAGGCGAGTGCTGGCGCGGGCCCCGCGCACGATCTCGAAGCGCTCAAGGCCCGCGCCCGCCGCGATGTCGAGCTGCGCGAACAGGCCGTGCAAGCTGGCATCTCCCAGCTTCGCTTTCTCCAAGAAAAACTGGACGCCGACCGCACTCGGTACGATCAACTCTGGGCAGGCTTCCAAAGCCAATTGCAATCGCTGCGCGAAGGTGCGATTGCTGCGGGGAGGAACAACGTCCGGGAGATCTGGGAAAACATCCGGCCGAAGCAGGCCAAGGACCAGATCATCGAGATGTTGAAAGAGGAAAAAGGCATCGACGAGGTCGTTTCGATCCTCACGCAGATGCCGATCGACCGGCGGGCCAAGATCGTCGGCGAGTTCAAGACGGAGGAAGAAAAAGAAAAGATGACCGAAATCCTGCGGCTCATCCGCGATGGGCTGCCCGACGTGAAGATGATCGACGACGCCGCGGCCAAGCTGCAAGAGGCCAAGCCGAACTAGCGGCCGCGTTGTCGGGGGGGATCGCCGGCTCGAGGGCCGGCGAGCAGTGGACAAGGAGGGGGATGTGCCAGGATGGGGTTTTGACGTGACGCCGCTTGCGCCGGTCGAGCCGATCGCTCCCGCCACGCCTGCGCGTCCGGCGGCGGAGTCGTCGTCGTTCGACGATCATTTGCAGCGCGCGAGCACACCGCCCAGGCCGGCGGAGAAGGATCGAGCGCCTGCGCGCGGCCGCGACGCCGGCGCGCCGGCGGCGAACGAATCTCGCCCGGCGGAGCCGCCTGCGGCCAAACCGACCAAGCAGCCGGAGGGCTCGACGACGGCCGCCCACCCAGAGCCGCAAGCAGACTCGGCTTCTGAGGCCGCGGATGTGGAGGCCGCAGTGGCGCAAGCGGCCACCGCTGAGGCTGCAGTCGCCGCAGCGCCTCCGCCGCTAACGCCGCCCGCCTCCAAGACAGCAAAGAAGAGCGACAAACAACTCGAAACGCCCGAGAAGCCGCGGCTCGAGAAGGCGGCTCGGCGCGATCCAGCGGCAGGTAATGCCGCACACCAAGAGCCAGCCGGCGTTCGCGGGCAGGCATCGGGCGAACCGAAGGGCTCTGACCCGTCGAAGTTCAAAGCGGCGCCCTCTGCGGCGCCCGCGCCGCGCGACGCCGAGCCCTCTGGAGGCGAGGAGCCTGCTTCCGTGAAGGCAGGAGAAGCTGCGGCGAAGAAAGACGAACCAGCCGCCGCCACGTCGAACAAGGCTGGCAAGGCCGCGGATCGAGCCGCGCAGCGCGAAGCGACCCCCATCGACCCGGGCGCCAAATCGACGGCAGGCGACTTGCCCGCCAAGGCCGAGAGCGCGAAGCCGGAGCCGACGTCCGCCGCGTCCAACCCGTCGTCGTCCATTACAGCGGCGGCGTCCGCAGCGGCGAGCAGCTCGAATCCAGAACATGCCAGCGACAACGGCGGTCGCCGAGAACCGACGCCGCGCCGTTCGCGCGAGACCGCGGCCGTCGCGGGAGCATCGCCTGCGTCTCCGAGCGAACAATCAACGGCGACAGCGGCGGCCGAGTCCTCCATGGTCGCCAGCGCGCCTGACCTTCGCAGCAAAGCCGACGCTGCCGACAAGGCGACACCCGATGCCAAACCGGCGGAACCGAGCGCCGGGAAGAGCCAGGAAGGAAGTGAGCCTCGCGCCGAACAGCCGGGGCGAGCCGAAGCGGGCGACCGCCCGGCGCGTTCGACGGAGGCGGGATCAGCGCGCGAAGCGACCGGACATTCGGTCGACGGCTCCAACCTTTCCGACGCCGACCGCGTGCGGTTCGTGCAGCGCGTGGCGAGGGCGTTTCACCACGTCGGCGAAACGGGGGGCGAAGTGCGGTTGCGGCTCAGTCCGCCGGAACTCGGGGCAGTGCGGATCGAGGTCGCGGTGCGCGACGGCGTGATGACCGCCAAGCTCGAGGCCGAGACGCCCGCCGCGCGCTCGCTGCTGTTCGACAACCTGCCGGTCCTCCGCGAGCGGTTGACCCAGCAAGACATGCGGATCGAGCGGTTCGACGTCGAGTTGCTCGACCGGCAGGCCATGGGCCAAGAGCAAAACGGGCAAGGCGCCGCTTCGCCTGACCGCGAGCAGCAGCGCGGCGCGCCGCGAGGACTCAAGCGGCCCAGTGCCGCCAGTGCAGGAAGCACCGCACCCGCCGCGGCCCGCACGGTCGAGGCAGGCCGGCTCAACGTGGTGATTTAGGACCAAGCGCCACGCGCCCCTGCGTGGCCAACTCTTCTCGAATGAGGAACGAACCATGGCTGGAACGGGCGCGGTTACCGGAACTTCCGGCGGCAGCACGTCGCAGAAGAGCGAGCAGGCGCTGCGCGACGTGAACATGGACGACTTCCTCAAGCTGATGATCGCCGAGCTGCAGAATCAGGACCCCATGAATCCCATGGACAACTCCCAGATGCTGCAGCAGATTAGCCAGATTCGCGAGATTGGCGCCACCGACAAGCTTTCCGACACTCTCAACGCCGTGCAGCTTGGGCAAAGTCTCTCCACCGCCGGCGCGCTCATCGGCAAACAGATCAAAGGACTCGACGACAAGAACCAGCAGGTCGAAGGCATCGTCGATCGCGTGTCGATTACAAACAGTAAGCCCAGCCTGCACGTGGGCGAGAAGACCGTGAGCCTGACCAACGTCTCCGACATCGTTCCGGCCGCTAGCAGCTAGCAGACCGGCGGCATTCGTGGGGCGATTGACCCTCGCTCCAACACTACGACCGAGTTCGCCGACCACTCCGAAGCAAGGACGCAGCCATGGGTTTGGCCTCCGCACTCAGCACCGCCCTGACGGGCCTCGGCGCCGCCGAAGCCACGATCGACGTGGTGGGCAACAACGTAGCCAACTCGAATACGGTCGGCTTCAAGGCCTCGAGCGCCTCGTTCGCCACGCAGTTCCTGCAGACGCGCAGCCTCGGTTCGGCTCCTACCGAAAACCGCGGCGGCACGAATCCCCGCCAGGTCGGCCTCGGCGTCACCGTGGCCGAGATCACGCCCGACTTCACCCAGGGCACGATTCAGGTCAGCTCGAACCCCTCGGACCTGGCCATCCAGGGCGATGGGTTCTTCATGATCGAAGGCACGGGCGGCGAAAAACTGTACACCCGCAACGGCATCTTCAAGACCAACAGCGAAAACGAGCTGGTGACGATCAGCGGCCAGCGGCTGCTGGGGCACACGGTCGACGACAACTTCGTGATCCAGCCGACGACGCTGCAGCCGCTCACCATTCCGCTCGGCGCTAAGTCCGTCGCTCAGGCGACCAAGAACGCCTACATGGTCGGCACCCTGTCTCCCACGGGCGATTTGGCCAACACGGCCGAGATCATCCAGTCGGGGTTTCTGAGCGATGGCTCGGTTGAGATCCCGACCAACATGACGACCAACGACATTGCGGCCGCGGCGCCCCCGACCGTGCAGACTTCGAACACCGTTGGGGTGTCGATCACGCCCGCGAGCGTTGTGGGCGTGGCGGGGGCCTCGACGGCCGGCGGCGCGATGACGCCCGGCGGCTACTTCTACAAAGTCGTCTACACGACCGCCGCCGGGCTCGAGGGCGTGCCGTCGACCGCGGTCGGCGCAACGGTCAACCCTGGCGACGGCAGCGTGACCTTGAGCGGTTTGACGACGCCGGCGCCGGGATTTTCGGGCACGCGCGTCTACCGCTCCACAACGGGCGCGGCGGGCTCGTTCCAACTCGTCAGCGGCACGCTGGCCTCGGGCACGACCTCGTTCGTCGACACGAGCGCGGCCGGCACGACCACGCTCGTCGAAGGGACTGGGCTGCCGACGTCCCCTCCCGGCGCCAGCCGCTACGACTACAAGATCGTGTTCGTCGACGCTGCAGGCAATGAAGGCCCGCCGGCCACGATTCCCGGCGAGATCGACGCCACGACGGGCAATCGGCGCGTGCAGCTCACGAATCTGCCCGCGGCTACCGGCGACTATACGTCGAAGCGGATCTACCGCAGCACGACGGTTACCGGAACCGAGCCGGGGGGCCCGTACGAATTGGTGGGCAATCTCACGGCGGGCCAGGCGACGTTCACCGACAACGGCGTCCCCACCGGCGGGGCAACGCTGAACGAGAACGTGCTCGAGCCGGGCAACTACGGCTACTACGTCACCTACTTCAACAGCTCCACGTCGCTTGAAAGCCGTCCCACGGCCCTCGTGGGACCTCAGTCGCTGCCCGTCGACGGCAGCCGCATCCGGCTCGAGAACCTGCCCCAGCCGACAAACGCCGCCACCTTCGGCTGGGACAGCATTCGCATCTATCGCAACCTGTCGAGCGACAACGAGAGCTTTCATCTCGTGCAGACCATGCCGCTGGGCACGACGACCTACTTGGACAGCAACCCCGACGCCGCGATCAGCAGCGCCCCGGAGATCAATTTGGAAGGTCCGTCGATCAACGTGGCCACCAAGCTTGTCGACTTGGTGCAGCGCGACGGCAACACCTACCACCAGCTGTTCGTGACGGGCGACCTGAGCCTGGCGGGCCTGAAGGGGGGCCAGCGGCTGGGCGAAAAGCAGCTTGCCGTCACCAACACGACGACCGTGCAGGACTTGCTGAACTTTTCCGAGCAGTCGATGGGCATCATCACCCAGTCGGGCGACTCGGTGAACCCGCTCCCGCAGAGCGACAACACGTTGACCTCCGCCTTGGGGGACACGCTCGGAGCAGGCGGCACCGTGGTCTTCGACGCGCAGGGGCGAAGCAAGCTGCAGTTCGTGGGCAACAACGGCGAGCGCAACGCCATCGACATCGATCTCTCGTCGATCAAGCAGACGGTGGGCAACGAAACGCAATCGGTCAATCTGAACTTCTCCGCGGTTCAAGCGGCGAAGGGCGAAAGCGCGGCCGCGGATTTCATTGCCTACGACTCGTTGGGCATCCCGCTCAACGTGCGCGTGACCACGGTGCTCGAATCGCGCGACAGCACGACCACGACCTATCGTTGGTTCGCCGATTCGCCGCAGAACGATCCGCGCACGGGGACCGGAGTGCAAACCAACGTGGGCACCGGCTTGCTGCGGTTCGACAGCGGAGGAAACCTCGTTTCGGTGACCAACGACAGCGTGGCGATCAAACGCGAGAACGTGTCGGCGGCCAGCCCCCTCGAGTTCCACCTCGATTTCAGCCAAGTCTCGGGGCTCGCCACCGACAAGAGCTCGCTCAACGCCGACCGCCAGGACGGCTTCGGCACGGGCACATTGTCGAGCTTCATCATCGGCGAGGAAGGCCGCATCCGCGGCGTGTTCACCAACGGCACCACTCGCGACCTGGGTCAAGTGCGCCTGGCCCGCTTCGCCAACGCCGCGGGCCTCGAAGCCAAGGGGGAAAACGCCTTCGCGGCAGGCGTCAACTCGGGCCTGCCTATCGAAGGCGACCCGGGCCAGCAAGGCATTGGCACGATCGTGGCCGGCGCCACCGAGCAGTCGAACACGGACATCGGCAAGAACTTGATCGACCTGATTCTCGCGTCCACCCAGTACCGCGGCAACACGCGCGTGATTACGGCCGCCCAGCAATTGCTCGACGAGCTGATGAATCTCCGTCGCTAGACCAACGGCGTTCCCTGCCACCGGAGGCTGCTCCATGATCAAACTGACGCGGCTCGACGGCGAGGCCTTCGTGGTCAACGCCGAGCTGATCCGATATGTCGAAGCTCGCGGCGACACCTTTGTCACGCTCGTCGGCGGAGAACGCGTGGTCGTCCGCGAGCCGCTCGATCTGGTGGTCGAGCGGGCCGTCGAGTATCAGCGCAGCAAGCATTGGTTGCCCCCTCTGGCGCATCGGGCGCCGGGGGGCGAGCGCATCACAGCCTCCAACTAACGGCGAAGCATGGATCTGGCGACCGTCATCGGCGTCATCGGCGGAGCCACCGTGATGGTGTTCTCGGTCATCGTGGCCGGGTCCTCCTTCGCGGCGTTCGTCGACTACCCCTCGGTCATCTGCGTGGTGGGAGGCTCGCTGGCCGCGGTGCTCGTGTGCGCGCCGTTGAGTTCGATGTTCAATTTGGGCCGCGTGGTGCGAAAGGCCTTTTTCCGTCGCAGCGAGGAGTTCGCCGAGTTGATCGACCAAATCGTGAGCATGGCCGAAACGGCCCGCCGCGATGGCCTGCTCGCGCTCGAGAACCGCCTCGCCGAAATCGAAAACCCCTTTATCGTGCTCGGCATTCAGATGGCGGTCGACGGCACGCGCCCCGACGTCATCGAAGACGTGCTCCGCAGCGAAATGGAAGCGGTCAATGCCCGCCATCGCGATGGCAAGCTGCTGCTCGACCAATTCGGCAAATACGCGCCGGCCTTCGGCATGATCGGCACGCTGATCGGCCTGGTGATCATGCTCGGCAACATGGACGATCCGGCGGCCATCGGCCCCGGCATGGCGGTCGCGCTGCTCACTACGCTCTACGGCGCCGTCATCGCCAACGTCATCTGCCTACCGCTCGCCGAGAAGCTGGGCCACCTCAATCGCCAAGAACTGCAGACGATGGAGATCGTGCTCCGCGGCATCCTGGCCATTCAGTCGGGCGACAATCCAAGGATCATCGAACAAAAACTGAGCACCTTCTTGCCGCCGAGGGCACGGGCCGGCGCGCACGAGCAAGCGGCCTAACCGATGATTCAGGAAGAAGAGGCCCCCGCCGGGGCGCCCGACTGGATGCTCACCTACGGCGACATGATGTCGCTGTTGCTCACGTTCTTCATCATGCTGGTCTCGATGAGCGAGATCCGCACCGACCGCAAGATCCAGGCGCTGCTCACCTCGATGCGGAAGACCTTTGGGCCGCATCCGCTGCTCACGAGCTTCAACCCCGGCTTCGGCGCCCCCTTCGAGGCCCCTGCGCCTGCGCGCACGAGCGAGCGCACCCGCCCGCCGCGGGCCAAGCTGGCGCGCGGGGGAGTGCGGCTGCAGACGGAAGTAGGGAATTTTCCGTTCGCGCGGGCATTGCGGTCGGGCGACCAGATCGTGATGGGCGGGGTGCTCTACTTTCCCGAAGGAACCGCGGAGCTGACGCCGGAAATCGAGCGGCAGCTCGTAGCAATTTCCCAGCAGATCGTGGGCAAGCCGCAAAAGATCGAGATTCGCGGCCATACGACCAACCGTCCCCTGCCGGCCGAAAGTCCCTATCGCGACCACTGGGACCTCGCCTTTGCCCGCTGCCGAGCTACGTTGGATTATCTGGTCGGATTAGGTCTCGAGCCGCGGCGGATGCGGCTGACCTCGGCCGGCAACTACGAACCGATGCATACCGGCGCCGATCCGACGGAGCTGGCCAAGAATTCGCGCGTCGAGGTGTTTCTGCTGGGAGAAACGGTGGAAGACTACGCCCGGCCTGACCAGGCGCAGCCGCCGCAGGCCCCGGCCGCCGCGACCTCAACCCGCTCTCGAATGCCATGACCGCGACGGAAGCCCACGCTCCAGCCCCTGAAGCCGCCGCGCCGCCTGCCAAGCGGTCGACGCTGCGGTACATCTTGGTCGCGGTCGGCATTCTGATCGTCGTGGGGCTCGAAGGGGCGGCCGCCTGGATGCTGTTTCCGCGCCACGAAGAAGAGCCCGCGGCCGAGGCCGGGGAAAAAGGCGAGGGAGATCACGCCGCCGCCGACCCGCTGGCGCCTGAAGGGAGCCACGAAGGGCGCAAGGAAGTGGACTTGGGCGAGTTCAGCGTCACGTCGTTCCAGCCGGTCAGCGGCACGACGCTGAGCATCAACTTCCATCTCTACGGCGCCGTGCTCGAGGCCGACGACGGGGAGTTTCACGAGCTGTTCGAGGAGAACCGCCACCGCTTCCGCGAGTCGGTGATCGTGATTGTGCGAAGCTCCGATCTTGCCGATCTTACCGACGCCGGGTTGGGATTGATCAAACGCAAGGTTTTGGAGAAAACTAACCGCGCCCTGGGAAAGCCGCTGCTCAAGGATGTGGTCTTCAGCGAGTTTTCTCTCGTCGAGCATTAGTCTCCGCCACGCCGCTTCCGGCGTTCGTGGCGGCCGCTCGGCCGCCCCGCAAATCGGAAACGGATGCCGATGGCCGACGACTCTCAGCAAATTGGCCAGAACGAGATCGAGGAACTGCTGCGCCAGGCCAAGTCCGGCGCGCCTGGCCCCTCAGCCGCGGCCCCCTCGGGTTCGGCTGCGGACGAAGCTTCGCTCGGCCAGAACGAAATCGACGCCTTGCTCGGCGGCGGCGTCCCCCCCGCCGCGGCCGCCAAGGCGCCGGCCGAAGAATCGCACGCGATTCCGCAGCACGAAATCGAAGCGCTGCTAGCACAAAAGGCCCGTCCCGCCGCGGCCGCTGCCCCCGCCGCTCCGCCGCCGCGCCCGGCCGCCAAGGCGCCCGCCGCCGCGTCCAGCTCCGGCGTGGCTCCGCGCGACATCGAACTGCTGCTCCACCAGGCCGAACAGGCGCTGGCCTCGATCGACGCCGGCGACGCGCCGCCGCCGAACGTGGCCCCCTTCCGCCTCGAAGACTTTAGCGGCGCTCCGGCCAACGCCGAGGCGGCCACGCTCGAGTTGATCCGCGACGTCGAGCTCGAACTGCAGATCGAACTCGGCCGCACCCAGATGTACCTCGAGGATGTGCTCAAGCTCCGCAAGGGCGCCGTGGTGCCGCTCGACAAGCTGGCCGGCGACCCGGTGGACATCTACGTCAACGGCCGGCTCATTGCCCGCGGCGAAGTGCTCGTGCTCAACGACAACTTCTGCGTACGGGTGGCGGAGTTGGTCACGTCCGAAGTCGCGGCCGCCTAAGGATCGCAAAACAAAAGGTGGTTCGCCGTGCCTCGCTCCGCTCGACATCGCGCCTCAGTCCGGATGCTGGCGCTCGCGGGCGCGCTGTTGGTCGGCGATCCGCTCCGCGCTGACCCGCAGGCGCAGCTTGATCTGCCCTCGGCGGCACGGCGCGCAGGCGAGCCCACGCAAACGAAAAACGCGCCCCGGCGGCTGTCGCCGACCGCCGAGCAACATCAGCCTGTGGCCCAAGCGGCCCATCAGCCGCAGCGCACGCCGCTGGCAATCTCGCAAAGTGAATCGAGCGGCCCCAGCCGGGCGCCGGGCGCGTTGCGCTCGATCTTCGGAATGTTCGCCGCCTTGGGAGCTGTGATCGGACTGCTGCTGGCCGCCATGTGGGCCTTGCGCAAATTGCTTCCCAAGGACGCGAGCGCCCTGCCCGGCGAGGTGTTTCAGGTGTTGGGGCGCAGACCGCTCCTTGGCCGCCAACAGGCCCAAGTCGTGCGGTTCGGCAACAAGCTCGTGCTGCTGGCGGTTTCGCCGCTGGGGGCCGAGTCGCTGGCCGAGATCACCGATCCGGCCGAGGTCGAGCGGCTCACTGGTCTTTGCCAGCGCACGCCCGCGGGTCCCGCGGCCACCGCGTTTCGTCAGGTGATCGATCAATTCGCCCGCGAACCTGCGGCGCCCGGCTTCGTGGCCGGCGGCCAGGCGAGCAACCTGGAACTGGCGATGCGCGGCCTCGGCCGCAAGCCGCGGGAGGAACGCGATGCCTAGATCCATGCGCAAACGCTCGCCCCGAGTCGCACTCCTCACTCTGTTGGCGGCCGCCGGCCTCATGCTGCTGGCGGGTCACGCCGGCGCGCAGACGCTGCCCAACCAGCCGGGCGGGCTCGAACTGCCGGCCGGCCTGGGGGGCGGTCCGAAGGCTTGGACGAGCCCGGAAGGCCTCACTTCGGCGCTGCAAGTGATGCTGGTGCTCACGGTGCTGAGCCTGGCGCCGGCCCTGCTGCTAATGACCACCTGCTTCGTGCGGTTCGTGGTTGTGCTCAGCTTAGTGCGGCAGGCGCTCGGCACGCAGCAGTTGCCGCCGAGTCAGGTGATCACGTCCCTCGCGTTGTTCATGACCTTGGCCGTGATGGCCCCGGTCTGGAAGCAAGTGTACGACGACGGCGTGGCGCCCTACACCGCCCGGCAGATCACGCTCGAACAGGCCTGGGACCGGGGCGTGCAGCCGCTCCGCGACTTCATGAGCCGGCAGATCGAGCGCACCGGCAACAACGATGCGGTCTGGATGTTCTATCGGTACTCGCCGCAAGGGGAGCGGCGCCCGCAGAACTACGACGAAGTGCCGCTGGCGGCGCTCGTGCCGGCGTTCATGGTGAGCGAACTGAAGACAGCCTTCCTGATCGGCTTTCAGATCTTCCTGCCCTTCGTGATCCTCGACCTGGTGGTGGCGAGCATCACCATTTCGATGGGCATGATGATGCTGCCGCCGGTGCTGATCTCGCTGCCGTTCAAGCTGCTGTTGTTCGTCCTCGTCGACGGCTGGCGCCTGATCGTCGGCAGCCTGCTCGAAAGCGTGGTCTAGCAAGCCTCCAGGGCAAAGAAAATCATGAACCACAAAGACACGAAGACAGAAAGAACAGGAGCGAGCGAGAACGAGGGAGGCTGCCGTCTGTTCTTAGTGTTTCTGCGCCTTTGCGGTTCAATTCCCCAGGTCCTCTCCGTGTCTCCGTGTCTCCGTGGTTGAGACCACCTCGGCGCGCCAAGGAGGGCGGCCCCATGGATCCGCAAGACGCCGTTGATCTGGCTCGCGAAGCGCTGCTCGTTGCGCTCATCATCAGCACGCCGGCGCTCGCGGCCGGACTGCTCGTGGGGCTGGGCGTCGGCCTGCTCCAGGCGCTCACCCAGATTCAGGATCAAACGGTCGCCTTCGTCCCCAAGATCCTGGCGATGGCGGTGGCCCTGGCCTTCACGCTCCCCTGGTTGCTCAACCAATTCCTCGACTACTGCGGCGACCTCTTCGCCGGCCTCGCCGAGCGCTTGTGAGGATGTTATGAACCACGGAGACACGGAGGCACGGAGAGCAGAGATGTCGCTTCAGCATAAGGCGGCACTGAAACTGCGTTCCGCATGTCCCCGCACACCACGCAGTTTCACATCCTCTCTGTGCCTCCGTGTCTCCGTGGTGGAAACGTCCGTCGCCGGACACCCACGATGAACTGGGCGGTATTATTCGCCGACCAGCAGACCTTGCTCGCCCAGGCGGTGCTGTTGTTCACGCTCGTGCTCGGGCGGGTGGGCGGCCTCTTGATGACGGCCCCCATGTTCTCGTCGCTCGAAATCCCCATGCAGGTACGGGCATTGTTGGCCGTGGCCGTGTCGCTGATCGTGGCGCCCCTCGAGTGGTCGGTCGCGCCGGCCGCGCCGGAGAGCCTGGTCGACGCCGCCTTGCTCGTGGCCGGCGAAATGCTGGTCGGCGTGGCCCTGGGCCTGGGAGTGATGATCCTCCTCTCCGGCATGCAGGTGGCCGGCCAGGTGATCGGCCAGCTCAGCGGCATGTCGCTGGCCGAAGTGTTCGACCCCGGCTTCAACGACAACGCGCCCGTCTTTTCGCAGTTTCTGTTCCATTTGGCGGTCGCGCTGTTCGTGCTCCTGGGAGGGCACCGCATGGCGCTCGTGGCCCTGCTCGACACGTTTCAGGCATTGCCCCCCGGCGCGGCGACGGCACTGGCCCGCTCGCCGGCCCTGACCGATGTCTTCACGCTCACGCTCGGGCAAAGCTTTGCCTTGGGGGTGCGCGTCGCCGCGCCGGTGATGGCGGCGCTCTTGATCGCCACGATCGTGCTGGGGCTCATCAGCCGAGCGATGCCGCAGCTCAACATTTTGGTGATCGGCTTCGTGGTGAGCGTGTGGCTGACGCTGGCGGCGATGACGCTGGCGATCGAGCCGATGGCCATGGCCTTCGACGACTACGTCGAGCCGCTGATGGAAACCCTGTTCGACGCCTTCGACGGCGAGGCATCGTCGGCCGGCGCGGGAGCGGGTTAAGGGCATGGACGACGACGAAGGGGACAAAACACACGATCCCACCGCGCATCGCCGCCAAGAGGCGCGCGAGCACGGACAGGTGGCGCAGAGCCAAGACATGTCGGCCGGCGTGCTGCTGCTCGGGCTGCTCGTGTCGCTGCTCATCTTCGGCCCGGCGCTCCTGGGCTTTCTCTTCGAGCTGATGCGCGCACGGCTCAGCGAGTTCGACGTGCAGACCTCGCCGGTCGAACAGGTGGCCCTGGCCCGCGGGCTGATGGGGGAGCTTGCCCGCTACCTGTTGCCGCTCTTGGGCGTCGCACTCCTGCTGGCCGTCGTCACCGGCATTTCGCAGGTCGGCTTCTTGTGGCTGCCGGAGAAGCTGATGCCGGACCTTTCGCGGATCGATCCGCTCAAGGGCCTGCAGCGGATCTTTTCGCTCAACAACGCCATGCGACTGCTGTTCGGCTTCCTGAAGCTGGCCGTGGTCAGCGGCGTGGCCTATGTCTGCGTGGCGGGGCAGGCCGAGGCGATTTTGGGGCTCGTAGGACTCGAGCCGCCGCAGCTCGCGCATTACCTGAGCGAGACGACCCTCTGGATCGCGATCAAGATCGCCGCGGCGCTCTTGGTGCTCGCGGCGGCCGACTACTGTTGGCAATGGTATCGCCTCGAGCAGGATCTGCGGATGACGACGCAGGAGATGCGCGAGGAAATGAAGACCCTGCAAGGCGACCCTCAGGTGGCGGCGCGTCGGCGCATGGTGCAACGGCAACTCGTGCTCAACCGGCTGTCGACGGCCGTGCCCAAGGCCGACGTGGTGGTGACCAATCCCACGGAGTTGGCGATCGCGATTCAGTACGACGCGGAGAAGATGGCGGCCCCGGTGGTGGCGGCCAAGGGGGCCGGCGTGGTGGCCCAGCGAATCCGCAAACTGGCGCTCGAAAACGGCGTGCCGATCGTCGAAAACAAGCCACTCGCCCAAACGCTGTACAAAGACGTCGACCTCGGCAAGCCGATCCCCGACAAGCTCTATGCGGCGGTGGCTGAGGTGTTGGCGTATGTGTACCAGCTCAAGAATAAGGGGATGCCGGGACGGTAGGAAGTCTGCCCGCGATCAGCTCTTGATTACCGCGGTGCGCAGTTCGCCCAACAGCGCGAGCGCCGCTCCAGCATTCGGCACACGGAGTGTGCCGGCTACGTAGTAGGCACACTCCGTGTGCCGCAACCCCCGCTCCTTGGCGAGTTGCTCGACGCTGGTTCTCGTCCGGCAAGCAGCGTATGCTCAACCTCCCATGGCCAGCCCATCTTTCCCTCACCCCACCCCCGTCGCCCTCGTCACCGGCGCCTCGCGCGGGATCGGGCGGGCGATTGCGCTCGAGTTGGCTCGGTTGGGGCATGCCGTCGTCGTCAACTTCGTGAAGAACAACGCGGCGGCCGACGAGGTTGTTGCCCAGGTCTTGGCCGCCGGCCGCGACGCAGCCGCCGTCCAGGCAGACGTCGCTCAGGCGCCTGATCGCGAGCGGTTGATCCGAGCCACCCTCGAGCGCTTTGGCCGGCTCGATCTGCTGGTGAACAACGCCGGCATTGCCTCGCCCGGGCGGCTCGATTTGCTCGAGACGACCGAGGAGAGCTGGGACCAGGTGCTCGGCACGAACCTCAAGGGGCCGTTCTTCCTTGCGCAGCTCGCTGCCTGCGAGATGGTGGCTGCGATCGCGGCCGGCCGCATTCCCCGCGGGCAGATCGTGAACATCTCGTCGATTTCGGCCGAAGCGGTGTCGACCAATCGGGCAGACTATTGCATCGCCAAGGCCGGACTGGCGATGATGACCCAGGTCTTCGCGGTCCGCTTGGCGGCCCACGGCGTCGCCGTCTACGAGGTCGCCCCCGGCATCATCTCCACCGACATGACGGCCGGCGTGCAAGACAAGTACGATCGCCTGTTCGCCGAAGGGATTGCCCCGGTGGCGCGGTGGGGAACGCCTGACGACGTGGCCCGCGCCGTGGGGGCGATCGCCAGCGGCGCTTTCCCCTACAGCACGGGCGAACGCATTCGCGTCGACGGCGGCCTGCATATCCGACGGCTTTAGTTCTCCCAGCGCTTGTCTATTGGGTTGTGCCACACTAGCCCGCAGCGCGAGCAAGGGACGGGAGCGGCGTTGGGCTCGGCAACCGCGGATGCTGCCCGCAGGCGCGGGGTTCATCAGCAAATTGCCAAGGAATCGTGGCTCTCCCTTGCTCGCGCTGCGGGCTAGTATTAGAGGGCTACCCGCACTCCTAGCTGTGACGCCTCACTAGTCATTCCAGCGCTCCTCTTTCGCCCGTCATGAAGCTTGCCCTGCTCGGCGTCGATGCCTCGACTTTGGCGCTGGCCGCTGCTGCGCCGGAGGGAGCGACCGTGGTCGCCGCCGCCGATCTGACCCAGGTCGAACGAGCGGCCCTCGCCCAGGCAGCGCCGGGCGTCCCCAGCGACGCGACGTGGGAATCGCTGCTCGCCGGCGGGATCGACGCCGTGCTCGCCGCCCGCGGAGGCGACGTGCAGGCACGCGTGTCCCAAGTGCGGCGGTTGGCGGCCGAAGGGGTGCCGCTCGTGATCGCGCACCCCCTGAGCCGCTCGGCGCTCGACCTCTACGAAGTCGAACTGGCGCAGCGCGACGGGCGAGCGGCCCTCGTTCCCTGGCTCCCCGATCGCCATCATCCGTGGCTCGAGCGCCTCGCCGACTTGATCGACGATGGCGCCGCCGGCGAGCTGGGCGAAATTGAGCAGATCATCTGCGAGCGGGCTCTGGCCGACCGCAGCCCGAACCATGTATGGGCCTGGCTCGCGCACGACATCGACCTGCTGCGTGCGCTCGCCGGCGACGTCAATCGCGTGCTCGCCACCGGCCCGCGAGAGCCGAGCGACGCCGCGCTCGCGCATCTCACGGCCCACTTTTCCGCGCCTCAGGGGCCGCCGATCCGCTGGTCGCTCGAGCGCGCCGCCGGCGAGCCGGAGGGACGGCTGCAGCTGGTGGGCTCGAAAGGGCGCGGGGTGTTGCGAGTGCCGGAGCGCGGCGACTGGGAGCTAGCGCTCGGCGCGAAGACCGAATCGGTCCCCGACTGGGACCCAGCGGCCGAAGTGCTCGCGACGTTGCAGGCCGCGCTCGCGGGCGAAACGGTCGAGCCAAGCTGGACCGACGCGGTGCGCTCCGTGGAGCTGGTCGAAGCGGTCGAGCGCAGCCTGCGCCGCGGCAAGCAGGTGGAGCTCCGCTGGGACGACAACCCCGAGGAGTCGAACTTCAAGAGCACGATGACGGCCCTGGGCTGCGGCCTGCTGGTGTTCGGCCTGGTGGCCATCGTGGCAGCGGCCGTCGGTCAGAAGGTGGCGGAGAAGCTCGGCTTCGTCTGGCTCGCCGCCCGGCTGGGGGAATGGCCCTGGTGGCTGCTGGGCATCCTCATCGTCTTCCTTGTCCTCCAAGGCCTGCGGCTAGTGATCGTCGACCCGGGAGCGGCCACCGCTGGGGCCGATGTGTCGTCGGAGGTTGGGGACGCTGCGGACGATGAGCAATCCTGACGGCATGTCGGCGATTTAGGAAGAGCACGTCGACCTGGCCAAGATGCATTGTCGCAGTGAGTTGCCTCACTGGGTGATCCTTGCTGGTTATTCCTGCATTCTGCCGTCGCCCGACGTCGATGCGACCTTAGTAATGGTCAAAGGGACGGGGTGCGGCACGATGCGGTTGGAACGCGTGCGACAACTCAATGGGGCGCTAACGCTAACGCGTCGTGTGGCAACGACCGTGCTGTTGCTCGTCCCCTGCTCGGGATGCGCGACGTGGACTGCCGGGGCAAACGGCGGTGATTGCGAAACCTGCCGGCCCGGTCCGTTACGGAGCCTTGTCCACGCGGTTCAGTGCATCGAGATTCCCTGCGCGATTGCGATTCCGCATCCTTCGTGGGCACGCGACCACGGAGAGGAGCCCCCGTCGGTTCCGCGCGAAGAGATCATTCAGGTCCGTGGGCGGTTCCATGCCGTGCCCACGCGGCCGGTCTTCGCCCCCAAGCCCGAGGTCATGCTCGAGCGTGGCGGCGTGCCCACGCCGGCCCCCATCGAAACGCTGACGCCTGTGCCGGAGACCGCACCGGCAGCCGAACCTCCGACGCAAGCGGAAGGGCCCCCCCTGCTGCGAAAGCCGGGCCCGCGCCGTCCCAACGGAGCGCCGGCAATTCCCATGCAGGCGCCCGCCGATCCGCGGACCGCCGAATCGGCCCCGGCCAGCGGCGAACAGGTTTCGCTGGCGGTCGAAGTCGTCGAGGCCGAGGAAGGCCTGCGCTTCGCGCCCCAAGTGCGCGTGCCGACGCGTCCCCGGCAGGATGCCTGGCGGCGCCGCTCGACTCGCTAGCATCGCTGGACGCCGCTGCCCTAAAGAGCATGCGGCGGCGTCAAGCATTCTCTCCCCTGCCAGGGTTAAGGCAGGCAAGCTGTGCCTGCTGCCGCTAGCGGCGTGAAGCCGGTTTTTGCTGGCGGTCGATGACACCATCGTACCGCTGCAATCCGCAGGACCGCGCCCACCCGCCCGGGGGTTGGGGTGCTCCCGCCTGGCCGACGACCTGCCTTCCGAGCCTCGCCCCCGAGCCCAGAGTCTCCCCATGCTCCATGCCTGCGCGGATGGAAGTTTCTCCGTCCGACCCGCCCGGTTCCTGGCTGCTCTCGGTGTGACCCTTTCGCTGCTGCCCGTGGCGCGCGGACTCGAGGGCTCGGAGCTGCGCCGCACGGCGTTCGTCAAGGCGGTGCAGGCCGCGCGCCCCGCGGTGGTCAACATCGAAGGCCAGAAGACGGTGGCCGAGGGCGAAGCGGTCGCGGGCGACGAGCCCCGCCGCGTTCATGGCATGGGCACCGGCGTCGTGGTCGACGGCCGCGGCTACATTCTTACCAACCACCATGTCGTCGATGGCGTGAAGAAGATTCAGGTCACGCTGGCCGACGGCCAGAAGTTCACCGCCGCGACCGTGGCGCACGATGCCACGACCGACCTGGCGATCATCAAGATTCCGGTCGAGAAGCCGCTCGAGGTGATCACGATTGGGGTTTCGAGCGACCTGATGATCGGCGAGCCGGTGATCGCCGTCGGCAACGCCTATGGCTACGAGCACACGGTCACCCGCGGCATCATCAGCGCGCTGCACCGCAACGTGCGCGTGAGCGACACGCAAGACTACGAGGACCTGATCCAGACCGACGCGAGCATCAACCCCGGCAACTCGGGCGGGCCGCTCCTCAACATCGACGGCGAGATGATCGGCGTGAACGTGGCCGTGCGCGCCGGCGCCCATGGCATCGGTTTCGCCATCCCTGTCGACAAGGCGATGAAGATCGCAGCCGATCTTCTGAACGTCCGCCGGCTCGAGAATCACTGGCACGGCGTGACGGGCTGGAACGACAGCGCCGAGCGCGGCCGCGGCGTCGCCGTGAAAGCGGTGGCCGAGGGGAGCCCCGCCGCCGAGGGTGGCTTGGCCGCGGGCGATGTGGTGCAGGCCGTGGGCGAGCAACCGGTGGCCCGGCCGCTCGATTTCGAGCGAGCGCTGCTCGGCCGCAGCGACGGCGACAAGGTCGAGGTGCTCGTCGAGCGCGACTCGAAGCCGGTGAAGCTGAGCCTGGTGGTGGCGCCCGCGCCCAAGCCCAACCACTCGATCGAAGAACTGGCCTGGGAGGTGCTGGGGCTGCGGCTGTCGCCGATTCAAGCCAAGCAATTCCGGCAGACAAGCACGCAGTATCGCGGCGGCCTGCAGGTCACCGGCGTCCGCACCGACGGGCCGGCCGCCAAGCAGGGCATCCGCCGCGGCGACGTGCTCGTGGGCATGCACATCTTCGAAACCGTGTCGCTGGGAGACCTCGAGTACGTGCTCAAGATGGACAACCTGGCGACCATCACGCCCGTGAAGTACTACATTCTCCGCAACGCCGAGCCGTACTACGGGCACCTGGCGGTGGGGAAGTAGGGTCGAACGGCCCGCGACCTACGATGGACGCGAAGCCGCCTGCGGGCGGCTTTTTCGTGCGCCAGTTGATACGATTAGGTTGCTGGTTCGGATGCCATCGCTTCGACCTCCGTTTGCCCCGGGTCCAACATGGAATCCGACCTCCTCCGCTGGCTGCGCACCCGTTTGCCGGGCGATCCGCGCGCCCCGCTCGGGCTGACCGACGACGCGGCGCTCCTCGAACTCCCGCCGGGCGGGCGGTTGGTCGCGACCACCGATCTGCTCACGGAAGGAGTCGACTTCCGCTTAGCCGAGTGCGATCCGCGGCGCGTGGGGCGCAAAGCCCTGGCGGTGAACCTGAGCGATCTGGCGGCCATGGCGGCGCGCCCCGTGGCGGCGCTCGTGTCGCTCGCGTTGCCGCGCGAGGGGGGACTGGCATTGGCAAAGTCGCTCTACGAAGGGCTGCTTCCCTTGGCCCAGGAGTTCGACATCGCCATCGCGGGGGGCGACACGAACGCCTGGGACGAGGGGCTCGTGCTCAGCGTCACCGCGCTCGGCGCGGTGGGCCCGCGGGGACCGCTGCGGCGCAGCGGCGCTCGGCCCGGCGATTGGTTGCTCGCCACCGGCGAGTTCGGCGGCAGCCTGCTGGGGCGCCACTTCGACTTCGTCCCCCGCGTCCGCGAGGCGCTGCTGCTCCACGAGCGTTATGAACTGCATGCCGGGATCGACTGCAGCGACGGGCTGGCCCGCGACGCGGCGCATCTGGCGGAGGAGAGCGGCTGCGGGCTGGCGCTGCGCCTCGATCGCGTGCCGGTGAGCGCCGCGGCGGTGGAGCGGGCAAAGAGCTCGGGCCGTCAGCCGCTGGATCACGCGCTGGGAGACGGCGAAGATTTTGAGCTGCTGCTGGCCGTGCCGGCCGCCGAGGCACGGCGGCTGCTGGCGGAGGCGCCGCTCGATGTGCCGCTGACCTGCCTGGGGGAGTTCGTGCCGGAGCGAGGCTTGTGGCAGGCGACCGCGGCGGGGCTCGCGCCGCTGGCCGCCACCGGCTGGGAGCACCGCTTCGCATGAGCGACCCCTTCGTGTTTCTCGCCGAGAGCGAAGCCGACACGGCGCGGCTGGGAGCGGCGCTCGCGGCCGAGTTGCCGGCCGGCGCCGTGGTCGCGCTGCACGGCACCTTGGGCGCGGGCAAGACACGGCTGGTGCAGGCGGTGGCTGGCGGCTGGGGGATCGATCCGCGCGAGGTCGTGAGCCCCACCTTCGTGCTGGCCACCGAACACCACGGCCACCACAGCCTCTATCACATCGACGCCTATCGCCTGCACGATGAAGACGAGTTCGAGGCCCTTGGGCAGCAGGAACACTTCGGCGGGCCCGGCGTTGTGTTCATCGAGTGGGCCGAGCGGATCGCCGGCAGCCTGCCGCGCGAGCTCCTCGAGGTCTTCGTGGAGGCGACGGGGGACCAGACACGGCGCTTTACGCTCGTCTCGAATTGGTCCGAAGGGCAGCGCTGTTTGCGCGGCGTGGAGCTGCGGCTGGCCGCGCCGCGCGGGTAGCCTTCTCGCTTCGCAGCCTCTAGCGGGCTATTATTTTGCAGCCTAAGCTTTTATCTCGCCTCCCTCCTTACACGTTCGAGCGCCGATGTTCTACGAGCCGCCTGTCACCGCCGGCGATCTGCGCTTTTCGGTCTTCGGCGTCCCCGTGCGCGTGCATCCCATGTTCTGGGTCATGTCGCTCCTGTTCGGAGCGCGCCCCAACACGCCGCCGGCCGACGTGCTGATGTGGGTGGGCGTGGTGTTCGTTTCCGTGCTCATCCACGAGCTAGGCCATGCGCTGACCTCGCGGGCGTACGGCAGCCAATCGTGGATCGTGCTCTACAGTTTTGGAGGCCTGGCGATGCACGATCCGCCGGTGCGACAGTGGAGCCGACGGATCGCCATTCTGTTCGCCGGCCCGCTGGCCGGGTTCGCCTTCGCAGCGGTCATCGCCCTGGCGCTGCTGGCCGCCGGGCATCGCGTGGAGTTTGGCTATACCCCCCCCTTCGGCCTCCATTGGGACACCGACATCGCCGACGAGCGCGCCTGGCGGCTGGTTTGGATGCTGTTCTTCGTGAACATCTACTGGGGGCTCGTGAACCTGTTGCCGGTCTTTCCGCTCGACGGCGGCCAGATCACGCGGACGGTCTTCTTGCAGTTCGGCGGCGGCGAGGGGCTGAAGCAATCGCTCTGGCTGTCGATCGCCGTGGCGGGGAGCGTGGTCCTCTATGCGTTGTCGCAGCAGTCGCGCAGCTTCTTTCTGCCGCTGTTCTTTGGCTACCTGGCCTATCAGAGCTACCAAGAACTGCAGCAGTACGGCGGCGGAGATTGGCGGTAGCGATGCGGCGACGGGAGCCTGCGCCGCCGCCGGTGCGGCGGTTGATCGTGTTGGGGGCGAGCAACGTGGCCCGCAGCGTTTCGACGGCGGTGGCCACGGCGCAGCTCGCCTGGGGCGGCCCGGTGGAGACGCTCATGGCATTGGGGCACGGCCGCTCCTACGGCCGGGCGACGACTTGGCTGGGCCGGGTCTTGCCGGGGATCGGCCAATGCGGGCTGTGGCCGGCGCTCGAGCGGCCGGCCGAGTGCCCTGCGGCCGCGGTGATCACCGACATCGGCAACGATCTGCTCTACGGCGCCGAGCCGGAGGTGATCGCCGGCTGGGTCGACGAGTGCCTAGCGCGGTTGAGCGCGACGGCGCCGGAGATCCTGCTCAGCGGCCTGCCGCTGGCCAACGTGGCGGGGCTCTCGCAGCGGCGCTATCTCGCGTACCGCGCGCTCTTCTTTCCGCGCTGCCGGTTGTCGCTCGGCGAGTTGGCGGGCCGCGCGGCGGCGCTGCAAGAAAGGCTTCGCGCGAGCGCCGCGCGGAGCGGCGCGCGGTGGCTCGAGCCCAGCGCCGAGTGGTACGGACGCGATCCAATTCACTGGCGGAGCGGCTCGTGGGGCGAGATCTGGGAAAAATTTTTCGGAGTCTTTCCGGCCGCCCAGGTGTCTCTGGCGCGGCGCGGATCGGCCGTGCGTTGGCTCTATCTGCGCTCGCTCGTGCCGCACGAACGGCGCTTGTGGGGAGTCATGCAACGGCGCGCGCAACCGGCCGCCACGCTGCGCGACGGCACCACGATCGCGTTCTACTAACGGTCGCTGCGACGCTCGCGCACATGCAGCGCGCGGTGCGTGCGAGATGCGATTGAGTCGCGTTTTCTCGGTAGTTTCGTTGCGCCTGTCGTGCGAGGCGCGAGGTTCGCGCTGACGCGATCAAGCGCTCGCGATCCTCACGCGATGCGATCGCGCAGTGCGAGCGCTGCACTTGGAAGAGCGCTTGGCATGTCGCTCCTGCGCGAGCGCGCAACACAATCGCGCGAGCGACGCGCGCGTTCCGCGCGACTCGTGCGGCGGCCGCTGCGCGGGGGCAAGCGACGCACAAAAATTCATCAACAGATGTTGCACAACTCGAAACTTTGCGTACAGTACAGGCATGAGTTCCATGGACCACGTGAGTTTGCCGCGCTGCACGACGACGCTGTTCGGAGCGCGAGCGCGGCTTTCCAGGATGGGAAGTGGTTTTCTTGTTCAAGGTGGGACGCGGCTGCGATGCTCGGCAGGCTGCCGAGGCGCGTGAGCCGTCTCGCCGCAAACTCTCTAACGGAGGACGTGACTGTGGCCAAGAAGAAAGCTGCTAAGAAGGCTGCCCCCAAGAAAGCCGCCAAGAAGAAGGCTTCGAAGAAGAAGTAGCCCTCTGGCTCGCTCAGCCGGCCTGACCGCCTAGCGGTCGGGCGGACATGCGGACAACGACGAGAAAGAGCCGCAGAAGCTCCCAGGCTTCGGCGGCTCTAAGTTTTTCTAGGGGCCCCTCTGGCCCGCCGCCTTAGCTGCTCGCGCTGCGATACGACTCGAGCGCCAGCCGGAAGAACCACCGCGAGGCCCACAGGCTGACCGCCGTGGCCACCACCGCGAACGCCGCCAGCGGCCACTGCTCGGCCGAGAGCGGCCAGGCCAAGAGCCGCGCCGGCACGTTCACCACCACCAGCACCGGCACGATGAACGTGAACAGCCACTGCAGCGGCGTGCCGAACGGCCCCTGGTAGATCTCCATCGGGTACCGCGAAAAGTTCGTGATGTAGAACCAAAAGTCGTAGAGCGTCTGGTTCCGCCCCAGCCAGATGCTGGTCGCCGCCAGGGCGATCATCACGCTGTAGAGAATCGCCACCCCGCAGAGCAGGTAGAAAGGGTAGAGCACGAACGCCATCGGGGCCGGCACGAAGCCCTCCCGGCGGTAGAGCTCCACGAGCGCGTAAGCCAGCAGCCCTCCGGCGAAGGCGAAGTTGCCCAGCCCCGCCCATTCCATCCGCCGCAGCGACACGAGGAACTGCGTGTCGATCGGCTTGAGCAGGGCGAAGTCGAGCCCGCCGGTGCGGATCAACTCGCTGAACTCCTCCACGTTGGGCATGAAGAAGGCCTGCACGATGCTGTTGGCGAACAGCGTGGTGGCCAGAAACACGAAGAACTGATACTTCCCCCAGGCGTCCCCCGCGCCGATCGCCGGCGTGTAGCGGTAGATGAGCACGTAGAAGCCCAGGTTCATCGCCACCCACGAGAGCGACGCCACGCTGTCGAGCAGAAAGTTTCCGCGGAACGTCATGTCGCGGATCAGACTGTTGCGGGCGAAGGTGAGGAACACCCGCCCGTAGCTGGGAGGCCGATCGTGCATGGGATTAGCCTCCGAACCCGCTATAGCGCCGCACGCCGCGGTGATAGGCCATGCGGCAGAGCGCGGCAAACCCCAACACCCAGGCCAGCTCGATGAGTAGCTCGTTGGCCAAGTTCGAGGGCGGGATCTTCTCGAGGAACACGGCGGCGGGGAAGAACGCCAGGTACTTGAACGGCGTGAACTTGACGAACGTCGCCCACGGCTCCGGCAGCATGTCGAGCGGGAACATGTGCCCCGAGAAGAAGAAGCTCAGCAGCATGTAGACGAACAGCAGCGAGTTGACCTCGAGCCACCAGAAGCCAATCATCCCCAGCGAAGCCTCGAGAAAGAAGCCCAGCAGGAAGCCCATCACGAGCGACGCCACGAACGCCGCCAGCACCGTCGGCGGCGGCCAGCCCGAAAAATAGCCGCGGAACAAAAAGAACACCAAGGCGAAGGGCCCCGCCGCCACGCCATAGTACACCAGCTTGTGCGCCAAGCGGCTCGTGAACAGAAAGCCGATCATGTCGATGGGCTGAATGAGGAACTTCTTCACCTCCCCCGAACGAATCTGCGCCGCGATCGACGAGGCCAAGCCCGGCATGCTCGAGAACGCGCGGGCCACCATCGTCAGCAGATAGTAGGCGATGAAATCGCGCTCGCTGTAGCCGGCGATCTCATACTTGCCCGAGGCGGCGAACACCGCCCCCCAGAGGAAGATCTGGGTGATGATCGGCAGGAACCGCATCAGCGTGCCGAGGGCGAAGTCGCCGCGGTAGACCAACCGCTCTTCCAGGCAGATCCGCAGGATGGTCCACCAGGTGGCCAGACTCGTCATGAAGCGTGTGCCCTCGAACCGCGAAGCATGGAACGGCGCCGCGGCAGCGCCCGCCGCACACCCTAAAGATAGGCAGGCTGCGGGTTCCAAGGCTAGCGCAGTTGCGCCCTAACGCCTGATCACAAGGCACTGCGTGGAAGGGAGCTCGACCAGATCCTCCGGCTTGTCGGCCAGGAACTCCGTGAATGCCTGCTTCACGCCGGAGAGGACCGAGTAGTCGTGCGAGATCATCACCCCCCCGCTGACCATCCGCGGATAGAACCACTCCAGGCAGCCGCGGGTGCTCTCGTAGAGGTCGACGTCGAAGTGGGCGAAGGAAAACCGGCGGTCTTCGAGTCCGGCGGCTGACTCGGGAAACCGCCCCACGTGGAACTCGACGCCGGGGTACGGCTGGAGATACGCCCGCACCGAGTCGAGGCTGCAGGCGAACTGGTTCTCGCGGTGGATCGCCCGGTCTGCGGCGCTGCTGGTGGGAAGCCCGGCGAAGGTGTCGAAGAGGTGGAGCGGCCGCTCTCCTTTGACCTCGCAGATCACGCGAGCCGTGCCCCCCTCGTAGACGCCGACCTCGGCCAACTCGCCTTCGAGCCGGCACTGCGCCTTGGCCAACGAATGGATCGTGTAGGCCTCGTAGGCCGTCACCAGGGAGCGGCGCTGGCGGCGGATGTCACGAATCAGCCGCAACGTGGCCGGGTCTTTGTGGGCGGCGAGCACGCGGAGTTGGATGGCCGAGATCGTGCCGATCGCCAGCCGCTCGAGCGCGCCGCCCCCCAGGCGCTGAAACCAAGGGCTGTTGAACCAGGTGGCCATGCGGGCTGTTTGCCAAGGTCGAGTTCGTCGATTCGACTGCACCCTAGCGGAGCGAATGAGGCCGGGCAACCGCCGCTTTCAGCAGAGCGCCGCCGTTCTGCCTACAATTCAGCGTGTGTCCAAGCGAATGAACCCTGGGGCGCAGATCCACTGCCTTCCTCCCGAGCGACACGAGTGACCGATCTGAACGAGTTTCCCCTGAGCGAGGCCGACCGGCGCTTTTTGCTCGAGGCGGCCGCCTACCTCGAGCACCCCAGCCTGCTCACGCGGATCGCCAACCTGGTGGGCAAGCCGATCGAAAAGCTGTTGGCCGCACTGCCGGAGCAGGCGCGCACCGCCATTTCGCAAGCCACTCGAGATGCGCTCGAGACAGGCCTGCACTGGGCGATCCGCAGCTTGCCGGCGGACTCCAAAACGGCGCTGCCCGCTGGCTCGCTCGTTCCGTCTGAAAAACCCGGCCTGGCGGGCGCCTGGCGCCGGCATCGGCACACGGCGCTGGCGGCCCTCAGCGGCGCGGGGGGCGGCTTCTTCGGCATGCCGGGGCTCGTGGTGGAGTTGCCGGCCACGACGACGGTGATCCTGCGGTCGATCGCCAGCATCGCCGCCGAGCGCGGCGCGGATTTGAACGACCCGTTGACCCGGCTCGAGTGTCTGGCGGTGCTGAGTTACGGCAGCAAGCCGATGGAGGACATGGAGCTGTCCTACTTCAGCACGCGGTTGGCCGTGGCCACCACGGTGCGGCAGGCCAGCCACTTCGTGGCCGGCCGCACGGCGCAGCAAGTGACCGAGGCCCTGGCCAATGGCACGGCCCCCGCCTTGCTGCGGCTGATCAACACGGTGGCGGCGCGGTTCGAAGTGGCCGTGACCGAGAAGTTCGCCGCCCAGAGCGTGCCGATCGTGGGGGCGGCGCTCGGCGCTTTGATCAACGCCGCGTTCACCGACCACTTCAATCGCGTGGCCAACTATCACTTCGGCATCGTGGCCCTCGAGCGGCACTACGGCCGCGAGACGATCGAGCGGGCCTACCGGCTCTCGCAGCAAAACCATCGTCAGCCGAAGCTAGCACTGGGCTACCGCGGCCGAGATTGACGAGCCGATTTCCGGCCCGCGGCGTCGCAGGCAGGCTGGCCACGCTGGTATATTGGGCCCGGCGGCCCCGTACGTCCGATCGAGCGAGACCCGTTCCATGCGTTGCCCGTTCTGCCGAGTCGACAACGATCGCGTGATCGACTCGCGCGCCAGCCAAGACGGCTTCGCCATCCGCCGGCGGCGCGAATGCCTGGCGTGCAAGCGGCGCTATACCACTTACGAGAAGCTGGAGGAGCCGGCCCTCAAGGTAGTCAAGAAGGACGGCCTGCGGATGCCTTTCGAGCGGGATAAGATCAAGCGCGGGCTGGAGAAGGCCTGCTACAAGCGGCCCGTCAGCGACGAGCAGATCGAGGCGCTCGTCTCGGCGATCGAAAACGACGTGCTGGCGGAGGCCGACAGCGAGGTCGAAACCCGGCGGCTCGGCGAGCTGGTGATGCTGCGGTTGCGCGACCTCGACCAGGTGGCCTACGTGCGGTTCGCCAGCGTCTACCGCGAGTTCAAGGACGTGCAGGACTTCGTCGACGAACTCGGGCCCATCCTGGCGGAAGCTGAAGCCGAGCGCGCTCCCCGCCCGGCGCCGCTGCCCGTCGACACGGCAAGCTGATCTTGCAGCCATCCCCCGCGGCTACTACCATCCGCGGCGCTTGAACGGCGGAACTGCGCGCCCAGAACCACCGAATCTGGTGGACGTCGGCTCGCGGCCCTGCAGGATCGCCCTGGATTCCATGCTGCACGCACCACTTTACCGTCGCCTGGCCGTCATTTGCCTCGGCGGCGCTGCGCTCGGCTTCTTGGGCTGCAAGGAAAACCCCTTCACCCAGAACTCCCTGATGCTGCAGAGCCAAGTCAAGCAGTTGCAGCAGGACCAAACGAGCCTGGCCCAACGAGGCAAGGAGTTGGAGACCCGCGCGCAGACCCTGGACCGGGACAACCAGGATCTTGAAACCCAGCTTGCCCAGGCTCGCCAGCGCACCCAATTGGTCGAAGAACAACTCGCCGCGGTGCAGGACCAGCTCCGGAGCACCAGCGGTCAGCTCGCCCAGCTCCGGCTCGACAAAGACACCACCGAGAAGAAGGCCCAGTCGCTGATGGCCTCGCTTGAGCGGCGGTCATCGGCCACGATCACGGCCAACAGCAGCCTAGGGGGCGCGCTGGCCGTGTTCGAACTGCCTGGCGTCGAAGTCCGCCGCGACGAAGACGTCGTCCGCATCGAGTTGCCGGCCGACCGGATCTTCACCCCAGGCACGTCGCAGTTTTCGCCCGAGGGAGCGCGGCTGCTCGATGCGGTGGCCAGCGAGATGGCGCACAACTACCCGTCGCAGCGGATCGGAGTGGAGGGGCATGTAGCGGGCGACCCGAGCGGCGCGGTCGCGCCCAACGCCCAGCAGATTTCGCTGGCCCAGGCGGCCGCGGTCTACGACCACTTGGTGGGACGCGGCCAGATTTCCCCCGCTCAACTCTTCATCGCCGGCCACGGCGCGAACCACCCGGTCGTCTCCAACGGCACCGCCGCGGGCCAAGCGCGGAACCGGCGCGTGGAGATCGTGGTGTTTCCGGAGAAGGCGCAGGGGCGGTAAGGTCCCGCTCCGTGCCCGCCCTGTCTTGCGAACGGCAGGGTCGCCTCCGCCGCCTAGCGCGACGAACCAGCGACGCTCGCTAAACGTTGCGGCCGCCGGCTGCCCGCCCGCACGGCGATTCTTAGAACAGCCCCGCGCCGAACTCACCCCCGCTTGGCGGGCGCTGCTGCGGCCGCACTTGGTTTTGGTTCGCGTGCGGTTTGCGCTGCGGCTGATGCGGCCCCTGCGGACGGGACGACGGCGGCTGCACATGCGGGCCTTCGGCCGCAGCGGCCGAACGGCGAGGCGCGGCCGACGATTCGCGCCGCTCGAACCGCGAGTGGGGCGGCGCGATGAAGTCCTCGTGATCGAAGTCGTCGTACCGCGACACGTACCCTGGCAGCTTGGCGCGTTCCTTTTCCAAGTGGAATTCGCGGATCACTCGCTCCTGAATCATCTCCCGGCACGATGAGTTGATCGGGTGCGCGATGTCCGCGTAGAGCTTCGCGCGGCCGTCTTCTTCCTTGATGTTGTGGTCGTTGTCGAGCCGCAGGCCACACTGATTGCAGTGCAACGCCCGCAAGTGGTTCTTCGTGCCGCACTGCGGACAGTGGGCCGTCAGCTTGCGGCTGGGCATGGCCACGAAGGGACCATTGGCCCCCTCAATGATCTTCAGGTCCCGGATTACGAAACAGTTGTCGAAGGTGATCGAGCAAAAAGCCTGGAGCCGTTCCCCGGCTTCTTCCATGAGCTTGATGCGAACTTCGGTGATGTCCACGTCCCAACTCCTGTTTCACGGGACGGAGCGCGAAACGGCGCTCCGCGTTTTAGACACCTGCCCCAATCCCTGGCTTCGCAGCCGGTTTGCGGCGCTAAGCGCCGCGCGGGCGGTGGGGAAAATTCCAAAGTAGCTCGATCCGCTGCCGCTCATTTGCCGCGCATGGCAACCGACGCCCGCGAAGGCCTGACGCAAGCGGCCAATCCAGGCCGATAGTTCGCCGGCCGCCGGTTCGAGTTGATTGTGCAACGAGCCCGACGGGTCGCGTCCGGCCCGCAAGTCGGAGAGCAGCGGCTCCACGCTCCGCGGCTGCGCCGCCGGCGTGCAACGGCCATAAACCGCCGCGGTGGAAAGCCCTTCGGCGGGCCGCACCACCACGAAATGCAGGTGTCCGCCCCCCTCGACGGGCGCCAGCCGCTCGCCGCGTCCCCGGCAGACGGCCATCCCGCCCTCGAGGAAAAACGGCACGTCGCTCCCCAACGGAGCAGCCAATTCGGCCAAGCGGGCTCGTGGCCAATCGAGGCCCCAGGCCAAATTGGCGGCGACCAGCGCGGCCGCGGCGTCGCTTGATCCGCCGCCGAGCCCGGCGGCGGACGGAATACGCTTGCAAAGACTGAGATCCGCTCCTTGCTGGGTTCCAGACGCCGCCCGCAGGGCTAGCACCGCGCGGAGGGCCAGATTGCGGCCGTCGCTCGGCACGTCCTCGAGCAGGCTCGCGCCGTCGCCGGCCCCGGCGTGGACCGAGAGCGAAAACGCACCCTCAGGATTCGGCCGGCAGACGAGCGTGTCGAAGAGGCTGATGGGGCACATCAGCGTCTCGATCTCGTGAAAACCGTCCGCTCGGCGCGCAAGCACCTCGAAGAATAGATTCAGCTTGGCGGGAGCCTGAATCAGAACGCCGTATTGTCGCCGTTGGACAAACATCCCTGCCGTTCCCCGCTACGCTTTTGGCTTGCGGTCGGTGGCGGCTGCCTGCGTCTTGGCCCGCGTCAATGCGGAGCCGAGGAAAAGACACAGGTCACAAAAACCAGGCTCAAGCCATGTGGGCGAATCGCAGTTGCAAATCTGGGCGTCAAGGGCCTTGACAAAAACTCACTCCGTCACCTTGGAATGATATCGGTCGCCCCCAAACCCGTCAATTGCACCGAACTGCTAAGGTGACAGCCCGCCTCGCTCAGGGCACCGGGCGGGTGGACTATAATGAAACCTCACTGAAGGCCGCGGCCGGGGTTCCCGTCGCGGCTGAGTCGAACCAAGGCGGAGGGACTTGCTTGAGCGATCAGATTCGGAGTGACTCGCTGGCGGGGGGTATTCCCGCGGAGACCCCCCTGCCCACCCCGCCGCCGTTGCCGACAACCGCCGGCGTCAGCCTGCCCGACGGAGTCGATCCGGACCGCGTGAGCGACCTGATCGCCCAGATCAAAGAGTCTGTTGAGAAGCTGGCGAGCGACCGCACCACCCGCGGCGACCTGAAGATTCTTAGCCGCACCCTGCGGGAACTCCGCTACGCCTTCAAGGTGTTCACCCCCTATCGGGGGAAACGCAAGGTCACGGTCTTCGGCTCCGCCCGCACCCTGCCCGACGCCCCGGCTTACCAGCAAGCCGTGGCCTTTGGACGGGCCATGGCTGAACTTGGCTGGCTCGTCGTCACGGGCGCCGCCTCAGGCATCATGGAAGCGGGGCACCTGGGCGCCGGGCGCGACAACTCGATGGGGCTGAACATCATGCTTCCCTTCGAGCAGTCGGCGAACCCCGTGATCGCCGGCGACACCAAGCTCGTTCACATGAAGTACTTTTTCACGCGCAAGCTGATGTTCGTGAAGGAGTGCGACGCGGTCGCGCTCTTCCCCGGCGGCTTCGGCACGCTCGACGAAGGGCTCGAGGTGCTCACGCTCCTGCAAACCGGCAAGCGCGACATGGTGCCCGTCGTCTTCCTCGACGCCCCCGGCGGTGACTTCTGGGGGCCGATGCAGGACTTCATCAAGGGGCGCCTGCTCCGCGACCGCATGATTTCGCCGGAGGATCTCTCGCTCTACAAGATCACCGACAAGCTCGAAGAGGCCGTAGCCGAAATCCTGCGATTCTACCGCGTGTATCACAGCATGCGCTATGCCCGCAACCGGCTGATCTTCCGGCTGCGCGAGAAGCCGAGCGCGGAGAAGTTGGACCGCATCAACGCGGAGTTCAGCGACATTCTGAGCGCCGGCAGATTCGAAGTGACGGGCCCGCAGCCTGAGGAAAAGGACGAGCCCGCCTTGGCCGACCTGGCCCGGCTGGTCTTCCGCTTCAACCGCCGCAGCCTGGGGCGACTGCGGCTGCTGATCGACCTGCTGAACTCGGAATGACGCCGCCACGCTTCCCTCTCCCTGTGGGAGAGGGGCCGGGGGTGAGGGACCGTAGTTGGGCCAAGCCGTGCCACTTCGAAGGTCTTCGCAGACCTATAGGTTACGGTCGAGACGCCTTCGCCAGTTCGCGCAGCGTCCGATCGAACTCCTGCCGCGTCTTCCCGTCGCAGCAGCGGGAATGCTCGACCAGCGCTCGCAGCGCTTCCGGCATCCGCACGAGTTCGCCATCGACCGAGACGTGAGTGCGCACGAAAGGCTCCCCCTCGAGTTCGTCGTCCACGGCGGTGATCATAACAAGCGTTGTCGATCCCATAACGGCAGGCCAGCACTGGAGTCCAAATATCGATTCGCGCAGATCACCGGCCCTCACCCCGCCCTCTCCCACAGGGAGAGGGAGACTACGGGCCGGCCTTCGCCAGCTTCCTCAGCACCTCGATGCCGCGGTCGAGCGTGGCGTCGCTCGCGGCGTACGAGATGCGAAAATGCGTGTCCCGCTGGCTGAAGATGCTGCCGGGAATGATCAGCAGTTCGTTTTCGATCGCGCGGGCGACGAACTGACTCGCGGTCCCCCAGGGGGCTTTCGGGAAGATGTAGAACGCGCCTCCCGGGTTCACGATCTCATAGAGATCGGCAAGCCCGGCGACCACGCGGTCGCGCTTGCCGCGGTATTCATCGATGTGCGGCTGCATGTCTACTTCGAGCGCGGTCTGTCCGGCCCATTGCACGGGCTGCGGCGCGCAAACAAACGTGAACTGCTGCAGCTTCGTCATGGCGTCGATGATCTCGGCCGGTCCGTGGGCAAAGCCGAGCCGCCAGCCGGTCATGGCGTGGCTCTTGCTGAAGCCGTCGATCACCAGCGTCCGCTCGTTGAACCGCGCCGGCGAGATGAACGGCTCGTCGTACTGAAACAGCCGGTAGATCTCATCGCTTACGAGCACAATGTTGTGCTTCGCCGCCAACTCGGCCAACCCCCGCAACTCCGCCTCGCTGGCCGCTCGGCCCGTGGGATTCGCCGGGCTGTTGACCAGGATCATTTTGGTCCGCGGCGTGATGGCCGCCCGCACCTTGCCGAGGTCGAGAGCGAAGTCGGGGTAAGTGTCGATGATCACGCTCTTGCCCCCCACCAGCGCCACGAGCGAGGGGTACATGACGAAGTAGGGATCGAAGAAGATCACCTCGTCCCCCGGGTCGACGAGCGCGAGCATCGCCAGCACCAGGCCGCCGCTCGTGCCGCTGGTGATGAAGCACTTGCGGTCGGCGTGGCCGAACTCGGCCTGGGTGCGGGCGTCGATCGCCTCCCGCAAGGGGGCGATCCCCTGGGTTGGGCTGTAGGCGTTTTTGCCCGCTTCGATCGCCGCGATCGCGGCTTGTTTGACCGGCTCGGGAACGTCGAAGTCGGGCTGACCGATCGAGAGGTTGATCGGATTGGCCAGCTTGGCCGCCAGGTCGAAGACCTTGCGGATGCCTGAGCTCTCGAACGAGGCGGTGCGGGCGGCGATCCAGGAGTTGGGCATAGGGATCTTGCGGCTGGGAACGAAAACGCGGGAAAGGGCAAGGTACGCAGGCGGGGCGGCCGCCCGCAACCGAGCCCGGTCGTTCGGAACGTGCCGACCGGGCCGAAAGGTCCGCGGGCGCAGTGCGCGCCGCTGTTTGGGGAGCGTCCGAACATTCGGGGGCCGAGCGACGCAACATAGCCTGAGGGGCCAACATTCGGTTTCCCCGGCCGCACGGACGCTCCGATAAATCACCTGGAATTCTCTCCTTTCCCTGTCGGCCAGGCGCTTTCCGATGCAGACGCCCCGTTCCCGTTTGTGGTTCACCGAGTTTTCGGCGTCGCGACGCGTGGCGGGCCTGGTCTTGGTCGCCCTGGCCGTGGCGGCGGGGCAGCCGTGGGCGGCGGCACAGCCCATCGCCCAAGACAAGGGGGCCGAGGAAAAGACTCCGGCCAAAGTAAAGGCCGCTCAGCCGGCCGAAGAAGGCCAGGATCTCAAGGATCTCGACATCGACGAGATCCTCAACCCGGACAAGGAAGCGGGCAAGGAAGGGGGCGAGGGGGAGCCCGCCGCCGAAGGAGACGCGGCCAAGGTCGAGGAGTACATGGCCGAAGGCAAAAAGCTGTTCGACGAGAAGAAGTACGAAGACGCCTTCGAGAAGTTCGGCTTGGCCCAGGAGGCTTCTCCGCAGACAGATCTGCCGGAAGCCCTGTTGTATCAGGGACGCGCCCTGCTCGAGCTCAAGCAGACGGAACAAGCGCTGCAAATGCTGAACAACGCCACGCAGCTGGCCGAAACCGAGAGCGAGACCAAGGAAGCTCCGAAGGAATACTACTTCTACCGCGGCAAGGCGCTGGTCGAGGGTCAGCAATACCGCGATGCGGCGGCCGACCTCTCCAAAGCGATCCGCCTCGATGAGGGCTACGCCGACGCCTACCACCAGCGCGGCGTCGCGCGGCGGCAGGGCGGCCAACTCAAGCAGGCTCAGAAGGACTTGGAAAAGGCCACCGAACTCGACGGCAATAAGAAGGAGTATTACACGGATCTGGGCGTCCTTTACTATATGGACAAGAAGCCCCAGGACGCGGTCAAGACTCTGACCAAGGCGATCGAACTGACCGAGGCCGAGCCGACCGAAGGCAAGACCGAGGAGGAGCTCGAGAAGGGGTATCCCGATCCCTATGTCGCGCGCGGCGCGGCCTACATCGTCCTGGGCAAGGAGGCCAAATCCCCGGCGGCTGCCCGCGAAGCCTACGAGCTGGCCATCGCCGACAGCGAAAAGGCGATCGAAATCCGCCCCGAGGAAGGCTCGAGTTACTTCAACCTGGGTCTGGCGCTCCGTTTTCTCGATCGGTATCAAGAAGCGATCTCGGCCCTCACCAAGGGCATCCACCACATTTCCCCCGAGTCGCAAACGTTTTCCGAAAGCTACCTGCGCCGGGGCATTTGCTGGTACTACCTGGGCGACTATGGCATGGCCGAAACCGACTTCTTGGTCGGACTGGCGCTGGCCGACGACGACGCCCGCGTGCATTTCTGGCACGGCCTCTCGATGGCCAAGCAGAATCGCATGGCCGAGGCCTTGCAGGCCTACGACCGGGCGCTCTCGCTGCGGCCCGACTTCTACGACGCCCATTACAACCGAGGGTTGGCCAACCTGGCTCTGCGCGAATATGCCAAAGCGGTGAACAGCCTGAACTACTTCATCGCCCTGCGGCCCGAAGACCCGCGCGGCTTCTTTGCTCGCGGGCTGGCCCAGTCGTACCTGGGTCAAGACCGCGAGGCGCTGGCCTCGTACACGCGCGCCGTCGAACTCGATCCGCGCGATGCCCAGGCGTTCTACAATCGGGCCCTGATCAATGAGCGGCTGGGACGTTCGGCAGAAGCCCAGCGCGACCGGAGCGAAGCGCTGCGGCTCGAACCGGGACTGCGCAGCAACGGCGCCACGGCGCTCGCGCCTTATTCACAGCCCGAGGCGTAAACGAAGGGCCGGGGAGCGCCAACGAGCCGTAGCGTCGGCGCTGGTCCAGCCTCTTGCCAGCGATGCCCGGAGCGGCGTTTAGTCGGTTGGCCGTAGCGTGACCTCGCGGAGGTCCATCACGGCCACGCCCGGCTTCTTCTGAGGTCGAACCGTCAGGCGGTAACGGCCCGGCTGCTCGAACGAAAACGCGCCGATCTTCCGCGGCAGGAAGTCTTGGAAGCCGCGGGTTTCGACAATGGTGATCTCGAGCGTTTGCCCGGCGGCTTCGAAGGCGACTTGGCTCCTCCCGCTGCCGGGGCCGCAGCCCTGCAGAATCTCGACCTCGTACTTTCCTGGCTTCTCGACGACGAAGTCCCAACTCACCCAGTCGCCGGCTTTGGTCCAATAGCCGACCGTGTTCTTGTGGGGCTGGGGCTCGTAGCGCACCTGATCGCCGTGGATTTCGACGCGGCTCGCCGGCAGGACGATCGCACCCTCAGCGGTGGGGCGGACCACATGGCTCGGCGGTTCGTCGGCGGTCGGATCGTAGTCCGGATTGGGCGTGGGGAGTTGCGCGCCGACTTCCTTTCTCCAGTCGGCCAACCGCTTTGCGAGCGCCGCGGTCTCGGCGGGGCGCTGGTTGGCCACATTAGAGGTTTCGCCGGGATCGCTGGCCAAATCAAATAGTTCGAGATGACCGTCCTCGTCGTACCGGATCAGCTTCAGATTGCCTGCCCGGACCGCGCCGTAGGGCCGGCCATTCTGCAAATGATAATGCGGGTAGTGCCAGAAGAGGGCCTCGCGTTCGAGTGGGCCTTGGCCCGTGAGCAACGGCGCTAGGCTGCGTCCGTCGGGCCCCGCTGAGACGTGTTCGCCGGTTAACTCTGCGACTGTGGGGAAGACGTCGATCGATGCCACCGGCGTATCGTCGACGACTCCGGCCTTGACGTGCCCCCGCCAGGCCACCAACAGTGGCACGCGGACGCCCCCTTCATAGGGCGAACCCTTGCCCGCGCGGAGCGGCGCGTTGTCGGTCGTCGGCTCATCGCCGCTCGAGAGGCCGCCGTTGTCGGACGTGAACACAATCAGGGTCCGTTCGCTGAGGCCCATCTCCTCGAGCGTCTGCCGAATCCGCCCCACGCTGTCGTCGACGCTTTCGAGCAGCGCCGCATAGGTTGCTCGCGCAGGGGGCAGATCAGGCGCCTTGGCCCGATATTTGGCGACGACCTCCGGCTTACCGGCGATCGGCTGATGGACCGCGTAGTGTGCAAGGTAGACGAAGAACGGCTGTTCGCGATGCGCGCGGATGAACTTGACTGCCTCGTCGCACTCGCGATCGGTAAGGAACTCGCCGGCCGGGCCATCCGCTAATTGCGGCAGCCCATAAGGCGACACATAACTCGGCGGCTGACCGCGATGGTCGCCGCCGTGGTTTTCGTCGAAGCCTTGTTCGCGCGGCCCAAAGCCCTCGCCACCGAGGTGCCACTTGCCGATGGCGGCTGTGGCGTAGCCGGCCGCGCGGAGCGCTTCGGCTAGCGTCGTCTCTTCGAGCGGCAGCCGCTTCGTCCACTCCGGCGGCAACAGTTTGGCCTTGGGTGCAGGGTGACCGGCGATCCAGTCGGTGAGGTGCAGCCGCGCCGGGTATTTGCCGGTCAGCAGCGCCGCGCGGGTGGGAGAGCAAACGGTGCAGGCCGAGTAGGCCTGGGTGAAGCGCACGCCGTCGGCGGCGAGGCGGTCGAGGTGGGGCGTTTCGTTCAGCTTGCTGCCTGTGCAGCCCAGGTCGGCCCAGCCGAGATCGTCGACGAGGATCACGATCACATTGGGGCGTTCGGCGGCGGCCACGGCCGGCGGCAGCGACGCCGCCAAGGCAACGATGACCAGCGCTGCGGACAGAAAGCGGTTCATGGTTGGACTCGATCGATCGATGCCCTGTTCGTTCGTGGGCCAGCATAGTCGGCTGGACGAGGGGGTGCCACCAACGCCACATGCAAGGCTGTTCGCGTCGTCGGGATTTGCCCGGGGCCGCCTCACCCGTTAGCTTGGCATTTCCGCCGACGCTCTCCCGCCTTGCCCTTCGCCGAGACCACCATGTTCCGCAACCTGCGACTCGCCCTCCCGCTTCTCTCGCTGGCACTACTGTCCTCCACCTTGTCGGCCGAGCCGCCCAAGGCCTTCATCGATGGCCAGGGCGAAGGCTGGCGCGACCTCACCGAGGGCGACTTCGAGAACGTCAACCTCGATCCCGACACCTGGACTTGGAACGACGGCGTCGCCCATTGCACGGGGCGCCCCGTGGGCGTCATCCGCTCCCGCAAGCCGATCAAGAACTTCGAGCTCGTCGCCGAGTGGCGGCACCTGGAGCACGGCGGCAACTCCGGCATCTTCGTGTGGGTTCCGAAGACCTCGCTTGATACGCTGAAGCGCGATGCCCTGCCGCACGGCATCGAAGTGCAGGTGCTCGACGTCGGCTACACCGAGCTCTTCGAGAAGGCGACTGGCAAGAAGGCAGACTGGTTTACGACGCATGGCGACGTGTTCCCCGTCGGCACGTCCAAAATGAAGCCCTTCTCGCCGGTCGCCCCCGACGGCCAGCGAAGCTTTCCCAAAAAGAATCTGAGCCGCGGCACGAAAGAATGGAACCACTACTACGTCCGCGCCATCAACGGCGAAGTGCGGTTGTGGGTCAACGGCGAAGAAGTGTCCGGCGGAACCGACTGTAAGCCGGCAGAAGGCTATTTGTGCCTGGAGTCAGAGGGGGCGCCGGTGGAGTTCCGGGGGTTGCGGATTCGGGAGCTGCCGTGATTTTTTGAACCGCCGAGACGCCGAGAGGACAAAGAGTCGCTCGGCGCTGTTCGCAATCCTCCGCGCTTTCAAAAAACAATTGCCTGTTCGCAATTCTCCGCGCCTCGGCGTCTCGGCGGTTCGAAGTCTCCTCTGCTGCGAGCCTAAACGGGCGCCTCGGCGAGCGGTCTCGCCCGGTAGAATCCCCCCGCGCCGCTCGGTATCATCGACTCCGGGGGCACGGCCTGGCGCGCGGCTGGTTTGCTCCGGCCGTGGAGCAGGCTCCCGCCTTCGAGCCCTCCCCCGCGGCAGTCGGGTATTCCGTTCTTCAGCGGACGCCGAGATCATGCGTAGTTTGCTTGCCTTCTGCGTGCCTTCTGTCGCGTTGGCCGCAGCCCTGCTAACCTGGTCCGTCCCCTCGCGGTCGGCCGAGGAGTCGCTGCCGGAGCAGATCGACTTCAATCGCGACGTGCGGCCGATCTTCAATGCGCACTGTCTGGCCTGCCATGGCGGCGTGAAGCAGTCGGCCGAGCTGTCGTTCATCTATCGTGACAAAGCGCTCGCCGGCGGCGAATCGGGCGAGCCCGCGATCGTGCCAGGCGAACCCGAATCGTCGTACGTCATCGCGCGGGTGACCTCGACCGACGACGACCGCATGCCGCCGCCGGAGCACGGGCCGCCGCTGCCGGCGCGCGAAATCGAAATCCTCCGCCGCTGGATTGCCCAGGGCGCTCCTTGGGCAGAACACTGGTCGTTCGTCCGGCCCCAGCCGCAGTCGCTACCGGAGGTGAAGAACCCGGCCTGGGTACGGCAGCCGCTCGACCGGTTCGTGCTCGCGCGGCTCGAGCAAGAGGAACTGTTGCCGGCGCCTGAGGCCGATCGCGTGGAATGGCTCCGCCGCGCGAGCTTCGACCTGACGGGCCTGCCCCCCACGCTCGACGAGTTGCACGCCTTTCAAGCCGATGCCTCGCCGGATGCCTACGAGCGCGCTGTCGACCGCTTGCTCGCCTCGCCCGCCTATGGCGAACGCTGGGCCGCGCTGTGGCTCGACCTGGCTCGCTTCGCCGACACGCAGGGCTACGAGCGCGACCACGTGCGTTCGATGTGGCCTTACCGCGACTGGGTAATCCGCGCGTTCAACGACAACCTGCCTTTCGACCGCTTTACGCTCGAGCAGCTTGCCGGCGATCTGCTGCCAGAGGCCACGCTGGACGACGTAATCGCCACGGCGTTTCATCGTTGTACACAGACCAACGCCGAAGGGGGCTCCGACGACGAGGAATTCCGCGTCGTGGCGGCCATCGACAGGGCAAACACCACGTGGGAAGTCTGGCAGGGCGTCCCCTTCAAATGCACGCAGTGCCACTCGCATCCCTACGCGCCGATCGAGCAGAAGGAGTTCTACGCCTTCCTCGCGGCCTTCAACACCACCAAGGACTGGGACCTGAACGAAGACGTGCCGCAGTTGCAGGTGCCGGTCGATCGCGCAAACTTCGCCCGGGCGCGCGAGATCGACCGGGAACTCCGCCGTCTTCAGGAACAGGAGATCGCGCAGACGAATCAACTTGTCCGCGATACGCAGTGGCAAACGCTCGCGCCGGTCAAGTTCGCCACGACAGGGCAGACACAGCTCGTGGTCAAGCCGGCGGACGATGGCGCCGCGGAGCTGTGGACCGAAGGCACCGTCTCGCACGACTCCAAATTCACGCTCGATTTCGAGCCGCCCGCCGGCAGCCCGCCGATCACCGCGCTGCGGATCGACGTGTTGCCGCGTGATCCCGCGAAGGCCCGCCTCACGCCTGAGCTGGGCTTCGTCGTCTCCGAGATTCAGGCGTTTCTGGCGCCGGTCGGCTGGGACCCCGATGCTCCCGAGAGCGCGCTCGTGCCGTCGGCCGACGATGATCTGAGCGAGCAAGAGCTAGCTGGCGCTTTCCACCGCGTCAAACTGCTCTACGGCCTGGGCGACGAGGCCGAGCCCTTCGGCACCGGCCAGCAATCGCTCGAGCCCGATACCGAAGGTTGGGGCGCCGAGCCGCGGATCACGACGGCGCGGCGGCTGATCATTCTGCCGGCCGAGCCGCTCGAGATTCCCGCAGGCGCGAAGCTGCGGCTCGTCATCCGCCAGGAAGACGCCCCCAACGACATGCTGCCCCTGGTCATGGGCCGCAGCCGCTACGCAGTCTCGGCCGACCCAGCCTGGTCGCGCCTGGCCGCCAACGCCGACTTCGCCGGGCAACGCCAGCGCGAGCGCGAATTGCGATCAGAGCGCGACGCCATGAAGACCGCTCCGCTCGTGGTGATGGCCGAGCAGGAATCGCCGTTCCAACGCGTCAGCTCGGTTTTTGTCCGCGGCAATTGGCTGAACAAGGCCGACGAGGTCACGCCTGGCACGCCTAAGGTTTTCCCTCCCTTGCCCGACGCGGCTGCCCCTGCCCGCCTGCGAGTGGCCGAGTGGCTGATGGCCGACGACAACCCGCTCACTGCCCGCGTGACGGTGAACCGCTTTTGGGAGCAGCTCTTCGGCCTCGGCATCGTGGAAACGCTGGAGGACTTTGGCCCCAGCGGCCAGCCGCCGTCGCATCCGGAACTGCTCGACCACCTGGCCCTGCGCTTTCAGCACGACCTGCAGTGGGACGTGAAGAAGCTGCTCAAGGAGCTCGTGCTGTCGGCCACCTACCGGCAGACGAACCGCGTGCGGCCGGAATTGCTCGGCGTCGATCCGCGGAATCGCTTGCTTGCCCGCGGCCCGCGGAGCCGGCTGCCGGCCGAGATGGTGCGCGACAACGCGCTGGCCGTCTCCGGCTTGCTCTCGAAGAAGATGTTCGGCCCGTCGGTGATGCCGCCGCAGCCTGAGGGGTTAGGGCAGCCCCCCTACAACGGCCTGCGGTGGGTCGACGCCCAGGGTGAAGACCGTAATCGCCGCGCGGTCTACACTTTCTGGCGGCGCACCAACGCCTATCCGAGCCTGGTGACGTTCGACGCCACGAGCCGGCAGGTCTGCACTGCCCGCCGCGTCGCCACGAACACGCCGCTGCAAGCGCTCGCCACGCTCAACGACACGGCCTACGTGGAGTGCGCGGTGGCGCTCGCCGAGCGGATGCTCGAGCACGCGCCGGGCGACGCGGCCGCGCAAATCGCCTATGGCTACGAACGGGCGACCGGGCGTTTGCCCTCGGCAGCCAACGCGCAGGTGCTAAGAACGCTTTACGACACCGCCCTGGCCGACTATCGCGCCCAACCCGAGCTGGCCGCGAAGCTGGCCGACTCGCCGGAGAAGGCCGCGCTCGCGCTCGTGGCCAATGCGATCCTGAACCTCGACCTTACGCTCACCAAGTAACCCTGCACCTGGCAGGAGACATCGATGGATCCGCACAGCGAGCTGCACTATCGCACGGTCGAGGCCCAGACCCGGCGCCATTTTCTGGGGCGCTGCGGCGCGGGTTTGGGAGGGCTGTGGCTTGCCCAGCAGGCGTTGGCGCCGCGCAGTGCGAATGCCGAGACCGAGCTCGTGTCGTTCGATCCGCTGCGTCCCGCAGCGCCGCGCGCGCCGCACTTCGCGGCCAAGGCCAAGCGCGTGATCGTGATCCACCTCTCGGGCGCTCCCAGTCACCTCGACCTGTTCGACTACAAGCCGGAGCTGGCCAAGTACAGCGGCCAGGACTGCCCCGAGCGGTTCCTCGAGGGCAAGCGGTTCGCCTTCATCCGCGGCACGCCGCAGCTCTTGGGGCCCGTCTATCCTTTCCATCAGGAAGCGAAGACCGGGCACTGGATTTCCGATCGGCTGCCGCATCTCGAGCAAGCGCTCGACAAGATCTGCTTCCTCCACTCGATGCAGTCGGAGCAGTTCAACCATGCACCTGCGCAGCTCTTGGCCTTCACCGGCAACGCCAACCCCGGCTACGCCTCGTTCGGCGCCTGGACCCTGTATGGCCTGGGCAGCGAGAGCGAGAACCTGCCGGGCTTCGTGGTTTTGATCTCCGGGGGCCAGAACCCCGATGGCGGCAAGGCGCTCTGGAGTTCGGCCTTCTTGCCGAGCGTGTTCCAAGGCGTGCAGTGCCGCAGCCAGGGCGATCCGGTGCTGTTCCTTTCCGATCCGCCAGGCGTGTCGCGCAAGCTGCGCGGCGAGGTCGTGCAGGCGATCAACCAGCTCAACCAGCAAACCCACGCCGAGTCGGGCGACCCGGAAACGCTCACCCGAATCGCCCAATACGAAATGGCCTTCCGCATGCAGATGGCCGCCAGCGAGGCCATGAACATGGCCGACGAGCCGGAGCACGTTCACAAGCTCTACAACACTGAGCCCGGCAAAGAAGCCTTCGCCAACAACTGCCTACTGGCCCGCCGGCTCCTGGAGCGCGGCGTGCGGTTCGTACAACTCTTCGACTGGGGCTGGGACCACCACGACAACCTGGAAACGAACTTGCCAAACAAGTCGAAGGAAGTCGACCAGCCGGTGGCGGCGCTGCTGCAAGACCTCGAGCAGCGCGGCCTGCTCGAGGATACGCTCGTCGTCTGGGCAGCCGAGTTTGGCCGCACGCCGATGCAGGAGAACCGCGGCGGCGTGAAGGCCAAGACTCTGGGCCGCGACCACCACCCCGACGCCTTCACCATCTGGCTCGCCGGCGGCGGCATCAAGGGAGGCCATCAGTACGGCAGCTCCGACGAGATCGGCTTCCGAGTCGGCGAGAACCCCGTGCAATGGGCCGACGTCAACGCCACGCTCCTGCACCTACTGGGGCTCGACCACCACAAGCTGGCCTATCCCTTCCAGGGACTCGACCAGAAGTTGGTGGGCGTGAAGCCGTGCCGGGTGATTGAGGAGATCCTGGCGTGAGGGGAAGGATGATTTCACCACGGAGACACGGAGGCACGGAGACGGAGCGAGCTGTGGACACGTATGAGGGGTGGCGAGGGTCGAACGGAGCGAGCCCCCAGAGAATCGCGGTGAACTGCTTGAAGGTTGCCGTAGGTCTTGGTTGTTTGATCTTTGCAACCACCGGCGTTCTGGCTCAGATCCCCAAACCTACCGATGCTCCGCCTGCGCTTGCTCCTGCCGAGGAAGCCAAAGCCATCGAAGCGCCGCCGGGCTTTCGTCTCGAACTGGTCGCCAGCGAGCCGATGATCACGGAGCCCTCCGGCATCTGCTGGGACGAGCAAGGGCGGCTCTATGTCTGCGAGCTGCACGGCTACAACCTCGAGGGGCAGCTCGAAGTCGACGAGCTCAACAAATCGGGGCAGCTCGACACCACGGTCCGCCGCATCCAGGCCGACGAGCGCTTCAAGGAAGCCGCGAAGCCTGGCACCTACGGCGTGGTGAAGCGCCTGCAAGACACCGACGGTGATGGCCGCATGGACCGCGCCGAGGTGTTGGCCGCCGATCTGCCGCCGGTCTACGGCATCTGTCCTGCCCGCGGCGGACTGATCGTCGCCTGCGCGCCCGACATCGTGTTTCTGGCCGATCACGACGGCGACGGCCGCGCCGAAGTGCGCGAGACGCTTTTCACCGGCTTTCCGACCGGCATGCTCGAGCGCGGCATCAACGCGCCGCAGTGGGGCCCAGACGGCTGGATCTATCTGGGCCGTGGCTGGGGGGGCGGGCGCATCACGGGACCGCATTTGGCCGAGGCCGTCGAGCTGCCGAACACCGATTTCCGCATTAAACCCGACGGCTCCGCGATCGAGCCGGTGCTCGGCCGCACACACACGATCGGCCACGCACTGACGCCTGACGGGGACCGCTTCGTCGCCACCACGTGGAAGCACAGCCTTTATGCGGCGCCGATCCCGTGGCGCTATCTCGCGCGGAATCCGGACGCGGCGTACGGCGATCTCGAAGCCGACGCGGCGGACTACACCACCGTGTTTCCGCTCGCCCCGGTGCACCCCTGGAAGCTCGCCCGCAGCAATCAGCCCGGCTGGAAGGAGCTGTACGACGCCTACGGCACTTCCGAAAGCGCAGCGAGCGGCTACTTCACTTCCTGCTGCAGTCCGCTCGTGTATCAGAGCGCGAGCTTTCCGGCGGAGTATCGCGGCAACCTCTTCGTCTGTGAGCCGGCGCAATCGCTCGTGCATCGGGCAGTGATCGAGCGGAACGGCCCTGAGCTCGCGGTCCATCGGGCGCCTGGCGAGGAGCGGCGCGAGTTCCTGGCCAGCCGCGACTCGTGGTTCCGGCCTGTGTCGCTCGCCGAAGCGCCCGATGGCGCGCTCTTCATCGTCGACATGTATCGCGAGATTATCGAAGACTACTCGGCGGTCCCGCGGTTCATGCAGCAGCAGTACGGCGTGAACAACGGTCTCGACCGCGGCCGCATCTGGCGGCTCGTGGCCGACGATGCACCGAACACGCCGCCGGCCGACATGTCTCCGCTCGACGACCAAGCGCTTGCCGCCGAACTCGACTCCGGCAGCTACTGGCGCCGTCAGACGGCCGAGCGGCTGCTGCGCGAGCGCCAGGGGGATGATGCTCCAGCCCTCCTGGCGCGGCGCGGATCGCTCGCCGATCTCTCGGCCGACACGCCTACGCCGCGGGCAGTCGAACTCTTGCGCAATCACGACGCCGTGTTGGCCACTGACGATCGGGCCCTCGATCGCGTGCTTCGCCTCGCCGAAACAAGCGACGACCCACGGCTATTGCTGCAGCTCGCGCTCAGCCTCGGTGAGAGCGCGGACGCACGGGCAACCGCGGCCCTCGTCTCGCTCGCCCGCGACCATGGCCACATCCGTTGGATGCCGGCAGCCATTCTTTCCGGCGCCCGCGGCCGCGATGTTGCGCTGACGACGGCGCTCCTGGCCAACCTCGGCCCGCAGGGAGACGCAGTGCTCGGACCGCTCTCCGCGGCGATCGCAGCCCGCCGCAATGCTGCCGAGCTCGAGGCCCTCTTGGAGGCCGTCGCCGCTGCGCCGGATCAAGGCGCGCAGGTCGCGGCGCTAAACGGCATGCTCTCGTCGCTCGAAGCCACACCCCTAGCGCCCGCCGCTGCGGCCGCCCTCGAACGGTTGTTGGCGAGCGACAACCTGGCGGTGAAGGGGCTCTCGGCCCGCGTGGCCGCCGCCCTCAAGCTGCCCAACTCGCCCCAGGTAGCCGAGTTGCTCACCCAGGCCGCCGCCGATCTGGCCGACCCCGCGGCCCCGGCCACAAGTCGTCAGGCAGCCGTGGCGCTGGTGACCCTGAGTGATGACGCGGCTGACCCGCTGCTTGCCGCCTGGCCCTCGGCGACGCCCGCCCTCAGGGCAACGCTGCTCGATGCACTGGCCTCCCGAGGCGATCGGATCGCTGCCGTGGCCGCGGCGCTCGAACAAGGCGGCCTGTCGGCAAGCGCCTTCGCCGCGGGGCATCGCAGCCGCTTGCTCGAGCAGGCCGACTCGCATCAGCGGGCACGGCTCGAGAAGCTGTTCGCGAGTTCCGCCCCCCCGAGCGCCGAGGCGGCGTTGCCCAAGTTCCAGGAAGCGCTTGCCGGCCCGCGCGATCCCGACCGCGGCGGCCCGCTGTTCGAAAAGCATTGCGCTGTGTGCCATCGCGTGAAGAACAAGGGGGGCGTCGTCGGGCCCGAACTGTCGCAGGCGTTCCAACGGGCGGAGGTCACGCTGCTGCGCGACATTCTGGCCCCGAGCGAGAAGCTCTCCTCTGGCTACGACGCCTATGTGGCGGCGACGGCCGACGGCCAGCAGTTCAGTGGCGTGTTGGCCGGCGAGTCGGCCACGAGCGTCACGCTGCGCCTGGCCGACGGCACGGAGAAAACGTTGCTTCGCAAGGACCTCGAGTCGCTCACCGGCGCCGGCGTGTCGCTCATGCCCGATGGCTTTGCCGAAGCGCTCTCGCCGCAGGACTGCGCCGATCTCTTGGCCTGGATCAAACGGGCCCTGGCCGAGTAGCACACAAGCATGCCTGAGGAACGTTCGTTGTCGATTGGCCAGTGCGCTTCGCTGGCCTGCCTGCTCGAGGCCACGGCGCCCAAGCCTGGCAACGTGCACCGCGGGGCCGACTTCGCCGATGTGACGTTCGCCCACTTCGCCACGAGCGCGGTGCTCATCGGCCCGCCGCTCGAGCGCGTCGCGCAGGGGGTGCCGCTCGGCGCTTGCATCTTGCAAGCGGTCGAAGCGATCGCTAAGCACGTCGCCTCGAACACCTATCTCGGCGCCCTGTTGCTGCTCGCGCCGCTGTCGGCGGCCGCCGGACGGGGCGAAGTTCGCGAGCAGATCGGGAGAGTGCTCGCCGGTCTCTCCGCCGACGACGCGGAATGCGTCTACGCCGCGATTCGCCGCGCGCAGCCCGGCGGGCTCGGCAAGGTGGAAGAGCACGACGTGAGCAGCGCTCCACCCGCGAGCTTGCTCACGGCGATGGCCGCCGCGGCCGAGCGCGATCTGGTGGCGCGGCAATATGTGAACAACTTCGCCACTGTGCTCGACGAAGCCGTGCCGGCGTTGCTGGTCGAACTCGCAGCAGGCCGCACGCTCGTCGACGCGATCGTGCGGCTGCAACTGCGGCTGATGGCCCAACATCCCGATAGCCTGATCGCCCGCAAGTGTGGGCAGACGGTCGCCGAGCAGTCGGCGGCTTGGGCGAAAGCGGTGCTCGACACGAGCAGCGAAGAGGCAGTTTACTACGGCGCGCTGGCCGACTTCGACTTCTGGCTCCGCTCCGACGGCAACCGCCGCAACCCCGGCACGACCGCCGACCTGGTGGCGGCGGCCTTGTTCGTGGCGCTGGTTGAGGGGCAAGTTGCCTCCCCTTGGCGGCTGGGGTAGACCGCGCTTACCTCCTTGGACCCGTTGGCTGCGAGGCCTGAGAACGAACCAGCAGCAGCCAGCCGACGAACGCAACTGCAGTCAGTACGATCGATGCCGGTTCCGGAACGAGTTCGGCAACTGCGGCGAACCCCCAACCGCTGCTGTCGAACGCGATGTCGTCGTTGTCGTTCCACCGGTACTCCCCGCCGGCAAAGTTGTAGATCTCTACATAGTCTTCGTCGCCGCCAAAGTTGTTCGGTTCGCCGAACCACCAATTCTGGTAGATCAGCGGCTCGCCGCTCGTCCACTCGAAGTGGCCTTCGCTTGCGGTGTCGCTCAGCCCGATCCAAAGGAACGGGTATTGCGGAAAGGCTGCTGCAATCCAAGCGTTCTCCGCTGCGCTGCGAACCGTCGCCAAATGTCCGCCTTGCGAATGAGCGAACGCCTCGGATTCAGACCATGAGATGCCTTTACCGGCTTGCGGGTCGTCGGCGATCAACAGATAGGTATGTCCGTTGGCCGGATTCAGTTGGGAGTCATGCACCGTGATCGTGGCTGCCGGCAGCCCGGTGGATAGTGCCAGGATCAGAATGACGACAGTCTGGGGGCGGTGCATCGAAGTTGCTCTGCGACGTAAGGTGAAGAGCGGCGCCCCGGCAGGCTGCCGTTTCAGGCGGCCACATTGTGCCGGGCCTCTTTCCCTAGGACGCAAGCTCAGACAGGAGCGGACAAATTTCGCTGGCTCGTCCCGTGGACTCTAGCTGGGCGCCTCGCCTGGTCTCTCACGGCCGAAACCTCAATTGGCTCAGCGGATGCGCCGCCAAGAATCGCTCCACCAGCGGCACGATCCGCTCGGGGGCATGCCGCGGTTGGTGCATGTGGGCCCTGGCGAGGAGCTGAACTACATCCTGCTCGAAGACGGTGGCGGCGCGGCTTCCGGAGCTCTTCGGCGGCTTCGACATTCTTTTGCCAAACGACGTTTCGCATCACCCGCGACAACGACATCGATCTGCTGGAGCAAGAGTCGGACGACATGCTGCGGTTGATCGAGGAGCGGATGCAAAGCCCGTCAGCGGGCCGACAACGTGCGCCTCGGGGTCGCCGCCGGTTGCGACGACGCGCTGCTGCGGCTGATCGTGGAAGACGAGTCGCTGCGGGCGCCGGCCAGCGACGCCGCCGACGCTTATTCCGAGGTCTATCGCATTCCCGGTCCGCTCGACCTGACGGCCATGGCTGAATTGGCCAAGGCACCCGGCAAGGATCAACTCCGCGACGTTCACTCGTCGAGGGGCGCGTGCCAGCGCCCTGGCCTCTCTAGGGTCCGCTCCGCGGACCAAGCCATGCCGCGCTATTCGAGCACGGTCGAGTCGTTGGCGAAGTCGATGTAGGCGTCGTGCGTGTAGAAGTGGCGGGCAATCTGCTGCGAGAGCACCTCGACGAACTGCTTGCGGAACGCCGGCTCGGTCTTCTCCATCGATGAGATCGGCGTCGTCGGGAAGCGCGTCGAAGGCAAATCCTTCCGCCAGTCGGATTCGCCGGTGGCCACGTCGTAGACTTCCACGTGGATGTCGGCCTTGCCCTGCATCAGCGTCGTTCCTTCGCGAAGGCTGAACTGGTGGAGGTCGATGCCCACCACGTAGTCGGCGTCGAGCGCCTTGCCCAACTCGGCGTACTCTTCCCAGGAGTTCTCGTCGGTCCACTCGGCGATCTTGCGCTGGTCGACCATCTTCACCTTCCGCACGTTTTCGCCGATCAACTGGCTCACGCGCCGCGAGATTTCGCGGGCAGCGCCGGCGCTCGAGTATTGCAGCGTGTCCTTGGGACGGCAGACCACGGCCACGGTCTTGTCCTTGAGCCCGCTGTATTCGGCGTTCACGTCTTGGCCCTTCATCACGATGAGGGCGCCTTGGATCAGCGTGCAGCCGTGCAGCGGCGCGAGGCTCACGGTGAAGAGAAGGGTCCAGGCTGCCCAACGTCGTGCGCGAGCGGCGCCGTCCATGGCACACATCCTTGCAAGGGTTCGTGATTCGCGTCTGTTGCCCGCGGTCGATGCAGCGAGCGACTCAATTCCATCCGCCGGTCAGCCTGCGGACCCAATCGATCAACACCACGGCGGTCAGCAACCCAGCGGCCGCCAGCAACCACCGCGGCCGCGGTCGCCCGCCCCACCAAACTCCCTTTGCCGCCGACACTCCTGCCCACACGACCGCCAGAGGCGCGGCCGCAGCCAGCAGCGCGCCCGCCGCGTTCGCGTGCAGCGCCGCGAGCGGCCGACCGTGCAGCACATTGGCCCAGGCCGTCGTCATGCCGCAGGAAGGGCAAGGCCGCCCAACGATGCGGAAGAACGTGCAGGCTGGAAACCCCAGTTGTTCGTGCGTTCCGTAGCCGCGCCCATCGGGTTCGAGCCCAACCGCCGCAGCCAGCGCCAAGCTCAAGGCCGTGGCGAGCGCCGCGAGCCCCGCTCGCTCCCAAAAGTTCAGCGCGTTCGAGTTCGATGGGTCTTCGTTCACGGAACCTATGGGGCGGGGGAGGATAGATAGCCGCCGACCGCGCGGCAAGGTCAGTTCGCCCGCTGAAAGCGAGAGGGCACGGTGCGCAGGCGCCCTCATCGTAGCCCCACACAGTCTCCGCGGCGGGCGGCCCATTCCAAAAAAATCCGTGCAGCGAACTCTTGACGCCTGCCGACCAGTACTATAAAACCAAATCTAATAAACCAAATGTCGTGACGTTCGCTTTAGCTTCGCCCGACTTCCTGAAGGATCCGGAGGAAACTGCCCATGGCCCGGCCTGCCGCCAAAGAGCTCACCGAGCGTGAGCTCGAGATCATGCATGTGTTCTGGAAGAGCGGCGAGCGGACCGTGCAGGAGGTCCGCGACGAGTTGGCCGCCGCCGGCCTCGACCGTGCCTACACCACGGTGGCCACGCTGGTGCGAATCCTTGACGAGAAGGGCTTTCTCGCCAAGACCAACGGCGAGCGCCCCTTCCGCTTCCAGCCGGCCCGCTCCTACGAAGAGGTTTCCGGCCGGCTGCTGGGGGACCTGGTGGACAAGGTCTTCGGCGGCTCCTCCGAGCTGTTGCTCGTGCGGCTGATGGAGCAGCAAACGTTGTCCAACAAGGAGCGGGCGCTGCTCGAGTCGATTCTGGCCGATGCCCAGCCCGACGCCACGGCCGGCAAGACCCCCAAGTCGAAGCCGCAAGCCAACCGGGAGCCGCGCTCATGACCAGCCTGACCTTCGTTCTGCTCTGGTGCGCCCTGCAAGTCACGCTGCTCTCGTTGCTCACGGCGCTCGTCTACCTCACAGTCGGCCGGCGCGGCCCGGCGGTAGGGTCCGCCGTGCTCTTGGCAGGCTCGGCCGGAGTGCTGCTGACCACGGCGCTCGCGGTCAGCCCTTGGCCGCGGTGGTACACCGTTGACTGGTCTACGCAGGCAACCCAACAGGCGGCGACCGAGGTCGCCGCGACCGCGCTGCAGCAGCCAGCAGCCGAAGTTGCCACCGCCGCGACGGCGCCGGCGACGCCTCGGCAGGCTTTCACCCCAGAGGATGCGTCGCTATGGACCGCCCTCGCCACTACCCTGCGCACCGGCTTCCGCCCCGCCCCCCTCGACGCCCCGCGGGCCACGCCGTGGCCCGCGATTGTGCTCGGGTTGGGCGCGCTGCTCTGCGTGGGGCGGTTGTTCGTTGGTCTGTGGGCGGTGCGTCGTTATCGTCGCGAGAGTCAGCCGATCGTCGATGCGGAGCTTTTCGACGAGCTCGTCGTGCTGCAGGCCGAAATGAGTTGCCCCCGGCCGATCGAGCCGCGGGAGTCGGCGCTTGTCTCGTCGCCGGCAGTCGTCGGCTGGCGGAAGCCGCTGCTGTTGCTGCCGCTCGACTGGCGGACCTGGAGCGACGGCGAGCGGCGGGCGGTGCTGGCGCATGAGCTCGCGCACGTTTGCCGGGGGGACTATCCAGCCTGGCTCTTCTCCCAGTTGGGCTTGGCTTTGCACTTCTACCATCCACTGGTGCACTGGTTGGTGCGCCGGCTGCGGCTCGAGCAGGAACTGGCCGCCGACGAATGGGGCGCACAGGTCGCAGGCAGCCGCACCGCCTACTTGCGGGCACTCGCCCAACTGGCGCTGCGGCGCGACACCCAACCGGTCGTCTGGGCCGCTCGGCCCTTTTTTCCCCGTCGGGACACTTTCTTGAGGAGGATCGAGATGTTGCGTCATCAACAAAATCAGCCCTGGCGGGCAACCCCCTGGCGCACGCGGCTGGCGGCCGTGACCGCGGTTGTGTGCGCGGCGCTGCTGGTGGCGGGCTTGCGCGGACCCGAGAGCAACTCCGCCCTGGCCCAGGCAGGCGTGGGCGCGGCGGGTCAAACGAGCGCCGAGAAGTTCAGCCTGAAGTTCGTGCCGGCCGAAGCGCTCGCGGTGCTGGCGGTGCGCCCGGCGGAGTTGCTGGCGGAGCCGGGCATTGGGGAGTTCGTGAAGAAGTTCGACTGGACGGCCCAAGTCGAGCGCGAGACGGGCATGAAGTTGAGCGAGCTCGAAGAGGTGATGTTCGTCCTGCCCACGGTGCAGGGGAACATCCATCAGACGGAGCCGCTGTTGATCTTCCGCGGCGTGGGGGTCTCGGGCATCGCGGACCTGATGAGCAAGAAGGCCAAGGTGGAGACGCGGCAGTTCGGCGGGACCAGCTATCTGTTCGCGGCCGACGTGCATCCTGGCGCGGCGTTCAAGGCGAGCGACGATCTGCTGATCGTCGGCAGCGAGCCGCAGATTCGCCTGGCGATCACCACGGCCCAGGGCGGCTTCGACGGCCTGCCAGGCCCCGTTTGGGCCGATGAGTGGAGGGCGCAGCCGGCCGGGCAGGCCCGCTTCGCGGTGAATCTCGACGGAATCAAGGCCGCCACCGGCTTCGATCCAGTCGCCATGATCCAGCAGCACCGCACTCCGGGCGATGCGGGATCGGTGATCGCGGCGGTGGGACCGCTGCTCACGAACACGCAGTCGCTCGTCGGCAGCGCGCATGTCAACGGAGGGATGCAAGTCTCCGCCGTGGCGGCGACTGGGTCAAAAGACGCGGCGACGAGCGTGGCCGAGACCGCCGGAGCGCTCAAAGTCCTGCTCAAGAACCTGACTACCCAGTTCCGGCAGACGTTGCTTCGTCAGCCCGACGCCCCTGAGGGCGTACCGCAGCTCCTGGCCCTGGCCGAGGATCTGCTCACCAAGACCGAAATCAAGGCCGACGAGAAGCTCGTGCGGATCTCGACCACCAGCCGCTACAACGGCGCCGTGGCCGCGGCCATCTTCATGCCAGCGGTCGCGCAAGCCCGCCAGTCGGCCAGCCGCACGCAGGCCATGAACAACATGAAGCAGATCGCGCTGGCGATGCATAACTTCGCCGACGCCAATCAGAAATTCCCGGCCGCGGTCCTTTATGGCCCCAACGGCAAAACCCCCTACAGTTGGCGGGTGGCCATCTTGCCGTATATCGAACAGGATGCGCTCTACCGGCAGTACAAGTTCGACGAGCCGTGGGACAGCGAGGCCAACCGCCGCGTGCTCGCGCAGATGCCGGCGGTCTTCCGCAACCCGGGGGACGACGCGAAGAGCACCAACACGGCCTACTTCGTGCTCACCGGCGCCGGCCCGATGTTCGGCGACAACAAGGCGCCGACCTTTGCCGACATCACGGACGGCACGTCGAACACGCTCATGATCGTGGAAGCCAAGCGCGAGATCCCCTGGACCAAACCGGAGGACATCGAGTACGACGCTAAGCAGCCGCTGCCCAAGTTCGGCGGCTTCTTCCCCGGCGGGTTCAACGCTGGCTTCGGCGACGGCTCGGTGCGGTTCATTCAGGACAAAGTCGACGAGCAGTCGCTGCGGGCCTTGATCACTCGGGCCGGGGGCGAAGTGATCGGCGATCCCAGCACGACTCCGCCGACCCTGCAACGGCGCTAGGCCGCTCCTGAAGCAAGGAACCGAGAAGAGGCCGGGCCGGCGGAGGATCCCCCTCCGCCGGCCCTTAACGTAGCCGGCACACTCCGTGTGCCGAGAGCTGGTGCGGCGCTCGCGCAGTTCGGCGAGTTGACCTCGCCAAGAGATGTTGTCAAAGCCCCAGCATTCGGCACACGGAGAGCCTGTGATTTTTTGGGCTTTTCGAGTGAGGGGAGGGGGCGCTAGCTTGGTTGGCGCGGGGTGGTGGGCGAAGTTGGCGTGGGTCGAGGTTCCAGGATGGATCGCTTGTTGTTCGAGAAGGGCGCGGGAGTCGTCGGCCGTCCGAAATTGCCGCGGGAGGCCTCGGTTGCGTGTGCCGCAGCGCGTCGGTGGAATGCAGTGCTCCGCGGCTGGATGAGCTGCTCGAACCCGACCATCGGGCACGGCTGGTGTGGGCGGCCGTCAGCCGGCTGCCGCTCGCGGGCTGGCTGTCGAGTCCGCACTTGCCGTCGAAGGGCACGTGGGCCGGGACGCCACCGACCCGCGGCTGCTGGTGGCGGCAATGGGTCTACGCCACCTTGGACGCGGTCAGCAGCATGAAGAGCTGGCCCGGTTGTGCGAAACGCGGGCGGCCTATCGCTGGCTGTGCGGCGGCGTGAGCGTGAACTATCACCTGCTGGCCGACTTTCGTTCGCGGGGCGACGCGCGTTGGGACGAACTGCTGACGCAACTCGTGGCCGCCCTCTGGCCAGGAAGCAAGTGATCCCGGTCGCGTGGCTCAAGACGGCATGCGCGTGGGCCGCGCCCGGCAAGGCGAGCTATCCGCGCCTGACCAACGGTGGTCATCGCCGGCGGAAGCCCGCGGCCCAGGTGCAAGCGCTCAAGCAGCTTGCCGAGTCGCCGGAGGAACTCCACCAGCGGCAGCGGCAGGCGGCGCGGAGCGGGCCGCCGCGGAACGCCAAGCGCGGCGGTTGAAGGCAACACATCGATGTCGCGGTAAGCGCGGCAAGCTGCGCTGAAAACGTAGCCGAACGCCGCGGCGAGCCGCTGCCCTCGACCACCGATCCCGAGGCGAGGAAGTGATGCAGTTCTCCGACGGCGGCTATCGGTCCGGAAGGCTACAACGTGCAGTTCTGCACCGACACCGGCTCGGGCATCATCGTGGGCGTCGATGCCACCCCGGCCGGCACGGACTTCGAGCAACTACCGCCCATGCTGCGGCAGTTGCGGAACCGCCGCGTGCCGGAACAGGCACATGTGGTCGATGGCGGGTTCGCGGCCTGCCCTCGATCGAGCTGGCCGCTGCCGCAGGGTGCACGTGATGTACGCGCGCTCAAAGAGCAGAAGCAGCTCGCCCAAGGCAAGGACCCTACGCCAAGAAGGCAGGCGATGGCGCGGGCGTGTCTGCGTGGAGGCGCGGATGGGCGCGGCGACGGCCAAGCAGATCTATCGGCTGCGGCGCCGTCAGACGTGAATGGGTGAACGCGTTGGCGCGGAACCGCGGCCTCCGACAAATGCCCGTCCGCGGCGCGGGCAAGGGCTGCTGGCCGGCTGCGCTCTACGCAATCGCCCACAATGTCCTGCAGGCCTGCCGGCTCCGAACCTCGCAGGGAAACGGCCGACGGAGGAAGTTGAGCGGCCAGGCAGCAGCAGCTCGCCCGCGACCGCCGCACCGCTTCGCCCATGAGACAACGAGGAGAATCCCGCAGCTCCGCTCAAAAAACAAAAAAAACGCGCTCCCCCCGCCGCACCAATCCAAAATCACACTGCTAGGCGCAAAAACTCACGGCCTCGGAGTGTGCCGGCTACATCGGCCAGCCGCCCTCCTCTCGCGAGAATGACATGAACACGCGTCACGATTCGGCTGCTACAACCTCGACCGCGCGGCTCCCGGCCGGGCTCCTCGTGGGCGTGCTCACCGCCATTCTCTTTCTCAGCCTGTTCACCCTCGAAATCAGCCACGGCTACTTCCGCGAGAACGGCCAGGTGGCCAAGAGCTTGTTCTTCTTCCCGCCCACCGCGCTGTTGATCTGGGGCATGCTCGCGCGCCGGCGCTGGGCTCTGTTGGCCGCACGCTGCGCCGCACTCTTGGGCAGCGCGTGGTTCTATCTCTGGGCCGTGATCGCCGTCGTCGGGCAATACCAAGACGAGCACGGCCCCGTATGGATCTGGCTCATGTGCGTGAGCGCGATCCTGGGCAGCGTGTTGCTGGCTGCCTTCTTTGGCCTGGGCCGAGCGACGGTCGCCAAGCACTACGGCCTAGTGTGCCCGCGGTGCGGCCAGCGCATGGGCGGCCTACGGGCCTACTTTGCGCGGCAAGCGCGCTGCAAGGCATGCGCGAAGGGAGAAGGGGCTTGAGCCACGAAGACACGGATTCACCGGGAACGTCATCGCGCCGCGCAGCGCGAAGTGGTCTGCCCTTTGCTCGGCCTACTGCACGAGCACCGGCAGCGACCGCGCGCGAGGCCGGCGGACGCGGCGCGTCGGTTTGACCGCCAGCAGGCCGTTGACCAAGGCCGCCAGAACTTCCGGCGAACAAGGCTTCCGGAGGCTATAGACGCCCCCCGCGGGACCGCGGCGGCAGATCACGTCGGCCGTTTGGCTCTCCGACAAATAGATGACCGGGACCAGCGGCGCCTCGAGCGCCGCGCAGATCTCGCAGCCCCGCCGCTTGCCCACCCAGGTCGCGGCCACGATCAAACCCGGCGCTCGGGCCAGCACGGCCGCGCGGGCAGCCGCTTCGTCTCCGGCCCAGCCGCAGGTCAAACCCGCCGATCGCAGGCCGGCGGTCAGCTCGTCGGCGAGTGCCCGATCCTGTTCGAGCAGGAGCACGAAGTGCGCGTCACGACGCCGAAACGAGCGAGTGGCCATCCGCGTCCAGGGTGTCAGAGTTTGTGCAGCCCGTAGAGTCTATCGACGGATCGCCGGCACAAACGTGAACGTGCGGATGCGGAAGTTTGGATAAACCGTGGCGGGCCGGTGATGAGGGTTGTGCGGTGTCTGCGAAAGCAACCATGAAGCCCCGGAGGGGCGAACAGATGTTAGCCAGGGGCGCGAGCCCCTGGTCTGGTCGAGCGGGCCGACGAATAGGAAGCCCTGAAAGGGCGAAAGAAAGCGCCTCCTGCACTATTGTGTCGCCCTTTCAGGGCTTTGTGCTCTCGGGCGGCGAGTTCCAGGGGCTTGCGCCCCTGGCTAACTTCTTGGCGCCCCTTCGGGGCTCTTATCGCTCTCTTCGGTCGCCCCAGTCCCCTCTTTGTCACCCGATTCCCGCTCCGGTCCCGCCAGCAGCGACGCCACGACCGAGATCCCCAACAGCGACACGATCACCACCAGCGACGCCCAGGGGGGAATCAGATGGTGCCCTGCCTCGTGCGGCACGAAGAACTCGGCCAGCATCTTGATGCCCACGAACGCCAGCACCGCGCTCAGCCCGTAGTTCAGGTAACGGAACATGCCCATCACGCCCGCTAGCAGGAAGTAGAGCGCCCGCAAGCCGAGGATGGCGAATACGTTCGAGGTGAACACGATGAAGCGGAAATAATCCGCCTGCTTGTTCACCACGCCGAAGATCGCCGGCACGCTGTCGACCGCGAACAGGACGTCGGTGCTCTCGATCACCAAGAGCACCAAGAACAGCGGGGTCATTGCCCGGCGGCCGTCTTCGATCACGAAGAACTTGTCTCCGTGGTCCCCTTTGGCGACCGGAAAGAACTTGCGGGCAACCCGCATGAGGATGTTGTTGTCGGGGTGGACTTCGTTGTCGCCGCTGAAGGCCAGCTTGAAGGCCGTGTAGATCAGGAAGGCGCCGAAGATGACCATGATCCAGTTGAACCGCTGGATCAGCTCGGCCCCCACGATGATGAACGTGAGCCGCATCGCCACGGCGCCCAGAATGCCCCAGAACAGCACCCGGTATTGGTACTGGAGCGGCACTCGGAAGAAGCCGAAGATGACCGCGAAGACGAACACGTTGTCCATCGACAGCGACCACTCGACCAGATAGCCGGTGAGGAACTCGCTGGCCGCCGAATGCCCCAGCCACCACCAGATGAGCCCGCAGAACGAAAGGGCCAGGGCGCTCCACATGATCGTCCAGCCGGCCGACTCCCGGAGCGTCGGCTCGTGGGCATGCCGGTGGAGGACGAACAGGTCGAGGACGAGCATCGCCGTGACGAACGCGGCGAAGGCAGCCCAGTGCCAAGGGAGGATCAGATCGTTCAAGCGTTGCTAGCCCGGGATGGGAGTAGGGGTGGGGCGGCTGCCCGAACGGGTCATGATAGGAGGCGGGCGCGATGCCGGCAACCGAAGCCGGCGCAGGGGCTTAGAGTGAATGTCCGCTGCCCGAGCTTCGCTCGCAAGTAGGGTCCGCTCTCGCGAACCGGTGGTTGAGCCCCGGCCGCGAGCGCAGCCGGTTGTTTCCGTTTGCCCGCTCATGGTTCAATGGAAATCATGCATCGCTCGCAGGAGGAATCTGAAGTCGCTCGGCCAGCGGCCGGGGGGCGGCCGCGCGTGGCCGTCGTTGGGGCTGGCATCTCGGGGCTGGCTGCAGCGCATCGCCTCAAAGAACTTCGGCCCGACTGCGAGCTGACCGTCTTCGAGGCAGCCGACCGCCCCGGCGGTCTCCTGCAAACCATTCGCCGCGACGGCTGTTTGCTCGAGTTAAGCGCCGACAATTTCCTCACCAGCCTGCCGGCGGCCACGAACCTGGCCCGGCGGATCGGCTGTGGCGACGAGCTGATCGAGACGACGCCTGGCGAGCGGCGGGCCTACGTGGTGTCGCGAGGGCGGCTCCAGCCCGTGCCGGCCGGCTTCTCGCTCCTCTCGCCGAGCTTGCTCTGGCCGGTTCTCACTACTCCCACGCTGAGCCTTCGCGGCAAGCTGCGACTGGCGGCCGAGCGGTTCGTGCGGCCGCGGCAGGAGACGACCGACGAGAGCCTGGCGCAGTTCGCCCGCCGTCGACTGGGGGCCGAGGCCTACGAACGGTTGGTGCAGCCGCTGGTGGGGGGCATCTATACGGCCGACCCCGAGCGGCTCAGCCTGCTGGCCACGCTGCCGAGATTCGCCCAGATGGAACGGCAATACGGCAGCCTGACCCGAGCGGCCCTGCGCGGCGGCGCCCGCGATGCCGATGCGGATCGCGCCACGAGCGGGGCTCGCTACTCGTTGTTCGTCGCGCCCCGCGAGGGGATGGAGAGCCTGGTCGCAGCGCTGGCCGCGCGGCTGCCGGCAGGCGCCCTGCGCTTGCGCACGCCCGTCGAGCGTTTGGAGCGCTTGCCCTCCGGTGCGTGGCGGCTGACAGCCGCTGGCCAAGCGGCTGATTTCGACGCCGTGGTGCTGGCCGCGCCCGCCCTGAAGACCGCAACCTTGCTGCGCGCGATTGACGCTGCGCTGAGCACCGACCTGGGCGGCATCGCCCACGCCAGCAGCGCCGTGGTGGCGCTGGCCTACGACCGTAGCGACCTTGGCTGGCCGCTGCACGGGTTTGGCTTCGTCGTGCCGGCGTGCGAGCGGCGGCGGATCCTGGCCGGCAGCTTCGCCAGCGAAAAATTCCCCGGCCGCGCCCCGCCGGGGCAGGTGCTCGTGCGGGCGTTTCTCGGCGGCGAACTGCAACCGGAGTTGCTCGAGCAGCCCAACGAAGCGCTCGCCTGCGCGGCGGAGGAAGAACTGGCCGATCTGCTGAAGATCAGCGCGCCCCCCAAGTGGCGCCAGGTGATCCGTTGGCCGCAGGCGATGCCCCTCTATCATCTGGGGCATCTCGATCGGATCGCGCGCATCGAGCAAGCGCTCGAGCGCAGTCCAGGACTGGCGCTGGCCGGCAACGCCTACCACGGCGTGGGCGTGCCGCAGTGCGTGGCGAGCGGCGAAGCGGCCGCTGAACGCGTCGCGCAGCACTTGGAAGCCGCTTCAAAGCCGCTCGGCTGAAGTCTATTCCGGCGGCGACACCTGCATCACCTTGAGCAAGAAGCTCAGCCGGTCGGTCGCCTCGTCGATGAGCTTTGAGGTGGGCGTGCCAGCGCCGTGGCCGGCTTTGGTTTCGATGCGCGCAAGAGTCGGGGCGCCGCCGCTCTGGGCCTGCTGCAAGGCGGCGGTGAACTTGAAGCTGTGCCCCGGAACCACGCGGTCGTCGTGGTCGGCCGTCTCCACCATCGTGGCGGGGTACTGCGTACCTGGCTTCAAGTTGTGCAGCGGCGAATAGGCCGCCAGCCACTTGAAGGCCTCCGGGTCGTCGGCCGAGCCGAACTCCGGCACCCAGGCCCAGCCGATCGTGAACTTCTGGAACCGCAGCATGTCCATCACGCCCACGCCCGGCAGCGCCGCGGCGAACAGCTCGGGGCGCTGCGTCATGCACGCGCCCACCAGCAGGCCGCCGTTGCTGCGCCCCATGATGGCCAGCCGCTCTGGCGAGGTGATCTTCTCGGAGATCAAAAACTCGGCCGCGGCGATGAAGTCGTCGAACACGTTCTGCTTCTTGCCGCGCCGGCCCGCCTCGTGCCAAGACCGGCCATACTCGCCGCCGCCGCGGAGGTTCGGCACCGCATAGACTCCGCCCAGTTCGAGCCACACGGCGTTGCTCACCGAGAAGCTGGGGGTGATCGAAATGTCGAAACCACCGTAGCCGTAGAGGATCGTAGGGTTCTGGCCGTTCCGCTCGAGCCCCTTCTTGGCCGTGATGAACATCGGCACCTTGGTGCCGTCCTTGCTCGTGTAGAAGACCTGCTTGGTCTCGTACTTGTTGGGGTCGAAGTCGACCTGGGGCGCGCGGAACACGCTCGCCTGGTTCGCCGCGAAGTCGTAGCGGTAGATCGTGGTCGGCGTCGTGAAGCTCGTATAGGCGTAGAAGGTTTGCTTGTCGGGGCGGCGGCCGGAGAAGCCGTCGACCGTGCCAATGCCGGGCAGCGGCAGCTCTCGGTCGAGCTTGCCGCTGAGCTCGAACAGCTTGATCTGCGAGTACGCGTCCTTGAGGTAGTTGACGATGAACCGCTCGCCCACCAGCGTGGCGGCGGAGATCGTTTCCGCCGACTCCGGCACCACTTCTTTCCAGCCGTCGCGTTCGGGCTTGCGGGTGTCGACGGCCACAATCCGGCCGCGCGGCGCCTGCCAATCGGTATGCACCCAGAAGACCGGGCCTTCGTTGCCGAGGAAGTTGTATTGCGCGTCGAAGCCGGTGATCAGCTCCACGACCTTCGCGCCGGGCTGCTCGAGGTCCAAATAGAACAGTTGGTCCTTGGGCTCGGCGCCGCGGCGCACGCTAATGATCAGGTATTGCCCATCCTCAGTCACGTAGCCGCCGAAGCCCCACTCCTTTTCGTCGCGCCGTTCGTAGATCAGTTTGTCTTCTGACTGCGGCTGGCCCAGCTTGTGGTAGTAGAGCTTCTGAAAGTAGTTGGCCTCGAGCAGGCTCTGGCCGGGCTTCGGCTCGTCGTAGCGGCTGTAGAAGAACCCTTTGCCGTCGGGGGTCCAAGAGACTCCCGAGAACTTGACCCACTGCAGGTGGTCGCTCAGGTCTTTGCCGGTCTCGACGTCGCGGACCTTCCACTCGCGCCAGTCGCTGCCGGCGTTGGCCAGGCCGTAGGCCAACAGCTTGCCGTCGTCGCTGGGCTCCCAGCCGGCGAGGGCCACCGTGCCATCGGTCGAGAGCGTGTTGGGGTCGAGCAGCACGCGGGGCTCGCCCTCGAGCGACGACTGCACGTAGAGCACGCTCTGGTTCTGCAGGCCGTCGTTGCGGGTGATGAAATACTTCCCGCCGCGGGCAAGGGGAACGCCGAAGCGCTCGAAGTCCCAAAGCTTGGTGAGCCGCTGCCGCAGCCACTCACGCCCCGGAGCGTCGGCCAGATAGCCTTCGGTGAGCTGGTTCTGGGCTTCGATCCAAGCCCGCGTTTCCGGGCTGTCGGTGTCTTCGAGCCAGCGGAACGGATCGCGGACGATCGCGCCGTGGTAGTCGTCTGCCTGATCGCTTTGGCGGGCCGGGGGATAACGCAAGGGGGGCTCCTGGGCGCGGACGAGGCTGGGCAGTCCGCCTGCGGCGAGCAAGAGGGCCAGCACCAGGGGAGAACGTGTTGGCAGGCGGAACATCCAGGAGCTCCTCGGCGAGGGAGAGGGCGGCGAGCAATTGCTCCTAAAGGTTAGCCCGCCGGCAAGCCGGGTCAACGGCCGGCAGGCCGCCTGAGATGCAGCCCCGGAGGGGCGACCGAAAATAGCCCAGGGCCAGCGCAGCGCAGCCCTGGCTTACGCGGGCGATCTGGCCAGGTTGAAGCCCCGGCGGGGCGACAGAAGTTTCAGGACCGGCGCCTCAGCGCCGCTCCCACACGGCGAACTTCGGCGCCTGGGGTGAGGGGTTCATTTGCATGAAGCCGGTGGGCCGCTCGCGGAACCGCTCGGCCAGCAGCTGGCGGACCTCGGGAGAGACCCTGCCGCTGACGCCGAGATGCGAAACCTTCATCGCCGGACCGAGCGCCCGGACGGAGCGCGGCGAGAGCCGCTCGCCTTGAAGGTAGAGCCAATACTCGCCCGACTTCAATTCATGGGTCGCCCGCCTCGCGCCGTCAGCCCGCACGGCCGCCTCAGCCTCGGCAAACAACTGCTCCTGCCGCCGCTTGCCAAAGTAGGCGTCGCCAACAATCGCCGCGGCGACGCAGGCCAGGGAACAGGCGACCAAGAGGGCGCGGAGGGTGAAGCGCGGGGTCATAGTGCTTTCTTATGTCGCCCCGCTGGGGCTCTTTGGTCGTGTGGGGCGCCTTACCCAGGGCTGCGCTTCGCTGGCCCTGGGCTGACCTCTGGCGCCCCTATCGGGGCTGATACACGAGGTTCAGAGCAGACCGAGAGGATTGGAGTAGAGAGAATTGCACGAAACCACTCGTTGGCGCGTCCTCCCCCTAAGCCGTCCGATCCAGCGCACTCGCCTGATTCAGCTTATTATACAGCGTCTTCAGACTAATCCCCAGTTCCTCCGCCGCCCGTGGTTTGTTCCCCGCGTGGCGTTCTAGTGCTTGGTGGATCGCTTGCATTTCGATCTCGCGCAGGCTCATGGGGCCCACTGCCCGCAACGCTTGCGGGGGGCGGGCGCGGCGGCGGTCGAGTTTGTCAGGCAGGTGCTCGGCCGCCATCGGCAGCCGTTCGCAGAGGATCGTCGCGTGCTCGATCGCGTTGGCCAGCTCGCGCACGTTGCCGGGCCACGAGTAGGCCTTGAGCGCCTCGAGCGCCTCGGGCGTGAACACCTCGTCGCCGGGACGCAGGCCTTGGCGGAAGCGCCCCGCCAAATGCCGGGCGAGCTCTGGCACGTCTTCGATCCGCTCCCGCAAGCTGGGGAGCGCGATCTCGAAGGTGTTGACGCGGAACATGAGATCTTCGCGGAAGTCGCCCGTCTCGACCATTTCATCGAGCCGCCGGTGCGTGGCGCAGATCACCCGCACGTCGATGGAGATCGACTGGTTCTCCCCCACGCGGCGGATTTCGCGGCTCTCGAGTGCTCGCAGCAGCTTGGCCTGCATCGACTTGGGCAGCTCGCCGATTTCGTCGAGGAACAGCGAGCCGCCGCTGGCGACTTCGAACAGCCCCACGCGGTGCTCGTCGGCCCCGGTGAAGGCCCCCTTGCGATGGCCAAACAGCTCGCTTTCGATCAGGCTTTCTGGCAAGGCCCCGCAGTTGATGGCCACAAAGGGGTGCTCGCGGCGCAGGCTTTGATCGTGCAGCGCGCGGGCGACCAGCTCTTTGCCGGTGCCGGTTTCGCCCAGGATCAGCGCCGTGCTGTTGGTGGGCGCTACTTTGCTGATGAGCTGCCGCACGCGCTGCATGGGCCCCGACTCGCCTACGAGCTGCGACTTGCCTTCCAGGCGTTCGAGCTGTCGCTTGGCGGCGCGGTATTTGTTGGTCAGCTCGCGCTTGTCGGCCACGCGATTGAGCAACGCCTGCAGCTCGGTGAGCTTGCAGGGCTTGGTCAGGTAGTCGAACGCGCCATGCCGCAGCGCGGCCACCGCCGTTTCGAGCGACGACTTGCCGGTGAGCACGACGGCGTCGGCGTCGGGGGCAAGCTCCTTCGCCCGCGCGATGACCTCGATGCCGGAGAGCCCCGGCATGTCGAGATCCACGAGCAAGCAGTCGTAGCTGTTGCGCTCGAGCGCGGCCACGGCGGTGACGCCGTCGGGGCAGACGGTCACTTCGTGCCCCAGGCGCGGCAGCTCCAGGCTCATTAGCTCTTGCAGCGAGCGTTCGTCGTCGGCGAAGAGCAGCTTGAGTTTTTTAGGCGGCTTGGTGGCGATGGCCGGTCTCCTTCTGTCGGACCGCAAGCGGCAAGCCCACGCGGAATTGCGATCCGCGGCCTGGGCCTTCGCTCGTGGCTTCGATGTAGCCCCCGTGATCGGCGACGATGCGATACGAAATCGATAAGCCCAGGCCCGTGCCTTGGCCCGAGCGGCGGCGGGTGAAGAACGGCTCGAAGAGATGCTCGCGCACCTCGTCGGTCATGCCGCAGCCGTTGTCGGTGAACACGAGCTCGGCCATGCCGCGGCGGGCACGGACTTCGATGTTCACTTGCCCTCCGGGCTCGACACTGTCGAGCCCGTTGGTGATCAGATTCAGCACCACCTGCTTGATCTGCGGGGCGCTGACCGGAGCGACGACGGGCGGCCCGTCGAGCAGGGTCACCTGGCGATCGTGGTACTTGTCGAGATGCTTGATGACGCTGGTGACGCTTTGCACCAGCTCGCGGAGCTCGGTCGGCTCGCGCTGCGGGCTGCCTGCCCGCGAGAAGTCGAGCAGCTTGCCGGTGATCTCTTTGCAGCGGAAGGCCTCGGTCTGGATCATCTGCAAGTACTGCCGCACGATGCCTTGCTGCGGGCTATCGGCGGGCAACTCATCGGCCAACCGCCCTTCGAGCGATTCGGCGCAGAGGGCGATCGAGGCCAGCGGATTATTGATCTCGTGGGCCACGCCGGCGGCGAGAAAGCCGACGCTGGCGAGTTGCTCGCTGCGGACGATCTGGCGGGTTTGCTCCTGCACCTGGTAGTCGAGGTTGCCGCGAATCTCCTGGAAGCGGGCCGTCATGTCGTTGAGGGCTTCGGCCAGCTCGGCCATTTCGTCACGGCTGTCGAGGCGGATGCGGTAGTCGAAGTCGCCGGCCGCCACACGCCGCGAGCCCTTCACTAGGAGCCGTAGCGGGCGGAAAACCCAGGTGTAGAAGAGCCGGACGAAGACGGCGAGAAACAGGGCCGTGGCCAACGTGGTGAACCAGGTGAGCACGATCAGGGTGCGGTACTTGAGCCGCACGCCGCCCGCCAGGTCGTGGATGCGCTCGTGCAAGTGGCTGGGGAGCTCGGCGGTCAGCTCGTGCAGCTCGGTGAGGGCGCTGCCGAGGGGATCGCCCGTTTCGTCGTCGAACTGCCACTGCCCTGCAGGCTCGAGGCGCTCGATTTCGGCGAGCAAGGTTTCGATCTGTTCGACATCGGCCCACTCGCGGCCGCGGTCGTTGATCTGCGAGCGATGCCGCATCTCGGCGCCGAGTTGAAGGCGATAGCGGGCGAGCGCCTGACGAAAGTCGCGCAGGCCTTCGCGGAACTCGCGCTCGAGTTTCTTGGGGTCGGCGGCCGCAGGGGTCAGGGCGGCCTCGAGCTCGGAATCGACCATGGCCGCCAGCGCGCGGCGTTTGCTGAGGTTGAGCCGCAGCTCGCCCGCCTCGCGTCCTAGCTCGGCAGCGGGCCGCAATTCGGCCGCGCGATCGCTGAGGCTCTTGACGAGCGCGCGGTAGTTGTAAAGCCCGACGATGCCGCTGGCCGAGAGACAGCCCACGATCACGAGCAAGAGCCCGAGGCCGATGAGCAGCTTGTCGCGAATAGGCCAGCGCGAGAGCACAGGCGACCTCCTTGTCGCGTGCCCGGCAAGATGCCCTGGGGACCAGGGCATCCGGGAAATCAAAGTTGCGGCGTTGGATCCAAAGAGCGCGGAGTGCGAGCGCCGATCTGGGGGCTCGCGCGTGCGCCTGCCCTTTCGCGCTTCTCTGGGCCGCCATGCCCTGGGGCGAAATTGGGCCGCGAAGTGTAGCGGGGGATGGCGCGGCGCGGAAGGGGAATCGCGAGCGCCGCCCGTATTCGTAGCAGGCACACTCCCGTGTGCCGAAAGCTGAGGTGGGTACGCCGTCTGGGCTCGCGTCGAGCGCTTCAAGCTTAGTGGCGAGTCGCGCCGAACAGCGCTCGCGCCGCTTCAGCAATCGGCACACGGAGTGTGCCGGCTACGTGCTAGCACGATGGGCTGCGGCAAGCGGCCCGGTTTCAGCGTGCCCCGCTCGGCAGCAAGCGGCCTGGACTTTAATCATTCTTTAAAGTACGGTTCCGCCCCTTATCCCCTTATCGGCAGTCGCTTCGCGCACTTTTCGTTCGTCGGCACTGGGAGTTGATGCATGGCCTCGGGGACTGCGGCCCGCGGCAACCTGTTGTCCATCTTGGCCAAGCGCCAGGACCTGATCTTGCCGCTGGCGATGATCGCCAGCGTGCTCGTGATCATGGTCCCGCTGCCGGCCGAGCTGCTCGACGTATTGCTGGCCGGCAACATCTGCGTGGCCATCCTCGTGCTGCTGACCACGATTTACGTGCGCACGCCGCTCGAGTTCAGCATTTTCCCCTCGCTGTTGCTCACGACGACGCTTGCTCGCCTGGTGCTGAACGTGGCCACCACGCGGCGGATCCTGACCCACGCGGAAACCGACGGCCTCGACGCGGCCGGCGGCGTGGTCCGCGCCTTCGGCGAGTTCGTGGCCGGCGACAACGTGGTCGTCGGCGTCATCATCTTTGTGATCATCATCCTGATTCAGTTCTTGGTCATCACCAAGGGCGCCACGCGCATCAGCGAAGTGGCCGCCCGCTTCGCCTTGGATGGCATGCCGGGCCGCCAGATGGCGATCGACGCCGACCTGAACGCCGGCATCATCGACGAACGCGAGGCCCAGCGCCGCCGCCAAGAGATTACACACCAGGCCGACTTCTTCGGCGCCATGGACGGCGCCAGCAAGTTCGTCCGCGGCGACGCCATCGCCGGCATCGCAATCACCATCGTGAATATCGTCGGCGGCCTGCTCATCGGCATGATCGGCGCCGGCATGGGGCTGTCGGAAGCCGCTTCGCTCTTCACCAAGCTGACGATTGGCGACGGCCTGGTGAGCCAGGTGCCGGCGTTCCTCATTTCGTTGGCCGCCGGCTTGCTCGTCACCCGCAGCACGACCGAGAGCAACCTGCCGGTCCAGTTCCTGCAGCAGTTGTTCTCGCGTCCGCAAGCGCTCTACGTCACCGGGGCGTTCTTGTGCGTGCTGGTCTTCACCAATCTGCCAACCATCCCGCTCTTGACGCTCGGCGCCGGCTGCGGGGGCCTCGCGCTCATGCTCACGCGCCGTACCCGCAACGAACAGGCCGCCAGCGAGGCCAAGGTGAAGGCCGAGGCCACGAAGAAGCCGGAAGAGCGGATCGAAGACTACATGACCGTCGATCCGATGGAGCTCGAGATCGGCGTGGGGCTGATTCGCCTGGCCGATCCCAAGCGCGGCGGCGACTTGCTCGAGCGCATTCAACGCGTGCGCCACAACGTGGCGGCCGAGGTGGGCATCATCATGCCCAAGGTCCGCATTCGCGACAACATGCGGCTCGACCAAACGCGCTACCGCATCAAGATCGCCGACGTGCCGGTGGCCGACGCCCAGGTGCAGCCGGGCATGCTGCTGGCCATGGAGGCGGGCGCCACCAGCGGAAAGGTGCCTGGCATCGCCACGCGGGAGCCGGCCTTCAACACGCCCGCCCTGTGGATCGACCCCGGCGTGCGCGACCAGGCGGAGATGTACGGCTACACCGTGGTCGAGCCTGCCAGCGTGTTGGCCACGCATCTCACCGAGATCGTACGCAAGCACGCCGACGAAATCCTCACCCGCGACGCCACGCGGCATCTGGTCAACGAGCTCAAGCAGACGTCGCCGGCCGTGGTCGAAGAATTGATCCCCGGCCAAATGAAGCTGGCCGAGGTGCAGACCGTGCTCCAGATGTTGCTCCGCGAGGGCGTGCCGATCCGCCAACTCAGCGCCATTTTGGAAACGCTGGGCGACTACGCCGGCCGCACCCGCGACCCCGTGTTGCTCACCGAGTACGTGCGGCACCGCCTGGCGCGCACCATCTGCTCGCGCTACCGCGATCCGCAGGGCCGCTTGTTCGTCGTCACGCTCGATCCGGCCGTGGAAGACCGGGTGAGGGCAGGCATCGAACACAACGACCGCGGCCTGTTCGTGCGGCTCGCTCCGCAAGCGATCGATGCGCTGTGCCGCGGCATCGCCAAGGAAGTGGAGAAGCTGGTCGTCGCCGGACGCCCAGGCGTGCTGCTCGTCAGCCCGCAGGTGCGCCCCGGCATGAAGCAGATCACCGCGGGGCAACTGCCTCAGTTGGCGGTGCTCAGTTACAACGAAGTCACGCGAGATACGCAGCTCGAGTCGCTGGGAATCGTCAGCGACTTGCCCCCCGGCCGTTAGCGGCCGGAACGATATCCCTTAGCCAAAGCACGAACGAAACTGAACATGGATGTTCGCACGTTTCGCGCCGCCTCGTTGCAGGCCGCCCTGCAACAGGTGCGCAAGGAATTGGGCCCCGAGGCCGCCGTGCTGCACACCCGCGAGGTGGGCCGGAGCGGCGTGTGGGGCTGGATCGCCGGCCGCCGCTTCGAAGTGACCGCCTCGGCCGAGGTGCACGTGCCCAGTCGCTTTGCGGCGCAGGAACCGACGCCTGCGCCGATCCCTGTGGCAGCCGATGCGGGGCCTGGCAGCGATGAGATTCGCGCCCGCTACCGCGACGATCTCAAGTCGCAGCTCTCCGACTTGCAGTCGATGGTGGCCGACCTCTGCCGCCGCACCGCGCATGCTCCGGGGCACGAACTGCCGGCGGCGCTGTTCCCGCTCTTCACCGATCTGATCGAGGCCGACGTTCACGAGGACCTGGCCCGCGAGCTGGTGGAGCGCGTCCGCCGCGAGGTGCAGGGAGACGAGCTCAACGATCCGGTGCTGCTCAAGGCACGGATCGCCCGCCAGATCGAGCAGGAGTTGAGCGTGTCGGGGCCGCTGGCGGTGTCGCCGGGGCGCTGCCGCGTGGTGGCGCTCGTCGGACCGACCGGCGTGGGCAAAACGACGACCATCGCCAAGCTGGCCGCCATCTACCGCCTGCGCGAGAAGCGGCGGGTGGGCTTCATCACGGTCGACACCTATCGCATCGCGGCGGTCGAACAACTCCGCACTTATGCCGACATCATCGATCTGCCCATGGAGGTGGTGTCGACTCCCCGCGAGATGCGCGAGGCCGCCCGCCGGCTCTCGAATCTCGACCTGGTGCTGATCGACACGGCCGGACGCAGCCCGCGCGACGAGGTGAAGCTGCAAGAGCTGAAGGCAATGCTCGGCGAGGCCCAGGCCGACGAGGTGCATCTGGTGCTCAGCAGCGTGGCCAGCGCCGCCAGCCTGGCCAGCACCGCCGAGAAATTCGCGCCGGTCGGCACCACGGCCCTGATCCTCACCAAGCTCGACGAGTCGAGCGGCCTGGGCAACCTGCTGCCGCTGCTGCGGGCGAGCAAGTTGCCGCTGAGCTATTTGACCAACGGCCAAAACGTGCCGGAGGACATCGAGCCGGCCGAGCGGCGGCGGCTGGCGCGGGCCGTGCTCGGCATGGACATGGCGGCGGTGGCGTAACGCACTCCTGGGCTCGCGCGGCGAGTCTGTCTCCCCTGGAAGTTGACGAGATCCATGCACGATCAAGCCGACGAGTTGCGTCAGCTCGTGTTGCAGGCGGCCCGCCGCGGGACGCTGCCGATGGCGCCTGCGCCCAAGCTCTTGGTGGTGGCCGGCGGAAAAGGGGGCGTAGGCACAACCACGGTCGCCGTGCAAATCGGCCTCTCGCTCGCGCGGCTGGGCTGTCGGCCGGTGCTGGTCGACGCCGATCTTCGCGGCGGCGACATGGCGGCCCTCTGCGGCCTCGACGCCCACGAAAGCGTGGCCGACGTGCTGGCCGGCCGACTGACCGTTCACGAAGTCATGCAGCGCGGGCCGGCCGGGGTGCAGGTGGTGCCGGGGGCCTGGGGACGCGACAGCGAGCGGCTGGCCTCGCCCGCGGCGCAGCGGCGGTTGATGGCCGAACTGCAAGACTTGGGGCGCTATGCCGAGGTGGTGATCGTGGACGCCGGCAACGGCATTGGCGAAGTGAGCCACCGCTTTTGGCAAGCGGCGCAGCTTGTGTTGCTGGTCACCACGCCGGACGCGAACGCGATCATGGACGCCTATGCGTGTGTGAAGGTGTTGGGGGAACAGGCGACGGCGCGCGTGCTCACGCTGGTGAACGCCGCCGGCTCGCCCGACGAAGCGCAGCAAGTGCACTTGCGGCTCGAGCAGGCCTGCCGGCGGTTCTTGGGGCGCGAAGTGGCGGCGCTGGGCGCGGTGCCCCGCGACCCCGCACTCGTTCGCTCGGTGCAAGCGCCCGCGACCCAGGAGGCAGGCATGGCGTCCGGGGCCTTCGACCGCGTGGTCGAGGCGCTGCTGCCCCTGTTGCAGGGCGAGGGGTATGTGTTGGGCAGCTCGGCCACGGCGTCGGCCGCCTAGGCAAGCCACCTTCTCGGGGAAAGTCTACGCAGAATGGGGTTCGTTCGATTGAAGTTGGATAACGTTGGCAGCATGAGACAGCGCGATTCGCTCGACGTCGGGGCTCGGCTCAAGGTTCGCTCGAGCACGGCCGATAATAACCCCGCGGTGTCGTCGTGCACCGGTGCGTTAAAGTTTGCGGATTGCAGCCGGTTTGACGCCGGCTGCGGAGGTCGGCTGTGGGTCGCATCTACGCCGGAGTGCTGGGGCCGTTGGCCTTGCTCACCGTGCTGGGGCGCGGCCTGCTGCACGGCGGCGGCGTCAACGGCACGCTGTACGCCGGCTGGCTGGCGCTGGTGGCTTTCGCCGGCATCGGCTACGTCGTCGGCAAGATCGCCGGCGGCGCGGTCGAAGCCTCGATCCGCGAGCGATTGGCCGCCGAGCTCGCCGAGCTGGGCGAACAACGCACGGGACAAGGCCGGCCGCCTGGGTAGCCAGGCGTGCGGCAGAGGATGACACCGCAAGAGTCTTAGCCGGCAAGACGCCGGCGGACTCGACGCGCGAGAGAATTTGGTTCGGCGGCTTGCTACGCGATCATGGAGGATGGCATGGCGACGACTCTGGCCCCGGAAGACGTGCAGCAGATTTGGCAGACCTTCAAGGTCGACATCACGAATCAAGAGCTGCGCAACCGGCTGGTCGAGATGTACTTGCCGCTGGTGAAGTACAACGGCGAACGCATTTGGGCCCGCCTGCCTGAGGGCGTGGAGCTCGACGACCTGATCTCGGCCGGCGTGTTCGGCCTGATGGACGCCATCGACGCCTTCGACCTCTCGCGGGGTGTGAAGTTCGAGACGTACTGCGTCCCCCGCATCCGCGGCGCCATGCTCGACGAGCTGCGCACGATGGACTGGGTGCCGCGGTTGGTCCGCTCGAAGGCCAGCAAGCTGAACGAAGCGGTCAAGACGCTCGAGGCCAAGCTGGGCCGTTCTCCTTCCGAGGTCGAACTCGCCGAGCAGATGGCGATTTCGGTCCAAGAGCTCGAGAAGATGATGACGGACGCCAACGCCGTCAACCTGATCAGCTTGAACAAGAAGTGGTACGAGACCGACAGCTATAAAGATGTCCGCGAGATCGACATTCTCGAGGACAAGAAGGGGGAAGACCCCACGCGGCGGATCCAAAAGGCCGACCTGATGCGGTTGGTCACCAAGGGCCTCAACCGCAACGAGCGGCTGATCATCATCCTCTACTACTACGAAGAGTTGACGATGAAGGAGATCGGCGCGACGCTCGATCTCTCGGAAAGCCGCGTCAGCCAGATGCACAGCTCGATCGTGCAACGGCTGCAAAACCAACTCCTGCGGCGCCGCCCGGAGTTTGGGACTTAGGCTGAGCAAGAGCCCAGAGCGGAATGTTTCTCGCCAAGGCGCAAGGCTCGCGAAGATCGAGTTCAGCCGCGTCCTTCAAGAGCTACGAGGCGCTGGTCCTCCCGGCATCGAGCGCTGCAAGCAAGTGCGGCTCGAGGTAAGGCCTGATCGCGGCTACCGGTTCGGGATTGATTGCCCATGCGGAGTTCTTGTGCGCGACTGCCGTTGCGTGCCCTTAGAACCACCGCAACACAAGCCACATCGCTAGCCCCGCCATCGCCCCCGCGGCCAGGTCGTCGGCCATGATGCCGAGGCCGCCGGGTAGCTTCTCCAATTGGCCGACCGGCGGCGGTTTGACGATGTCGAGCACGCGGATGAGGAGAAAGCCGCATACCCACACGGCTGGCTTCTGCAGCGCCTCGGGAGCGAGCGGCAGAAACACGAGCGGCACGCTGGCGATCTCGTCGTAGACGACCGCGCTCGGGTCCTTCTGACCCAGCGCTCGACTGGCCGCGCCGCAGATCCATGGGCCCACCGCCGCGAGCGCCACCATCGCAGCAGCCTGCTCCCACCGCGCCGGCAGCGCGAGCAGCAGCCACGTGAGCGGCAATCCCCAGAGCGCCCCGCACGTGCCTGGCAAGATCGGCGAGTAGCCGGCGCCGAGCCCCGTGGCCAACAGCAAAAGCGGCGTCCACCGCGCGGGGGGCAGCGAGCTGTCCAGCGGACCAGGGTCAAGCTGAGGGGGCGTGGGGTCGGGGTGCAAGGTGCTGCCGCGATTGCCTTTCCAGCCGTAAGTCGCGATATTCGAGAGGGGCCGCAGCGGTTATACTGCCTGGACCGAGGCCCGCAAAATGACGACAATGTTAATCAGCATGGTCGCCTAAGGCCCTGTCTTTCGCTTGCCCATCCTTCCCTGCCAGCCCCGCCCATGGCCGACTCGAAGCCCAGTCCCGTCGAAATCGCCAAGATCGAAAGCAACTACCTGCGGGGAACTATTCCCGGCGAGTTGGTCGACGGTCAGGCGTTCTTCTCGAAGGACAACACCCAGCTCCTCAAGCACCACGGCACCTACCAGCAGGACGACCGCGACGCCCGCGCCGCCAGCCGCGCGAGCGGCGGCAAGAAGTCGGACAAAGAATTCATCTTCATGGTCCGCACCCGCGTGCCCGGCGGGCGGCTCTCGAGCGCGCAGCTCTTGGCCGAGCTCGACCTGTGCGACGAGCTGGGCAACACCACGCTGCGGATCACCAGCCGCCAGGCCCTGCAACTCCATGGCATCGCCAAGGAGCACCTCTGGGAAACAATTCACCGCATCAATCAGGTGCAGCTCACCACGCTGGCCGCCTGCGGCGACGTGGAGCGCAACATCATGTGCTGCCCCGCGCCGCGCCGCGCGAGCAAGGTGCAGCAGCAGCTCGAAGAGATCACCGACCGGCTGACCGACCACCTGGCCCCGCGCACCCGCGCGTATCACGAGATCTGGGTGAAAGACCCCGAGACGGGCGACAGCCAGCTCGTCGCCGGGGGGCCGCCCGACCACGAGCCGATCTACGGCCCCACCTATCTCCCCCGCAAGTTCAAGACCGCGATCGCGCTGGCCAACGACAACTGCGTCGACATCTATACGCAGGACCTGGGCTTCCTGGCGATCACCGAAGGGGACGAGATCATCGGCTTCAACGTGCTGGCCGGCGGCGGCCAAGGCACCACACCCAGCAACGCCAACACCTTCCCCGCGCTCGCCCAGCGGCTCGCGTTCGTGAAGCCCGACGACGTGCTCGCCGTGGCCGAGGCGATCATCAAGGTGCAGCGCGACTTCGGCAACCGCGCGGACCGCAAGCGGGCGCGCATGAAGTACCTGATCCACGACTGGGGCCTCGAGAAGTTCAAGGCCAAGGTCGAGGAGTACTTCGGCCGGCCGCTGCCGGAGCCGCATCCGGCCGACGTTCACGGCTTCGACGACCATATCGGCTGGCACGAGCAAGGGGACGGCCGCTGGTTCTACGGCCTGAATGTGGAGAACGGCCGCATCCACGACGTCGACGGCCTGCGGCTCAAGACGGCGCTCCGCGAAATCTGCACGCGGCTCGCCCCGCCGCTGCGGCTGACCTCGCACCAGAGCATCTTGTTCTGCGACATCGCGGCGGCTGACCGCGACACGCTGACCGGCGTTCTCCGCGACCATGGAGTCACGCTCAGCGAAGACATTTCCGAAGCCCGCCGCTGGTCGATGGCCTGCGTCGCCTGGCCCACCTGCGGCCTGGCGATCACCGAGAGCGAACGGGCATTGCCTGGCATGATCGACCAGCTCGAGGGGGAACTCGCGCGGCTGGGGCTCTCAGCGGAGCAGTTCACGATCCGCATGACGGGCTGCCCCAACGGCTGCGCCCGCCCCTACAACTGCGACGTAGGGCTCGTGGGCCGCACCGCCGGAAAGTACACCGTGTTCCTCGGCGGCCGGCTGCTCGGCAATCGCCTGAACGAGATCTACAAAGATCAGGTGCCGGCGGAAGAGGTGGTGAGCACGCTCGTGCCGGTGTTCGCGTTCTTCAAGCAAGCCCGCCAGCCGGGCGAAACCTTCGGCGACTTCTGCCACCGCCAAGGGATGTCCGAGCTGGCCGCCTGGAGCGAGCGGAACGCCGCGGCGACGGCGGGGTAGGCTGGTCGGCTCCCTTCAGTTCAGAGCTTGCGAGCGCCGGCCTCGTTCGCCGACCCTCAGCCTGGCCCACTCCCACAGGGAGAGGGAAGCTGACTCTTACCGAATCAGTTGGAACTCAGGCAGCATCACCACGGCCCAGAGCAGGTCTTCGATCCCTTCGACCGTGGGCTTTTCTCCTACGAGCTCTTGGGCTGCTTGCCGCTCGGCAGAGGTGGGCTCGCGTCCCAATGCCTGCACGTAGATGGCCGGCACGAGCTCGTCGGTCGGCTGTTGCCGCTGGGCCCAACTTTCCGCCCCGGCGTGCAGCCAGTCGGCGAGCGCCGCGCCGTTGGTGAGCTCGAGCATCTCGAGCGTGGTGGCGGCCGACGGACGCTCGGTGATCACCTGCTCGCGGTTGGGTCGGCCCAAGGCCCGCTGCAAGCCGTCGGCGGTGACGAGCGATGCTCGCACCAAGCCGTCGCTGGGGACACTGTCTGGCAGCGGGGCCACGCGCTTCTCATAGGACTTGCCGGTCAGCCGGGCGACCGAGTCGACGAGGGCTTCGGCCGACAGCCGCTTCACCACCGGGCCGCGGAACACGAAATCGGCCTTGCGCCCCTCCGTGGCCGGCACGCTGGCAAGTTGATAGGCCTGCGACGTGAGAATCGTTTCGATCGTGTGCTGCAAGTCGTAATCGTGCGCCGCGAGATCGGCGGCCAGCCAATCGAGCAGATCGGCGCTCCAGGGGGGAATATCCATCTCGTCGGTCGGCTCGATCAGCCCGCGGCCGAGGAAACGCGCCCACAAGCGGTTGACCATGGTGCGGGTCAGCCGGCCATTCTCCGGCGAGGTCAGGGCGTCGGCCAGGCTGGCCAGCCGCTCGGGCCGCGGGGCCGCGGCGTCGATCGAGCCCAGCTCCGGAAAGAGAAACGCCACGGGGGCGAAATCGCCGGTCGGCTGGTCGCAGCGGTGCATCTCCAGCTTGCCTTCGGCGAATACTCCGGCCAGGGCATAACTGTCGCGAAGCTTCCAATCGTTCACGAAGCTGTCGTGACACGACGCGCACTTGAGGTTGATCCCCAAGAACACCTGCGAAAGGTTCTGCGCCGCTTGCATCGGCGGCACCTGGCTGGCGTTCACCACGCCGCGCCAGACGATGCCATTCAGGAAGCCTTCGGTCTCGGGCGTAGGGTTCATGAGCTGCCGCACGAACTGATCGAACGGCAGATTGTCGACGAGCGCCTGATAGAGCCAGCCGGTGATCTGCTTGCGGCCGCCGTCGATGTAGCCGGTGCCGGCGTAGTCGTTGCGCAGAGCGTCGTTCCAAAAGGTCAGCCAGTGCTCGGCATAGTTGCGGCGGTCGGCCAACAGTCGTTTCACGAGCCGCTGCCGCTTGTCCGGAGCGGAGTCGGCCACGAACTCGGCCAGGGCCGCCGGCTCGGGAGGCAACCCGATCGTGTCGAACCATACCCGCCGGGCATACGTGCGATCGTCGACCGGGGCGCCGATCTCCACTCCGTGCTCGGCGTAGTAGGGCCGCAGCAAACGGTCGATGGGGTTTTCACCCTCCATCGCAGCGGGAGGCAACTCGACCTGTCGCGGCTGTAGCTTGGCCCGCGGGTGCCGTGTGGCGAAGCGGAAACCTTCTTCCCAGCCGAGCCCTTGATCGATCCAGGCCCGCAGAATGCCGACCTGCTCCGGCTTGAGCCGCGGCCCCTTGGCCGGCATGACCAGCTCGGGGTCGACGCCGGCCACCAACTCGATGAGCCGGCTGGCCGCGCTGTCGCCGATTTCCACAGCCGCGCCCGAGTCTCCACCGGCCAGCAGCGTGGCGCGATCGTCGAAGGCGAAGCCCCCTTCCGACTTGCCGCCGGCGTGGCAGCTCGCACAGCTCGCGATCAGGATCGGGGCCACGTCCTTGTGAAAGTCGATCTTGCGCTCGGCGGGCGGAGGCAAAGCGCCTGGTTTGTCGCCCGCCTGCGCGAGCAAGACCGACGCCTGACCCCAGGCCAGGAGAAGAAAAAGAGAACAGCGGAGCATGACAAACCGGGCGGGAAGCGGACGAGTTTCAAGCCAAGGAGGGTGCAGCGATTTTCGCATCCAAGCCTTGCCGGGGCAACCCGCCGGAGCTCATTGATCCCCCGGCCGAGCGGCAGGCTGGTTGACAGGTCACCGGGCGGCGCCGATCATTCGCATGCGTGTCGGCGACCGTTCCTCGCGGCCGACGGCGGCCCGGCGGAGCCTCGAAAAGCCCTTGTTTCAGCCCGATTTCCGCGAGATTCCGCCCCATGAGCGCTTACCTGGCCGTCATCACGCTGGTCCACGTCGTCATCAGCCTGGTGGCGATCGGCGCAGGCGGCTATGTGCTGTGCGGCCTGCTCCGCAACGAGCGCTTGGAGCGGGCCACCGCCCTCTTTTTGGCGACCACGGTGGCCACGAGCGCGACGGGCTTCCTGTTCCCCTTCGAGCATTGGCTGCCATCGCACACGCTGGCCGTGATTTCGCTCGTCGCGCTTGGCGTGGCGATCTATGCCCGCTATGGGCGGCCGTTCGCCGGCGGCTGGGTGAAGGCCTACGTGGCGACGGCCGTGCTGTCGCTCTATCTCAACGTCTTCGTGCTCGTGGTGCAGGCTTTCCTCAAGGTCCCCGCGCTCAAGGCCCTGGCCCCCAAGCAGAACGAGCCCCCGTTCGTTGGCGCGCAATTGATCGTGCTGGCCGTCTTCCTGGGCTTGGGGGCGCTCGCGCTCAAGCGGTTCAGAGGGTAGGCGGCTCGCAGCAGATCTGCGGCTCGAGGTCAGCCAGCTTACGCTGGTCCGCTCGCCCTCGACGTGATTCGGTAGCTCAGGCCCGTGAAAGGTAATCCCCGGTGCGGGTGTCGACCTTCACGAGCTCCCCTTCCGACAGATACTCGGGCACCTGCACGGAGAGGCCGGTTTCGAGCTCGGCCGGTTTCGTGCGGCTGGTGGCCGAGTTGCCGCGGACCCCCGGGTCGCACTTCACGACCTTGAGCTCCACCGTTTGGGGAACCTGCACGCCGATCGGCTCGTCGTTGTGCACCATGAGCTGCAGGCCTTCGAGCGCCTCGGTGATGAACTGCATCTCGTGCTGCAGATCGGCGCGCGGCAGGCTGTATTGGTTGTAGTCTTCCTGGTCGAGGAAGTGGGCGTGCGTCGCGTCGACGTACATCAGCTTGATCGCCCGCCGCTCGAAGTTCGCCTCGGGCAGGGAGTCGCCGCCGCGGAGCGTGATGTCGACCTTTTGCTTGGTGATCAGGTTCCGCGCGCGGTACTTGTAGAACGTCGCCGCGCCGCGGGCCGAAGGGCTCTGCACGGTGATCGTTTCGATGATGCAGGGGGCGTCGTTGTAGCTCACCACGGCGCCGGTCTTGATTTCTTTGGCCAACATGAGGAAGACGGTGCGATGCGGGGTCTAAAAGTTGAGAGTGCCGGCGGGCAGTCAGAGGTGCGCCGCTCCGCCGTTGCTAATGCGTAGGATTGTGAACGCTCATCCTAACCCGACGCGTCAGCGAGCGGGAGGACGCCCGACACCTGTTCGTGGCGCAGGCCGCCTCAGAACAGCGGCGCATGCCCCGCCTGCCGGCGGCAAGCCGAGAGCTGACTGATGTGGAAAGCCGCGTGGTTGGTCATGATGTGCCCCACCACGTCGCCCCAGGTGACCAGCGGGGTGCTCCGCAGAATCGGCACCTTGTGTCGGCCGGCCAGATGCTCGGGATCGGCGTTCGGCAAGGCGGCCGTCACATAGCCATGTCCTGCTTCAATCGCGGCCACCAGTTCGGCCTTCGAGGGCTTGGGGCCTGCCGCGCCCAGCGGGCTGCCGGGGCCGAAGGCCTCGTGCCACTCGCGCGGGCAATGCTCTTCCACTCCCAGGCAGCGGAGCCCTAGGTCGGTGGCAATCGCCAAATGCCCTAACACCCAGCGGGGGGGCTTGAGTCCCGGCGCCGGCTGCTCGTCGAGCGAGCCGTCGGCCAGATCGGCGGCCACGCGCTGCAGATGAGCCAGGTTGAAGGCATAAAGCGTGATCTCGCGCTCGAACATGAGAGAGTCCGTTCGTGAACAAGTAAGGCGGTAAGCAGACCCATTAGCCCCCCGCGAGTCGCGGGGGGGGGACACCCACGGCGGCCGGCCTGATCCGGGCAGCCTCAGCATCAACCCGAATCCCCCCGGCGACTCGCCGGGGGCTAAATAGGCGGGCCCTTGGCCCTGCATGCGCGGGCCACGGGCCGCCAAGTTCATTCCCGAAGTCGAATCGACGCGCCTAGCGATCTTCCTTCTCGAGCTTCTTCACCATGATGTTCTTGTACATCGCGGTGCTGCCCGGATCGTGCGCTTGCAGGGCGAAGGTTCCCTTGCCGAGCTTGCGCGTGCCGGTCACGCCGTCCGGCTCCACGTACTCATAGAGCACCTTGCCGTCGACCAGCACGCGGATCGACTTGCCGCGGACAATCACTTCCTGCGTCCACCACTTGTTGTCCTGGGCGTTGGCCTGGAAGATCTTCACCACGTTGTAGAGGCTGCCGGTCTTCACCGGGTCGCCCTGGGTGTTGTTCACCTGGGTCTCGTAGCCCACCTCGGGCCAACCGCCGTCTTGGAATTTGGTGCAGACGTAGAGGCCGGAGTTGCTGCCAGGCAGCGTCATGATGTCGGCCTTGAGGTGGAAATCCTCGAACTCGTCGTCCATGTAGAACAGGTGGCTGCGCTCGCCGTGGGCCACGATCGCGCCGTCGACCACCTTCCACTGCTCGGGCCGCTCGCTGGCCTTCCAGCCCTCGAGCGTTTTGCCGTCGAACAGGCTCTTCCAGCCGTCGTCGCCCTTCTCTTCGGCGACGACCAGCGAAAACGACACCAGCACCAAGGGCAGGGCCCAGACGAGGGCTTTCTTCATCGTGGCGAAACTCCGGACAGGGTTGGACAGAGCGGAAACGGGCGACCGGCCCCCAATTGGGCGAAGGCCCACGTCGCCTCGTGCGACAGACGCTCCAAATTTACCTCGCTAGTGTCGCCGCTGCGGGGCACGGTGTAAACGGGCGGCGGACGGCCCAGGGCCCGGCTTTTTTCGGGCCGTGCGGGCAGGCGCCGAGCCACAACGGCTCGATAGATGGGGGGGGCCGGGGGTACACTTTTCGGAGCCTTCCGCTTCCCCCGGCGGCCCCACTCCACCCCCAGGCCCCAATAGCTCGTGAAGTCCACGCCCGACCAAATCCGTGCCCGCTTCGACCAGCTCGTGGAGAAGTTCTCGAACCTCGAGACGGGGCAGACCACGGCCATCGACTCGCCGCTGGCGCTCGACCTGGTGGCCGAAGCCGCGGCGGCGGTGACGCCGGGGGCCAAGCGGTTGCTCGACATCGGCTGCGGGGCCGGCAATTACGCGCTCAAGCTGCTCCAGAAGTTCCCCGGCGCGAGCGTCACCCTAGTGGACCTGAGCGCACCCATGCTCGAGCGGGCCCACGCCCGCGTGCAGGCGGCGACCGTCGGCGAAGTGCGGACGCTGCAGACCGACGTTCGCCATGCCGAGCTGCCGGCGGGGGCCTACGACGTGATCGTGGCCGGCGCCGTGCTGCACCACCTCCGCGACGACCGCGAATGGGAGGCGGTGTTCCGCAAGCTGCACGCGGCGCTCGCGCCCGGCGGCTCGCTCTGGATCTTCGATCTCATCGAGTGCGATCTGGCGATGGTGCGGCCGATCCTGTGGGGACGCTACGGCGACTACCTGGAGAGCTTGCAAGGCCCCGAGTATCGCGCCGGCGTACTGGCCTATATCGAAGAAGAAGACAGCCCGCGGCCCCTGGTGTATCAGCTCGACCTGCTCCGCGCGGTCGGTTTCCGCGGCGTGGAGGTGCTGCACAAGCATCTCTGCTTTGCGGCCTTCGGCGGCGTAAGGTAGGCTCTCACAATCGTAGCCGGCACACTCCGTGTGCCGAATGCTGGGTCGGCGCAAACGATGCTTGGCTGATCTGCCGAGCGCGCCTGCTTGCAGTACCGCCGCTTCAGCGTTCCGCACACGGAGAGCCTGTGATTTTTTGGGCTTTTCGAGTGAGGGGAGGGGGCGCTAGCTTGGTTGGCGCGGGGTGGTGGGCGAAGTTGGCGTGGGTCGAGGTTCCAGGATGGATCGCTTGTTGTTCGAGAAGGGCGC
>JBGAPH010000037.1:0-68439 GCA_044221365.1 Pirellulales bacterium
GCCCTCGGAGAGCAGGCCGACGTGCGTTTCGGCTACAACTACAGCCCCGCGCTCAACTACGCCTGCAATGCAGGCAACCTGTGGTTCGTGCAGTTGGGCTACCAACAATTCGCGCTCGACGCCTTGGGCGCGGCGGACGGCAGCCCCAAGCTGCTGTGGAAGCGCGATCTGCTCGAAGCGCAGCCGGGACTATCCGGCAACTTGGGCTTCCAAGCCCGCCCGCAAAAGCTGGCCTGGGGTCAATTGCGCAACGTGCCGTCAGACGCCTTAGGGCAAGTCGGACAACCGGCGGCGCTCGCGGGGGGACTCGTTTGTCAGCAGCAGCAGCGGGCCGTGTTCGCCACGGACACGAGGACCGGGGCGGTCGTTTGGCGCCGCACGGGCTTCCCGCAGGGCTGCACGATCGTGGCAGACGACGAACTACTGTTCGTTCTGGATCCCACGGCCGGCATCGCCAGCGTGCTGCGGACGGCGGATGGCTCGCTGGTGGAGCGCCGCGCGGCGCCGCGACCGCAGGAACGCATGGCCGCCCTGGGCCGCGAGATGCTCGTCTGGGACAGTGAGGCAGCCTCGCCGCGCCTCGCGCTGCTCGATTTGGCCACGGGGGCGGCCCGCTGGCAGCGCGAACTCGAACCGGGCGCTCAAGCCCACTCCCCGAGCTGGCAAACGCTGGCCGTCTTGACTCCTAGCGGCAAGTTCCAGCTGTTGTCGCTGCCCGCCGGCGAAACTTTGATCGAAGCCCAGGTTGATGCGCAGCCGAGCATCGAAGAGTTTCGCGTGCTGCGGCTGGGGCCGACCTGGGTGCTGCTCGTGAATCGGGGTTGGACCGCAGACGACGATCACCGTCCCCAGCCAGCGTTGTCCGGGGCGCTGCGATTTAGCGGCCGCTGCTACGCCTACGACGAGCGCGGCGAGGAGCTTTGGACGCGCACTTGGGAAGGGCTCTCGATTGCACTGCCGCAGCCCGAAGCGCTGCCGGTCTTGACGTTGGTGGCCAATTTCACCGAGCAGCCCCCGAACCAAAATCGGAGCTCCGCCTGGCACACACTGCAGGCCCTCGACACGCGCACCGGAGCGGTGCTGGCAGAGGTGCCCAAAACGGGCGGACCTGTGCGGAAACTGACTTCGATTGCCGATCCGCTGACACGAAAACTGAACATCGAGACCTCGGCCGAGGGGCTCGAGATCACGTTTCCCGAGCCTTCGGACGCCCCCCGCTAGCCGGCTCATTTGCGTTTGTTCTCCGCAAGTTGCTTGATATAAGCGACTTGCGCGGTGTGTCCCGAATTCATTGTCCCGTGCTTGGGATTCGATTTCCGGCACGCCCCCGGACGATAATTTTCTGAACGAGAACGTGGACAGCCGGGGATGCTGGCGTTATACTCCGCTTTACCCTCAGAGAACTACCTGCACTGGGAGATCGACAGATGCGCACATTGTCCGTTCGAATTTCGAAGGCGGTGGGCATGGTTGCCGCCGTTGCAGCGGTGGCTTTGCCGGCCGCTGCTGTGTTGATGCCATCTTCTCCTGAGTCGGCAGTGGCGGCAGTTGCTCCCGCTCGTGCGATTCAGTCGGAGTCGTTGGCTGCGCTGCTGACCGGCAGCGAGTTGAAGGCCGCGGAGACCTCTGCGGTTTCTCCTGTTGGTGCGATGCTGATCGCCAGCACCGTGAGCGTGGACTTCAGCGGCCCCCCGTACTACTACTTCGGCGACGTGAACGCCGACGGCAAGACCGACCTCACCGACTTCGGCATCATGAAGGTAAACTACGGGCGCGTCGGTCCGACCGCAGTTCGTGGCACCGGCGACCTGACCGGCGACAACATTGTCGGTCTGGATGACTTCTTGGTCATCAAGTTCTTCTTCGGCGCGAAGAGCCCCTTCCTGCCGTAGGCACTGTCAGTCGATCTTCGCAAGCGCATCATAGGGCCGGCGTTTACGCCGGCCCTTTTTTATTGCGCTCGCGTTGGGCGCTTGCTGTCGGACCTTGCCAACGCGGCGGATCTAGCCTTTGCGGCCCGAACTGGCTCGAGGCTTCGCGCCACGACGCGCCGTGGGCGCCTTGTCGGCTTGCCCCGTCAGCTCAAACAGAAAGCGGCTGGGCACGGTCGGTCTTGGCTTGCCCCACTTCATGCGGCCGAGGGCCAGCGTCATTGTCAGCCGATCTTGCGCCCGCGTGATTCCTACGTAGCACAAGCGGCGTTCCTCGTCGATCGCCGCGCCGTCGGCGTCAACGGCGCGATGATGGGGCAGAAAGCCTTCCTCCAGGCCGACGAGGAACACCTCGGGGAATTCGAGCCCCTTGGCGCTGTGCAGCGTCATCAGGGCCACGGCGTTGCGGGCAAGCTGCGTTTCCTTATCGTCGCTGTCGCCGCGGTCGGCCAGCGCCATGTCGTCGAGAAAGTTGGCCAGACTGGCTTCGGGCTGCCGCGCCAGAAAGCCCGCTAGTGCGTTGAACACCTCTTCGATCGATTTCAGCCGGGCTTCGCGCTCGTTGGGATCGGAGTAGGTCTTCTCGATTTCGCCGGCGTAGTTCACCTCGTCGAAGAACCCGCGAGCCACCGCAAGGGCCGGCCCCGTGTCGAGTTCCTGCTGTCGATGCTCGACCATCGCGCGGAACCGCCGAAACGCTTCGACCACTCCGGCCGAGAGCGACGTCAGTTGTGCGGCGCGGGGAATGGCCTCCCAAACCGAAATGCCTTCGGCAACGGCCGCCTTCATCAAGGCCGAAACGCTCGAATCGCCGAGGCCGCGGGCCGGCCGATTGATGATCCGCAGCAGCGAGGCCTCGTCACGTGGATTGACCAGAATCCGCAGGTACGCGAGCAGATCGCGCACTTCCTTGCGGTCATAGAACGACATCCCGCCCACGAGCACATACGGCACCTTCTGCTTCCGCAGCTCCATTTCGAAAGCCCGCGGCTGCTCGTTGGTGCGGAAGAGGATCGCCAGGTCGCGGGCTTGCACCCCCGGCTGCTCGAGCCGCTCGCGGATCTCGCTGACCACGACGCGGGCTTCTTCCGTCTCGTCCTTGAGCTGCAGGATTCGCGGCTTGTCGCCCCCCGGGCGGGCTGCCCGCAGCACCTTGTCGTGCCGCACTTTGTTGAAGGCGATGAGCCGGTTGGCGAGTTCGAGGATGGCGGCCGTCGAGCGGTAGTTCTCTTCGAGTCGAATGACCTTTGCCTCGGGCCAGTCGTGCTTGAACCGTAGGATGTGGGTGACTTCGGCGCCGCGCCAGGCGTAAATCGATTGGTCGTCGTCCCCCACCACGCACAAATTGCGGTGCTCGCCGGCCAACGCCCGCACGATGCGGTATTGGCTGGCGTTGGTGTCTTGGTACTCGTCGACGAGCAAATGATCGAACCGGCGGGCCTCGGCTGCGCGGACTGCGGGGAACTGCGTGAACAGATCCTCTGTGAGCAGCAAGAGGTCGTCGAAATCGACCGCTCCGGCGGCCCGCAGGGCATTTTGATAGCGGCGGTAGCCGAGGGCGGCCAGGTGTTCTTTGTCGCCCCCGGCGGCCGAAGCGGCCTGGGCCGGGCGCACGCTGCTGCTCTTCCAGCGGCCGATGAACGACAGTAGATCGCCGGGCCGCAGCACATCGTTGGCCACGCGAATCTCACGCAGCGCCGCCCGCGCCAGCCCTTCCTGATCGCCGCGATCGTAGATGGCGAACTCCGGCGGATACCCCAAATGTTGGATCTGCCGTCGCAGAATGCGGACGCAGAGCGAGTGAAACGTGGAGATCTCGGGCTTCTGCTTGAGCCGGCGGCCAAGCAACTCGCCTGCCCGCTGCTGCATTTCCGCGGCGGCCTTGTTTGTGAACGTGACGGCCAGGATCCGCGCGGGGGCCGTGCCCAGGCGAATGAGCTGAGCGATGCGGTGCGTCACGACGCGGGTTTTGCCGGTGCCGGCGCCGGCGAGCACGAGCAGGGGCCCGCGGGGCGTGAACACCGCTTCGCGCTGCGCTGGATTGAGCCCGGCCGACATCGACCCTTACCCCCTCGAGACCGTCTGACGTTTTACCGGCCCAGCCCGATCAGGACCGGGGAAACAACGCCTCGAGGCAAATCTGCGACCACGACTCGAGGCGGTCGAAATCGGCCCACAACTCGGCAAGCGGCCGGAAGCCAGCATCGACCAAGTCGGCCTCGCGCGGAAATACGGCCGGCTTAGCGACCTGGTAGCAGTGGACCACGCCCAAATGAACCGTGCCGACCTCGGTGCGATCGTCGTTGATCAGTCCGACGCAGCGGTCCTCAAAATCGGTCTGCAGATCGACCTCCTCGGCCAGCTCGCGCCGCAGGCCTTCGAGGTAGGGACTGGCGGCGTCCGCGAGGCTGTCGACCGACGAGATGTGCCCCCCGACCCCGATGCTCCGTTTGGCGTGCAGCCGTTTCTCCCCCTGTCCCCCACCGCGGGTGTATTGGAACAGCAACGTCCCCAGGTCGGGGTCTTCGTAGCTGAAAACGACGTAGGGGATGAGCTGCTTGAAGCTGGGATCGCGCTCCATCTCCGGGCGGGGCCGGTAGCTCAGGTGCTCGGCGTCGAGAAGGGCCCGAAGATACCGGTCGGTGTCGGCCGAAAACCCTTGGAAATAACCGACTTCGCGAAAACGTGCGGTCGGCGCCACCAGTACGTGTTCGGTCTCCAGCTCGAGCATCGCGGCGCTTCCTTTCGGGGTGACCAGGGTGGCGGGGCACTCGCTCCGCCGGCCCTTCCAAGGTAGCGAAGCTAGCGTCCGGCGAAAGCCCCACGGCATTGTCGACGCGACGAAGCCTGACTAGCCTGAGAATAGACGCACTGATCTACCCAAGTCACCCAAACCCACAAGGCGGAACCCGTGCGCTGGCTTTTAGCTGTCGTAGGTATCGCAATGCTCAGCTCGGCCGGCTGTGGTCGCCTCCAGGTGGCGGCGGCCCAAGATCAGGCCGATCCGGCGGCCCCAACTGCCCGACAGCCAAGGCCCGAGAATCAGCAGGCCAAGACGCCGCTGATGCGGGCGCTCCTCGATTCGGTCGACATGATCGACAACCTCAAGGACGAGGACCGCGACCGGATGCGCGGAATGCTGCTCGAGCACGACGACACGCTGCACCGTACGATCGGCGGCAGCGCAAAAGACGCCGTGTTGCGTGCCCAGCGCCGACATCCGCGGCTCATCGACGGCACGTGGCCCCGACCGGAACAGGCGAAGCCGGCCCCGAGTCGCGAAGAGTTGCCGGCGCCGCGCGAGTAAGGGTGCGGGCGAGGCTCTGCGAGCCCCATCGATCCTCGGCTAACGAGGCTTCTGCTTGATGCGGCTCGCGGCAAACCAACGGTGGACGTGGTGGGGCTAGCGCCCCACCCTACGGCTCCGCGTTAACCGAACGGCCCGCGCACTACCGCGTCTGGGCCGTTCGATTGGTCCGGCGAACCAGCATTAGCGGACGAGTTCCCTGCCGCGGCGGTTGTTGCTGCGGACGAAACTCCTGCCCGGCAACGCGAAACGCCACCCAGGGCCGCTCGGGATTGTCGGGATTGTTCTCGAGCCAGGCTTCGGTGGCCGGCCCGCCATCGTCGCTGCGGACCAACACGGTGTGGCCATCGCGGATCTGCGTTTGGTAGCTGACTTCCGGACGACCGAAGAGCTGCTCGAGCCGCGCGTGATCGGTGGAGAACAGCAGGCGGCCATTAGTGTCGCGCGTGGCCCAGGCAGGCGAGTTGGGATCGAGCAGCCGCTTGAACAGGCGATTCGGCTCGAAGTCAGGCATCTCCTCGACCGGCGCCTGGATGCGTTTGGGACCGCCCCCCTCCCAAACCATCACTTCGGGGCGCGGACCGACCGGCCCGCGCGACTTCCCCGCGCGTCGAGCCAGTTTGAGCACCAGCACCATCTCCTTCTGGCGCTCGATCGTTTCGGCATCGAGCCCGGGGGCCGGCGAGTAAACCGGCTGTCCCGCCAGCGGATCGCGTGCCCACACCGCCAGCCGCTGACGCACGCTCGGGTCGGTGACGAGCGACACCAAGCCGTTCGGACCGTTGGCGGCCGGGCCGTCGAGTTGCTCGACAAAGCTGGCGGTTTCCACCGGCGAAAGCGATTGCCGCTCGGGGGTGTTGGCGATGAGCGCCGCCACGCCGCCCAAGAAGGCCGGCGCCAGACGGGCGTCGTCCCCCTCGAGCAGAAAGCGCACCCAGTCGGCCGACGAGTGCTCGATCGACCGTGTGGGATAGAGCCGATCAGCGACTTCGCGCTGCGGCGCTTCGCGGGTTTCCGAGGGCCGGCCGGGGGCGGCGACCGGATTCGTCGGCTCGGCGCCTTCGCGGGCCACGTAGGCCCCGAGTCCAAGCTGGACCCAGTCAGGCAGCGTTTGATCGAGCTGGGCGACGCGGAAGAACGAGCGGACTGCCTCTTCGCGCACCGAGACCATTTGGTCGCTTAGTGCAGGCTGGCCGGGGGCAATGCTTACGTAAATGTCCGGGGAATCGTTTGACACCCGCGGGCCGGGCGCATGCTCCGAGACATCGCGGTAAGCGTGGTTGTCGATCCACACCCCCACCGCGCCGATGGCGAACGTCGGCTGGCGGTGGCGCGTGGTGAAGTGGTCGGCCAGCAGTTCGAGTTCCGACCAGGTGCGCTCCATATCTTGCGCCACCGCCTCGGCCTGGTCCCAGCCGTCGGGGGCCACGATCTTGAAGTGGCGCGTGCTGTACTCGAAGCCCCGGCCGCTCGACCGCTCATGCACGGCCGGCAGATCCAGCTCGTCGAACGGATGGCCGGGCCAGCGCGTGCTGCGGGGGATGATTTCCTCGGGATCTTGCGCCAGCGCACCACCGGCCGAGAGGGCGAATGCTAGCACTCCGGCGCCCAGCCGCAGGCCCGAGCGCCAGCGACCTCCTTTATTCTTCCAAAGGAGCGCGAGGCGGTCCATCGTCGGCAAGCGTTTCGTAGGCAACATGTTGCGCTGGCTCCTTGATCCACTCAGGGCTCTCGGCGCACGGGCCGGCGGGCCGCTTGATCGGTATGACCCTACTTATCGGCATTTTCAGGAGAATCCGAACAACCGGCACAAATTACTCAATGTGCCGCCCCGATTGCCCCGATAGTTGGTGGTACACCACGGGCTCCGGCCAGAGGGCCGCGCCATGTGTGAGTCCGAGGTGGCTCTTCGCCGGGTGCGAAGAGGCCGCCGAGCCGCTTCACGGAGGGGACGACGAGGACTATGGCCAAGGAACGAAGCATGTGGTCGTCATCGGCGCAGGCCAGCGAGCGAACGCACCGTGGCACGCCGCGCGGGCGGATCGCCGCCTCGGTCGTCGTTCTGCTGTCGGCAGGCGCGGGCGCCTGGGCCGTGGAATCGGCGCGCGGCCCCGCTCCGCTGGGTCAGCCAGCGCCGGGGGCGCAAATCGGCATGCAAGCCGCGCCGGTGAACGCCGGCGGCCTGCGGCTCCCCGCGGCGCCCGGCCGGCCGGGGCTGCTGCCGGCGTCCGTCGGCGATGCCCGCCCGCTAGCGCCTGCGGCCGCGCCGCAATCGCAAATTCGCTTTATCCCCAGTGAGGCGGCCCGCGATCCGCTGGCTGCCCAGTCCGAGGGGCAGCCCGTCGCCTACTATCCACAGGGGGAAGCAGGTTCGCCCGCTGGTGAAAGTGCCGTGCGCCTGGTGGCACAGACCGAGGGGCAGCCCCCTGTCCAGCCGGAAGCGGCCCCTGCCGATCCCGGTCTGCCGAGCAGCTCGCCGGCCCCTGCGACCGGACCCTATGCCATTGAACCCGACGTACTGGCCCCCGAATCGCTGGGGCCGGGTGCGCAGCCCATGCCGGGCAACATGGGGCCGCCCCCGGGGCGCGCCTATCCGCCGGCCGGGCCGCATGGTCCTCCGCACGGCTTCATGCCGCCGGACGACAACGTGATTACGCCGTTCCAGGTGATCGACTACAGCGAAGAGCTGACCGTCACGATGCGGCGCAGCAAGCTGCTGCGATTCCCCAACGATATCTTCCGCGTGGCCGTGGCCGATCCGTCGATCTGCAACGTCAACTTGTACACCAAGCGAGACGTCGGCCTGATCGGCCTGAATCAAGGCGCCACCACGGTCACCTTCTGGTTCGACGACGGTCAGTTCCAGCCGCGCACCTTCCTGGTCCGCGTGCAGCCCGATCCCGAGGTGCAGAAGCGCCGCGAAGAGCAGTATCAGATGCTCGAGCAGATCTTGGCGCAGCAATTCCCCAACAGCAAGGTGCGGCTCAAGCCGCGGGCCAACAAGCTGTTCGTTGAGGGCCAGGCCAAGGATTCGGAAGAGGCGGCTCAAATCCTCTCCATCCTGCGCAACGACGCCATGGGCGGTTGGGGCGCCAACGCCCTGTTCGGCGGCGGCGTGAACGGCGGCATGGCTGCGGACCCGCTCAACACGGAAGAAGCCGGTCGCCGGCTCCCCCCGGCTCAAATCATCAACTTGCTGCGGGTGCCTGGCATCCAGCAGGTGGCGCTGCGGGTGAAGGTGGCCGAGCTCAACCGCTCGGCGGCCCGCAACTTCGGCATCGACCTCGACATGCACATCGACTTCAGCGATGGCCAGGTCGTCGTCCGCTCACTGCTCAACGCCTTGTCGGGCAGCACGGCCACGGTGCTCAGCAGCTTCGACAACAACAAGATCAACGTCGGCCTCCATTACCTGCAGCAGCAAGGCGTCATCAAGCTGCTCAGCGAGCCGACGGTGGTGACGATGAGCGGCTATCCGGCCAGCTTCCAAGCCGGCGGCGAATTCGCCGTGCCCACCACGGTGGGCGTGGGGGGCGCCGCCGCGGTGACCACTGACTTCCGGGCCTATGGCACGATCGTCACGGTGTTGCCGAGCGTGCTCGACAAGGATCGCGTGCGGCTGCAAGTGGCCCCCGAGTTCAGCCAGATCAACTCCGACATGAGCGTGAACGGAATTCCCTCGCTCAATACGCGGGCCGTGCGGACCACGGTCGAGATGCGGGAAGGGCAAACGCTGGCCATCGGCGGCTTGCTCTCCGACTCGATGACGGCCAACAGCAAGGGCACCATTCCCTTCATCAACAACATCATCGGACGTCGCTCGATTACCCGCAGCGAAACGGAGTTGATCATCCTGGTCACTCCGGAGCTGGTGCAGCCGATGGAGCCCGAAGAGGTGCCGCCGCTGCCGGGTTTCGACGTGACCGAGCCGACCGACCTGGAATTCTACCTGGGGCACCTGGAAGGCCTGCCGACGCGGGAAAACCGCAGCACGGTTTGGCCGGCCCTGCACCAGCGCTATCAAGGGGGCGGCCCGGCCATGATCTCGGGCCCCTTCGGCCACGGTCAGTAGCCAGTGCCGAAGCGTAGGGTCCGCTCTGCGGACCAATCAGAGAACACGGTTGCGAGCGAAACGCACGGTCCGCGAGCGCGGACCCTACCAGAACAAAGCGTACGCATGGCCTGCCGAGAGCGGGCCCACTTCGAGGGGATGCACATGACACGCGAACTGCGAACCGGTTGGGGACGCTGGGCGAAGGCCGCGGTCGGCGCCGCGCTGGCCGTCGGCCTCTTGAACGGGGCTGGCTGCGCCTGGAACACGGTGGTGGGGCCGCCGTTCGACCGGCCGTTCCCGCTCGGCCAGGTGACCGACTCCTTCTGGGAGACTCAGCAGACCAACGCTGAGGCCGCGGATTTCATCTTCTTCGACCACGACTTCGTGGGCGACTCTCCGAACCTGACGCCGGGAGCGAAGAACAAGCTGCAAGAGGTGGCCCTGCGGCTCGAGCACGTGCCGTTTCCGGTCGTGATCGAGCAGACGCAGTACAACCGCCGCCCCGAGCTCGATGCGCAGCGCCGCCGCGTGGTGGTCGAGCAGCTCGCGCGGCTCGGCGCCGAACAGTCGGAGGAGCGGGTGGTCATCGCCGGCTCCTTCGCCGAAGGCTTCACCGCCATGGAAGGCGAACGAGCCTACTACAACAGCTTGTTCGGCGCCTTCTCCAACGGCGGCGGCATCGGCCGACGCTTTGGCGGCAACGGCGGCATGTTCCGCTAGCAAAACCCTCTCGCCTTCGGACAGGGTAGGGTGAGGGTCGGCGGCAGCAAAACCCTCTCCCCGTGGGAGAGGGCAGGGTGAGGGTCGGTGAACTCAGGCGGACCGGTAAAGTGTCACTAGCACGGGGACAGGCCATGCTTGCCAACCTTCAGCAGCGCACCGCGGCGACGATGTTGGTCGGCTGGGCCTTGTTCGCCGCCGCCGGTTGCTCGACCTTCACGGGTGGGCCGAAGACCTGGTCGCAAACGCTCAACGCCATCGCCCGCCGGCCCGATCCCTTCGCCGTCGAGATGGGCAACGCCATCAAGGCCGAGGACGCCGGCAAAGCGATCGAAGCCAAGGTAATCTACGAGCGGCTCGTCCGCGATTTCCCCAAGCGCTACGAGCCGCACCACCGCCTGGCGATCGTGCTCGATCGCCAAAAACGCCATCGCGAAGCGCAGGCCCACTACGCCGAAGCTCAGCGATTGGCGCCCGACAAGATCGAGATCCTCAACGACCTCGGCTACAGCTTCTATCTGCAAGGACAGCTCAACAAGGCCGAGAGCGCGCTGGCCAAGGCCGTGAAGGCCGAGCCTGGCAACTCCCGCTTCCGCAACAATCTGGGGCTCGTGTTGGGGCAGCAGGGGCGGATGCAGGAAGCCCAGGAGCAGTTCCGGCAGGCCGGCAGCGAGGCCGACGCCCAATACAACTTGGCATTCATCCATGCGTCGAAAAACGACATGGAGGCGGCCAAGAAGTGCTTCCGCGCGGCGCTCTTGGTGGACCCCAGCTACGAGAAGGCCCGCAAAACGCTGGACAGCTTCGAGCGTTTCGAGCGCGATCCCGAGGGCGCGATGGCCATGGCCGAGATCGTCAAGGACGGCGTGAAGTACGTGCCGTACATCGAGTCCTCGACGCCGGCGCCCGCGGCGTCCACGGGCCGCATCGACTCGACCGGCCAAATGGGCCACGCCTTCCATCAAGCGCCCGCCGCCTCGGCCCCCGCCGCGAATGTCGCGGCGAACGTTCCGGCCGGCGCCTAAGCGAGCGATCGGCGAAAACCGCAAGCGGCTGATTCTCTCACGGGCCCGCCCATTCGAACGAGTAGCTCGTCAAGCGGGCTAGTCGGGGCAACCGCCGAATCGTACAACGGCAGGGAACTCTTTCCCTTTCGCCGGACGCCCCCATGGCCACGCTCGACGTTCTCCGTTCCGCCTACGACTTCAATCGCCAGCGCACCCTCGGATTGCTCGACAAGATCGCCGGACTGCCCGACCCGCAGGCGGCGCTGGCCTTCCGCCCCGGTCCGGGCCGGGCACACATCGGTTGGCAGTTGCTGCACATCGCGGTCACCGAAGACATCTTCGCGACCGAGCGGCTGGCCGCCGAGAAAACCGGCCGGTTTGCCGATCTCTGGCCGCGGTTTCGCGGCGGCAGCACTCCCGAGGACAACGTGCCTGGCGTCGACCTGATTCGCCAGGTTCTCGAGGGGTCGCGGGTCGAGTTGTTCGCCACCCTGGCCGACTATCCCGAGAGCCGGCTCGACGAGATTCCCCCCACGCTCGCCCAGCGCGGCTGGCGCGTGCGCGATGCCCTGAACGTGATCGCCTGGCACGAGCCGCATCATCAGGGACAGGCTCACCTGACCTTGAACGTGTTTCTGGCGAAGTAGCGCGGCGGCGGCCTATACTTGAGCGGCACACTTCGCTCGGTCTCCCCGCTCCTCCCATCGTCACTGCATGGCCACACCTGCGCAACCTTTGTCGGCCGATGGTCGCCCCGAATTCTTGGTCACGCTCGGCGTGCTGCTCCCCTGCAACGAAGAGGACGTGAAGCAGGCTTACTTGGCCAAGGTGCGCAACGCTCATCCCGATCGCGGCGGCGATCCGGCGGAGTTCCGCCGCATTCAAGAGGCTTTCGAGAAGGCCAGCGAGTATGCCCGCTTCAGTGCGAGCCGCACGCGCTGGTTGGCCGCCTCGGTCGAGCGGTACGCTGCGCAAGAGGTGTTTCGCCACGATCTCGAGCGGCGGGGCGGACGCGTGGAAGTCGAGCAGCTCGATTGGCTCAAGCAAGAGATCGGCGAAGACTTTGCCCAGGTGATGGAGCGGCTGGTGGGCCTCGAGTTCCACGGCCCTCAGCACGACGACCGGCTGATCGATTATCTCAGCCGTGAGGCCCATCTGCTCGGCAACCTCCGCAGCCTCAATCTGGCAGGCACGAAGGTGACGGACGCCGGCGTCGAGCGGCTGTATGTGTTCAAAGGCCTGCGCGAGCTCGATCTTTCCGAAACTCCGATTCACGGCGCCGGGCTGGCCGTGTTGCAGCAATTGCCGGCGCTCGAGCAGTTGAACCTGCGTGGCGTGAACTTGGCGCTGCGGTCCAAGATGTGGCTGAAGTGGAACTACCCGGAAATCGCCCGGCTGGGGTGATTTGGCGGCGTTCCCGCGCACCTTACCCTCGGACCGAGCATTGCGCGAGTGCTGCCGCCAGTGGGTCGGCCTCCGGCCCGCAGAAGCCCAGATGCACGCGCCGCCGCCAGCCCTCGGCGTACTCGTAGCGGCCGCTCCAGCGGCCGACTTCCCGGGCGAGCTCGCGGCAGACTTCGAGATAGGAGTCGTGCCCTTGGCTTTCGTCGAGCCAGCGTTTTTGGCTCTGGTGTTCGGCCAGCATGCCGAGCTTCTGCTCCATGACCGAGCCGACATCGACGAACAACCCCGGCCGCACCGGCGCGCCGAGCGGGTCGTGGTTGCCGTACGGTTGGGCGTGATAGACCGTCACCGGCTGATCGACCGGCGGCCGCGGAGGACCCACCGGAAAGTTGAGCATTCCTCGGGCAAACGCCGCCGTGACCGCCAGCCGGCAGGCGTTCTCGTGGTCCACCATATAGTCGCTGGGGGCATGCACGAGCAGAATCTCTGGTGCAACTTCGCGGAGGATCGAAGCCAGCCGCACGAGCGTCGGCCGGTCGTAGAAGATCTCGAGGTCGTGGCAGAGAGGTTCGTGGAAGATTGCCCCAGCAAGCGCGGCCGCGCGGCGGCCTTCCTCGAGCCGCAGGGCCGCGGTCGTCTCGCGATCGTGCTGCGCGCTGCCGCAGCAGCCGTCGGCCAGGTTCAAGTAGTGCAGTTCGTAGCCCGCCCGGCCGAGCAGCAAGAGCGTGCCCGCCATGAGGAACTCGATGTCGTCGGGATGCGCGGCGATGGCAAAAGCGCGGGGCATGGCTCTTTTTCGGTTCTTCAGCGGGAGTCTCGCGCGTCGGTCAGCCCGCTTACGCTGGCCGCACGCCGGGGCGGGGGGTTGGCCAATCGCCGAGTATGCCTCGATCAACGGCGCCGGCGAGCGGCCAGCGTAAGCGGGCTGTCTGCATGACGCAACGATTTACGCCGCCAGCCCGCGCCATGGCAGCCCAAACGTCTCCGCCACGGCCTGGTTGGTCAGCTCTCCGTCCACCGCGTTGACCGCCGCGGCGAGCGCCGGCGATTTCTTCGCGGCTTCGAGCCCGCCCGTGGCCAGCCGCAGCGCCCAAGGGAGCGTGACGTTGCAGAGGGCGAACGTGCTCGTGCGGCCGACGGCGCCCGGCATGTTGGTCACGCAGTAGTGCAGCACTTCGTCGACCATGTAGGTTGGCTCGCTGTGCGTGGTCGGCCGGCTCGTTTCCACGCACCCTCCTTGGTCGATCGCCACGTCGATGATCACGCTGCCAGGCTTCATCAGCTTGAGCTCGTCGCGGGTGATCAGCCGCGGGGCCTTGGCGCCGGGGATGAGCACGGCGCCGATCACCAGATCGGCCCGCGTGAGCTGCTCACGGATCGTGTGGCGGTCGCTGAACAACACGTCGACGTTGGCCGGCATGATGTCGTCGAGATACCGCAGGCGGTCCATGTTCACGTCGAGCAAGCAGATGTCGGCCCCGAAGCCGGCGGCCACCTTGGCGGCGTTGGCCCCGACCACGCCGCCCCCCAGGATCGTGATATGGGCAGGCGCCACCCCAGGCACCCCCCCCAGCAAGATGCCGCGCCCCTGCTGCGGGCGCTCGAGGTACTTGGCCCCTTCTTGAATGCTCATGCGGCCAGCCACCTCGCTCATGGGGGTGAGCAGCGGCAGTCGGCCATGGTCGTCGCGGAGCGTTTCGTAGGCCACGGCGGTGAGCCCCGAGCTCAACACCGCCTCGGTCAGGGCCCGGTCGGCCGCGAAGTGGAAGTAGGTGAACATCATCTGCCCACGGCGGAGCAGGGGCCATTCCTGCGGCAGGGGCTCCTTCACCTTGACGATCATCTCCGCGCGGCAGAAGAGGTCGCGATGATCGCCGACGATCTCGGCCCCGGCCGCAGCATAGGCCGCGTCGGCCAGCCCTGAGCCGGCGCCGGCGGCGGTCTCCACCAGCACCTGGTGGCCGGCGCGGACCATCTCTTCGACCCCCACCGGCAGCATAGCCACCCGGTATTCATCGCGTTTGACTTCGCGGGGCACTCCAACGATCACGCGCATCTCCCTGGTTGACAGCCGAATGATCCGCCGAACGAGTGCGTCGATTCTAACGGGGGCGGCGCAACGTGCGGAGTCGCAATACTAGGACTAGTGCTGCGTCACGCACGGATTTTAGGGTTGTGCCACACTAACCCGCAGCGCAAGCAAGGGACGTGAGCGTCGCTTGGGCGCGCTGGCCGAAAATGCCGCCCGGCCCGTGCAGGGGTCTGCGAGGCTCGGCCAGGGAAACGTGGCTCTCCCTTGCTTGCGCTGCGGGCTAGTATCGGAGGGGCAACCCGAACTTCTAGCTGTGACGCAGCACTAGCCCGCGGCGCGAGCCAGGGAGAGCTACGTCTGCGTTGACGAGTTGGGCTCGACTCCTTCACAGGCCGGGCGGCGTCTGCGGCCTGCGCGCCATGTAGACGCTTGTGTCCCTTGCTCGCGCTGCGGGTTGGTGTGCGCGGCGCCGCTAGCGCATAAAAAAAGGCCGTCAGGGCGGGGCAGGAACCCTGACGGCCAAGATGTGCGTCGCACCGAGGACCGGGGCAGGATGTCCTTGGGTGGTGCGACAAGCCCGAATTTATCCGATCACCACACGATTGCAAGCCTCTCGGAGAAAATTTTTCTCGATTGGTTCAGAGTGGCGGCTCCTCGAGTCGCAAGTCGTTTTCGATAAAGGCCTTGCGCTATCCGAAGGCTCCTGTTGGCGAGTCAGGCCGACAGTGACGCACGAGAAGGGCCAATCTCAGGGCCGCTCGAGCAAAGTCAGTCGCCCGCTGCGCGAACCTAAGCCGGGGTTCCGTGCGTAGTTTCAAACAGTATACTGGTGTGCCCTTGGACTTACGGTCCGTAGGGCTTGGGCCGGTCGGGCGGATCAACGTCGCCCGGTCGACGGGGCGCAGGCGCGAGCCGGCATTCCGGCGATAGCCCCTTCCCCCTGAGATGGCCCTCTCGTTTCAGGCAGCGTCCCCACCCCGTTGACAACGGAAGCGTTGTTTTTGCCCGACGGCGAAAGCGTACACGCTCGCAGATAAGGCCTTGTGGCCGCCTAGATTGCGGCGGCCAAGGGGCCTGCCGCTACTTGCCGCCCGGCGGATTTCGATTCGCAACCCTTTGACCGGTTTGTTCGTGCAGGGAATTTCGACCCGATGAGCACTCGCCAACCCATGATCGAGGCCACCGGCCTCTCCAAGTTCTACGGCGATTTCGCGGCGGTTCGCGACGTCACCTTCAAGGTGTACGACGGCGAGGTGGCCGCGTTCCTCGGCCCCAATGGCGCCGGCAAGAGCACCACGATGAAGCTGCTCACCGGCTACCTCGCGCCGTCGACCGGCTCCACGCGGATCGCCGGCTACAACATGGCGACCGACCGTCTGCACGGCGCCGAGCGGCTGGGCTATTTGCCGGAGAACGGCCCGCTCTACCCCGACATGACGCCCCGCGAGCTGCTCGAGTTCTTCGCCGACGCCCGCGGTCTCTCCCCCAAGCTGAAGCGCGAACGGATCGAGATGGTGATCGATCTGTGCGATCTCGACGCGGTGATCGGCAAGGCGATCGGCAAGCTCTCGAAGGGGTATCGGCAGCGCGTTGGCATGGCCCAGGTGCTGCTGCACGAGCCCGACGTGCTGATCCTCGACGAGCCCACGGCCGGGCTCGACCCCAACCAGATTCGCGAGGTCCGGCAAACGATCCGCCGTCTGGGGCAGAGCAAAACGATTCTGCTCTCCACGCATATCCTGCAAGAAGTCGAGGCGATCGCCAGCCGCGTGTTGTTTATCAACGAAGGCCGGCTGGTCTTCGACGGCACGGTGGCCGAGTTCGGCCAAGGCGTCCCTTCGCTCGACGAGCGGTTCTACGACCTGACGGCCTCGGTGGCCGAACCCAAGTAGCGGCGCCGGCCCGCCGTAAATTCATCCCCGATCACCGCGATCAGAGATTTCGAGCTCTTTCCGAAACCATCCATGAGCACCGAACAACTCTCCGCCCCCGCCCGCCCAGACAAATCCCCCGCCGCTCGGCCGGCCGCTGTGCGCCGCTCGGGGATCAATCCCAACGTGATTCGGGCGGTCTTCCGCCGCAACTTCGTCAGCTACTTCAGCAGCCCGACGGGGTACGTGTTCATCTGCGTCTACGTGCTGCTCTGCTCGTTCGCCGCCTTTTGGCCGGCCGAGTTCTTCAACGCCAACCTGGCGAACCTCGACCAGCTCAACAAGGTCCTGCCGTACATTCTGCTCGTGTTCATTCCGGCCATCACGATGAGCGTGTGGGCCGATGAGCGCCGGCAGGGGACCGACGAACTGCTGCTGACAATTCCGGCCACCGACTTCGACGTCGTGACCGGCAAGTACCTGGCCGCCGTGGCGATCTTCACCGTGGCGCTCCTGTTTTCGATGATTTCCAACACGCTCGTGCTCCTGACCCTCGGCGAACCCGACTTGGGGCTAATCGCCGGCACACACGTGGGTTACTGGCTGGTGGGTGTCGCCATGCTCGCCGTGGGCATGGTGGCCTCATTCCTCACGAGCAACCTCACGATCGCCTACATCCTGGGCGCGGTCTTCAATGTGCCGCTGGCGTTCGCCGCATCCGCCGAGTTGCTTGTGCCCAGCCAAACGATGGCCCAGTCGATCAAGTCGTGGAGCCTGGCCGAGCAGTTGCGGGACTTCAGCCGTGGGGTCATCAGTTTGCCGGGGGCGGTGTACTTTCTCTCGATCGCCGCGGTGTGCTTGTACTTGGCCATGGTCTTGATCGGCCGCCGGCATTGGTCGGGGGGCCGCGACGGCCAGTCGATGGCCAAGCACTACGCGGTGCGCTTCATTGCACTCGTGCTGCTGGCGCTCGGAGTCAACGTAATCTTCGCTAATCGAGGCGATGCTTTTCGGGCAGATCTGACGATCGGGCGGCTAAGCTCACTGTCGCCGAAGACCCGCGAACTGGTGCGCACGCTCGACACGAAGAACCCGGTGGTGATCGACGCCTACGTCAGCCCGGTCGTGCCCGAGGCTTATGTGCAGCAGCGGCTGAACCTGCTCTCCACACTCCGCGAAGTGCAGGCCCTCAGCGGCGACAAGGTGCGGGTAAACGTCCACAGCGTGGAGCCGTTCAGCGAAGCGGCCACGCGCGCCGAGCAGCAATACGGCATCCGCCCTCAGAAGGTGGAAACGAACGCCCGCGGCGCGATTTCCCAGGAAGACGTCTTCTTGGGGGCCGCGTTCACCTCGGGGCTCGAGAAGGTGGTCGTGCCCTTCTTCACCAAGGGTATTCCGGTCGAGTACGAAATCGTCCGCTCGATCGCCACGGTCGGCCAGCAGAAGCGCAAGCGGATGGGCGTATTGCAGACCGACGTCAATCTGTTCGCCGGCTTCGATATGCAACGCGGCATGCGGTCCGACGAGCCGCTGATCGAAGAGCTCCGTAAGCAATACGACGTCATCCAGGTAAACCCCGCCCAGCCGATTACCGAGCGGTTCGACGTTCTGTTGGCCGTACAGCCCTCGAGCTTGCCGGCCGAGTCGATGGACAACTTCGTGCAGGCGGTGCTTGCTGGACAGCCCACGGCCATCTTCGAGGATCCCCTGCCCCTGTTCTATCAAGTTGCAGGCACGGGCGAGGAACGCCGCGCACCGAACCAGAATCCGTTCATGCCTTCGCCGCCACCGCCGCGCAAAGGGCAGATCGAGCTGCTGTGGAGCAAGCTGGGCATCGACTTTGCGGGCAAGGAGGTCGCCTGGCAGTCCTACAACCCGTATCCCAAATACGGCGCCCTTTTCTCCAAGGAGTGGGTGTTCGTCAGCCCGAAAAGCGGCAACTCGGCCGCCTTCAACCCCGACTCGCCGATCTCCAGCGGCTTGCAGCAGTCCTTGATGCCGTTCCCCGGCTATATCCGCCCGCTCAACGCCTCGAAGCTGAACTTCACGGAGTTGCTCGCGACGAATACGCAGACGGGCACGGTAGGTTCAGACCAGGTGTTTCTCACGAACATGCTGGGGCAGCGCGACTTCAACCCTGATCTGCCGTTCCTCGAACATCCGACCGGCGTGAAGTACGTGCTCGGCGCACAGATCAAGGGCAAGCTGCCGCCGGAGAACGTGCTCAAGCAGGCCGATCAAGGCTCGCCCGTCAAGGCTGCGGCCGACGCTGCCAAGGCCGCTGATCCCGCCAAGGCCGCTGTGCCAGCCCCGGCTGGCGGGCCCGAGATCAATGTCGTGCTCGTAAGCGACATTGACATGCTCAGCCCCGAGTTCTTCGCGATCCGAGCGCAGGGCATGGGAGAGCAGGTCGATTTCGAATTCGACAATGTCACGCTCGTGCTCAACATTCTCGACAACCTGGCAGGCGACGACCGCTTTGTCGACATCCGCAAGCGCCGTCCGCTGCACCGCACCCTCGGCAGGGTTGAGCTCGCCACCCAAGAAGCGCGTGAGAAAGCCGACGACCAGCGGGCCGCCTTCAATCGCGAATACGAAAAGAAACGCAACGAAGCGCAAAACGCGTTCCAGGCCGCGATCAAGAAAATCGAGGAACAGCCCGGGCTCGATGCCCGCACGAAGGCAATTCAGATCCAGATGGTGAAGAACGACGCGCAAGCGAAGCTTGATGCGGAAACCGCGCGGTTGCTCAGCAAGCGCAACGACGAGATCAAGCAGATCGAAACCGATCTCTCGACCGAGATTCGCTCCGTGCAGGACGAATACAAGCGGTGGGCGGTGATCTTGCCGCCGATTCCGCCCTTGCTCGTGGCCTTCTTCGTTTACTTCCGTCGCCGCTCCCGCGAGCAAGAAGGCGTTTCCCGCAGCCGCCTGCGCTAGTCCCCTCTCCCTGTGGGAGAGGGCTAGGGTGAGGGACGGCAGTGCTGCCCCCACCGCAACCAAAACAAACCCGCCCCTGGCGGCCATCCCGACCCACGTAGACCTCACCGGACTCTACGCCCCATGAAAGAATCGCAAAAAACTCTCGCCTTCGTCGTGGCCGCCTTGCTCGTGAGCGCCGTGGCCTGGGCCAGCCTCCCAAGCCGCATCGTGCCCCAAACCGGCGGCAAGGCCGGGCAGCGGCTGTTCCCCGATTTCAACGATCCGTTGGCCGCCAAGCGGCTCGACATCACACGCTTCGACGACAAGACGGGCCAGCTCGACCGTTTCGAAGTCGCCGAGCAGAAGGGCGTGTGGTCGATCCCCTCGAAGCAGAACTACCCGGCCGACGCCAAGACGCAGATGGCCGACGCGGCGGGCAGCGTCTTCGGTCTCGAAATCCTCAGCGTGGCCAGCGAGTTGCCGTCGACGCATGAGTTGTACGGCGTGGTCGATCCGCAGCCGACGCTGAAATTGGGCGCTGCCGGCGTCGGCACGCGTGTGACGATGCGCGACGCGAGCGAGAAGGAACTGGCGTCGCTGATCATCGGCAAAGAAGTGAAGGATCAGCCTGGGCAGCGCTACGTCCGCCACGGCGGCAAGGGGCGCGACCAGGTGTACGTGGTCAAGCTCGACCCCTCGAAGCTGAGCACCAAGTTCGGCGAGTGGATCGAGAAGGCGCTGCTCGGCCTCAATCCCATGGACCTCGCCGATGTCGACATGCACGACTACACGGTGCAGTTGGCCATGCAGCCCAACGGTCAGCCCGTGCTGAACAAGGGGGAGCGGAGCAAGATCGACCTGGGGTACGACAGCGCGGCCGGCAAGTGGTCGGTCGATAAGCTCGAAACCTACCAGGCGGGCTCTTGGTCGGAAGACGGCCTCAAGCCCGACGAAGAGTTGAACGAACCGAAGCTCGACGAGCTCAAGAGCGCACTGGCCGATCTGCAGATCGTCGACGTGGAGCGCAAGCCCCCTGGCGTGAGTCAGGATCTGCGGACCGACGCTGAGTTCAGCAAGAACGCCGAAGTCTTCCAATCGTTCGTGCAGCGCGGGTTCTATGCCCTGCCGCCGCAGCCCGGGCAAGATCGCGGCGAAGTGCTGTCGTCGGAAGGAGACATCGTGGTCGGCGCTAAGAACGGTGTCGAATACGTGCTCCGCTTCGGCGAAATCGCCGGCCAGACGAAGGACGAGGACCTGGCCAAGTCCGCCGACGGCAAGACCGAAGACGCCGCAGGCGTGAATCGGTACCTGCTGGTGATGGCCCGCTTCAACGAAGACCTGATCCCCAAGCCGACGCTCGAGCCCGTGCCCGGCGCTGCGGCCGCTCCGGCCGACCAACCGGCGGCCGATGCACCGGCTCAACCCAGCGGCGGCGTAGGCGCGGTGCAAGAGGCCGAGGCCAAGGCCGCTGAACCGGCAGCAGGTGAAAACAAGGCGCCCGCCGCGGCGCCAGCGGCCGAGACGCCCAACGGTCCCGAGGGGGGCGGCGGCGCCGATCCCTCAACCGCCCAAGAGCCGGCGGCCCAAGCGCCGGCGGCCGAAAAGGAGCCAGCCCCAACGCCGACCGACGCGGCCAAGCTCGAAGAAGAAGCCCAGGCCGCCGCCGCCACGCCCGCCGACGACAAGGCTGGGGACAACAAGGCTGGGGACAAGGCCAACGAGCCGGCCATCTCGGTGCAAGGCAACTTGAGCCCCGAAGATCAGGCGGCCGTGGAAAAGCGCAAACAAGAGATGATCGTCAAGGAGAACGAGCGGCGGCAGAAGGAATACGACGACAAGGTCAAAGCCGGCCAACAACGCGTCAAGGAACTGAACGACCGCTTCGCGGAGTGGTACTACGTGATCTCGGACGCTGAGTTCCGCAAGATCCACCTCAGCCGCGGCGACATCGTGCGGCTGAAGGAAGCCCCCAAGACGGGCGCTGGCGCAACCGAGTTCGACAACCTCAAAGGCGTGTTCGACGGGCTCAAGCAGCAGTAGCTCGGGCGCCGCAGGCAATGCGTTGGCGGCGGCTATGCTCGGCGCGAATTCAGCCGGCTCACGCCGGCCGCTCACCTTGCAGAGTGGAAACATCGTCCCGAGTGGAGACAACCTCCCCGGCGAGCGGCCGGCGTAAGCCGGCTGATTCCGCGCTGCTAAACTCCAGCCGCGTCCCCTCCCCGCGCCCCTCGTACTCGAACCACCGCACCAGGCACAGGATCTGCCCCACCGCCGCTTGGGCCAAGGGCTCCGCGCCCTGCGGCTCCGCCGCGAGCGCCGCCACGATCTGCCTCGCACGCTCTAGCGTCCGCTCCGAGCGCGGCGCAGGGAATAACGCCCGCAGCCGCCCGGCGCGGATCACGTGCCACCAGGGGCGGCGCCCGGCGCCGGCTTCGAGCACGAAGTCGTATTCCTGCTCCGCCCGCGCGACGCGGCGCAACTGTTCGTCGAGCCAGGCCAGCGGTTGCCAGAGATCGCGCAGCCGCGTGGCCCGCTCGAATTGCCGGTCGGCCGCCGCTTGCTGCATGTCGCGCTCGAGCCGCGCAAGGAGCGAGGTGTCGCTGCCGTCCAGGAACTTCCGCGCCGCTTGCAACCGGGCGTAGTATTGCCGCCGCGTACACGCCCCCACGCACGGCGCCAGGCAGGTGCCCAGCTCGAACCGCAGGCAGCCCGGCCGGTCGACCGGCTCGAACAGTTCCGGCTGATCGGCAAACCGCTGCGGTTGCTGATCGGGGCAATCGCGCAGGCCAAAGCAGTCGTTGAGCGCAAGCGCCGCCTGCCGTGCCCGCAGCATCGAGCGCACGGGGCCAAAGCTGTAGAGCGTACGATTCGAGGGCGCGAGGGCAAAGTAGGCCCGCGGGGCCGGCTCGCGTCCCAGGCACAAGTAGCCTACGCTGTGCCGCCCCGGCTGACCTTGCACGTTGTAGGCCGGCCGCCAGCGGCGGATCAGTTCGAGTTCGCGCAGCAGCGCGGCCAGCTCGCTCGGCAATCGCTCCCACACCAGGTGCGTGCAGCGATCGACAATGCGGGCGGCTTTGTCTTCGGCCGTGGTCAGAAAGTAGCTCAGCAGCCGCGACCGCAGGCTCTTGGCCTTGCCCACGTAAATCAACTGCCCGGCCAGGTCGAACATGCCGTACACGCCGGGGCGCGGGGGACAGCGCTCGCGCACCAGCCGCCGCATGGCCTTGAGATCGCGCCCCACTTCCGTCCGCTCGAGCGGGCGGTGCCGGGAAGCCAAAAAGCGGCAAGGACCAAAACGAAGCTGAGCGGGGCCTGCCGGGGCGTTCCACATGGCTCCTCCTCCCTGAAGCGGTCGCCCGCGAGCTGGCCTGAAGCGGCGCTGGGCGAGCAGTCATCTTGCCGGCCAACTGGCCAGTTGTCCACCGGGCTTCCAGGCGATTTCGACAAGTTTTCCCCGGAGGTGGGGACCCTTCGCCCGCTAGCACTCGTGGCCCAGGCTTGTAGCCTGGGCAGCCTCGAGCGGCCGATCCCCCTCGGTCGTCATAACCGGCAAAACACGGCCCCGGGCAGCCGCGCGAATCCGCCGCCGGGTTTTCGCCCGGTTATTTTCCAACCCATATTTGACTGGCCGCGCGCGGCCCCCTGCTATCGTTTGCCCCGCCCACCCTTCGTCGAGAACCCGCCCGCCATGGCTACCGCCGTCGCCGCTCCTTCCGCTGCCCTGCCGGCCCAGGTCGACCCCCAACTGCTCAAGGCGGTGCTCGACTCGGTGTCGAACGCGCTCATCATGTGCAACGCCGCCGCCCGCTGCGTGGGTGTGTCGTCGGTGCCGACGCGCGACCAGGGGCTGATCACGGGCATGATCGGCGTGCACGGCAAGGTGTCGGGCTTCATCACGGTGAACCTGTCGGAGAAGTTCGCCATCCGTGCGGTCGAGGGGCTGCTGCAAGACAGTTACGGCGAGCTTTCCTCGCAGGTCATCGACGGCGCCGGCGAGATCACCAACATCATCGTCGGCGGCATCAAGAGCGCCCTGGCCAACACCCAGTGGGGCTTCTCGCACATCACGGTCCCCAGCGTAATCGTGGGCACGGGCTACCAAATCGCCTACTCCCGCGGCCTCGAATTCCTCTGCGTGACCTTCGAGCACCAGAACGAAGAGTTCCTGATGCTCTCCGACCGGCTGCTGCAAGTCAGCGTATCGATGCTGCGGTTGTAAGGAAGCCGCGAACGTAGCCGGCACGCTGCCGAAACGCGCACTACCTCGGGCAGGCCCCCAGGGCGAATTGCCCATCGGGCCAGCGCTCAGCACCACGGAGTAGGCCGGCTCCTGGGGAGCGGGTCTGGCCGACCCGGCGCCCCAGGTTGCCGCTCCCCAACCCCGGTGGTATGGTGGCAGTAGACCCGGCGGCCCAGGGCACGGTCCGGCGGCCGGGCATTTCTCCGGCGTTCCGGCCCTTTCGCCCGCCTGGCCGCTAGGATCGGAACCGCTCCCCGGCGGTCGACCGCCCCCACCCCTCGAATACCCCGCGTGCGGCGCGCCGTTCGCGCCCGCCAGGGCCCTCTGGGCAGCATGGCCAAGCAGCGCTACGACGAAGACCTGTTCAAAGACACCACGATGACCTTCGGGGAGCACCTGGAGGAGTTGCGTGGCGCCCTGCTCCGCGCGCTGGTGGGGCTCGTGCTGGGAATGGTCATTGGTCTGCTCGTCGGCAAGCAGGCCGTGGAGTTCATTTCGTCGCCGCTCGAAAGCGCCCTACAGCGCTACCTGGTTCACCGCTCGCTGGCCGACCTCGCCAAAAAGGGCGAGACCCTGTCGCCCGAAGAAACCGAGCTCATCGAGCACCAAGACATGGTGTTCGACGACCACCAGTTCGAGCCCCAGGCAATCGTTTCGCAACTGCGCCGCAACTTCGGCCTGACGCTCGAGGTTCCTCTCACGTCCGGCCCGCTGCTGCAGGCCGCAGAGATCAAGAACCCGAAGTTCCTAGCCAAACTGCTCGTCGAGGGCGGCGCCGGCACGGCCGACACCCCGGCCCGACGGCTCTGGCAACACTTCACGCCCGACCAACAAGCCCTCGTCACCGGGCTGTTGCAAAACCCCGACGACGCCGGTAAGGCCCGCCTGGCCGAAGCCTTGTCGGCGGCGCTGAACGATCCAGCGCTGTTCCGCATTGCCGAGCCGGGCGACGCCTGGCCTGCCTCCGGCCAGCAGTACCTCAAATTCCTCCGCGAGGGAGAGTCCCCCGAGGCCCCACGTTGGAACCGGGCGATCTTGCTCGGGGCCTTTCCGGTGGCGCTCAAGGCCGCCGCGCCGCCGCTGGCCACGCTGCGGCTGTGGCGGAGCGTGGTGGACGACCCGCGCACGCGCTCGAGCGCCTTCGGCGTCACCGAAGCGTTCATGATCTATCTGAAGGCTTCGCTCGTGGTGGGGGCCGTGCTGGCGTCGCCCTGGATCTTCTGGCAATTCTGGGCCTTCGTGGGCGCCGGGCTTTACCCGCACGAGAAGCGCTACGTCCATATTTTCGGCCCGGTGAGCCTGGGGCTGTTCGCCCTGGGCATCGCCACGGCGTTTCTGTTCGTCTTCGCGCCGGTGCTCGACTATTTGTTCTTGTTCAACGAATGGCTCGGCATCGATCCCGACCCGCGGATCAGCGAATGGCTCAGCTTCGTGCTGTTCCTGCCGCTAGGGTTCGGCATCGCCTTTCAATTGCCCCTGGTGATGCTGTTCCTCGAGCGCATTGGCGTGCTCTCGGTGGGGCAGTACATCAGCAACTGGCGGATCGCGGTGATCAGCATCGTGATCCTCTCGGCGGTGCTCACGCCCGCCGACCCCTGGAGCATGTTCTTCATGGCCGTGCCCCTCGTGTTCCTCTACGGGCTGGGGCTGCTGATGTGCAAGTACTTGCCGCGCGGGGGCGAGGAATAGGGGGCGGGGCTCTTACGCAGTGCGAGCCCTATGTCGGCGTGTCACCGCTGCACTGTAACCCGCCGACCCTCACCCCGGCCCTACCCCGGCCCTCTCCCACGGGGAGAGGGAGTCAGACGGGAGAGGATGCGGGCGCCCATTAGGGCTTCGTGGCCTGGGCCGTCTTGTCGGCCGTCGGGGCGGCGGCGCCGAGCACTTCGGCCATCCGCCGGGCGGCCAGAGCCCCGCCGCGGACGTTGTCGGTCGCCACGTAGCTCACGATTTGGCTCTCGTCTTCGAGCGCGCTGTCGTAGATCACCACCGGAATGCCCGCCGCCACCGCCTGCTTCACCGGGTCGACGAGACTGCGGGCATCGAGCGGGGCCAGGCAGATGCCGGAGATCTTCTTGGTGACGTACGACTGCACCAGGTCGATCTGCTGGTCGCGGTCGGCCTCGGTCTGCGGTCCCTTCCACTCCACCTGCACGTTGCCCAGTTCCTTTGCCGCCTGCACCGCGCCGTAGTGAACCGACTTCCAGAACTCGTGGGTCGTGCCCTTAGGAATCACCGCGATCGTGTACTTGGGATTGGCCACGTTCAGGGCGTGCGAATCGTCGTATTGCTCGGGGTAGAGCAGCCGTTTGATCTCCGGCTGCTCCATGTTCTCGGGCGTGGCGACGGCCTCGCCCGTGTTCACCCGCTTCTCAACCTTCTTCCCTTCGAGGTGGTCGACCATGGTCTTCACCGCCAGGTAGCCCATCCGCACCGGGTCCTGCAACACGATGCCCTGCATTTGCCCTTCTTTGAGCGCGGAAACCACGTGAGTGCCGGAGTCGAAGCCGATGAACTTCACCTTCCCCGCCTCGCCCGTTTGCTGCAGCGCGCCGAGCACGCCGTTGGCGTTGGGCTCGCAGACGGCGAACACGCCCGTCACCCGCCCCTGGTACTTGAGCAGCAACTGCTGGGCGCGGTCCTGGGCCATCGGCTCGGTAGTGCCCAGGTATTGGTTGTCGGAGAGGACGGGGATCTGCGGAAACTCCTTGCGGAGCGTTTCCAAAAATCCGCGCTCGCGCTGTTCGGTGCTCTCGCTCCCCTGGTTGTAGCGAAACAGCACGACGCCGCTCTCGGTGGAAGACTTGCCCGAGCAGCCAACCAGGCCGCACAACAAAACGAGAACGCTGAACCGCTTCATGGGGAAGGCGCGCAAGGGAAACGTGGGGTGGGGGCAGAGAAGCCCCATCGTACCACACAGGCGCGGCCGCAAAAGTAGGGTGGGGCGAACGAAGTGAGCCCCACCGCAGGCGGACAGCGCCGCCAATTCCGCCCGCAGGTTGCACCGCGTATCATGGATCGGCTCGCGCTCTTCGATCGAGCGCGGGGAGTACCCCCGTTCGCTGCTGCCCATCCCTGAGCCGCCACCTTCATGACTGAATCCGCCTCCGAAGTTTCCCTGCAACCCACCGAAGGCTGGCACTGCGGCCACCTGTATTTTCGCTTCGATCGCGGGGCCCTGGCCGCGCTCTCGCCCGAGGCCCGCGCGGCGGGACGCGCCGAGCTGGCCGCGGCGCTCGATCCGGCCGCTGAAGGTGCGCCGGCCCGGCTGCAGACCTCACTCGTATCGGGTCACAAGGCTGACTTCGGGCTGATGCTGCTCGACGCCGATCCGCTGCGGATCGAGGCCGTCCGCCACAAGCTCCAGTCCGGCATTTTGGGCCCCGCCCTCGTGCCGACGTACTCGTTCGTCTCGCTCACCGAAGTGTCGGAATACGTACCGACCGTCGAGCAGTACGGCCGCCGACTCGTCGAGGAAGGCGAAACCGAAGGGAGCCCCGCCTATGCGGCCAAGCTCAAGGCCTACGAGAACCGCGAGGCGATGATGCGCCGCCAGCGGCTGTTCCCCGAGTTTCCCGCCTGGCCCTCGACCTGCTTCTACCCGATGAACAAGAAGCGCAAGGTGGGCGAGAACTGGTTCACGCTCGACTTCGACGCCCGCAACAAGCTGATGGCCGAACACGGCCGCACCGGCATGACGTTCGGCGGCAAGGTGACGCAGCTGATCACCGTGGGGCTCGGGTTCGACGACTGGGAATGGGGGGTCACGCTGTGGGCCCGCAACCCCACGTTCCTCAAAGACATCGTCTACCGGATGCGGTTCGACGAAGCGAGCGCCCGCTACGCCGAGTTCGGTCCGTTCTACGTGAGCTATGTAATGACGCCGCAGGAGATGCTGGAGCGCTGCCGAGTCTGAAACTAGCCCGCAGCGCAAGAGCGCAAGCAAGGGACGGGAACGTCCGCTGGGCGCGCTGGCCGAAAATGCTGCCCGGCCCGTGCAAGGGTCCGCGCTCTGGACCATGGACGCGTGGCTCTCCCTTGCTCGCGCTGCGGGCTAGTATAGTTCTGGCAACCGACGCGCCAGCACAGGCTGGAAGCCTGTGCCACGAGGGGGCAGGCTTTCCGTCGTGGGACAGGCGTCCAGCCTGTCGGTCCGTTCCTCCGAGGTCCGCCGCCATGTCGTCCGCCAATGCAAAGCTCGAAGTGGCCGGCGTGCGCGTGCCGCGGTTCCTCTACGGCACCGCCTGGAAAGAAGACGACACGCGGCGGCTGACAGAGTTGGCGCTCGAGCAGGGCTTCCGCGGCATCGACACGGCCAACCAGCGGCGGCACTACCACGAGGCCGCCGTGGGGCAAGGCGTTCAAGCGGCGATTGCTCGCGGGCTCGTGTGCCGCGACGAGCTCTTCCTGCAGACCAAGTTCACCTTCCGCCCCGGCCAAGACAACCGCCTCCCCTACGATCCGGCGGCCCCGATCGGCGAACAGGTGCGGCAGTCGTTCGCCAGCTCTCTCGAGCACCTGGGCGTAGAGCGGCTCGATTCCTACGTGTTGCACGGACCGATGCGCTCAGTCGGCCTGGGGCCCGAGGATTGGGCCGCCTGGCGGGCGATGGAAGATTTGCAGCAATCAGGCTCTGCCCGGCTGCTGGGGATCAGCAACGTCAGCCGAGAACAGCTCGAGCTGCTCTGCGCCCAGGCCGCAGTGCAGCCCAGCTTCGTGCAGAATCGCTGCTTCGCCGTGCTCGGCTGGGACCGCGAGGTGCGGGCGTTCTGCGCCGCGCGGGGGATCATCTATCAAGGCTTCTCGCTGCTGACGGCCAATCGCGAAGCGCTTTCGCACCCGGCGCTTGCGACGCTCGCGCAAAGACGCCAGCTTACGCAGGCACAACTCGTATTCCGCTTCGCGCTGGACGTCGGCATGCTGCCGCTGACCGGCACGACGGACGCCGCGCACATGCAGCAGGACCTGCAGGTGCTGCAGGCAGCGCCGCTCGAACCTGACGAGGTGCGACAGCTCGAGGGGCTGCTCGAGCGGTAGGACGTGCATCGGGGAGCACGTGCTCAACGTGGTTGGCGGTCCGCCCTCGCTGACGCGTCGAGTTAGGCTGGCGCCATTGCAGGGGCGGATAAATGCGTGAACCGTCGCGTTGCGACGCTCGTATCAGCAGCGGATGCCACGGTCGTTGTACCTGCCCTGCGGAGCGAGTCATGCTTAGAAAACGAGCTTGGGCCCTGGCGATCGGCTGCATCCCCTTGATTGGCTTGGCCGTGGCCGCCAAAGCGGCCAAGCCGCCGCGATCGCCCACGGCGCAGGTGCGCGTGGCGGCAAAGCCCGTGTCGCTCGAAGAGCGGCCGGTCGATCCGGTGGAGGCCGAGCAATTCCGGCAAACGCAGCGCAGTCTGTTGCGCAGCGAGCTCGTATTGCAGCAGGCGCTGCGGCAGCACAATGGCCGGTTGGCCCACCTACCGCCGCTGCAGGGGGTCGCCGACCAAGTCGGCTGGTTGGGCGAGCGGCTGGAAATCGGCTACGACGGCGACGCCAGCGAGGTTCTGTCCGTATCGCTGCCCGATGTGGACCCCAAGGTCGCGGTGGAGATCGTGAACACCGTGGTCGAGGCCTATCTGCAGGAGGTGGTCGACAAGGAGCGAATGACGCTGGTCGATCAGATCAATACCCTCAAGGCGGCTGGCGCCACGCTCTCCAAGCAAATCCAAGCAGACGCCGACAGGGTGCATCAGCTTACAGGCGGCGCCACCGATCGGCGGTACGAGCTCGCTGTCGCCGAACTCCGCGAACTGGCCGAAGACCAGCGGCAACTTCGGGAGCAGCTTGCCCAGGTCAACCGCGAGACCGCCAAGATTGCGTCTGCGGGGCCTGGGAACGCGGAGCAACGGCCTACCGACCAACTGCGGGTGGAAGCGGAGCGTCTTAAAGGCGATCTGCAACAACTGCAAGCGCAGCGAGGCAAGGTTCGGGAGGAATTGTCGGCGATGAGTGCTTACAATTCCGAGGCCACGGTCATTGGCCGGCGGCGCCGCTCGGCAGAGACGACGCTCGAAGAGCTCGAAGCCGAGATCGCCCGCCGCGAGCTCGAACTGAAGTTGCCGTCGCGGGTGCATCTCTTGATGCTAGCCGAGTTACCGCCGGAAGGCTGAAGGATCGGGTCGCCTCTGGCAAGTTGGTTGGCGGTCCGCGCTCGCTGACGCGTCGGGTTATGATGAGGCGCCTCGCTCGCCTCGCCACCGCCTGATGGAGTCGTTTCCCATGAGCCCGCCCTGTGAACCGTCGCGTCGCCGTTTCCTTGCTTCCGCGGTTGCGGCCGCTGCTGCGACCTGCTTCTTGCGCCCTGATTCTGTGGTCGCTCAGGCGAACACGAAGCCACGCTACGAGCTGCTCGGCTTCTCGAAGCCCTTTCAGAAGCTCGGCTTTGGGCAGACGGCCGACGTAGTGGCCGAGGTTGGCTGGGATGGCATCGAGTGCCCCGTGCGCCCCGGCGGGCAAATCGAGCCCGAGCGCGCGGCCGACGAACTGCCGCGCCTCGTCGAAGCGCTCCGCAAGCGCGGCAAGTCGCTGGGACTGCTGACTACCGCGATCACGAGCGCCGACCAGCCGCACGCCGAATCGCTGCTGCGGCTGGCGGCCCAACTCGGCATCAAGCGCTATCGCCTCGGCTTCTTGAACTACGCGGCCGACAAACCCATCCCGGCGCAGCTCGCCGAGATCCAAGCGCAACTCGCCGACCTGTCGAAGTTGAGCTTGGAACTCGGCCTGCAGGCAGGCTTTCAAAACCACTCCGGCGCCACCAACGTCGGCGCGCCGGTGTGGGACCTCTGGACCGTCATCAAGGACCTCGATCCGCGGGCCATCGGCGTCTGCTTCGACATCGGCCATGCCACGCTCGAAGGGGGGCTCTCGTGGCCGATCGATGCCCGCCTGCTGCAGCCGCGCTACACCGCCGTGTTCGTGAAGGACTTCGTCTGGCAGAAGCGCGACGGCCGCTGGCAGGCCGATTGGGTGCCGCTGGGCCAAGGCATGGTCGATCCCCAGTTCTTCACCTGGCTCCAAACGACCGACTTCGCCGGGCCGATCGTACAACATCATGAATACGACCACGGCCAAGGGGCCCCGATGATCGCCAAGATGCGCAAAGACCTGGCGGTGCTGCGGGAATGGTTGGGGCGGGCTGGGTAGCTTGGCGTCCACTGCTAGCACACCCCGGCCAAGTCTCTCTAGACAACTTGGCCCGGTTCGCTATCCTTCCTGGCCACGCAACCCGGAGGATCCGGGGCGGAAGTGGGAAGGAGTCCAAACGATGCGCCGCTGCTACGCTTTTGTGCTCGCCGCGCTTTGCGCCGCGGCCGGTTGCCAATCGTCGCCGCAGGGACTCGATCCGTTCTTGGGGCCGCAGCGAATCGCCCCGCCCGCTACGGGCGCCGCCGTGCCCAATGGGGCCGCGCCCTACTTCCCACCGGGCGGCCCGGTCGTCACGCCGGGAACTCCCAGCAACAGCCTCGCTCCGCCGGCTACGAGCGGCGCCGCCCCCACCGGCGGCACCTACAACTACACACAGAGTTCGGCTCGCACCGATGGGACGACCAATCCCACGCGCGCCCTCGTCCCGCAGACGGCCGCCTCGACGAGCGCGATCGCCCTGCCTGGCAAGACCGCCTCGTGGAGCAGCGGCGCAGGCGGCGAGTCGGTGAAGATCGTCGAGCCCCCCGCTGGCGTGACGCCGGCTTCGTTCACGTCGAGCGCGCCGCGCACGGCGACGCCGGCTCTCATCGAAGCGGGACCGCTGGTGGACATCACGAATCTGCCGGACGCGAAGCGCAAGTAGCGATTCAGCGATAGGCCCGCTGGTTGCTCGCCCCCCAACGTGCTCCTGTAAAGGCAGGAGCACGATATGTCGACTCAGGCAGACCTCGCCGACTTCCACGCCTTCGTCTCGGCGCCCCCGATGATCCCTCTTTAGAAGAGTTGTTTCAGGCGTGGATTGATGCCCGCGAGCGCGAGCAGGTGCTAAGCGCCGTGCGGCGCGGCTTGGCCGACATCGACGCTGGCCGGGATCGACCAGCGCTCGAAGTGGTCGAGGACGCCTGGCGCCAAACCGAAGCGCGCCCATCATGAAACGCGAGGTCAGACTCACTGAGTCTGCCTCGAGCGACGTACACTCAATTCTCCGTTGGCTCAAGGCCCGATCTCCGCAAGGGGCTGCCACCTGGAGAGCATGCTTCGAGGGCCTGCTGCGCGAGTTGGAAAGCGGACTGCGCACTTGGCCTCTGGCGCCGGAGGCCGACGGGCTTGATGAGCCGCTTTACCAGGCCCTGTTTCGAACCCGGCGCGGGCGTCCGTAGCGCTCTTCGTGATACGCAGTGCGACCGTTTTTGTCGTCCACCTGCGCGGACCCGGCCAGGATCTTCTGCCAACGGACGATCTTCAACCGCCTGACCGCTCCTAAGCCGCTTGCCCGCCCGGCGTGTCACCGTCTAAGCTCCTCGCAGCACTGCGAAGCAGCGTCCCCCCCGTGCGAGGAGCAACCATGGCCACCATGCGCGTCGCCCAGATCAGTCGGCCCAACGGCCCCTTCGAACTCGTCGAGCGTCCGATTCCCGAGCCGGGCCCCGGCTGGGTGCGCATCAAGGTGCAGGCCTGCGGCGTCTGTCACAGCGACACCGCCGTCGCGCACGGGTTGATGCCGGTGCAGTATCCGCGCGTGCCAGGGCATGAAGTGGCCGGCGTCATCGATGCCCTCGGCCCCGGCGTGACCGAGTGGGCAGTCGGCGATCGTGTGGGCGCCGGTTGGCATGGCGGCTACTGCGGGGTCTGCCCCGCCTGCCGGCAAGGGGAGTTCTTCGCCTGTCATACGGGGCAGATCACCGGCATCAGCTTCGACGGCGGTTACGGCGAGTACATGCTGGCCCCGGTCACGGCGATTGCCCGCATTCCGGCCGACCTGGCTCCCGCCGACGCCGCGCCGCTCCTCTGCGCCGGCATCACCACGTTCAACGCCCTACGGCATAGCGGCGCCCGCCCCGGCCAGGTGGTGGCCATCCTCGGTCTTGGCGGCCTGGGGCATCTCGGCGTGCAGTTCGCCAAGCGGATGGGCTACTACACCGTGGCGATCGCCCGCGGCCAAGATAAGGCGCCGCTCGCCAAGCAACTCGGCGCCGACCTCTATCTCGACAGCAAGTCGCAAGACGTGCCAGCGGAGTTGCAGAAGCTGGGAGGCGCGAGCGCCATTCTGGCCACCGTGACGCATGGGCCCGCGATGACGGCCGTGATCAGCGGCCTTGCGATCAACGGCACGCTGATGATGATCGGCCTCACGCCCAGCATGGAAGCCGAGCCGATCACGCTGCTCAACGGCCGCCGCTCGATCAAGGGCTGGTACTCCGGCACATCGATCGACTCGGAAGACACGATGGCCTTCAGCGCCCACACCGGCGTCCGTTCGATGAACGAGCTGTACCCGCTCGAGCGCGTGAACGACGCCTTCGCGCGGATGCTGAGCGGGGAAGCGCGGTTCCGGGCGGTGCTGACGATGGGGTAGGCGGAAGTGAGGCGCCTACATCGTCGGCGGCGCCGTGTCTCGCGGTGTGTGCGGCAAGGTCTGATCCTCCGTCACGCCGGAGGGCTGCACTTCATTCCGCGTGAAGCGCCCCGCGGTCCCCGGCCCGCGGAGGATGCGGATCACCACGGCCCAGAGCCCCGTGATCACCGTCGCGATCACCGCCAGCGCCAAGAGCCCGCTGCGGAACAAGCCTTGTTCCAAACGATCGATGGCGCCTCCCAGCGCGCTGTCGTATTGCTGTTGCACGATCACCCGCCACCCCTGGTCTTGGTCGCGCACCACCACCGGCAGCATCTCGGCCAGATAGCGGCCGCGGTAGTCGGCCCCCACCGGCTCTTGGCCCAGCTTGTCGCGGTAGTTCTCTTTGCGCGGCCGATTGTCGTCGTGCGGCAGTTCGTCTTCGTCGAGCTCGTAGCCGCTGAGATTCTCAGGCAAGGCGCCTTGCTGCTGTTCGAGCTGATCGTAGAGCGGATGCTGCAGGATGAGGCCGTGATGCTCTCCCTGCCGCCAGTCGATGAGAACGGGGAACTGCTCGCGGGTTCCCTTGAGCTCGACGATCGCCCCGACGTCAACCGTCATCGCCGCCACGCCCAAGAACCGCCCCTGAGCGTCGTGAATGGGAGTGGAGATGGCCACCGCCCAGCGCCCGGTGGCCCGACTGGGAAACACGCTGGAAAGCTGCGTCTTCGCCACATGGTCGTTCGGCCCCGGACGATAGTCCGTCGGCTTGTCGTACAGCCCGCCGTGGTAATAGGTCCGCCAACCCCAGTTCTGGCCCACGGTGCTGCTGCGCGGCGCACGCGCCAGTTGTAAGCCGGCGTCGTCGGTGACGAACCAACTGCTCACCAGCAGCGCCTTGTTGCTCAAGAGCGATTCTAAATGCGCGCGCACCGGTTCGAGCGCTGGCCAACGCCGCAGTTCTTCGCGAGCCGCCTCGTCGTTGGTCTGGGGGTCGCTCAACTTCCGCCGCAGCGCGTTGAATTGTGGATCGGCCAACACGCGCTCGAGCGTGGCGATGACTTCGCGGTCGCTCGCCAATTGTTCCACTGCGCGGAACCGGCGCTCGAGTTCCCCCGCCACGGCGTCGGCTACGTAGTCGGCGGCGAAGCGGTTGCTGGCCAAAGCGCGGTCGGTCAGAGCTTGCGCCGACTCCCGCACCGCGGTGCTGAAGCCGCTGGAGGCGAAGACGCCCATCACCAGCAGCAGCAGCGCCGGTCCCACCGCCCCCAGCACCACGAGCGGCCGCCAGGCCCGCCAGCGGGCCCGCGCTTCGAGCGCTTCGAGCACCGCCTGCACGTTGGGATAGCGCCAGAGGGGATCGATGGCCAAACAGCGCTCGAGAATATCGGCCAGCGGCCCGTCGACGCCCGACAGCCGATGGACGAACAGCGGGCGCGCCGCGGCGATCGTTTCGCGATAGCGCAGCAGGCGTTCGTCGAGGTTGGTGGCCGTTTGAATGCGCTCGAGCGCCTGCTCGTTCCGCCGCGGCGGCTCGCCGGTGAGCATGCAGTAGAGAAGCGCGCCCAAGCCGTAAACGTCCCACCCGGCCGTGGGCGTAGCGGACAGGTCGGCCTGCTCGGGGGCCATGAAGAACAGGGTGCCCAGCGAAGGGGTTTGCTCGTGCGAGAGCCGCGACTGCCCAAAATCCGCCAGCCGGGGGCGGCCGTCCTGATCGAGCAGCACGTTGGCCGGCTTCAGGTCGCAGTGCAGAACTCCCTTGTCGTGGGCGTGCGCCAGGCCCAGCGCCACCTCCTGAAACAGCGCCGCCGCCTCGTCGACGGGCAGCGTGCCGGTGCGGCGGAGCCGGTCGTCGAGCGACCCGTGCTCCAGATATTCCATCACGTAGTAGGGGGGCTCGGCCTGCCAGCCGACGTCGAGCAGTTGCACGACATAGCGGTCGGCCGCCAGGAACACGAGCTTCTCGACCTCGCTCGAGAGGAGCGACCAGTCGAGCCCGCCGCGATGGGTATAGTATTTAATCGCCACGCGGCGGCCCGTCGTCTGGTCGAGGGCGAGCCAGACCTCGCCATAGGCGCCAGCGCCCAGGAACCGCTGCGGCTGATAGCCGCGGATCTCGGTCGGCGGCCGCGTCCGCCCCAGGCTAAGCTGCTGGGCCCGCCGCTGCTCCTCGCTCGATTGGGGCTGGGTGTGGTCGAAGGTCATGGCAATAATAGAGGGCTGCCAGGCGTCGCCGCCGGGCGGAAGCGCTCGCTCGCGTCTGCGTTATCCTACCGGCCTCACCCCGTTCTGCGAATTTGAATCCGATGGGCAACCCAACGGGCTGGCGTCCGACCGTGGTCTGCTGGGTTCTGGCGGCTTACGGCGGTTGGGCCCTCGCCGCCGAGCCCCCCCTCGACGGCGCCGACGGCCGACCGCTGGCTCTCGAGAACTTCCGCCCGCAATCGATGCTCCGTGTGCCGGAGCACCTCCGGCGGCAGGCAGCCCTTCCGGTGGTCGACGTTCACGTCCATCCAGCGATCCGGCTGCACGAACAGCCCGAGGCGCTCGAGCAGTTCGTGCGGCTGATGGACGACCAGAACATCGCCGTCTGCGTCAGTCTCGACGGCGGGCTCGGCGAGCGCTTCCGCGAGCACTCGGCCTACCTCTGGACCAAGCACCGCGACCGCTTCGTGATCTTCGCCAACATCGACTGGCGGGGGGCCGGCCAGGCGGACGACCCGGCCACTTGGGATTGCCACCGCCCGGAGTTCGCCCGGCGGATCGCGGCACAACTCGTCGAGGCTAAGCAGGCGGGCGCGAGCGGGCTCAAGATCTTCAAGGAGTTCGGCCTCACGCTCGAGAACCCCGACGGCTCGCTCGTGAAGATCGACGATCCGCGCTGGGACCCCATTTGGCAGGCTTGCGGCGAACTGGGGCTGCCGGTGCTGATCCACACAGCCGATCCGCTGGCCTTCTTCCGGCCCATCGACGCCACCAACGAGCGTTGGGAAGAACTCAGTCGGCATCCCGACTGGAGCTTCTCCGGCCCGCAGTTCCCCACGCATGCCGAGCTATTGGCGGCCTTGCTGCGGGTCGTCGAGCGCCATCCGCATACGACGTTCATCGCGGCCCACCTGGCCAACAGCGCCGAGGACCTGGCCACGTTGGCCGGCTGGCTCGACAAGCACCCGAACCTCTACGTCGACCTGGCGGCCCGCATCGCCGAACTGGGGCGGCAGCCCGTGACCGCGCGCAAGTTCCTGCTGAAGTACTCCGACCGGGTGCTCTTCGGCAGCGACGGCCCCCGCGACCCCGAGCGGATGCGGCTGCACTGGCGGTTCTTGGAAACCGAAGACGAGTACTTTCCTTACGCCGAAAACGCCTTTCCACCCCAAGGCTTCTGGCGAATCTACGGGGTCCACCTCCCCGACGACGTGCTGCGCAAGGTGTATCATGAGAACGCGGCCCGGCTGATTCCCGGCGTGCGGGAGCGGCTGAATGGGCCGGGCAGCGCTGCGGCCAAAGAATGAGGCCCGATCTGGAACCCGCCGACCCAATCCGCTCCGCGCCGGCCCCGCTGGTCACTCAACCCGCCCCCGATTTCGATTTGCCGTGTACGGCCACACCGGAGTCGGGGCGGCGGCGCGCGCGGCTGGCCGACTACCGCGGGCGGTGGCTGATCCTGCTGTTCTACCCGCGCGACTTTTCGCTCGTCTGCCCGACGGAACTTTCGGCCTTCAACCTGCGGATCGACGACATCCGCAAGCGCGGCGCCGAGGTGCTGGGCATCAGCGTCGACTCGGTCGCTTCGCATCAGAAATGGGTCGACACGCCGGTGGCCGAAGGGGGGCTGGGCGCACTGCGGTTTCCGCTCGCCAGCGACGTCGACGGCTGCGTCTCACGGGCCTACCGTGTGTTTCTGGAAGACCAGCAAGTGTCGCTCCGCGGGCTGTTCATCATCGACCAGGCCGGGCGGCTGCAGTATCAGGTAGTACACAACCAAAGCGTGGGCCGCCGCAGCGACGAAGTGATCCGCGTGCTCGACGCCTTGCAGTCAGGCGGCCTCTGCGCCGAGAACTGGAGCTCCGAGGATCCGAACCTCGACCCGACCGAGGTCCTGGGTCCCGGTCGCGTGGTGTCGCACTACCGCATCCAGCGCCGGGTGGGGCGGGGCACCTTCGCCGAGGTGTTCAAAGCCCACGATATGCAGCTCGAGCGCCCGGTGGCCCTCAAGGTGCTCAAAGGGCGCGGCGACCGGGCGCTCGACGGCGCCCTGGCCGAAGCCCGCGCCGTGGCGGCGCTCAACCACCCCAACGTCTGCACGGTCTACACGGTCGACGACAGCGAGGGGGTGCCCTTCATTGCCATGGAGTACCTGTCGGGGCGGCCGCTGGCCAAGCTGCTCGAGCAGGGCCCCCTCGACCCCGAGCGGGTCCGCGATTGGACGCGGCAGATTGCCACCGGCATGGCCGCGGCCCACGCCGCCGGCGTCGTCCACGGCGACCTTAAGCCGGCCAACATTGTGATGACCGAGGAGGGAATGGCTAAAATCCTCGATTTCGGCCTCGCCCGCCCCAAGCTTTCGGCCTCGCCACCGGCCGCCCTCGAGGACCCTGAGGCCACGATTTCCCTGGGGTCGGGGGGCGAGGCCGGCATTTCCGGCACCCCGGCCTACATGTCCCCCGAGCATACCCGCGGACAGCCGACCACCCCGGCCAGCGACGTTTTCGCCCTGGGAGCGATCGTTTTCGAGATGCTTTCGGGCGAGAAAGCCTTCGTCGGGCGGAACATCGTCGAGCCGCCGGTTGGGCCGAACCGCTGGCCGAGGCCCTGCGGCGGTCGCTCGTCCGGGCGCCCGAGGAGCGGGCGACCATGGCCGAACTGGTCCGGTTGCTTTCCGCCTAGCCGCGGCCCACCCAAACCGCGCCGCCGGACGTAGGAATTGCAGCGATTCGATCGGCCGCTTGCCAGTCCGTTGCTCCGATGGTTAGGCTGAAATACCATGGTTCTTGGACCCGGCGCGGCCTCGCCTACGGGTACCGGCCGGCGGCGTTAGGCCCGTCGACGGTCGGATTCCCTTGCCCGCGGTGAATGCCTGTGGGCCGCGCGGGGTCCGGAACATAGAGGAGCGTAGTGGTTGATGATCGAACTGTCCGCGGAACAGTTCGCCCAAACGGCGTTCGACCTGAACTTACTTGAAGAGCGCCAATTGCGCGAGCTTTGGGGCGAGTTAGGCAGCCGCAACGTGCCGGCTGACGAGCTCGTGCAATCGCTGCTGCGCCGCGAACTGCTCACGAAGTGGCAGGTCGAGCGGCTGCAAAAAGGGGAACGCGGCGGCTACTTCTACGGCGACTACAAAGTCCTCTATTACATCGGCTCCGGCACCTTCTCGCGGGTGTATCGCGCCGTCAACCCAGACACGGGCAAGATCGTCGCTGTGAAAGTGCTGCGGCGCAGCAAGAGCGACAACCCGGATGAAACGTCCAAGTTCAAAGCCGAAGGGCAGATGGGCTTGCAGTTGCGTCATCCGAACATCGTGCCCATCTACGAAGTCTACTCGCGGGGCCTGACGCACTACATCGTGATGGACTTCATCGAGGGACAGAACCTGCGGGAGTTCGTCAAGGTCCGCAAAAAGCTCGATCCCGCCCAGTCGGTGCATCTGATCGCCGACGTCTGCGCAGGCTTGGCTTACGCGGGAGAGCGAGGCCTGACTCACCGCGACATCAAGCTGTCGAACGTGCTCATTTCCAGCCGCGGGCAGGCCAAGTTGGTCGACTTCGGCCTGGCGGGGGCCGACCCCAATCGCAACCTCTCGGACGAGGCGATCGCCGAGCTCGACAACCCGCGGACGATCGACTACGCGGGGCTCGAACGGGTGACGGGCGTCCGCAAGGACGACCCACGCAGCGACATCTACTTCGTCGGCTGCATGCTCTACCACATCCTGACCGGCAAGGCGCCCCTCTACGAAACCAAGAACCGTGTGGAGCGGCTCAGCCGGCAGAGATTTCGCGACGTCGTGCCGATCATGAAGGCCGATCCGCTGCTGCCGCCCGTGGTCGGCATGATCGTCAACAAGGCGATGGAGCTCGACCCGGACAAACGTTATCAAACCCCCGGCGAAATGCTGGCCGACCTCAAGGTGGCCGAGCGCCGCCTGGCCTCGGGCGACGTGGGGCAGGTGACCGCCGAGGGCGAGGTGCAGGCCGATCTCGAGGCCGAAATGAAGCAGCAGCGGGCGGCCTTCGTACCCGACGCCGAGCGGCGGACGCTGATGTTCGTGGAGTCGGACGTGCGGATGCAAGACCTTTTCCGCGAACAGTTGCGTAACATCGGGTATCGGGTGTTGGTGACGATCGACCCCGAGCGGGCGCTGGCCCGGCTGGGGGGAGACAAGCGCGACCCCGACTGCGTGATCTTCAGCACGCGGGCCCTGGGGGCCTCGGCCCTCGAGGCTTTCAACCGCTGCGGCGACCAAAAGAAGACTCAGGGCATCAAGGCGGTGCTGCTGCTCGACGAGAAGCACGCCGGCTGGCAGGACCAGGCCAAGGCCGCCCCAGGGCGGGTCGTCGTGACGATGCCGGTCAAGCTGAAGCGTTTTCAGAAGATGTTGGCCGAGCTCGTCCCCCCGTGAGCCCCGGCGGGGAATCTCGCGAGCCAAGTGCTTTTCGGCCAATTGCAGGCCCGGCCCTGTCAGGTTAGGGTTATCGGTTTGGGGCTGCCACACTCCACCACGAAATCATCGAAGTCTTTAGCGGAGCCGTTACCATGAACAGCCGCACCAACCGCCGGGCGTTTCTGCAGACCACCGCCCTGGCCGGCGCCGGGTACTGGGTGGCCGGGCGGGCCCTGGGCCAGGAAAAGAGCACCTCGCCCAACGAGCAGATCAACTTCGCCTGCATCGGCGTGGGGGGCAAGGGCCAGAGCGACTCGGAGGACGCCGCCAAGTTCGGCAACGTCGTGGCCATCTGCGACATCGACGACACGAACCTCGAGAAGCGGGCCGCCGGCGACAAGTTCAAGAAGGCCAAGAAGTTCAACGACTTCCGCAAGATGCTCGACGAGCTCGACAAGAGCATCGACGCGGTGACCGTGAGCACGCCCGACCACACGCACGCCACGGCCTCGGTCGCGGCGATGAACTTGGGCAAGCACTGCTTCTGCCAGAAGCCGCTCACGCACGCCATCTACGAGGCGCGTCGCCTGGGCGAGATCGCCCGCGAGAAGAAACTCGTCACGCAGATGGGCAACCAGGGGACCTCGAACAACGGCGTCCGCCAGGCCGCGGCCATGATCAAGGCCGGCATCCTCGGCAACGTCAAAGACGTCTACGTCTGGACAAATCGCCCGATTTGGGCCCAAGGCGGTCCAGCGCCCAAGCCGGGCACCGCTCCCAAGAACGTTCACTGGGACCTGTGGCTGGGCCCAGCGGCCGAGCGCCCCTACCTGCCCGGCTGCCACCCGTTCGCTTGGCGCGGCTTCTGGGATTTCGGCACCGGCGCCCTGGGCGACATGGCCTGCCACACCATGAACATGCCGTTCATGGCCCTCGACCTGCGGAATCCGACCTCGGTGGTCGCCACGACGAGCGGGCACAACAAGGTCACCTATCCCGCCAAGGCGAAGATCCAATTCGAGTTCGCTCCGACCAGCGACCGCGGCCCCATTACCCTGCACTGGACCGACGGCGGCAACCGTCCGCCGCTCGATCTCTTCGAGGGGGAGAAGGACATTGTCGACAGCGGTTGCTTGCTGATCGGCGACAAGGGCAAGCTCTACTCGCCGGATGATTATGGCGCTGAGTTCAAGCTCCTCGCCGGCGCTCAGGCCAAGGAAGTGGAGTTCACCAAGTCGCCCGGCCACTTCGAGGAGTTCGCGGTCGGCATCAAGGGGGGCCCCGCTCCGGCCTCGAACTTCGCCGACTATGCCGGCCCGCTCACCGAAACGATTCTGCTCGGTAATCTCGCGGTGTGGGCCACCGGCCAGAAGATCGAGTGGGACGCCGAGAAGATGGTGGCCAACGTGCCCGGTCTGGAAGCGATCGTGCGTCCGGAATACCGCAGCGGTTGGCCCACGGTGTAGCGTCCGTTGGCAACTTTGTCTTCTTCGAGCGATTGCGTCCGCCGGCGCCGATCTTGTTCGGCGCCGGCGGGCTTTTTTGTCGCTCAGCCGGCCGGAATGACGCCGCCGGGTGTTCCTGCATGGCGGTCTATCAGTTGAGACGCCGCGCATCGCGCGGCGCATGGGAGTTGGTCGGATGAGCGGTCGTTGTGCAGCGGTTGTGGCTCTGACAGTCGTCGTCGCCGGGTCGGCGCTTCCCCGGGCTTGGTCGCAGGCGCCGGCGGCCAGTCAGGCGGTGGCCGAGTTCGTGCAGAGCCGCGGCGGCAAGATCTCCTACGGGCCCGGCGGAGACATCGTCGGCATCGACTTCACCGGCAAGGAGGTGTCCGACGCCGACGTCAAGCAGTTCGCCCAGCTCGAGAAGCTCGAGCGGCTGAGCCTGTGGGGCGCGCTCATCACCGATGCGGCGGTTGATTCGCTGCTCGAACTGCCACTCAAGGAATTGGGCCTCGAAAACACCGACCTCACGAACGCCGGGCTCGAAAAAGTGGCCCAGATCAAATCTTTGGAGTCGCTCAATCTGCGGCGCTGCGTGCTGCTCACCGACGACGGCATCGGGGTGCTGGCCAAACTGCCCAAGCTCCAGCGCTTGATGCTGCTCTACACGAATCTGGGCGACGGCGCACTCGCGCAGGCCAAGACGATCCCCACGCTCCGCCTGCTCGACATGCGCGGCTGCGTGCTCGTGACCGACGAAGGCCTCAAGGAAATCACCGGGCTGCAAAACGTCGTCAGCCTGAAGTTGCGCTGCCCCAGCGTGACGGACGAGGGGGTGAAGGCGATCGCTCAGCTCAAGAAGCTGCGGAGCGTGGCGCTCGAAGACGCACAAATCACGAACGAATCGCTCGCCATCTTGGCCGGCAACCTCAAGGATCTCGACGAGCTCTATCTGCTCCGCACGAACGTGAGCGACGCCGGCCTCGCGCCGCTGGCGGCCTCGAGCAAGCTCAAGCGGCTGGAACTCCGCGGCACGGCGATTGAAGGTCCGGGGCTGGCGGCGCTCGCCAGTCTCAAGAACCTCCGCGTGCTCGATCTGGCCGAAACGCAGGCCAACGACGAAGGGGCGGCCCACCTGGCGGGGCTCACCGGCCTCGAGCGGCTCGACCTGTGGAACACCCGCGTCACCGACGTCGGGCTAGCGAGCCTCAAGGGGCTGACGAACCTCAAGTTTCTGGTGCTCGACGGGCTGAAGATCAGCGACGACGGGCTTGCGGCGCTCGCCGACATGAAGGGCTTGCAATCGCTCAACCTCTCGAACACGCCGATCACCGACAAGGGGCTGGCCAAAGTAGCCGGCCTGACGGCGCTCAAGGAAGTCGATCTGCGGTTCACCCAGGTCACCGACGAAGGCGTGCAAACGCTGCAGCAGGCGCTGCCGGAAGCCAAGATCCGCCACTAGCGAGCGGCGGGGTTTACCCCCCGCCGTCCCCGCAGCGAGCCGCGATTCACGCGAGTGATTGCGAACTTTGATTTGCCCTAAGGCCTTCTACGGTTGCGCGCTTTCGCCCGTCTCCGGCAGGGGAACCCGGGACCGCCGGCGTGAAGCCGGCGGCTCGCCGCCATGTTTGATCCGCAAGCGGAGTCGGAGTCGGTTCCGCGCAGAGCAATCTACCCAAACCGTCCGGTGATGTAGTCCTCGGTCTCTTTGAGCTGCGGCGTCGTGAAGATGTGGCTCGTTTCGCCGTACTCGAGCACGCGCCCCAAGTACATGAACGCCGTGAAGTCGCTCGCCCGCGACGCCTGCTGCATGTTGTGGGTGACGATCAGCACCGAGTAGGAACCGCGGAGCTCTTGGATCAGGTCCTCGACCTTGCCGGTGGCGATCGGGTCGAGGGCCGAGCAAGGCTCGTCCATGAGCAGCACCTCGGGCTCGGCGGCGATCGCCCGCGCAATACATAGCCGCTGCTGCTGCCCGCCGGAGAGGGCCAGGGCGCTGTCGTGCAGCCGGTCCTTCACCTCGTCCCACAGGGCGGCCCCCCGCAGGCTCCGCTCGCACACTTCGTCGAGCACGCGGCGGTTGCGCTCCCCGTCGATCCGCAAGGCATACACGACGTTCTCGTAGATGCTCATCGGAAACGGGTTCGATTTCTGAAAGACCATGCCCATCCGCTTGCGGAGCTCGATCACGTCGACGTGGGGCCCGTAGACCGAGTCGCCGCGGAGGCGGATGTCGCCGGCTACCCGCACGCCGTCGACCAGGTCGTTGAGGCGGTTCACGCTCCGCAGCAACGTCGACTTGCCGCAGCCTGAAGGGCCGACGAGCGCGGTGACCATCCCCTTGGGAATCGGCAGCGAGATGCCGTGCAAAGCCTGCTTCGCGCCGTACCAGAGGCTGAAGTCCTGCATCTCGAGCACGGGATCTTGCTTGGCCACGGCCGGGTGGATGACCGTGGTCACCGGCTCGCCGCGGGCAATCGCCGCCAGCCGGTCAGACGTGCTGCGGGGCGGCGTCCCCGCGCTGGGAGCAACCGCGGGATCCTTCTGCGGCGAATCGAGGCCGGGGGACTGCATGGCAAAGGCAACAGGGCTGATGGTCGAGTCTTGCATGGCGAGTTGTTCCGTTGGTCACGCTCTCGCGCACCGATTGGGCGGCGCTAGAACTGGCCTCCAGCGAACTTCTTCCGCAGCCGCCCCCGCAGCCAAATGGCCGTCAGGTTCAGCACGGCGATGATCACGATCAGCAGCAGCGTCGTGGTATACACCATCGGCTTGGCGGCCTCGCTGTTCTGACTCTGGAAGCCGAGGTCGAAGATCGCAAAGCCCAGGTGCATGAAGCTGCGTTCGGGATGCAGGAAGGGGAACACGCCGTCGATAGGCAGCGCCGGGGCGAGCTTCACCGCCCCCACCAGCATCAGGGGCGCCACCTCGCCGGCGCCGCGCGCCATCGCCAGAATGAGCCCCGTCATGATCCCTGGCAAGGCCCGCGGCAGCACGATGCGGCGGATCGTCTGCCATTTGCTCGCGCCGCAGGCGTACGAGCCCTCGCGCATCGAGCCGGGCACCGCGGCCAGCGCCTCTTCGGTCGCCACGATCACCACCGGCAGCGTGAGCAGCGCGAGCGTGAGCGACGCCCACAGCACGCCCCCTTTGCCGAACGTGGGGTTGGGCAGGTTCGCGGCGAAAAAGCTCTGGTCGATCGCCCCGCCTACGATGTAGCAAAAGAAGCCCAGCCCAAACACGCCGAACACAATGCTGGGCACGCCCGCCAGGTTATTGATCGAAATCCGCACGGCGCTCATAAGCAGCCCAGGCTTGGCGTATTCCCGCAGGTAGAGCGCCGCCAACACGCCGAACGGCGCCACCGCCAGCGACATCAGCAGCGTCATCACCACGGTGCCGAAGATCGCCGGGTAGACCCCCCCCTCGCTGTTGGCCTCGCGCGGCTCGCTTGTGAGGAACTCGAGCCAGCGGGCGCCGTAGACGCGGAGCTTGCCGGCCAGCGAAAGCTGATTGGCCGGATATGCACGCACCACGTCGGCCAGCGGCAGTTCGAACTCGGCGCCGTCGGCGGTGGCGAGCACCAAGCGGTGGCGGTCGTTTTCTTGATCGAGCGCGTCGATCTCCGCCCGCACGCGGTCGAACTCGGCCTCGGAGTCGGCCGTGGCTTGTTCGAGCCGCTGGTGGGCGGCCCGCCACTCGGGGCTTTCCGGCCCGTGCTCGAGCTCGGCGGCGCGCTCCGCGAGCCGCAGCCGGTCGAGTTGCGCGTTGACGCGGCCGATCGCCTCGAGCTCGAGCCGGCGGCCTTCGCGCCAGCGGGCTTCGACGGCGGGGAAATGCGCTTCGAACTGCGTCCAGGCCGCCTCGGGCGTGTCAGCCGTCGCAGCGCCGTCGACCAGGAACCGCAGCGGCTCGCCATAGAACCGTCCCCAGGCTCGCCGCTCGACCACGACGCCCCACTCCGGCCGGCCCACGCCGGCAACGTCGTCCCCTTCGATTCGCTCGAAGTGTTTGCCCGTGAGGTCAAAGTTGCCCGTCCGCACCAACCAGCGCCCCGCGGTTTCGGCTGAGGCCTTGCTCTCGGCGGGCGCGGGCTCGCGCCGCGAGACTTCTCCTAACCGCCGCTCGCCGCTTGTGAGCTTGAACTCCACGAGCGGCGCGGGCCAAAACGTGGAGAGCCCTTGCACCAAGATCAGCGCGAGCAGCCCCGTGATCATGAGCACGGCCACTGCCAGCGCCCCGCCGGTGAGCCAGACCATCGGCTCGCCGTAGGCGCTCACGGTAGTGGTGGCGCTGCGCGCGCGGCGTTCCCGGCTGCGACCGGCGTTCGCAGGGGGAAGCGGCTCCAGGCTGGCGGCGGATAAGTTCACAGTTGGTAAGCCCGCTTGCGGAAGCGCTGCCGGATGACCTCGGCGCCACTGTTGAGCAAAAACGTGAGCGCGAAGAGCGCGAGCGCCGCCAGGAACAACACCCGATAGTGGGCGCCCCCCTGCACGGCCTCGGGCAACTCGACCGCAATGTTGGCCGAAAGGGTGCGGAAGCCGTTGAAGATGTTCCACTCCATGATCGGCGTGTTGCCGGCGGCCATCAGCACGATCATCGTTTCGCCCACGGCGCGGCCCAGCCCCACCATCACGGCCGAGAACAGCCCGCTCATGGCCGTAGGCACGACCACTCGCATCGCCGTTTGCCAGGGGGTGGCCCCCGCCCCCAGCGATGCCGAGCGGAGGAAGTCGGGCACGGTGAACAGGGCGTCGTCGGCGATCGTGTAGATGATCGGGATGATGGCGAAGCCCATCACGAAGCCCACAACCAGGGCGTTGCGTTGATCAAAGGTGTCGACGATCGAGCCGCGGGGATCGAAATGCAGCCCCTGCAAGAGCCAGCCCGCCGCGGCCGAGAATCCGGCCGCTACAGCCGCCGCAGCCACGAACTTGGCTAACTCGGCCCAGGCCGCCTGCGAGCGAGTCCACTCCCGCGAGGCGCGGCGCAGCGCGGGGTTCACCCACTGTCCGCAGGCGAACATCACCGCCAGGGCCGAAACAGGAAACAGCAGGTAGGCCCAGCCCCCCCAAGCCGCGCCGTGCCGGCGGTCGAGCCAGGCCAGAACATCGCCGCCAAACAGCACCCGCTCGAGCCAGGGGCCGGCCAACAGCGACAGCCACAATCCGAGCGGCAGCGCGGCCAGCACGAACCAGAACCGCAACTGAGACAACCGCGAGCCGCGGCTGGCGGGCGCGAGCTGCCAAAGATAGCCGCACAATAGAAACACCAGTGGCACGAGCAACAGGCCGGCGAGCACGGCCGGCAACACCCTCTCTACCACCGGCGCGAGCACCAGGGCAGCCACGAACCCCAGCACCACGCTGGGCAAACTGGCCATGAGTTCGATCGTTGGCTTGAGGCGGGCCCGCGCCCGCGAAGGCAAGTACTCACTGGTGTAGATCGCCGCCAACAGCGCGATCGGCACGCCGAACAACATGGAGTAGAGCGTGGCCTTGAGCGTCCCGAAAATCAGCGGCGCCAGGCTGAGCTTGGGCTCCGGATCGTCGGAGCCGCCGGTCGATTGCCACACGTAGGCCGGGGCCGGATACCCTTCGTACCACACCGGCAGCAGTAATGCCCGCACGCTCACTTCGGGGAAGCGGGCATCGAAGTCCCAATGCGTCAGGCGGCCGCCGCCTACGGCCGCAATGCCGGTCCCTTTCACGCTCATGAGCAACTGCGAAACCGCGCCCTGCGGGTCGAGTGCCAGGCGGGCTAGCCGATGCTCGGTGGTCGGATAGTAGACCTCGATGCCGCCGTCGGCGTCTCCCACGGCCAACAGCCGGTTGCGATCGCTCGTGGCCAAAGTCGTCACCGCCGCATTGCGCCGCCCCAGCTCGTGCGCCTTCACGAGCTGCCAGCCGTCGGCCGCCTGGGGCCGTTCGGGGCGGACTCGAAACCAGCAACTTACGCCCCCCGTGGAATCGCCAGCCACCAGCGTGCCGCGCCCCGGCAGGTAGCGGAGCGCCGTGAGCTTGGCGCCGTCGACGAGCGCGAGCTCCTCGACCAATTTGGGCTGCGCGTCGTCGCCGATCGCGAACCGGGCCAGTTTGCCGTCTTCCCAGGCTACAAACGCGCAGTCGGCCAGCCGCGAGAGCAGCAAGTGCTGCGGGCGGCCGGCGTTCGCCGGCAGGGTCACTTCAGCCCCGCGGAACTGCACCGTTTGCTCACCGGTCAGCAAGTTCTCGCGCCGTTCCCCCAGCCGCACGAGTAGGCGGCCATCGGCGGTGAGGGCTGCGAGCGCGGGCCCCGTCGATCGCTCGACGAAGTCGACCTGCTCGATCGCTTGCCCCGCGGAGAGCGTCACGGGTTCTTGCAACTCGAGCTGCAGGCGGTCAGCCTGGGCACCACTGGCGTTGCGGGTGAATGACTCGCCATCGACCACTACCGTCTTGCCGGGAGCCACGGCGCGAGCTTCGTCAGGCAGATCGGCCTCGGCCAGCGTTTCGCGCGACGCGGTGATCCGGCCGAGCCGCACCGTGCCATCGGCGAAGCCGAAGGCGGCGTCGGCCTGGTTGGCCGCGAGCGCCACGGCCGTCGGCAGCGGCCCCTCGGAAAACGGGCGCTGCTCGAGCAACACGTCGGCCGCGCCAAAGCGGAACAACAGCAGGCGGCCTTCGTCGGCCAGGGCCCAGCCCAGTTCGCCCCCTTCGCTCGCGCCCCACATGCGCACCACAGCTTGCCCCCAGGGGGGCGGCGCGTGGGTAGGCAGCGAAACGGTGGCCGGCAAAAAGAGCGGCAGCACCACCCACACGAGAAAGCACCCGACGAGCGACACCGCGCCGATCGTGCCGAGGCCGCCGACCACGATCAGGGCCTGCGCCGACCGATCGGCCCAACGCACCGACCAGCGCGTGCCCAACGGGCGGGGACGTCCGGTGAACTGCGAGCCGCGATTCATGTGGGCCTGCTAGCCGCCCGGCGGGGCCGGCGGCGCGCTTGCGTGGCCGGGCCCCGGAGCTTCAGAACGAGATCGGCCAAGCTATTTCCCTTTTGCCCCGGCCGGCGCCGCGCCGATCGACTTGAGCGCCGCGGCCGCCATGCGGGCCGTCACCGGGTAGTACCCGTCCTTGACCACGTCCTGCTGTCCCTGCTGACTGTAGACGTACTTCACGAACTCCCGCCGAAGCGGATCGAGCTGAGAGCCCGGCTTATAGTTCAGGCTCAGGAGCAGCCGCCGCGAGAGGGGATAATCCCCCGTGTAAGCGTGATCGGGGTCAGCCGGCACGAACTCCTCGCTCGACTGCGCGGCCAGCGGCACCGCTCGCACCTCGGAGGTGAGGTAGCCGATGCCCGAGTAGCCGATGGCGTACTTGTCTCGCCCTACCGACTGCACCACCGACGAGCTGCCTGGCTGCTCCTTCACCGAGTCCTTGAAGTCGCCGCCGAACAAGGCGTGTTCCTTGAAGTAGCCGTAGGTGCCGGAGGCCGAGTTGCGGCCGTAGGCGCTGATCGGCTTGTCCTTCCATTCCCCGTCGAGCCCCAGGTCGCCCCAGGTGCGCACCTCGCCGGGCAGGCCGCCCTTGCGGGTTTTCGAGAAGATCGCGTCGACCTGCTGCAGCGAGAGCCCCTTGATCGGGTTGTCGCGGTGGACGTAGACGGCCAGCATGTCGATGGCCACCGGGAGCTGCGTCGGCTTGTAGCCAAACTTCTTCTCGAAGGCGTCGATCTCCGAGGCCTTCATGTCCCGGCTCATTGGCCCGAAGGCGGCCGTCCCTTCGATCAAAGCCTGCGGCGCGGTGGCTGAGCCCTTGCCTTCGACCGCCAGGATGACGCGGGGATACTGCTTCTTGAAGCCTTCCCCCCACAGGGTCATCAGGTTGTTCATCGTGTCGGAGCCGACGCTCGACACCTGGCCCGAAACGGCGCGAACCGACTTGTACTCGGGCAACTCCTTGTCGACTTTCACCTGGGCCGAGGCGGCCACGGCGAGCGAACTCCAGGCCAGGGCCGCTAGGAGCAGGTTGTTAGGTTGGGTGCGCACCACGATCGCGGGTCCTCGAGGGTCGTTTTTCAGCGCCCGCAGTCTAGCGGCCAATTGTTAGGAATCTGTTAGGGCCCCGTGTTTTCGCTTGCCGGGGTTCGCGGTCCCCTCGTTCGAGGCAGCCGCCCGAAAAAGCGAAAACGGCTGACAGGCTGCGGCGCGCAGTTTGCCCCCTTCGCCCGCCATGTTCACCAACCTGCTCGAACTGGCGTCGCTGGCCACCTTTGGGTGGTTCGCCTTGATGTTGGCGATTCTTGCCGAACCGGGTTGGTCCGCGATTGGCCGCCGAAGGCAGAGATAGCCGATCAGGATTGCGAGGCTTTAGTCGAGTGGGCGTCGAGGCGCGAGCCGCCCGGGGGTGACCTCGAAGTACTTGAAGAGCGCCGGGCACAGCCACCCTTCCATCTAGGCATGCCGGCCGCGTTCCTCCCGCAGCCACTCGAGCGTGATGGTGGCGCCTGGCAACGGCCCAGCCGAGAAGACCGCCCGAAAGCCCTGGGCCGCGTTAGACAGATGCGAGGTGGCGACATCGATCATGGTGTGCGGCGCGGGCCAGGCGCCGGCTCGCTACCAGAAGTCACAGAACGGTCGCTGCCCCGAGGCCATTCTGCTTCAACGCCCGTGAATAATCCGGGCTAAGGAGCGGCCGTTCGCGCCAGCGAATCGGGCAAGGACTGGGCTTGCAGGGGTTGCCCTTCCGCACGATTCCGCTGCCGGATCGCTGCCAGCGCCTGCCGCCCCACCGCATAGGCCGCCAGGCCGACGGCCACGCCGGCCACGTCGGCCAGCCAGTCGACGACGTCCGCGGTCCGCTGCACGGGGATTTGCAGCAGCTCGTCGAGGGCGCCGTAGGCGGCCAAACCCAGCAGCAGCCATAAATAAGTCCATCCCCGCGGCCGCACGCACACCGCAATCAGCAAGCTCAGCCCCAGGTAGGCCAGAAAATGCAGCGTCTTGTCGCTCCCAGCGATCTGCAACACGTCGGGGGGCACAGGCACGTGCGTGCCGATGAACAGAGCCACCCAGTAGACGGCCAGCACCAAGTTCATCGTACGTACAGCTAGCAGCACAGCCGGCCCTCGCGGAGGAGACGGAGTCGAATTGCCCGGCCGCGAGGGCGCCCCATGCACGGCCACAGGGAAGTGTACGCTACGAGGTCCCGAAATGGTCGCGCCGCGACCTAAAAACTTTGCAATGCAAACCTAGGCAATCTGCGGGCCGATGCCCGGCGGCGCGGCTTCGCAGGATTGCGGGTTAGAGGCTCAGGCTGCCGGCCCTACGGCGCTAGAAACGCAGTTCCATCGAGCGCAATCAGGCTCACAGAGCGCATGAAAAAACCCCGGCGCAGCCAGGGTTCGACGACGAGCGATTTCAGGTCGCTCAGTGCCCCCTGTAGGACTCGAACCTACAACCTACTGATTAAGAGTCAGTTGCTCTACCATTGAGCTAAGGAGGCCGAAGGGTCCCGCCGCGACCGCGGGGTCGCGCGAGTCCGCCATTCTATCGAGCGGGCGGGAAAGGGGGCAAGGGGGCTTTTCGCCGCCGCGGCTAGTCCAGCGGGAAGGGAGACAGCGGCGCACTCTTCGAGAAGAGCCGAGCGAGCCCACTCAGGTTCGCTCGCGCTGGCTTGCGGGCCGAGTTGCAAAGCCGGCGCGCGCCGCTGCTACAAAGGCGGCTATTCGTGCGGCGTCTTTTTGCCCCGGCAGGGATTCGACGCCGCTGGCCGTATCGACGGCCTGCGGACCTACCGCGTGGATCGCGGCGGCCACGTTCTCCGGCACAAGTCCCCCAGCCAGCACCAACGGAGTAGCGGCCAACAGCTCGCGCAGCCGCTGGGCGGCCGGCCAATCGACCGTGGCCCCCGTGCCGCCAAATTGCCCCGCGCGAAAGGCGTCGAGCAGCACCAGCCGCGGCGCGGCCTTCAGTTCGGCCGCGGCCGTTAGATAGGCCGTGATCGGCTCGAGGTCCTCGCCGGCCAGGCGAAAGGCCTTCATCACCGGGCGGCCGCCGAGTTGCGCCAGATACTCAGGCGGCTCGTCGCCGTGCAGTTGAATCAGGTCGAGCTCGAGCTCGTCGAACGTGCGACACACTTCATCGGCCGCCGCGCCCACGAACAGGCCCACGCGGCAGAGCTTGCCGACCGTTTGCCGTGCGATCTCGATCGCGGCCACGCGCTCGACGAACCGCGGGCTGCGGGCAAAGAAGTTGAGCCCAATCGCATCGCCTCCCGCCGCTAAGACGGCCTCGGCGTCTACAGGGGTGCGGAGGCCGCAGATCTTGATGCGGAACATAGTGTGAGCCGACGCTTAGCGAAAGACCCAATTCTACCACGCAGTCCAGGAGCGGGCATTGCTCTGAGTTCCCTCTCCCTGTGGGAGAGGGTTAGGGTGAGGGCCGGTAACGAAGTCATGCGACGGACATTCGCCATCTCGTCGCCCGGTTAGTTCTAAGGCCCTGCGGATTAGCAAGCTCGACCGGGTCCCTCACCCCCGGCCCCTCTCCCACAGGAGAGGGGAGCAACGTTATTTCAGCCCATACAGCGGCCCCAGCTTCTGCCTCAGATGCGCCATCAAGGGCCCACTCGAAAGCGGCTTGCCGGTCACCCGCTGCACGAGCTCGGCGGCGGTGTAGCGCTGCCCCGGCAGGTGGATCTTCTCCCGCAGCCACTCGCGGAGCGGCTTGAATTCTCCGCGGGCGAACTGCGCTTCTAGGCCTCCCAGGTCCTTGTCGGCCTGCTCGAAGAACTGGGCCGAGTACAGGTTGCCCAGTGAGTAGGTGGCGAAGTAGCCGATCAAACCCGCGCTCCAGTGGATGTCTTGCATTACGCCGTCGGCGTCGTTGGGCGGGGTGATGCCCAGGTACTGCTGGTACTTCTCTTTCCAGGCGCCCGGCAGCTCGGCGACGGGCAGCTCGTTCTTGATCAGCGCCTGCTCGAGTTCGAAGCGCACGAGGATGTGCAGGTTGTAGGTCGCCTCGTCCGCCTCGACGCGGATCAGCGACGGGCGGACATCGTTGATCGCGAAGAAGAAGTCGTCGAGCGGCACGCTGGCGAGCGCCGCGGGAAACGCCGCCTGGGCTTGGGGGTAGTAGTGCCGCCAGAAGGCGCGGCTGCGGCCGACCAGGTTCTCCCACATCCGCGATTGCGACTCATGGATGCCAAGCGAGATGTACGTGCCGGTCGGCAGGCCGTAGTCGGCCGCGTTGAGCCCCTGGTCGTAGATGCCGTGCCCTGCCTCGTGCAGGATGCCGAAGAAGGCCGAGGGAAAGAACTGCTCGTCGTAGCGGGTGGTGATGCGGCAATCGTTGGGCCCCATGCCGGAGCAGAAGGGATGGGCCGTCACGTCGAGCCGGCCGCGGCTGAATTCGAAGCCGAAGGCCGCGGCCACCGCGCTGCCGAACTGGGCCTGCGCGGCTTGCGGAAAGTTGCGCCGCAGCAGCGAAGTGTCGGGGCGTTTGGGGCTCTCGGCGATCGCGGCCACCAGCGGCACAAGCTGTTCGCGGAGCTCGGCCAACACGCGCGTCAGATTGCGCGTCGTTTCGGCCGGCTCGAAGTCGTCGAGCAAGGCGTCGTAGGGCTGGTCCTGGTAGCCGATCGCCTGGGCCTGCTCGCGCTTGAGCTCATAGGTCTTGGTGAGAATCGGCTGGAAGGCCTTGAAGTCGTTGGCGGCGCGAGCTTGCTGCCAAACCTGTTGGCCGAGCACCGAGGTGCGCGTGAGCTCCTCGACAAGCGCGGCCGGCAGCTTGACGAGCTTGTCGTATTGCCGCTTCATCTGGCGGATGACCGTGCCGGCGGCGGAATGGGGCTCGCGGGCCAGGTCGCTTCCGGCGAGCTCGGCCAGCCACTCGCCGAGCCGCGGATCGGTGCGGCGGCGGTGGACCAGGCCGGCCAGATAGGTCATCTGTTCGGCCCGATACTCCCCCGCCGCCGGCGGCAACTGGGTCCGCTCGTCCCAACTCAACACGTCTTCGATCGACGCGAGCAACTGCGTTTCGCGGGCATGCTGACAGAGTTGGTCGTAGGCGGAGGGGGCGGGGCTGGGCATGCGCGCAAAGCCTTGGGTCGAAGGGAGAACCGGCCGCAGGGCGCGGCGTCTGCGCCGAGCCGGGCAACAAGGCGAGACTACCGGGGCGGCGCGGTTGTGACAAGCGCGGAGCGTCCGGTCGCCTGCTTCTCTAAATCCCCAGCGACACCTTGAGGGCTTCGTTCAACGCAGCCACGAGTTGTGGGGAAAGGCGCCCAATCCTTCGTTGGATTAGCGCGGTCTCGACCGTGGCCAAGTTCTCCGATTTGATCACCGAAGCCCGAAGTAGGCCCGTTTGGGCGCCGTCAGGCGTTGCCGGGTCAACCTCTACCTGAGTCGGTTGCAGGCTGGGCCCCACACGAGTTGAAACACCCGCCAAAATGGTGCTCGCCAGACGCGCGTTGTTCAGATTCGCCTGCACAACAATCGCCGGCCGCAACTTGGCGCCTGCAAGAGACGAGAAGGGGAAGGAAACGAGCACTACCTCCCCGCGTTCGACACTCATTGACGCTCACCCGCGATGGGCGTCGTAGTCGTCGTAGAGGTCGAGCTCCGGATCATCCCAACCGCCCTGTCCGAGGGCCCGGCTCTGAGCCGCGTAGGTCGCGCGCAATGCGTCGAGATCTTCGGCGAGCGCCGCCTGCAAGCGTTGATATTGCTCGCCCGAGAGGAGCACGTACGTCGCCTGCGATTGCTCATCGACCAACTCGAGCGGCAGGCTCGGCTGCGTTGCCAGATAGGCTCGCTGTTCTTCGGAGAGTCGGCATTTCATATTCGTATTCTACCTCGCCCTGAAGGCGGCAACCAACGTGGCTGCGACGATCCTCTAACGGACCGCCGCCGACGCCCCTGGCGCCGCCAGCACCACGCGCACATCGCACACATTGGTATGCGTCGGCCCCGTCTTGATCAAGCCGCCCGCGCGGTCGAAGAAGTGGTAGGCGTCGTTGCGGGCAAGAAAGTCCGGCGGCTGGAGGCCGGCGGCCTGGGCCTGTTTGAAGACGGCCTCGTCGAACAAGGCGCCGGCCGCGTCGGTGGGGCCGTCTTCGCCGTCGGTGCCGCCGGAGAGGACGACTAGGCCCGCGAGCGGCTCGGGCCACAGCCGCTCGGCCGCGGCGAGGACGAGTTGCTGGTTGCGGCCCCCCAGCCCGCGGCGGCCCGCTTCGACCAGCTTCACCACCGGCTCGCCGCCGGTGATCAAACAGTTCGGCCCTGCCTTGCCGCGCATGTGTAGGGCCATCTCGGCCAGGTGGCGTCCGACCTCCTCAGCGGGGCCCTCCGAACGTGTGGCCGAGTTCATCGCGTGGCGATAGCCACGGCGCTCGGCCTCCATGCCAGCGGCGTCGACGGCGGTCGCGTTGTTGCCGATGATCGTGTTCGACACGCGGCGTGCTGCGGGCGAACTTTGCCCTCCGCCACTACCAGCCTTTGACGCGAGCAGCGCGAACACGCTCTCAGGCACGCCGGCCTGGCGGCTCTGGAACCGTTCGAGCACCGCCAGCGCCTGGGCCGGTGTCGCAGGATCGGCGACCGTCGGTCCCGAGGCGATCACGTCGAGCGGGTCGCCCAGCACGTCGGAAATGATGAGCGTTTCGAGCCGGCCCGCGCGGCACGCCCTCGCCAGACCGCCCCCTTTGAGGGCGCTGAGCTGCTTGCGGACCGTGTTGAGCTCTTCGATGTTGGCCCCCGCGCCGCTCAAGTGCCGCGTGACGGCCAGCTTGTCGGCCAGCGAAATCCCTTCGGCCGGCGCCGGCAGCAGCGCCGAGCCGCCCCCCGAGATCAGGCACAGGCACAAATCCTGCGGCCCCATCGCGCCGAGCAGCCGCAGGATTTCGCGCGCCCCGGCGACGCCTTCCTCGGTCGGCTCGTTCACGCCGGCGGGCCGGGCGGCGTGCAGATGAATGCGTTCGAGCGGCCGCACGCAGTCGGCCGGCACGTTCATCCAACCGCAGAGCTGCTTGGCGGCCATCAGCCGCGGCCCGAGTGCTGCTTCGACCCCGGCGGCCATACCGGCCCCCGCCTTGCCGGCGCCGACGACAACGATCCGCTCGATGGCGTCGAGGTCGAGCGGCTCGGTCGAGTCGTCGCCGACCTGCAGCCAATGGCCGTCGACGACCAAGCGCTCGCGCACCAGCCGCGTCGAATCGACGGCCGCCACGGCGGCCCGCCAGATCGCCAGCGCATCTGCCCGGAACTCGGCGGGCGGCTTCATGCAGACGGGCTCCTGACGCGGAGCGCGTCGAGCCAGGCGCCTTCGCGATCGACGACGTGCTCGTTCAGGCTGTTCGAGCGCCCCGCGCGCAGGGCCAGCCCGACGACGAACATGCGGCCGCCGAACTCCGCCCGGCCGGCGAGCGAGCACCACGGCGTGGCCTTGCCGCGGTCCCCCGGCAGGCGGATGTTGGCGAAGAAGGTGCGCGTGAAACCCTGGAAACTGAGCTGAGGGGGCCAGCGGCGCACCTCGGGGCGATCGCGGCCGTGGATGCGGGCGAGCCCCGGCACGATCCCTTCGAGCAGCGGCAGGAGTTCCTCATCGGTGGGCTGCTGGCCGGTGCGGCCGAGCGGCGCCACGACCACGAGCGCGATCCGCACTGGCAGGTGGTAACACTCGAGCTGCGGCCCGTCGACCGGCGGCGGCCGCTCGCCCAGCGACGTGACGTCGAGAAACAGGTCAGGCTTGGGTGGCTCCGGCGGCGGCCTGCGGCGAAGCCGAAGCGCTAGGAGTGCAGCGGCCAACAAGACCACGACCGCCCCAATTACTATGGGCAGCCAACCGCCGCTCAGCAGTTGGCCGAGATCCACGACTTCTTGTTCAACCGTCACCGCCGCCCGTCCCGCTGGGCCCGAGGAGGAATATGCCTAGGGGGTATTGTAGCCGAAGGCGGCGGTTTACGGGGTGGCTGCGTGGTTTACGGAATGGCGATCTGCTCCTCCAGGGATAGATCGCTAGCCAGGAACAAGCGTGAGTGGACTTCCAGAAGGCAGCCGGTAGACCGAAAAATCCCGCCGATCGAACGTAAAAACCTCGGCGAGCGTTCGAGACTCCGCGAGGTACAAGAGCGACAGATCGGCCAACTGCGGACTGAGATCAGCATACTTCATTGCGATCTCGCTTATCGAACGGGCAGCCTCGTTCGGCAAGTCCACGCAGTCGACAACCCCCTCATCTAGGAGCGAGAGCAGGGCTGGGATGCCGGCGCGAGTTCGGCGCAACAGCCAAGCTGCTTCGCCGAGTACTAGCCACGTCGTAATCAGCGGCTTGGGCAAATTGCCCGCGACTGCGGATGCTTCGTCGTGCCGAGCGTCGTGGACGTTGAGCAAGGCCACGAGCGGGCCAGTATCGACGAGAACGCGCCGGTCAGCCATCTTGCCCATAGCCGTCGAGATAGGCCGGATTGGTGCTCAGGTCCGCCGGCGCATCCTTGATGCATCCCAACAGGCCCAGCCGCTGCATGGCGTCGCGTACACTCTCCTCCGGCTCCGCGCGAGGCGCAGTTCCTGATTTGAGTTCACGCAGCGCCTGGCTCAGCAGCTCTTCCCAGGGCTGGCCGGTATGCAATGCGATCTCGGTCAGCAGGGACTGCTGCTCGGAGGTAAGTCGAATTGTGTCAGGGATGGTAGCCATATCGCTATCTTACTCGCCGCCGCGTGGGCCGGCGACTTGCGTTGGCGACAACACTGCGCCCTTATGGGCGGCCGCGGTGTCGGCGCGGTGGTGTCCAGCGTCGACCACCGGCCCGAACATGCGGGTGATCGGACCGGCGACCTCGGCCGATAGGCGGCCAGGTCGGCGAAAGGCGTCGCTCGAATGGCTCGACCTGCGGATCACGATTGGGAAACTCCCTCACCTCGCTACGCAAGTCGCCAGGGCGTCTTCGGCAACCTGTACACGTGGAAGCCGTTCGACGCATCGAAGTCTGCGTCGATCGCCGCATCAAGTCCAACGACCGAGGGCTGGCCAGCGGCGACCCAGACCTCGTATACGCGATCAACAGTATAGCGAATGCCGGCGATGCTATAGGGCGTGACGCTCGTGTCCAAAACGCGGCGCCCGTCGATTTCGAGGAAGCGATCTTCGAAATCCGTCGGGTCGGACACGAAAACAACGTAGGCCGCGCCGCACCGCCGCACGAAGCGGCCGAGCATCGAGTAGTACGCGTTCTCCGCTTCCATCGGAAGTTCATTGAACCAGCGTCGCGGCCAACTGATGTCGACGTGCGGGTTGAACGAAATCGAAGCGAAGAAGCAAGTGAGGGCCATCTCCAAGTTTCCAATTTCGGCCGAAAACGACTCCTGCGCCAAAAGGCGTTCTTTCAAGTCGTCCCACAAAGGCTCTTTCAAGGCTACCTCGCTGCCTGTATTCGCAACGTGGCCTTCGGGGTCGACTTTCTCCAGTAAACGGATCGTCTCCCCCAGCTCGAGACCGCGACACTTCAGCTCCTCGACTGCGAGTGCCGGAGTCAGAATCTCCTGATGACCAGGAAAGAAAATCGCCGCGTCGAGTGAGGGCATCAGGCGAGCCTATTTCCTTACCGCGCCTTCTGCCCCGCAGGCCGCGTCGGCGGCGCCGTTCCCGCGCTGGCAGCCGGCGCCGCCGGCTGCTGCGTTGGCAGCATCAAACTCAGGTTCTTGTCCCCCAGGTTCGTCCAAAACGTCCCCGAGCCTGCATGGAAGAGGCGCAGCACCAGCTTCGGGTTCAGCTTGTCGGCCAGTGAGTACCGAAGAAAGGCGTCGGCGTCTTGCTGGAAGACGTCCATCTTCAGTTGGTACAAGCTGGCCCGGGCGGTCTCCTTGAGTTGCGTTGACTGGGCCTCGGCTTCGCCGGCGAGTTGGGTCCGCTGGGCGTCGAGGGCGGCCACCTGGGCGCCGTATTCGGCCTTGAGCTTGTCGATTTCGGCCTGCGTGCGGTCGGCCGTGTTTTCCGCCTCGCGGTCGATCGAGGCCACGAGCCGCGCCGTGTTGGCTTGCACCTCGAGCGCCCGCTGAATGATGAGCTGCTGCTCGCGCTCCACGTTGGCCACGCTCTGGGCGGTCGCTTCCTTGGCCTTGTTGGTCAGCTCGGTCTCGGCGGCGATCTGCTTGTCGCGAATCGGCTTAAGGTAAGCCTCGGGGATCACGATGTTGCGGATGAAGGCCGAATGGACCGTGACGTTCTTGGCCCGCCCTACCCGCGTGAGCTCGCGGGTGAACTCGTCCTGGAATTTCTCGCGCTTGGCGCCTTCCAAGAAGTCTTGGGCGCCGTAGTCGATGCCTTTGTCGCGGCCGATGGCGTGCGCCTGCACGTCGATCACGTTGCGCTCGATGTAGTCGCGGCTGCCATACTCGGCCACGAGCATCGGCATGTCCTCAGGCAAGATCTCCCATTCGATCGTGCAGTCGAGGCTGATCGGAAAGCCGCCTTTGGCCACGAACGTGATCGCCGTGTTCTGCCGCGGGTCTTTGTCGTAGTGGAAGGCGGTCTGGAAGATGCCCACCTTGGCGCGAATCACCTCGTACTCACGGGGATTCAGGTAGTACAGCCCCGGCTGGAGGACGGTCCGCAGGATGCCTTTCTCGGAGTCATTTTCCGCGAAGCGGCCCTTCCCGTCGGTCCCCAGCAAACGCCGCAAGACGCCGACGAAGCCGGGCTGAATGTCGACGGCGTCGACCAGTTCCACGTCGTAGCCGTGCAGATTCAGGCGATAGTCGCCCGGCTCGAGCACCGCGCGGCGGATGCCTTGTTCGCCCTCTTCGGCCAAGAAGCGGCCGGCGGGGAGCGACTTGCCGCCGCGGGCGGTGACGACCCCCACCTTGCCTGGCGGCACTACCGTGTTCTTGCCCAACTCGGTGCTGTAGACGATCGGCAGCACGAAGTGCCAGCCTTCTCCCTTGACCTCGGCCAGAATGCCCTTCTGCCCGGCCTGGGCGAGCACTTCGCCCGGCGGGAGCGGATCGCCATCCTTCGAGATGATCACCAGGTGCTTGCCGGGGGGCACGTACTCGAAGAACGTGTTCCAGGTGGCCACCACGGCGATCAACAGAGCCACTGCGACCACGCCGGCCACGATGAGCCAGCGCTTCCACAGGCGAAACGCCGAGCGGCGGAATTGCGGAAATTCGAAGTCAGTGCTCATGAGTCAAATCGTTGGGAAAACGTTCGTTGGTTCTTGGTCAGTACCGCGACCGGGGCTTCGCTAAGGCGCCGCCACGGTCTTCTCCGGCGTCTGCGCCGTCGCGGCGGGCGGAACGACTGCCGGCGTTGTGTCTCCCGGCGTCATGTAGCCGGCAAAGATGCGGGCGAAGTCACTATCGTCCGAGGCAAAGATCTCCGACAGCGCGGGCGCGAGGCGGGAGATCATTTGGAACTGGGCATAGTTCTGCACCCCTCGGAAGCCCTCAACCGCGCGGCGCAGCCCCGCGACCTCGGCTTCGTTCTGGGCAGTGAGCACCGCCGCCTCGGCGCGGCCGCGCGAAAGCGTGGCTTCCGCCGTCTTGCGCGAGGCTTCCAAGCGCAACTGGGCGTTGGCCAACTCCTGGCGGAGCCGCGACTCTTCGACTTCCTTGGTTTGGCCGGCCTTTGTCTTGGCCTGGACCAGGCGGGTTTCGGCTTCGACTTTTTCCTTGGCTTGCTGTTGCAGTTCCTCCTTGGCCTTGAGCTCCTGCTCGGCCTGGAACTGGCGAACGCGAACCGCGTTCTTCTCGAGTTCCACGCGGGCCAGCTCGCGCTGGGCGATCTGATCGGATAGCTCCGCAGGCGGCCGCAAATCGGCGAGCGTCACCGCTCGAATCTCGACACCCAGTTCCGCGCACCGCGGACGCACCTTCTCGAGCAGCGCCTTTTGCATCACCTCGCGGGCATTGGTCTGCTTGGTCGCCGGATCGGCGGCCGCCACGAGAATGAAGTCGCGGGCGTCGAAATTGCTCCCTTCGATGCGGGCATAGCCGCGAATGTGGGGGAGGATCACCTTTTGCAAGATCTCGTTTTCCTGCTGCTCCTCGGGAGTCACGTCGGCTTGGTGCATGACGCCCGCGTCGGTGAGCCGCACGAGCATTTCGGCCGCTTTCTCCGCCTGCACGGCGTATTCCACGACCACGCGGGGCTGGATCAAAAAGCCGTCGCGCGAGGGGAAGGCGATGTCGCTCAGCTCCACGCGGTGGCTGCGGACGTCGATCGGCGTGATCGTTTCCACGAAGGGATTGATGTAGTAGGTGCCAGGCGGGACGATGTCCTGCTGCACGCCGCGGTAGCCTGCTGGCACGACGTAGCGGCCGAGCGCTTCTGCCTCGGGAATGGTGCGCGGGTCGCGGCCCACTTTGAGCGTGCGCACGCCCACCTGGCTCACGCGCACTTCGACCGCCGGCACGACCTCCCAGGAGTAGGCGTACGGATTGAGGCGGTAGCTGCCGGGCAGCTTGACGTCGCGGAGAATGCCGCGTTCGCCTTCGATCGGGTTGGCGGCGTCTTCGCGGGCCAGCAAGTCGCCGGCGGCGATGCGGGCAGCGGGGATTTCGCGGCCGAACTTCCGCGTGAGCACCAGGCAGGTGCCTGGCTCCACGCGGACCATGTCGTGTACTTCGTAGCTCCAAAAGAACGGATTGAGGAAATGGCGCCCCTCGGGGAGGACGTCGAGCATGATCCCCTTGTAGCTGGTGTCCGGGGCCACGATTTGGTCCTCGGCCAGGTTCGTTCCCCAGCGATGCACGCGCACGAGGAACTTACCGGGGGGCACCTCGACGCGCTCCACCTCCCAGTGCCAAATCTGTTGCACGATCAGCAGGCCGACGAAGAGGGCGGCGAGGCTGATCCAGAAGGACGAACGCTTGAAGAAGTCCATGCAAGTAGCTCCGCTCGATCAGGATGGTTTGCTGGGGCGGGGAAGCGCGGCTGAGCCGTTGGCGTCGCCCGACAGTTGTTTCGTAGGGTCCGGTTTAGCTGAACTCGGCAGCCGCGCCTTGAGTTCGGCGAGCTGCGCCTCGATCGCCGCGGCGTCGGCCGCTTCGAGAGGCGCGGGCTCGTGGATGTCGTTGTAAACGCGTTCGATCGCCTGGGCTTGGATCGACTTCTCGTGCACCAAGCCTTCGGCCTCGCGCCAGGTGGCGATGGCGTTGAAGGGATCGAACTCCTGGGCGATCGCGTACTGCTGTTCCACGGTCTTGGCCTGGGCAAGCTGACTCAGCAGGATGCTGCGGCCCACTTCGTATTGGCGTAATTGCAGCTCGATTTGAAACAGGCGCTTGCGCGAATCGGCGATCAGGGCCTGCTGCCGCTCCGATTGGCGGCGGTAATTGTCGACCGCTTGCCGCTCGAGATTCAGCTTGAAGAGCGCTCCGCGGGCGCCGAGGTCGTCGCCGCGGCTGGCCAGCTCCTGCGCCTCGCGCTCGAAGATCGCCGCTTGGGCTTCTCCCTCGTTCAGTTGGGCCCGGATCGCCAGCTCGGTGTTTTCCGCCTGGGTCAGCGCCTTGCGAACGAGCGCCACGTGCTGTTCATGCTGCCGAACGACGCGGGCCAGAATCTGCTCGGGCTCGAGCCGGCTGCGGAAGAGGAAGTATCCCGCCTTCTTGAGCGACTTCCACACCCGCGCAGGGCCGATGAGCAGCACCGCCAGCAACACCGGCAAGCCGACGAACAGCACCCCGCGCAGAAAAAGAAACTCGATGAACCTCATGGCGACAGCGGCTCGACCGTTAAGGCCGGGCCCCAGTTAGAACGCACCTTTCGTTGTTGGTAATTCGCACGAGCTGGGAGCGGATCGGCGAAAATCGGCCGCGGATTTCGTAGGTTGGCCGCCGGCAAGCGGTTAGCGCGATTGCCAGACCGCTCGCATGGGGCAGGCTGCGCTAGCGCGGGGGTTCGGTCTCGATCTTCTTGACTTCCACGCGGGTCACTTCGTCGCTGCCGAGTTGACGTTCGAGCTTGGCCAGCGCGAGTTCGGCCAGCGCTTGCTCCGTGGCTTGTTCGTGCGCCGGGTCGGTCGGCTGTCCCGTGAGGTCGGCCGCCACGCGCACCTTGGCGCGATTCAGGCCGATCTTCTCCTGCACGAGCTGCTCGACCTTGCCGAAGTCGGTCGTGGCGTCGATCGGGCCGCCGCCCGTGATCTGTGCGAGCTCGGCTTCCGCCTGCGTCATCTTCAACTCGGCGTCGTAGCGGGCAATCTTCTCGCGGACCACGGCCAGGTGCTTGGTTGCCTGCTTGATCTGGGCGACGTTGCGCTCGTAGGCCTGTTCGTGCTGCGCGAGTTGCGTCTGGGCACGGCCGGCTTCGGCGCGGGTGCGCTCGAGTTCGAGCGCCGCCTGCCCGGCGGCCGCGCGATCGCCGATCTGCAAGAGTGCACGGGCACGGGCTTCGAGCGATTGCTCCTTGTCGGCCAATTCCTGGACTTGCCGCGCGACGCGCTCCACCAAGGCCCGATACTGCTCGAGCCCCTTGCGGCCTTCCTGCAGTTGCCCCACGGCCACGTCGTATTCGTACTGCAGGTGGGCGATCGGGTCGGTCGACCAGAGCCGGTTGGCCAGCTTGTTGAGCTGAGACTTGGCGGTGCGCCAGAACTTTTCCAGAATCATCGCGCTGGTCTCGGGCGGAAGGCGGGCTGCCTGGCTCTGAGGGGGATGAACCGAAGCAGGGGGAGTGCGCGACGGGCGGTGGGCTCGCAGCGCAACCTGTGAATCTCCCCAGGATTGTAGCTCTCAAACCGGCGCAGCGTCACCTAGACGGCGTGATCGACGTTTTCGGCGTCCTTGGAACGACCGGCCCGCCAGGAATCGCTGGGCGCTCCTTGCTGCGGGGACTTCGGGGGTGATCCCCGCCGCTCGCTTTGCGCGATCAGCGATGACAGGCCGTTAAGACTTCTGCGGCCGCACCCCGAAGTGATGGAGCACGTTGCCTAAAAGCGTCTGGAACTTGGGGTCGGCGGAGAGCGCCCACGCGCCGGCGATGGCGCCGCCGTGGAACACTTGGCCGCCCTGTGGCCGCTCCCAGTAGATCATTTCGGCACACACGCCGTCGGACGATTTCGTCGGCCGCGTGAAGTAGTCGAGGATCATGCCGGTGGCGGGTCTGCGGATGCCGAGCGCCAGGGTCTGGATGCCGGCCGGCTCTTCGGCGGGCAACGTCGCGCCCGGCGGCGGCGCCAGGGTGGTCACTCGCCGCAGCGTGCTCAGTCGAACGTCGGCCTCGTGCCCCACGGCCCGCGGCTCGCGCCCCCCGGGCCCGCTGCCGAAGGCTTGTCCCTTCGTCAGGCCGATGTCGGTTGGCTGCTTGAACAGAAAGTGGTCGGGCAGTTCCGTCTCGTAGACGCCGAACTGCCCGGGCCCGGTGTCCCACCAGCCTAGGCAGTCGAGCCCGATCAGCTTCCAGGCAGGATGGCCGCATTCGCGCAGCAAACTGCCGCGGCGCCCGTCGTCGGAATGCCAGAGCTCGCCGATGGCGGCCGAAGTGCGGCCGCCGATCGCCGGGTCGTATTTGCGGCACTCCATCACCTGGCCGTCGGGACTGTAGCTGACGCGCCAGAACATGGTGTTGCCCGAGAGCACGAGGGCGCGGCCGCCGCCATCGAGATACTTGTCGACCTCCGCGAGCGCCGGAATCGACCAGTATTCGCTGTGCCCGTTGATCGCGATCGCCTGGTACGGCGTCAGCAGATCGGGATCGCGGTGCAAATCGTGGTCGGCGGCGACGTCGAACTCGTAGCCGTTTTGGGCGAGCCAGACATGTAAGAACCGCTCACCGAGCATCAGGTGACTGTAGCCGACGCCCGGCGGACTGTAGACGACGTCGGGAGCGGCGACCGGCCAGGGCAGATTCATGCCGAGCGCGTAGGTCGGCTGCCCGGAGTGGTGGTCGCGATAGCAGTTGTAGGCTGGCGCCGTTGGGGCGCTGTTCTCGCGGCCGCCCGTGCCCCAAAACTGACCGCCTGCCGCCCAGGGAGAATTCTTGGCGAAGGGGGTCCCAGAATAGGCCGCCCAGGTGTTCGTGGAGCAAAGCACCAACAGCGGGGCCGGCTTGCGCTCAGGCGGGCGGCGGACGAGGAACGTGGCGTCGTAGATTGCCGGCTGGCCATCGACCTCGAAGCGGAAGCGGGCGACGTAGATGCCCGACTGCGCATCCTTCGGCACGCGCCAGGTGTGGGTTACGTTCCAGCGGCAGTCGTAGAGATCGTCGGCCGCCAGGCGCAGGGCGTGCCCGCGGTCAAAGTCGCGCGCAGGATCGTAGTCGGCGTAGCGCGGGACGGCGGCGGCTGCGAAGCTAGGGCCGCCGATCATCCAGGTTCCACGATTGATGATGCGGCCGTCGCGATGCGCGGGACCGAAATCGGCCACTTGCTCGCCGCGCTCCTCGCTCAGCAACCATGCCGCCAGCAGCCCTTCGCGGCCGGGCGGCTCGAGTCCCCGGGCCTTGAAGCGGGCGGCGATCTCCGCGCCCGAAAGCGCACGCTCGTAGAGAGCAGGCTGAGCGACGTCGGCATCGAGAAACGCCGCGGCCGCGCCGCCGCGCCCCCAGGCGCCGATCCGCAGCGGCACGGCGGCGGGCTGCACCGGACCTGGCCAAGGATGCCCCGAGACCTTGACGCCGTCGAGCCAGAGCGCGGCGGTTTGGCCAGCGAACGTGGCCGCGACGTGATGCCAGCGGTTGGCCGTGAGCGGCGAGGTCTGGATCGCCTCGGCGAAGTCGGGCCGGTCAGCCGCGCTCCCGACCCAAAACCGCAGCCTTCCCTGCTCGTCGAGCCAGAGGGCGAAGCCGCCGGGTTGCTCGAGATCGAGCTGCGAAACGATCGCCTGCGGGGGGCCCGCAACGCGCCAGGGGCGCACCCAGACGTCGATCGTGAGCGCCGCGAGCGGGCATTCGGCGTCGAGCCTTTTCTCGACGTGGATATACGACCCTGGATGAATCGCCTGCTGCTTAGGCTGAGCCTGCGTTGTCCTTTCCAAGATCACGTCGCCCGCCGGATCGTCGACGCGCAAGCCTAGTTGGCAGAATTGCAGCTCGTAGGGCGCGGTGCTGCTCACGCGCACCTGCAGCGTGTCGCCCGCAGCCAAGCTCCGCTGCGCGTAGGCATGCACGCCCGGCAGCAGGAGGGGCTCATGCGGCGGAATGCTGGGCGCAGCATCGGCCGCGCTGGTGGCGGCAACGCCTGCCGAAAGCGCCGGCAGCAGACTGGCGCCGGCCAGCCCCGCGGCGGCGGCCTTGAGAAAATCGCGGCGATGGTCAGGAGACATGGATGGAGGCTGTCGGGAGAATGATCTCGCCCCGGTGCAGCCACCTTACCAGCCCGAACCTGCGAACGCGAACCAGCGCCGTCACACTGCCTCGATGTGCAGCCCTCGGCGCACCCGCTCCTTCCGCCGCGCATTGTCGATGAGCCCCGAGACATCGGCCACATTTTCGATGCCCCGCAGCACGAGTTCCGGGTGGGTGCGGTCGCTCGACGTGATGCGGATGGTGCCGACCCCCAGCATCCGCTGGATCGGTCCTTGGGCAAACGAGATGTCGTCCATGTCGATCACCTCGATCCGATCGGTCACGCGGCTCAAAAGGCCAGACTGGTGGACGAACCGCTGGCTGGTGAGCCGGTAGTGAACGCTGTATTTCAGATACAGCAGCCGCGCGGCCAGGAACAGCCACATCAGTACAACGAGGCCGAATACGATCGCCGTGCCGACGCCGGTGGGCACGAGCAGCGCGGCGAGTACGATGGCCCCCACGGTGGCCACGCCGCCGGCCACCCATTCGCCGTACATGGCCTTGGGGGAATAACTTCCCTGCCAGATTTCGGCCTCGGGGTCGTCGGCCGTGTTGCGGCGGCGCACGCGGTTTACGGGGCTCGCCTCTTCGTCGGCCGGGGGACTCGCCACCGGCTGCGGAGCGGGAGTCTCGCTCAGCCGCTCCCCACAGGTCGGGCAAAAGGTGGCCGTCTCACCCACTTCGCCGCCACAAAAACGACAACGCATGAAACAATCGTTCCTCGCCGGAACGCCGCTAGTTCACAGGATCGGAGACGCCGCCGCGCGCCAGGCGCACGGAAGAAGATTCGTGCGGGACTCAGAATTCTTCCTTCCGCGAGCGGCCGGCCGCGCCGCGATTATAGAGGCGCGGCGGCCCCTGGTCACTATCGGAGAATTGCTGAATGCCAAGCCGGCAAATGGCTTGCAGCAGCTAGGCTGCGATTCTGCTTCCTTGGGAGGGAGCCGGCGAACATGCCTAGCACAAGCGCGCTCGGCTCGGGCAGTTCGATCGTGCGCCCCTCCGACGCCACGAACGTCCACAACGGAGCTCGTTGGTTCCAAGAGAGCATGATCGCTGGGAATGGTCATTCATCCCTTGCCCCTTCGCCACGCGCAAGCCCGTGCTCGAGCATGTAGGACGCGCATGCGCCGGCTTGGACAACGGTCCTCCGCCGCATAGAATCGCTCCGCCATGATCCTGTTGCGTGTGGAGGAGGTCGTCAAGCACTACGGGCCCGAAGCGGTGCTGGCGGGCGCGTCGTTCGAGTTGCGGCCCGCAGAGCGCTTGGCCCTGGTCGGGCCCAACGGCGCCGGCAAGACCACGCTCCTGCGCATTCTCGCCGGGCAAGAAGAGGCCGACTCCGGCACGGTCGAGCTCCATCCCTCGGCGCGGCTCGAGTACCTCGAGCAGCAACCCGTCTTCGCCGCCGGCGTCACCGTGTGGCAGGAAGCCCGCCGCGGCCTCCAGGCAGTGCTCGACTTGCAGCAAGCGGTGGAAGCGGCGGCCGCTGCGCTCGCTCACGCCCAGGACGAAGCCGAGCACCGCAGGCGGGCCGACCGCTACGATCGCCTGGAGCATGAGCTGCGCCGCCGGCAGGCCTATGCGGTGGACCATCAGATCGAGCGTGTGCTGCAAGGGCTCGGCTTCGACGAAGCGGATCACGAACGCCCGGTGGCCGAGCTCAGCGGCGGGCAGAAGAATCGACTGCTGCTCGGGCGCATGCTGCTGGCGGCGCCCGACGTGATGCTGCTCGACGAGCCCTCGAACCACCTCGACATCGACGCCACGCAGTGGCTCGAGCAACATCTGGCCGAGTCGGAGCAAGCGCTGATCGTCGTCAGCCACGACCGCTACCTGCTCGACAAGGTGGCCACACGCACGCTCGAACTCTTTCAAGGGACGGTCGACTCGTACCCTGGCAACTTCTCGGCCTATTGGCGGCAGAAGGCCGAGCGGCTCGAGGTGCAGCGGCGGACGTTCGAGAAGCAGCAGCTCGAGATCGCCAAGACCGAAGAGTTCATTCGCCGCAACCACTACGGCCAAAAGGCCGCCCAGGCCGAGGACCGCCGCAAGAAGCTCGAGCGAATCGAGCGCGTGGCGCCGCCGCGCGAGATCGTCGCCCCGCCGATGGGTTTCACGCCGGCCGACCGCACGGGGGACATCGTGCTCCGAGTGGAAGGCGTGGCGAAGGGTTTCGACCGCCCGCTGTTCTCGGGGCTCTCCTTCGACATTCTCCGTGGGGAGCGTTGGGGCATTCTGGGCCCCAACGGCGCCGGCAAGACGACGCTGCTCCGCTGTCTGGTCGGAGAACTCGCGCTCGACGCCGGGCGCGTGTCGGTGGGGACGAACGTCCGGCTCGGCTATTTCGACCAGCAGCTCTCCGGCATCAGCGGCTCGGCCCAAACCGTGGAAGCGATTCGCCCGCCGCGGAAAGAGTTCAACGAGCAGCAGCGCCGCGGGCTGCTCGCGCGATTCGGCTTGAGCGGCGAGATCGCCTTTCAGCCGGTCGACAGCTTGAGCGGCGGAGAGCGCAACCGCGCGGCGCTCGCCCGGCTGGCGGCGACCGACCCGAACGTTTTGGTGCTCGACGAGCCGACGAACCATCTCGATCTGTGGGCTCGCGACGCGCTCGAGCAGGCGCTGCGCGATTGGAACGGCACGGTGCTGTTCGTCAGCCACGACCGCTACTTCATGAACCGGGTGGCCGACCATCTGCTGGTCGTCGAGCCTGGGCGGTTCCGCGTGATCGAAGGCAACTACGACGCCTATCGCCATTGGGTGAAGGTCGGCCTCTCGGCCGGCGAGGCCAAGGTCGAGCGGACGAGCGGCAAGCCGGCCACTCCCACCAGGCTGGCGGCGGGTGCGACCGCGGCGGCGCCGGGCAAACGGAAGCGCAAGTACCCGTATCGCAAGGTGGCCGACCTCGAGGCCGACATCGAATTGCATGAGCGCTTACTCGCTGAACAGCGCGATTTGCTTTGCCAGCCTGAGGTGCTCCGCGATGGGGAACGGATGCGCGCGGCCAAGGCCGAGCTCACGCGGCTCGAGGAAGCGCTGCCCAAGCTCTACGAGCATTGGGAAGAGGCGAGCGAGCTGAACTGACGCCTGATGGCGAGCGGCCGGCGTAAG
>JBGAPH010000038.1:0-65025 GCA_044221365.1 Pirellulales bacterium
CTTCGAAACGGCCTGTCCATCATTCGGGGTATTAGGCGTCAAGGCTACGCGGCCTGGTGCTTGCTCAGCGTGCGGCGGCGGGATTCGAACCTGCTGTCAGGGAAGTGGCTGCTGTGGTCGGAGGTCTCGCGCGCCCCTAAGCGAATCGGGGTCGGCCGTGGCCGGTTGCCGATGCTGCACGCCAGTGCTCGCGGCTCCATCCCCTGCACTTGGCTCGCCGGTTCACAGGTCGGACTTGGCGATTCCCGTCGCGGTCGTCTTTGACCTGGACGTCCCTCACTCGTTCGTCGAAGGCGTAACAGGCGCGTACGCTCCCATCGCTCAGGCGAAGCCTAGCGATCGAGTGGTGTGTCTGAGGCGCTTGCTTATTTGAGCTGAGTTTCTTGGCCGCATTCTGCGGCGCTACCGAGGCCGCGTCGATCCGACGCGCCCCGTGCTGCTTTGATGTCGCTCGCGTAGCGATCGCTCGATCGCCTGCGCCGACCCCTAGATGGGTTCGAACGCGATGTGATGGTTGCGCGCTGCGGTTCGCTGTTGGACCGCACGAGTTTCAGAAATCTCCATTTTGGCGGAGGTGTTCTATGTTTCGTTCCATGTTGGTTGGCGCCGGCCTGCTGCTGGCCGTCGGCTTGGTTGCTGCCCCGGCTGCATTTGCTCAACGCGATGCTGGCGCCAAGATCCGCGGCGAATACGGCACCCGTTACTCGACGCCATCCCGTTCACGGTCGATGTCAGCCCAGTCCTACCAGTACTCGGCACCGCTCTACGTTCGCAGCGTTGGCCCGAGCGTCGTGACTCGAAGCCCCGCAAACGCCGAGGTCGCTCAGGGCCCGGTGCAACGGCGGGCCTTCTCGATGGACCCATCGGTCGAGTCGGAGTCGGCGGTTGGGATGGGGCCGGCGGCTCGCTACTACGAACCCGCTCCGCGTTCGTACTCGGTGCCCCAGCGGCGTTCGTCGCGGACGCCGGCTTACTTGTTGCAGAAGACCGATTCCCGCAGGTACGGCGGATAGCTGAATGACCGGCACGAGGCGGACCAATCGCTTCGTGTCGGGGCGCGTCAGCCAAGGTTCCTGGCCCGGCTTAGGCCGGGCCAGGACCTTGGTCTTTGTTTCCCAAGACTCCGAACTCAAGGTGTTTCATGAAATGCAGATTCCTCGCGCTGCTGTTGGCATCAGGTTTCTTGGCAGCGATCGCGGCCGCGGCCGAGCCGCCTCAGGAATCCAAGCGAGACCCCGAGACGATCAAGGCCACCTACCTGGTCACGGGGCTGCACTGTCCCCCTTGCACCAAAACCGTCGAATCATCGCTCCGCCGAATCAAGGGCGTTCGTTCGGCAACGGTCGACTGGAAGACGAAGCAGGCGCGGGTGGAATTCGACGAAGCGGTGTTGCCCGCCCAACAGCTCGCGCGGTTGATCGCCGAAACGCCCCATATGATGGGTGGCGACATGCAGTACGCAGGTTGGCTGGCGCTCAAGGCTCCAGAGGTCAAGGACGACGCTACCGCCAAGCGCGCGAAGGAGGCGCTGGGCGAGCTCGAAGGGGTGAAACGCGTCGCGGCATACCCGGCCCAGAATTCGGTGGGCGTGCTGTTTGACGCCAAGGGCGAGGTGACAAGCCGGCAATTGGTCGAGGCCCTGAAGGCGGCAGGTTTTGAGGCGGAACCGTTCTAGCGGAGTCAGGAAGACCCGAGTCGTAGGCGCGGGGTCGAGCTTCCGTTCAATCCTCACATGAAAGGTCCGACGATGCAGATGATTTCACTTTCGCGGGCGCTCGTGCTGGCGGCGAGTGTGCTTGGCGCCGCAGCGAGCGGGATCGCCGCCGAGCAAGGCGCGGCACGCAAGCCCAAGTCCGCAGCGCCTCAGACTCTCTACGCGTGTCCCATGCATCCCCAGATCCGCTCGACGAAGCCGGGCTCGTGCTCGCTATGCGGCATGAAGCTGACCGCCGTGCGGGCTCGGGCAACGACGGCTTCACGCGCTAGTCAGCACGAAGGGATGCAGATGGATGAGAGCAGCCCCGCGGCGCGGGGGCCTCGCGTGGAGCAGCTGGACGACCAGTCCCAGACAATGTCCGGGCACGATGGAATGTCGATGGACGACAGCACCATGGGGTCCATGAGGGGGGGGTGCGGCATGTGCATGGAGATGATGGGCATGAGCGGCATGAAAGGGATGGGCCAGAGCCCGGCCTCGGCCGCGCAGAAGGTCTCGGCGCCTGCCCGTAGCAGCGTCCGCTCCGGGCGGGGGCGCGGCTGCTAGTCAAGAGATAGGCGGGGGGCAGCCGTGGTACGGCTGGCGGGTTAGCACCTTTCAATAGCTGGCCAAGGTCGCGGCTGCCCTCCCCTTGTTCCAAGAAAGTAGATCGCAGGAACAACAACCATGCTCGGAAACAACAACCACAAGAAGCCCCTTCTGGGACGTGAGTCTCTTGAGCCCGAGCGCACCGACGACGAGGGGGGCCTGCGGGCGCCGCCCCACCTGCATGGCTGGCGAAAGGCCTGGTGGTGGTTCGACTTCATTATACTCGTGAAGCTTGCGCGGCTTCGCTTCCTGGGCATCTTGGTCGTGATTGGGGTCGTCATCACGCAGTGGGACACGCTCGTGGCCTACTACGACAAATGGACCAGGCCAGCAGACTCCGCTCAGGCCGCAGGCGGCGATACCGAATACTTCTGCCCGATGCATCCGACGATCGTTCGAGACAACGGCAAAGAGAAGTGCCCCATCTGCTTCATGCCGCTTTCCAAGCGCAAAAAGGGTTCCGGAGAGGCAGTAGCGCTCGGCGCCGGGGTCGTAAACCGAGTGCAGCTCTCGCCCTACCGAGTCGTCTTGGCGGGCGTTCAGACCTGGCCCGTCGAGTACGAGCCCGTGGCGAAAGAAATCACGGCGGTGGGTTATGTCGAGTTCAACGAACGTGGTCAACGCACTGTGTCTGCACGCGTGAAAGGGCGAATTGAGAAGCTCCTGGTGAACGAGACGGGGCAGATGGTGGGCGCCGACGACGACTTGGCCCTCCTTTATAGTCCCGATCTGCTCGTCACGGAGCAGAATCTCCTCGATGCGCAGCGGAGTGGCAATCGAGCACTCCTTGATAGTGCAAGGACACGGTTGGAGCTTCTGGGGATCGACGCCCCGCAAATCGACGAGATCCTCGCCGCAGGAAAGGCGACGACGCACCTTCGCATCCGCTCGCCGATTAGCGGGCACGTGATCACAAAGTACGTGCGCGAAGGGCAGTACGTGGAAGAGGGCACGCCACTCTACGAGGTGGCCGATCTCTCAACCGTCTGGATCCAGGCCCAGGTCTACGAAGACGATTTGGCGTTTCTCCCCATGGGCTATGAGAACGGTTCAGGTGCGGTGCCGGTAAATGGGCTCGAGGTGATGGCATCGACGCGAGCACTTCCCGATGAGGTGTTTCGCGGGAGACTCTCGTTCATCTACCCGCACGCGGACCAGGACACGCGAACCGTCACTGTGCGCTTTGAGCTCGATAACCCCGAGCACAAACTGCGACCTGGCAGCACGGCCACGGTGACTTTCAACGTGAAGCCTAAAGACATTCGACTCCTTGCCGCCCGCGAAGTGTCCGAGGAGGCCAAGAGCATGCTCCAAGCGGGCAACGTGCTGGCGATCCCCGAGAGCTCGATTATCGACACCGGGGCGCAGCGAATCGTCTACCGCGAAGCCTCGCCTGGAGTTTACGAAGGGATCGAAGTCGGTCTTGGGCCGCGCATGACAAGGCCCGACGGAGCGACCTTTTACCCAGTGCTCGAGGGGCTTAAGCGCGGCGAGAAGATCGTGACGAGCGGGTCGTTCCTGGTGGATGCTGAAACCCGCCTGAACCCCGCGGCTGGCTCCATTTACTTTGGCGGAAGCGGTGGCGCCCAGTCGGGTCGCTCGAGTGTCACAGCCACGCGTCCCTCGACGCCCGATGACCCGGACGTCAACGTGCAGTCGGGTCTGGCGCTGCTTTCGCCGGAGGACCGAAAGCTGGCTGAGGCGCAGCGCAATTGCCCCGTCCTCAGTGGCAGCCGCCTGGGATCGATGGGAAAGCCGGTAAAGCTCACGCTCGCGGGACGCACGGTGTTCGTGTGCTGCGAAGTCTGCACGCCCAAGGCCGTGGCGAACCCCAAAGGCATGCTCGAGAAACTCGACGCGCCCAATGCCTTGCCAAGCCCCACGCCCCGTGGCCAAGAAGCCCCAAACGAAGAACTCGAGATCCGAGCAACGCTTGGGCTTCTCTCACCCGCTGATAGGGAAATGGCTGAAGCGCAGCGCTTTTGCGCGGTCCTTGGCGCCAGTCGCCTGGGCTCTATGGGAAAGCCCGTCCGCATCGACCTCGCGGGACAGCCGGTCTTTCTTTGCTGCAAGGCCTGCGAAGGGCAGGCCAAGGCCAAGGCTGACGCCACGCGGCAAAAGGCACGAGAGCTCCAGGAGAGGCATTCGGGAACGATGCTTCGTTAACTAGGAAAGCGAGAACCAGCGCCATGAAACGTTTGCTCAAGACCTCTTCGTTTTCTGGCTTTCTGGTCCTGCTCAGTGGCTGCCAGCCGGGAGGCACTGAGCGGGAGGTGAAGACCTACTCAGTTACGGGCAAGGTGGTTGCCGTGGACTCCGTGCAGGGGACCGTGACGCTCGATCACGAAGACATTCCTGGGCTTATGCAGGCCATGGAAATGGAGTTCAGGGCAGCGTCGCCAGACGTCATCCGGTCGCTGGCGCCGGGCGACACCGTCGCAGGAAAGCTCGAAGTGCGCTCCGGTGAAACCGTAGTCGCAGAACTCCAAAAGCGCTAGTCGAAGCCGAAAGAATCCGCTTCCCAGACACGCAGGACCAGTTCCGCCCATGATTGAGCGCATCATCGAACTCTCGATCCGGAATCGCTTCCTGGTGCTTATCATCGCGGCGGCGCTCACCGTGGCGGGCATCTACGCGACTCTGAACACGCCGGTCGACGCGATCCCAGATCTTAGCGAGAACCAGGTCATCGTCTTCACGGACTGGATGGGCCGGAGCCCGCGAGAGATCGAGGATCAGATCACATACCCGCTTTCGCGAAAACTCCAGGGGCTGGCGGGCGTGAAGGCGGTGCGCTCGTCGTCCGAGTTCAACTTCTCGATGATCACGATCATCTTTGAAGACGGGATCGACTTTTACTTTGCGAGGCAGCGCGTCACCGAAAAGCTCGCCCAGGCCAATACCTTCTTGCCGCCAGGCGTCGTGCCGTATCTGGCTCCAGACGCCACGGCCCTTGGCCAGGTCTTCTGGTACACCGTCGAGACGAGCGCTAAAAACCCCATCGACGCGGGAAAGCTCTGGGCTCTGAACAAGTTCTACATCGCGCCGCAACTGAACGCGGCCCCAGGCGTTGCGGACGTGGCAATCGTGGGCGGCATGCCGCTCGAGTACCAAATCGACGTGCGCCCTGAAGACCTGCGAGCCTACGGAGTGACGCTCGGCGACCTCTATTCGGCAGTCGCGAAGAGCAACATGCCGTCGGGCGGCGGCGTGCTGCAGAAGAACTTCGCCGAGTACATCGTTCGCGGTGTCGGTTGGATTGCCGACAAGGGCGATATCGAAAACACGGTCGTGAAGGAGGTCAAGGGCACTCCCATCTACGTGAAGACCATCGCGACCGTGCAGCTTGGCACGCAGTTCCGGCGGAGCGTCTTCGAGAAAGACGGCAACGAGGTAACGGGCGGCGTGGTGCTCATGCGTCACGGCGAGAATCCGCTCGCGGTCACGGAGCGCGTGAAACAAAAGATCCAAGAACTCCAGCCCGGCCTGCCGGCCGGCGTGCATATCGTTCCGGCCTACGACCGGACGCGGCTCATCCATGGCGCCGTGCATACGCTGACTGAGGTTATGTGGCACGAGATGGCCATTGCCTCCGTTGCGATTCTCCTGATTCTCATGCACGTGCGCAGCGTATTCGTCATCTGCGTGACGCTGCCGCTCTCGGTGCTCTTTTCGTTTCTCATCATGTGGATCCTGCGACAGACGGGCATCATCGACATTCAGGCCAACATTATGTCGCTGGCCGGAATCACGATCTCGATCGGGATTCTGGTCGACCAGGCCATCGTGATGACCGAAAACGCAACGCACACGCTCAAAGAACACTTTGGCGACCGCAAAGTGACGGGGGACATCCGCGAGCTCGTGATCGGGCCCTGCCGCACCGTGGGCCGACCAATCTTCTTCTCGGTCCTCATCATGCTTCTCTCGTTCGTTCCGGTCTTCATGCTGAGCGGGCGCGAGGGAAAGCTGTTTCACCCGCTGGCCTTCACGAAGAGTTTTGCGATGCTGGGCGTGGCCATCATCTCGGTGACGCTCGTGCCGGCCTTGATCCCGACGTTTCTGAAGGGTCACCTCCGTAGCGAAGAAGAGAACTGGATTGTTCGCAGTTTCATCCACATCTATAAGCCGCTCCTTACCTGGGCGCTGCCGCGGCGAAACCTCGTCATGTGGAGCTTCTCCGTGCTCCTCATTCTCGCTGCCGGCATGTTTCCGCTCCAGGCCATTGTGGGGCAGGGGGCGTCGGAGACGGCCTGGCAAGCAGCGTTTCTTCTGGTGTTCTTCCTCGTGACCTCGCTCACGGTCATTGCAACGCGTGGCTTTCTCTGGCAGGTCCTGTCTTTCACGAGTCTTCTCGTGATCGCGCTCTGGGCTTACCAGTTTCCAAAGATTGGCGTGGCCTTCATGCCGGCCTTGGATGAAGGCACCACACTCGATATGCCGGTCACCGTGCCGCGGGCCAGCGTTACGCAGGCGGCAGACGATCTCAAAGCCCGAGACGCTCTGCTTCGTGGCTTCCCCGAGGTGGCGTCGGTCATCGGCAAGGTCGGCCGAGCGGACACGCCGACGGACCCAGCGCCTCTCGACATGGTGGAGACGTTCGTGAACTTTCGGCCGAAGGAGCTTTGGCCGAAACGCGTCCTTCGTTACGACGATGCCGCCGAGCAAACGGCACTCCTTCTGAAGCGTCTCGAGGAGGAGGAGTTCGTCCAGGTGGCGCCGGTCGAGGAGGACCGAAACTCCCTCATGGTGGATGCGAGTCAAAAGGCGCTCGAGCGTTTCGACGAGACGATGCGAGAGCTCTCACTTCAGCGCTACGTTGAGTTCGAAGACGAGGTCGGCGCCCTCCTGACTGCGGATGCCGTCTCGGAGCTTATCCGCCACATGGAAGATGCGGGCCATGTGAGCTTTGCGAGTGACAACGAGCGGGCCAGCGAAATCGGCCAGCTCACGAAGGTCCTGACTCCGAAGTATGGTCCGTGGCTTTCTAAGGGACCCGCACTCGAGGACGTCGTCCAGCTCAGCCAGGACTTAACCGAGGAGCTTTCCCAAAAGGGCCTCATCAAAGACCGCGTTGCCGCGCTCGAGCTTTCTCAGTCAACGCCGGCGGCGCTCCTAAGCGGCGCTTTGGAGCTGGTGGGCCAGGGGCGGAAGACCCTTCCCGGAGAGGTTCAGCGGTACCTCGACTCCAAGCTCGCTGAACGCTGGCGGCAGCGAGTGCATGAGATCAACTGGGAGCTATTCGACCGCGGCACGGGCTACTTCACCTGGTACGCCCTCGAGGAGCTCGCGAAGGCCGCAGGACCGGTGGCTTTGCTCTCAGGCGCTCGTCGCGGCAAAGAGACTGAGCGCTTTGCCGAGGCGGCCGTCCAGACGCAACTTGGGAGGGCTGTGGACCCAGAGAGCATTAAGCCGTTCGCGGCAATCCGTGAGGGAGCGGAAAAGTCCTTGCAGGACAGCGTATTTTTCTGGCCGAGGCAGACGGGCCCCAAGGGTGACCTGGTGGACGATGAAATGGGCCGCGTGCTGCAAGTCCCCGGCTGGAGCAACATCTTTACGCAGCCCATCATCAACCGCATCGAGATGCTTTCGACAGGCGTGCGCACCGATATCGGCGTCAAGGTCTTTGGACCAGACCTTGAGACGATCGACCGCGTCTGCAAACAAATCGAAGCGGCCCTCAAGCCCGTTCGCGGCGGGCGCGACGTGATCGCGGCCCCCATCATGGGCAAGGGCTACGTGCAGATCGACATCGATCGCGAGCGAGCCGCCCGCTATGGCATTTCGATCGAAGACGTTCAAAACGAAATCGAGGTGGCGCTGGCTGGCCGGGCGGTGACCTTCACCGTCGAGAAGCGCGAGCGGTTTCCGGTTCGCGTTCGCTACGCTCGGGCAAACCGCACGGATGAAGAAAGTATCCGGCGACTTCTCGTCAGCTCGGGCGGCCCAGGAATGGCCGCCCCGCAAACCGCGGCGGGCGGCATGGGGACCCAAGGCATGTCAGAGCGCCCCCCTGAAACGCGAACTGAGCGAGGCCACGCAGCGTCCCCTGCTCACGCCGCGGGCGGACAAGCGCTGATTCCGCTGAGTTCCGTCGCCGACGTGCGCATCGTCGAAGGCCCCGCCATGATCAAGAGCGAAAACGGACGGCTCCTCAACTACGTGACTCTCAACGTCCGCGGCCGAGACATTGTGGGCTTTGTCGACGAAGCGCAGCGCGTCGTGGCCCAAAAGGTAAAGCTACCAGAGGGCGTACATATCGAGTGGAGCGGCGAATTCGAGCACCAGGTGCGTGCCGCGCGCACACTGCGGTTCGTGTTTCCGGCAGTCATCGTGCTGATCTTCGTCATTCTTTACCTGACCTACAACGACCTGGCCGACGCCGTGCTCATGATGCTGGCGGTGCCCGAGGCGCTGGCCGGTGGGGCCTTTTTCATGTACCTGTTCCCCAAGGTGATGCAGGGCTGGGATGCGCCACCGATGGATTTTAGCGTCGCGGTGTGGGTGGGGTTCATCGCTTGCTTCGGCATGGCCACCGAGACCGGCATCATTATGCTCGTCTACCTCCGCGAGGCCATTGAAAAGCGCGGTGGGCTCGAAAACATTCAGTCGTTGGAGGAGCTTCGCCAGGCGGTAATCGAAGGCGCGGTCCATCGCCTGCGGCCCAAATTGCTGACCGAGGGTGTCGCGATCATCGCCATCTTTCCCATGGTGTTCGCGAAGGGAGTGGGCGGCGAGATCCTCGCGCCCATGGCCTTGCCAGTGCTGGGCGGCCTGCTGATCTCCGACGAGGTGGTGGACTTGTTCTTGCCAGTGCGGTTCTACTGGGTGCGGCGGGCCAGGTGGCTCAAGCTCCACGGTGCAACCCAAGGCTCGCAGGCCATGCTTCCAGCCGAGCCCGGAGCGCCGACGGAGCCGGCGCCAGCCTTGGCTGGAGCTTAAGCCCCTCTCACACGTACAGTCGTTGAGAATCGCCTCGGATGCCGTCGCCCGCGAAAATCCGCCGCTGGGGAGCTGCGTACTTTGCAGTGCTCACGACGCTGGCGGCGCTCCCCGCTGCGCTCACTTTCGAGGCCGACTATTTTCTCGTGGGAGAAACCTTCACGCCGGCGCTCGGGCTTCTCGCCGTCGCATACCTAACCTTTGCCGGGGACCCTCTGACGACACGGATCCTCTGGTTCATTCCCTGTCAAACGTGCGCGTCGCTCGCGGAGCATCTCCCGATCGTCGTTCACATGATCCACAGCAGGATGATTGGCGTCGAAGCACAGATCTCGATCGCCCCCTGGGTCGTCGCGTGGCTTGTAGGGTTGTCTCTGGTCAAGGCGTCAGTCGCGGCCGCGCTGCTTTGGCCCGTTAGATCGTATCTGGGCGCCGTCCGCCGGGACGGCGCGACGGCGCTTCGCCGACAGTTCGGTCTCCGCGGGGTGCTCGTTTTCATGGCGCTGTCCGCGGTGGTCTGTGCGCTTCCCAGATGGCTGCCGAAGTCGCTCGGGACATCGTGGTGGCGTCTCGCTCACGATGTATTCTTCCCTGCCGTCGCCGTCGCGGCTGGGATTGTGCTGGTCTTCGGTCGCCGGTCAACGGTACGGTGGCTGAGCACCCTGGCCCTGTTCGTCGGAATTGACGGCCCCGACTTGATCTGGCGCCAATTTATTGCCCCGCCCGACTCTGTGCAGTATTGGTCCTGGTGGTGGTTTGGGCTGCAAACCGTCGGAACCGGCGTCGCATTTGTCGGGCCGCTGGCCGTCCTCCGCAACTGGGGGTATTGCCTTAAACCAAAACCGCACTGATCCGCATGCGGAAGCACAACGTTCTCGTTCCCAATTGAGTGGGTCGGTGGCGAAGTCCTAGCGCCGATGGTGCTGCCGGTGCTCGGAACTGCTCATCTCGGAGCGAAGAGCCCGGGTGGCTCAAGCTGCACGCTTCGGGGAAGGCGTGAGGCCTCGGAAAGCATCCTTCCGGCTCCCCGCATCCACTCGGCACGCGATTGGACGTTTGGCGATTCTGGCACCATGCCCTCTGGTTGGTCTGCCGGAGGACTGCCGAGTTGCCGGACGATTCGGCTGCTGCCTAGAGCCCGAGAAAGCTAGGTTTCTAGTGCGGCGGACAAAGTGGCTGTACAATCGCGTCACGGAGCACTCCGTTCTCGCACCATACGAGGAGTCGATGCGCAGCAACCACTTCGCTGTTTCTGGATGGGCGCTCGTTCTTGGGATCGTCTGCCACCAAGGCGTTTGCCTTGCCGACGAGAGCGCGTTGGAGCTGTTCAAGTCGCGAATCACACCGATCCTTCGATCGCCCAACCCGTCGAGCTGCTCGGAGTGCCACCTCAGCGGCGTCGACCTGAAGAACTACATTGGGAATACGCAGGAGGAAACGTTTGCGGCTTTGGTTTCGGCCGGATTGATCGATCGAGAGCAGCCAGACAGCTCGAAGCTCTTGGAATTCATCCAGCGCGCGCCGGATGACCCCACGCCGGTCACTGCGGACGCTCGGCGAAAGGAATTCGAGGCGTTTCGCGCGTGGATTCGCCTAGCGGTAGCCGATCCGAGTCTGGCGGCGGCCAAGACGGATGACGATCAGTTGGGCCCCACGGTTCCCGTCGAAGTGATTCGGCACGGCAGACGGGATCGTGTTCTCGCATCCTTCACGGAAAACGTCTGGTCTGAGATTGGGCGCTGCGTGAACTGCCATTCTCCTGAGCTCAACCGCTGGTCGATTGGACGGGATGGGCGCAGCAAGGCGGACGTCGATGCAATTTCGTGGGTCGCACCACGCGACCCGGCGCGCACACTCCAGAACCTGCGTGAGTCGGACAACATCGACCCGGATGAGCCCCAAGAAAGCCCTCTCGTCAAGAAGCCGGTCGGACTTGAGGAGCATGGGGGTGGGCAGAAATTCCCACTGGGCAGCCGCACGGACAAGAACTTCAGGCGGTTCCTGGAGGACTACGCCGCTGTTGTCAAGGGAAAGTACAAGACGGCTGCCGACTTGCCGGAACCGTCTGCGGAAGTCTCGTTTCTCACGCAGCAACAAATGCGACTCGTCGGACTGCCAGCCGGTTTGGACGAGCACCTGCTGCGCGTGGACTTGTATCGCTGGACAGACGGCCGCTGGTCGCAAGACCGGTGGGCGACCGGCGAAGGCCCGATCGCGAAGGAGCAGCGGCTTTGGCAGAACATGATCTCCGCAGTCGCGCCGCGTGAATCAGATCGAGCCAAGGAGTTGAACGAGGACTACCTTGTCCCAGCTGGACGCTACCTCGTAAAGATCTACATCGACCGCGAGAACAAGGTCCATGCCGACCGCGACTACTCCCTCACCGAGCGGGAGTTCATTCGCGCGATCGAAATCGACGGCGATTGGCCCGCCGGCTATATGCCCCCGAAGGTGGTGGAACTGCCGTAGCGGGGTCGCGTTCGGCAGCATTGCCCCCAGCAACGATTCGTCCCTGCCGATGAACGGACACCGGCAGGGACGAATCGTTGGACCTAGTGGTACCGACGGGGATCCGTCTTCTGGTACATGTAGCTCGGGGTCCGATTCGAGCGGGTCCCCTGCGGCACACCAAACCACTGCGGCTGCGGCTGGTAGTAGCGTACGGCGGGCTGAGGCCGCTGAGTCGGTTGAGCCTCGACACCCGGCTCAAGCGAGAAGGCGCGGCGCCCAGTCGGGGCGCGAGCCACTTGCGGTGCCGGCACAGTCATGGGCACTTGAATCTCAGGGACAAAGCGAGGCATCACGCGGTACGTCGGACGGTAGCCGCCTTGCCAAGTCGACTGAGTCCGACCCCGGGCGTACCCGTTCGGGCCAGTGCCATAGTCGCCGCGGATCTTGGCCCCAGCATCCCGCTGCCCAAACGCGACGTTCCCCGTAAGGATGGTCGCCCCAGCAAACAGCACCACGAGAGCTCGCAAGAGTTTCGAGCGTTTCATGGCACACCCGTCACTTTCTGGTACGCGAATCATTTGGGTTTGGAGGCCACTCGAGTTTCGCGTCGCACTGAGCGGCCTGACGGCTATCTAGTAAGGCAACCCGTGTGCCAGTTGAGACACTCGTTTTGCCCGATCGCCGGAACTGGCAAGCAGCAAAGAGGTTCAAACCGAAGTGCAAGTCTTGGAGACTACGCCACCGTATGAGCCCGGAGTGCTAAGCCGCACACATTCGTGACAGGCGGCTCACGTGGCGGATGAGAGCCGACGCTGGGTTCGCTCGCGCGAGCTGGGCTTTCGGACTTACAGAATGAGGCCGATAAGGATTATGGCAGCATCCGGCGAGTCGCGCTCCTGATGCGAGATTGCAGCCACCCCAGGTAGCTCATACGATGTGTGCGGGAGAATGGCCATGAGCAATCCTCGAGAAAGCGAAGAGCTTACTTCATTCGGCCGGCGCCTCGGGGAGGCCATGGAGTCTGCAGGTCGGCAGTCGGTTTGGTCGACCGAGGATTCGGGCCGGTACATGGCCGAGATCACTCCCCGACTCAAGCTCTTTGGCGAGCTGTCGGAGCGGATTGTCAGCAGCATCATCCGCCCTCGAGTCTTAGCCCTCGCCGCGCTCTTCCCGCAAGCCCGCCCCGGCAAGAACGATCAGCCGGGGCGGTTCTCTTGCTGGTTCTTCTACATGGAACGCTTTCCGGTCAACGCACGACTCGAGTTTTCGGTCGACCACGATCAAGAGATCCGCCAGGCCTGGGTGGCCAGCCAGGCGGACGTGAGCCCGCTGTTCGAACGCTTCGATGACCACGACACGTTTCGCTTCGCGCTGGACGCATTCGAAGCACCGAGTGTCTCCGCTTGGGTCGAAGAGCGACTTCTTGTATTCCTGCAAACCTATCTCCGGTACGACCGAGGGTCCGACGACGAAGCGGCCGATCTGGTCAGCGACCCGGTCTGTGGCATGCGCATCTCGCGGGCGGCGGTTGCGGCCGTCGAGCACTATAGCGGCCACCCCTATCATTTTTGCTCGCAGGAATGCAGAGAGCGTTTTGTCCGGCGACCCGAGCAGTACATTCGCTTCGAGTTGCTGTAACCGGGAGCGCCCCTTTCACCATGGCCAGCAATCCGCCTGTCGGAGTGACAGCGCCAGTGCCGTTCGGCGAGGAACGTGAACCGCCCCATACGTTGTCGATCGATGCCGTAATTGCTGACTTCGAGACCTCCGCCGAACTGGGGCTGACCACACAGCAGGCCAACGACCGGCAGCGGCAATACGGACCGAATCGGCTGCCTGAAGCAACAGCGGAACCGATTTGGAAGCGACTGCTCGGCCAATTCAAGGATTTGGTGATCTGGATCCTGATTGCCGCTGGGCTGATCTCGGGCTTGCTCGGCGAATGGATCGACGCTCTGGCGATTCTGGCCATCGTGCTGCTCAATGGGTTTATTGGGTTCATGCAGGAAGAGCGCGCCGGACGGGCGCTGGCCGCACTGCAAAAGCTGGCCGAACCCATGGCCAAAGTACTCCGCGATGGGCTCAGGCAAGGCATTTCGGCGCGAGCGGTCGTGCCGGGTGACGTGATCGAGCTGGAAGCCGGGGACAGTATTCCGGCCGATGCCAGGCTCGTACGTTCCTTCGGACTGCACACCCAGGAAGCCGCCCTCACCGGCGAGTCTCTACCGGTCGAAAAGGACGCCACGCTTGTTCTGTCGTCTTCTACGCCGCTCGGCGACCGTCGAAACATGGTGTATTGGGGAACGGCCGTTGCGTCCGGGAAAGCAACAGCCGTGGTCAGCGCAACCGGCATGCAAACCGAGCTGGGCCATATTGCGGGGCTCCTGCAGCAGACTTCCCTCGAGCGAACGCCCCTGCAGCAGCGTTTAGACCAACTGGGCAAGGTGCTCATTGTGGTCTGTCTTGCCGTGGTTGCCGTCGTCTCCTTCTTGCAGTTGCTCCGTGGCGAGCCGTTCTTCGACGTCTTCTTGATCTCGGTCACATTAGCGGTCGCCGCCGTGCCGGAGGGCCTTCCAGCAATCGTGACGATCGCGCTGGCTCTCGGCCTGCAGCGGATGGTGCAGCGCAATGCGCTCGTGCGCAAGCTTCCGAGTGTGGAAACGTTGGGCACGGTGACGGTGATCTGTAGCGATAAGACGGGTACGCTGACTCGCAACGAGATGACCGTGACCGAAATCGTAACCGGGGATTCACATTACGCTGTGACCGGTTCAGGGTATTCGCCACGCGGCGACATCCTGCCCGCCGACACCGCCCCCGCCAGCGCGGACGGCGCCGCGTTCCACGCAAACGGAGCGTCTCCCGACCTCAATCGCCTGCTGGAGGCCGGAGTGTGGTGCAATGGCGCTCGCATCCTGCCCCGCAACGACGTGGATCAGGGTTGGTCGGTCGTGGGGGATCCGACGGAGGGAGCGCTTCTGGTCGTCGCCATGAAGGCCGGACTCGACCGCCAAGAGATGCCTGGGTCGCTGAGCTACGAGTACCCCTTCGACTCGACGCGCAAGATGATGTCGGTGGTTGTCGACCGAGCCGAGGAGGGATCCATTCTCTACAGCAAGGGCGCGCCGGAAGTGATCCTCGAGCGGTGTGTTGGCGAGTTGCACGATGGGCGGGTGGAAGCCCTGACGGAGGCCCGCCATGCGCTTTGGCTCGAACGCAATTCCGAACTGGCCGCGCGCGCCCTGCGGGTGCTGGCGATTGCAATGCGAAACCTTTCGCCATCGGCAGGCCAGCTAGCCCCAGAAGAAGCGATGGTCTTTCTGGGACTGGTAGGAATGATCGACCCGCCCCGCGAGGAAGCCCGACGCGCGATCGTGATGTGCCGATCCGCAGGAATCCGGCCCGTAATGATCACGGGTGACCATCCGGCGACCGCCTCCGCTGTTGCCGAGCGACTAGGGCTCTTGCAGGCGGGCCTACGGACGCTGTCGGGAAACCAACTGGACGGCCTGTCCGATCAGGAGCTGACTGAGCAAGCGCCGACGATTGCCGTCTACTCGCGCGCCACGGCCGAGCACAAGCTGCGAATCGTGCACGCTTGGCAGGCGCGCGGAGAAGTCGTCGCCATGACTGGCGACGGCGTCAACGACGCTCCGGCAATCAAGGCCGCAAACATCGGGATTGCGATGGGAATCACCGGGACGGATGTCACCAAGGAGTGCGCCGACCTGGTGCTGACGGACGATAACTTTGCCTCCATTGTCAACGCCGTCGAAGAAGGGCGGGGCATCTTCGATAACATTCAGAAGGTTCTGCAGTACCTGCTGTCGTGCAATTTTGGCGAGATCCTGCTGATGCTCGGCGCCAGCCTCGCGGGCTGGCCCTCACCGCTTCTGCCAATCCAGCTACTCTGGATCAATCTGGTCACCGACGGGCTGCCGGCCCTCGCCCTTTCCCTCGAGCCGCCGGAACCCGGCATCATGCAACGGCGCCCGCGACCACTCCCCGAGCCGATCCTCTCCTGGCAAACCGGCGGATGGATCCTGCTGCAGGGCGTCCTGGTCGGACTGGTCGCGCTGGCGGCCTTTGGCCTAAGTTATCTTCAGAATCCGCATGACCCTGATGCGGCACGGGCGATGACCTTTTGTGTCGTCGTCTATGCCGAACTGTTCAGGGCCTTGGCCGCACGCAGCCAACGCCTGACGTTCTTCCAACTTGGACTCCGAACGAATCCTTATTTGCTGCTGGCAATTATCGTGTCCGGGCTGCTGCAGGTCAGCATCGTGCTGTTGCCGCTTACCCAGCCGGTCTTTAACGTCCAGAACCATCGGACCTGGCAATGGCTAGTCGTCGTCATTTTGTCACTCGTTCCTGTCACACTTCTCGAAGTCTCTAAGCTCATCGGGTCTCGATGGCCAATGACGATTAGAGCGTGAGCCGAAATGCCGAAGCCGTCTATGAACACCCACCACCGCGCTCTCTGGTTGCCAATCATCCTCATGGCGCTTGTCGGCGGTTTCGCAGCCCTTTGGGCCAGTGGCTGGCTGCCGCTTGCGCGCTCCGGCGATTCTCAGGCGGTGGCCGCGGGCATCTGGACCTGTTCCATGCACCCACAGATCCGGCTCGATCACCCAGGTAAGTGCCCGATTTGTGGCATGGACTTGATCCCCGTGCAACAGGCAAGCCAGGCTGCCTCAACGCTGGCTACGGATCACCTGACTTTGAGCGACCATGCACGTCGCATGGCAACTGTCGAAGCGGTGGCGATCGGACCGCGGCCGCTCAACAAGGAGATTCGGACCGTTGGCAAGGTGGCTTTCGATGAAACGCGGATGGCCCAGATCTCGGCACGCGTCAACGGGCGAGTTGACGAAGTGTTCGCCAGCTTTCCAGGAACGGTGGTCAAGCAAGGTGACCACCTGGTGAGCATCTACAGTCCCGAGTTGTATAGCACTCAGGAGGAGTATCTCATCGCGAGCCGTCGGGACGCAGAGGCCCAGCGCCGCGGGGGAGGAGCGAATGGGCTATCGCTCACCGACAATGCGCGGCGCCGACTGCAGCTTTGGGGTGTGACCGACCAGCAAATCCAAGAGCTGGCCCGCAGTGGCCAGACGCAGACGCACCTGACGGTCTACGCGCCGATCGGAGGCACGGTCGTGGAGAAGAACGTGCGCAAGGGGCAGTATGTCAAAGAGGGAGATGTGCTGTTTTCGATCGCCGACCTCGGACACGTGTGGCTGATTCTCGAGATCTACGAAGGCGACCTTTCGTGGGTGCGGTTCGGCCAGCCTGTAGAAGTGACTCTCGAAGGTCGGCCTGATCGCGTCTTAGTGGGAAGCGTCGGCTTCATTGAACCCGTTCTCAACGAGCAGACGCGCGCGGTACAGGTTCGTGTCATTCTCAAGAACGATGAGGGCTTCCTTCGCCCCGGCATGTATGCCCAGGCACACATCCGCGTTCCGATCTTACCTGACGGGGCTCCAGCGCCCACAGGGCTCGAGGGCCGATTCGCCTGTCCTATGCACCCGTACGTGGTGGCCGACACACCGGGTGACTGCGGGGTCTGCGGAATGGCGCTCGAACGAGTACCTGGCCAGCCTCCCAAACCTGGCAGTAATGCGCCGGAAGTTTTGGCCGTTCCGAGCAGCGCTGTGCTCACGACCGGGCAGCGACTCCTCGTCTATGTTGAACGCGAGCCCGGCCAATACGAGGCGGTTTCTCCAAAGCTCGGTCCCCGCGCCGGTGCGTACTATCCGGTGTTGAGCGGCCTCGAGGCCGGTCAACGCGTCGTGGTGGATGGGAACTTCCTGCTGGATTCGCAATTCCAGATCTTGGGCAAGCCCAGTCTGCTCTATCCGGCCGGAACGGTAGGCGGGGGAGCCGGTCACTCCGGCCATGCGGTCGCTCCCTCAGGCGGCGCGCGGCCCAGCGCCGCACCTGCTGCTGAGCAGCCGAAATCCGCGCCGCCAGATCCCCATGCTGCACATCGAGCGGGCGCATCGGAAGATCACGAATCGAAAAAGCGCCCCTAGTAGTTCGCGGGTTCCTAGGACTGCGGGATTTCATCATGGTGGTCAATGCCGTCATTCGCTGGTGCCTGCACAATCGTGTGCTGGTGCTGCTGGCGAGTATTGCTCTCTTGGTCGCCGGCTGGTACGCGGTTGGAAACACGCCCGTCGACGCGATTCCGGATATCGGCGAAAAGCAGGTCATTGTCTTTGCCGATTGGCCTGGCCGCAGTCCGCAGGACGTCGACGATCAGGTCACCTATCCGCTGACGATCGCCCTGGAAGGGACGCCCGGCGTGAAGGTCATCCGCTCGGGCTCTGGCTTTGGCTTTTCGATGGTGTTCGTGATCTTTCATGACAACGTCGACTACTACTGGGCGCGCAGTCGTGTGTTGGAGCGGCTGAATGTCGCGAGATCTCGGCTGCCAGCAGGCGTGGAGCCTGTCCTCGGCCCGGATGCCACCGCACTTGGTCAAGTGTTCTGGTACACCCTGGAGGGGGAAGGCTTTGATCTCGCCGAACTCCGCACCCTGCAAGATTGGTACGTACGGTACCAACTCAACGCCGTAGAGGGCGTTTCGGAGGTCGCCTCGATTGGCGGCCACGTGAAGCAATACCAAATCGATGTAGATCCGGTCAAGTTGCGCGCCCACAAGCTCACCCTGCCGGAAGTTGTCGAAGCGGTCCGCCGTTCGAATGTCGATGTTGGCGCGAAAGTCCTTGAGGTCAATGGAGTCGAGTTTTTCATCCGCGGCGTCGGCTTCATCAAGTCGACCGCGGACCTCGAGAATGTGGTGTTGCGCACGGCGGAGGGCACCCCGCTGTATGTCAAGAATGTTGCAACGGTCAACCTCGGCCCTGAGTTTCGCCGCGGAGCACTCGATAAGGAGGGCGTAGAGGCCGTTGGCGGCGTGGTCGTGATGCGGTACGGGGAAAACCCCTTGCGGGTGCTCGAACGGGTCAAGGCCAAGATCGCGCAGATCGCGCCGGGGTTGCCCGAGAAAACGCTGCCGGATGGGCGGATCTCCAAGGTCCAGTTGGTCTCGTTTTACGACCGTACCGAGATCGTCTTTGAGACGATGGACACGCTGCGAGAAGCCCTGACGGAGGAAGCGCTGGTCGCCGGCTTCGTCGTGCTCTTCTTCCTGCTGCACCTGCGCAGCTCCCTGGCGATCGTCAGCACTCTGCCGTTATCGGTCGCCGTGTCCTTTCTGATCATGTACGCGCTCGGCATCGACTCGAACATCATGTCGCTCGCTGGGCTCGCGATCGCAATCGGCGACGTCGCCGATATGGCCATCATCATGACCGAAAACATCTACCGGCACGTGGCGATGAATGACGGTCGGAAGACCCACTTCCAGGTTGTCGAGGAAGGGGCCTGTGAGGTGGGCACGGCGATTGTCGTTGCGGTATCGAACACAATCGTGTCCTTCCTCCCGGTCTTTGCCTTAATGGACCAAGAGGGGAAGCTCTTCAAGCCGCTCGCATACACCAAGACGTTTGCCATTACGGCCTCGGCTGTGCTCGCAGTCACGATCGTTCCTGTGCTGGCGTACTACCTCGTTAGGCCGGGAACCAGCAGCCGACGGCGGTCAGTCCTGTTGGCGGGGGGCGCTGGCGCATTGGTCAGTGTCGCTGCGGGGTGGACCTTTCGCCATGTCTTTCTCGGTCCGGAGGTTGCGGCGCCGCGCGGTTGGCTGATGGCGGTCGCCATCGGGCTCGTTGTGGGAGCGGCTGTCTACCGCATGGGTCGCGAGCGTCTCTTGCCGTTGGAGAACAACCCGGTCTCGCGGGCAATCCTTTGGGGCTACGAGCCCTGCCTGCGGTGGGTGCTGCGACACAAGGCGGCCTTCTTGACACTGCCGGTCACCATCGTGCTGTTTGGGTTCATGCTTTGGCTCGGTTGGGAACGAGTCGCCTGGCCGCTCGAGGCGGGGCTCCAGCGTACCGGCGTTGATGTCAGCAAAATGGTTTGGTGGAACGTGCTCGAACAGCGGTTCCCAGGGCTCGGCCGCGAGTTCATGCCACCCCTCGATGAGGGCTCTCTTTTGTACATGCCGTCCCTCGTCCCGGCGGGCTCGCTCTCGGTAGCGCTCGAGGTGATCTCGAAGCAGGATCGAGCGATCGGCAGCGTACCAGAGGTAAAGAGCGTCGTGGGGAAGCTCGGCCGAGCGGAGTCAGCCCTCGACCCGGCGCCCATCGGCATGATCGAGACGGTCATTCTCCTCAAACCGCAAGACGAGTGGCGGCGCGTTCGTGTGGACCGTTTCTACGCGAACTGGCCTCAGTGGCTGCAGTCGCCTTTCCGCTACTTGTGGCCAGACGAGCGTCGGCTCACCAAAGAGGAACTGCTCGATGAGCTGCGACAGAAGACCGACATTCCCGGTGTCCTGCCTACTTGGCTACAGCCGATCCAGACCCGCATTGTCATGCTGCAAAGTGGCTTTCGAGCCATGATGGGCGTCAAAGTCTTCGGAGCCGACCTCCAAGAGATCGAGCGGCTCGGGCTGCAAATCGAACAGCTGCTCATGCAGGTGCCGGGGGCCACAGACGTGGTCGCCGATCGAATCGTGGGCAAGCCCTACGTGCAGTTTGAGATCGACCGGGAGCGCGCGGCCCGCTTTGGGGTCAATATTCGGGACGTTCAGGATGTCATCGAGATCGCGATCGGCGGAGAAAACCTCCTGTCGTCGGTCGAAGGCCGCGAGCGGTATCCCATCCGAGTGCGCTACCCGCGCGAACTGCGGGAGAATCTCGAGGACCTCGAGCAGATCCTCGTTCCGTCGGAGAACGGGACCCATGTGCCCATCTCGCAAGTCGCGACCATTCGTTACGTGCTGGGACCGCAGGAGATCAAAAGCGAGAACGCGCTGCTCGTCGGCTACGTGACGTTGAACACTCGCGATCGCGACGAGGTGAGCGTCGTCGAGGATGCCGACAAGCTAATCCGCGCCAAGATTGCTTCGGGGGAACTGCGGTTTCCACCGGGATACTACTACCAATGGGCAGGCCAATTCGAGAATCAGGTGCGAGCCACGCGGCGCTTGGCACTGCTCGTGCCGCTCTGCCTCGCACTCGATTTCCTGCTGCTGTATCTCGGCTTCGGGAGATGGTGGGTGGCGCTGCTGGTGTTCTCCGGGATCGTAGTCTCCGCTTCCGGCGGTTTCTTGATGCTGATGTTCTATGGTTTCAATCTCAGCGTCGCCGTGTGGGTCGGTTTTATCGCCCTGTTTGGCGTTGCCGAGGACGATGGCGTCGTAATGGCCACGTACCTCCAGCAGTTGTTTGAGGAGCGCTCCCCCACTAGCATCGAAGAGGTCCGAGAGATCGTCGTCGAGGCGGGGCGCAAACGAATCCGACCGTGCCTGATGACGACCGCCACCACGGTGATCGGCCTACTGCCCGTGTTTCTGGCGTCAGGACGCGGCTCCGATGTCATGCAACCGATGGCAATCCCCAGCGTCGGCGGGATGGCCATCCAGCTCATTACGCTGTTCATCGTGCCTTGCGTCTACTCTCTCGTCGAAGAATGGAAGTTCGTGCGGAGGTCATCTATGCGTTAGAGGCCTTGTCGGCGTGTCGGGAGGTCGACAGGCGATTGAGAATCGGCCGCTGCAGGCATGGCATCGCCCCGGAGGGCCGGTGGTCCGCAGAATGCGATGCGAGCCCAGGCACTGGCACCTTTGACGCTCCGCCGACGACCGAGCCCTGCATCTCGCGCAGTCGATGCATTTCCGCGCCGGCCGCCTCGCTCGATGTTGGGCTGCCCGAGCCTGTCGCGCAAAACACCTAACGCTGACTACCACGCGACTGACACCTTGACGGACCGGCGGACTGCGATCTCAAGAGGGGAGACCGAGGCCCTTGCAGCTTCGGCAGCGTCCAAGGGAGATCGAAGTCCCTCAAGTGTCATGGGGCGCTGAAAACCGGCCAGCTCGGGCGCTTGATGGCGAATCGACTCGGCATGGCGACGATTCAAGCGATTCTTTCGTTACGAGCCCGACACTGATCCTATGACCAGCCTCAAATTCCTGTACCAGGGGTTATGAAGGTACGGGTTGGGGAAGATCGCTGTGCTGCTGGAGTGAGGGCGTAGCCCGAACGGAAGCAGCACAGCGAGCCGCGAACTCGGTCGGGGTGAGATACCCCAGCGAGCTGTGCGGCCGAACGTGGTTGTAATCCTCGCGCCAGGCCGACGTGAGACGCCTGGCCGACGACAGACTCTCGAACTCCTCGCGGGATAGGAACTCATCGCGCAGCCGGCTGTGGAAGCTCTCCGCGTAACCATTCTGCCACGGGCTGCCCGGCGCGACGTAGCGTGCTTCCACCTCCACCTGCCGCAGCCACCGCTGAATCGCTCGCGACACGAACTCCGGACCGTTGTCCGAACGGATCGCATGCGGCACGCCACGCAGCGCGAATAGCTCGGCCAGCGTGTCGATCACATCCTCAGCCCGCATCCCGCGCCCCACCTTCAGCGCCAGGCACTCGCGCGTGTGCTCGTCGAGGATCGACAGCCATTTCAGCGAACTACCCGCGCACGTCCGATCGAACACGAAGTCCCAGCACCACACCTCGTTCTTGGCCGTCGCCCGCGCGACGTGGCAGGCCTGGGCGCCATGCCCGACCGCCCGACATACTCGCCGTTTCTGCGGCACTTTCAGCCCTTCGCGGCGCCACAACCGCAACACGCGGCTCGCGCTCGCACGCCAATGCTCACGCCGCAACAACGCCGCAATCCGGCGATAGCCGTAACGCGGACGCTCCGCCGCCAAGCCTCGCATGCGTTGCACGAGCGCTCCCTCGTCGTCACGCGGCTGAGCCTCGTAACGCTGACTACTACGCGGCTGATCCAACACCCGACAAGCCCTTCGCTCGGAGACCGTGAACTGCACTTGCAGCTCGCGGACTGCCCCACGCTTCCGGGAAGGGCTCACCAGTTTCCCGAGGCCACGTGCTTCAGCATCTGGATGTCCAAGGCCTGGTCCGCCACCAGTTGCTTCAGCCGACGGTTCTCGTCCTCCAGCTCCTTCAGCCGCTTCGCCTCCTCGGCCTTCATCCCGCCGTACTGCGTACGCCAACGCTGATACGTCGACTCGCTCACCTCCAAGGACTGCAACACCATCGCCAGGTCCTTGCCCGAGTTCAGCAGCGCGTCCGCATCACGCAGCTTCCGCACCACCTGCTCAGCGCTATGCCGCTTCCGACGCTTCGTCGTCATCAAAAGGTCTCCTTGCCTCATGGGCTAAAGACCTTCATAAACCATGGTTCAGGCTTTCGATAGCAGGCCAGCGCCCCACACTGGCCGGTTCTCAAGCGCCCCGTGACATCGGACCTCCAGCGTTGCGTTTCAGGACTAGACAGCGCCCGCCCCCAAAGCCCGTGCGGGTGGATCGCGGAGAGTCTGCATCGCAAAGTTACGCCTCTAATGTGCTCTTGCGTTACCTTGGCAAGAACCTCGGCGTCACTTTGTCATCGGTTCCCGGACACACCGCACGTCCACAATGCTTAAACGTTGGCCCCGTAACTCTGCAGAACACCCTGACTTGTGGCAGTTTCCCGCTAGCACAAACTCCGTGAAACTGCGTATTCATCCAAACGCTACCTTGCGGTTTTTGGAGGTGTTCGACGGAACCTTAATCGTTGACAAACGCCATAAACCATGTGCACCATGGAACGTAGTAGCGTGTTGTCACAACAAAGCACACTTGCATGACCCCAGAACACGACCTTGTACATGGAGTTTATAGATCTGAGCCGCGAGCTGTACTCAGAGCGATAGAGCGAGGCGTAGACGTTAACTGCCCATGCTTGCAAGCGCCCGGACAGAGCTTGCTATCGTATGCGATTCTCCACGGCCAATACAACATCGCAGAGTTACTGATAGACGCTGGCGCGCGCATAAACGCACAAGACACTCAAGATGGCCTCACGCCACTGCACTGCGCAGTTGTCGCCAACGACACACGCATCGCCAAGAGACTCCTTGATGAGGGCGCTGACGTCAACGCCGTTGCTTATGATGGCCAACTTCCTTTGCACGTAGCCGCAAGCCGCAAAAGCGAGGAGATGGTTAAGCTCTTGATAAGTAGGGGAGCACAGCGTGACGCAGTCACGCGCGCCGGCAAGACCGCCGCACAGCTTCTGGGTGGCGAGTGCCCAGAAGCAGCGAAGCTTCTCACCGCCTCCGGATCGCATTCAGAGCGAGCCCGCAAGTCTTCTCAGACAGGTGGCAACCGGAGTCGAGAGGGCAGGTAGAGTAGTGCTATAGCGCCAGCTCGGTCAGCGCGATCGGCGATTGAACACGCGGTTGCGCCAGCAGGCCCGCCGCAAGCACCACCAAATGCGACTGCACTGCGAACCAGCGCCGTAGTATTATAGCTGCCAGAAATCGATGGCTCATTGATCAGGCCGATTGCCTGCGGTGGCCCTTGCCCAGTAATTCGTCCAGGACCATTTTCTTTTGTTGGCGATGCGGTTCGGCGGCTCCTCCATCCACTTGCAGGCCCTTCAATTCGAGCTCGTTGACCAGCCTGCGGAACTTCCCGGTCAAGCTGCTCGCTCGACTGAAGCTGCCATGTTTGGTTGTTCCGATTTGGCGAGCCTGAGTAACTGACGTCATTAACGAATCCAACGCCTTGCAGAAGTTATCAGTGAGCCGCCTTACCTCGGCATCAGCAACGACCGCATCGGTTAAGGCGAATTGAGTAGTCGCGATCAGTAAGCTAAGATACCGCTCAAGGGCAAAGCTGCCATCAGGGAGAAGAACCGAAAACCTTCGAGGCAATGCGCGCTTCGCTCTACCAAAGAATTGCTGAGCCTTATCGACGCACGGGTAGAACTCATGGCCGAACGTTGATGCTTTTGCCATGTCATTGCCCTTTCGAATCTTAGTGAATGAACACGACTGTCATTGCCGACTTGGGTCCCGAAATGCTGCCGGACCGCTGGTCACAAAATGAGTGGCTGCTATCGGGCACGCTTTTTTTTCGAGATCGCGAGTTTCTTCCGAGACGGAGGAACGACCGACTCGAGCTTAGGCCGATCAGAATTAGCCCAAAACCTCGAATTCAAGCTCCGACCGCCTTCCTCCGTACGTCGAGCCGCCGCAAAGAACAGCGTATACGCGTGCCGCGCCCAAGCACCGGCCAAAATACCGCGTCCCGAGCGGAAGGACAGACAACTTTTTAATTGTCGCTCCGGAATGTCATCCAAGCCAAGCAGTTCCTTCGTACGATGCAGTACGGCTGCTCCGCCCAGACGCATGACTACTTTGTTTTCACACTCCGAGACGGCCAGCCTATCGAGCTTGTCGGGTCGTTGGCTGACGAGAACCAAAAACAATCCGTATTTCCGACCTTCAGCGGCGATCGTTCGCAGTTGATCTCGCAGCAGCCGAGCCGCTGGGGAAGGGGGATCTTCCGGAATAAGGTTGTGTGCTTCGTCAATAACAATAAACGTGGGCACTCGCTGATCAACTGAATCGAAGCCTTGAAGCTGGCGACGCCAAGCCGCTCTTGCGCGATCCTTCTCATCCGCGATAACCGAACTCACGACAAGCCGTAACTCGTCTTCACTAATTGAGGACAGATCGAAGACACTCAGTCGGCGCGGGTCCATGCGAAGCGATGCTGCTGGGACAAACACTCGCCCGCCAAGCAAGATGCGCGCGCGCCCAAAATAGTGCATTGCACCTTTGGTCGAAACATAACGCCGCAACTGGGTCACGGTTTCGACTGCGGCATCCAGCGACTCCAGTTCGACCTCGACCTCCCAGTCAGTCGCCTTTCTAGACGGATTCTTAAGAGCCGCCGCCTGTTTGGCCAACTTCTGCACACAATAATCATCGATTAGTCGGCGACGAAGCTGTTCTGGGTCGGTTGAATCTCCGATGATCGACTCTGCCTCATCTAACAGCTCGCTAGCCGATAAAGCCATGGTACCATTGAGCGTACGGCCCGGAGTAAGCATAAGCAGCGCTCGAACGATCAAGTGGCAATTCGTAACGTCGTCGCGATACAGTCCATCCGCACTCGCGGCTAGTACGTCGGCCGAAACAGCTCCCCACGGAACGCTAAGCGGCTCGGTCGTCGTTTGACTACTGATCCTGATCCCAATCGATGCCCACGCCTGTTCGAAATCGTGCTTGCGATCGTGGGTGAGATATCCCATCCTAGTGCGATTGTCGAACGCTGGGCGTTCCCACAGTTCATCGCGGGAGGACACGAGCTTGCAGCGAAGAAAATCCCCGTTGGGATCGAGGATCAGACATCGAGCCCGGGTCTTAACTTGAATCTCTTCAATTAATCGTCCGAGGAAAAACGATTTTCCGGATCCGGATTGTGCAATGATGACGGTATGCTTGTCGATGCTGTCGGCAGAAACCTGGACGAGGTCTTTGGTCGTGTGGCCCCCGATCACAGCTTTGGGGCTCAGCCAATAAGCCGGATCGAGCGAAGATGTTACTCTCCAGCCCAGCACTAGGTTGTCGGCCATGACGGCGATCCCTTAGTCGAAATCCTGCCTTCGCCGGTTCAGGCTGGACAATGCCAGGCAGAAAGACCAGCCCATCTGTTATCTTCGTTACCGGGGCAAAGTCGGCTCTCGATGGACCGGCAGGAAGATAGGTAGCCTTGGCTGCCAGCATGAATTAGATCAAGCCGCGTTCGATTGTCAAGGATCTGCCTGCCATGGTCTGGGCCTCTTACTGTTTGAGGATGCCGAAGTTGGTTTGGAGGCGTTGGGTTTGCCAGGTCATCCCTTTCTAGCTGTCGTCTGCGTTGACGTTGGTTGAGGATTCTTTCGGTGTTGGGGTGGGGGGCGGCTCCGGTGCGCGGGGGCGGTTTCTTTTGGGCCCGCGGCGATGCTTGCGATTCTGAACGAGCTTGGCATGTCGCGCGATGTCGGCCAGCGCGGCAGCCAGCTTGGCCGGCGTGAGGCGTCCATAGCGCCGCTCCTATTCGCGGGCAGGCGGGCGATCTCTAGGCCCAGCCGGGTGGCGGTCACCTCGTGGGCCAAGTTGACACGTCGTCCACTGCCTACCCATGCACCACGCGCATCGCGGCTTTGACCACGGCCAGCAGGTTGTAGGTCACCAAGGCGATGGCGTAGGCCAGCGGTTGGTCTCGGCCTCAAGTTCTGCCCCCTCGTCACCGCCGACGAGGGGGATCGGACGTCGGCCGATCCGGACCTGTGGCATCCACTCGAGTGCTGGATGATGGCCCGTTGGGGCGCGCCGATGATGCCGAGGCAGTACGAAGACTTGGCGGAACTTGCCAGAGAGCAGGACACGATCCTGGTCGCCAATCCCGGACTGCTGCCTGCCCGGCTGATCCAGGTGCTGCTGGCGTCGTTGCTGCTCCACCTGCATCGATACCGAGTTGCTCGGCGCCCCCAATCATGAGCGGAGGGCTAACCCCGTCGTGGTTTCCCCTTCCTCTGCGCCGCGCCTATTGCCCGCTGTTGTGAGCAGTGCCGCGCGCACGCCGTGGTGGTTCGTTACCCTTGGTTTAGGTGTGGGCAAGTCACCCACCGGCTTCGCTGTCCGGCCTGCGGTCACGGGTTCGACCGGCCGGCGTCCGCACCGACGGCTGGTTCTGCTCGACCCAAGTCCGCGCGAGCGCCAACCGCTAAACGCCGCGAGCCCGCGGCGGAACCGCAGGGTCAACCCGTCAGTCGGCCTGGGCTGCGCTCAGTGCCAGGGCTGCAGCCGCACTTCGGTTCCCGAGTGCGTCGATACCGAGCCAGGTGCCGGCCAGGCGTCTTGCGGCCACTGTGCGCTCAGAAATAAAGGCCGCTCCCTGGGACAGGGAGCGGCCCCGAAGATGTAGCAGCGCGACATGGGGACGCCCCGGAGCGCGACCGGGAACGGTACGGTACGTCAGCGTAAGAAGCGGATCAAGTGCCGTCCTCGAACCCGAGCCGCGCGTAAGCGGTGTCCAAAAGTTGGCGCGAGGAGTTCGACACAGTGTCTCACCAAATTAGTGACCCTTTTCGATCGCAATAGCCCAAGGCTAAGGTACTTAATAGGTTGCGCCCGGTCAAACCCGGTTGCGAGAGCTGCCAAGTCTTTCGCCTCAACGCCCCGCGATGACTGCGAAACTGTTCGACTTGCGGAGCAGAACGAACCGACCACTCCCGCCCCGGCGGCCCGGCTCTTGAACCTGCCTCTTTTGCGCAGTGCCTGATCGTGGCAGGCGAGCTTCATCCCGTCCGGGTTTCGGCTAGTTTCGGAGGTTGGGCAAACCACGCAGAATAACCGCCCGCCTGCCGCAACTACCCGACTTCCTATGCCCGCATTCCGGCCACAAAAAGTTCAATGGCCGTCCTGTCGCCCCGACTTACAGAACCGAAGATGTCATCTTCGCCCGCGCGGAGGTGAATCTGCCCTGATTCGAATGGGCATTCGGTTCTTTTGCCGCGCTCGACGCGGCCGAAACTGAGGTCGATCCGGCTCACAAAGAGCCGATACACCTCGCGCCGTCGCGCGGGGTCCGCCGCGGCCAGCTCTTGGCCGAGGTGTTCGATGTGGCCCAGGAGTGCTTGGACCTGCGCCTCGATGTCTCGCGGCTGGGCCGCCGCCTTGGCCCGCCGAATCTGCTCCTGGAGCTGGTCCCGCTGTCGCTTCATGGCCGTCAGCTTGGCTCCAATGAGGTCGAGAACCTCGGCCGGGGCTCGCAGGAAGTTCTCGGCTGCCCGGTCGATTTCCCGATTGAGCTCGCTCACCTGTTTCCGCATTGCCTCGAGCCCGGTCGGGCTGGTCGCCGCCTGAGCCCCGAGCTGTGCCCGCAATGCCGACCGGAGCCGCTCCAGATTGCGCGGGGTCAGCAGGCTGTCTTGGAGCTTCCGCACAAGCACATTGACCAGTTGGTCCTGGTGCATGCCGTGGCAGCCGCAGCCGTACGGGTTGTTCTTGCCGCTGCGGCAATAGGTCGAGCAGACGTACTTGGGGTACTTGTGCCCTTTGGCCTGGAGTGTGGCGCCGTGCATCTTGCAGCCGCACTGAGCGCAGTAGACGAGGCCCGAGAGCAGGAAGGCGTCGCCGTTCTCTTTGGTGTGAGAGCGGTAGGAGACGCCAGCCTTGCCACGCCGGCGGTCGTGGATCTTGGCCTGTACCCGCTCGAAGAGCTCCTGCGAAACCAGCGCCTCGTGGGCATTCTCGACCACGATCCAGGCTTCCTGGGGATTGTCGACCGCCAACGGCTTGCCGGCAGCTGACAGCGTCACCTCCGCTCGATCGCGCTCCCGAATCTGCCCCGCGGCCACGCTGTGGTACTTCCCTTCGCGTCGCTTGGCCCAGGTAAACGTGCCCGTGTAGTTGTTGTTCTCGAGCATCGCCTTGATGCTGGCGGCGTACCAGGGGCCGCCGTTGGGCCCTGTTAGCCCCTGGGCATTGAGCTGATCGGCGAGGGACCGCAGGCCGCAGTCGGTGTCGGCATAGGTCGCGAAGAGCCAGCGCACCGTCGACACTTTGGTGGGGTCGTCCGAGGGCACGAGCGTGGTCCGCCAACTGCGTGGCTTGCTGAACCGCTCGCCATTGCGGATGCGCTGCCGATGCTCCCCTTGCTCGTCCACCAGCATCCGGTCGTAGCCGTACGGGGCGGCCTGGCCGCAGAGAAAGCCCTGTTGCGCGATACCCGCCAACGAGCGGGACACATTCCGCGACAGATCGGTCAGGAACGAGTGCTTCCCCTCGGCGTGCAGGGCGTTCATGATCCGCCCAGTGAAGCAGTCCCAGTCGACCAGGCCCTCGGCCACGGTGACCAGCTTCACGCCGGCTTGGCGGAGCGGATAGATCCAGCGCCCCGCCTCGATGCTGTCGAAGCGGCCGAACCGTGAGTAGTCCCAGCAGAGGATGACTTCGAAGTCGCGGCCGTTGGTGGCCGCCTTGTGCATGCGGAGGAACTCGAGCCGCCGCTCCGTGGCGTCGCCGCTGATGCCGCTGTCGGTGTACCACCGGAGAATGCGGTAGCCATGCTGGCCAGCGTAGGCCTCGATCTCCCGCCGCTGGTCGTCGAGGGAGCGCTCTTGGCGATTGGTGCTGCGTCGCAGGTAGGCGACGGCGGGAATCTGCACAGCGGCTGGGGCGTTCACTTCCATGGTTCGTGCTCGCGGCTCGGCGGGGACTCTCCCTGACCAGCGCATTGGAACGCAAGGCCGCGATCAGTTGCAAGGCGCGGGCGGCGGAGCACGATGGCTGACGCGGTCGGGCGGGATTGGCCAGAGCACGAGCCGATTGCCGCACGGACGGTGGGGTAGAAACAGCTCCAAAACTCACGAAAAAATACGCGAGCCCAGACCGCGGTCGGGGTCGCGAAGGTGGGAAGTTTGGACCCGCCCCTCCCCTTTAGCCCGCCCGCCAGCCGCGCAACTCGCGGCAACGCAAGTGCAATCGATCGATTCTCAGGCACTTTCCGCCGTCGAAGAATCGCCGAGCCCAAGTCGACACCATGGCCGCCAGCCCGGCGATTGCGAGAACGAATCCGCACGGCTCAGGTATCCGTGCGACAGCTGACGTACCGAAGGCGACCTTAAGCACTCCAAAGTCCGATAGGTCGACTTTGCTGTCGGAGTTAAAGTCGCCTTGGGACCAGGTCGTTCCGGTCCCGAAGTTTGCTTTCAAAACGCCAAAATCCGATAGGTCGACGCGGCCGTCGCGGTTCGCGTCCCCCGGGATTGCGTTCTCGACAATGCCCGCCACGCGGAACCCGATGGTCCACCACTCGTCATCCGTGGGAGCATTCAGCCGGTAGGACGCCCACTCGAACGTATTGCCATGATCGAAAGCACCACCACGAACAACGCGTTCATTGGCTACAGACGTTTCGTTCCATTCCCAAACGTTACCCCCTTGATCGAAGGTCCCATATGGGCTAGTCGAAAGCTCGTACTCGCCAACAACACTACGAAAGTATGGACTTCCGATCGCATAGTCAAAGTTCGAGTTGTTGCCCGGATTGCCAGCCTCTGTGGGGTCGGAACTCGGCCACTCGTTGGTGCTAGTGGGAAACGAGAAATAGGTCGCCGCCTTGCCCGACGAACTGTCGTGGTAAGCGGCTTTGTACCACTCATCTTCGGTCGGAATAAAAAACTTAGCTTCCGCCCTCCGGCCGAAGAGCTGACTGGAGCCAAGATCGTGATAGGCGCCATCTTCAGTGGTCGAAGGTCCTTGCGGCCCGTGAGGCTGGCCGTTGCTTAGCCAGTTGGTGAATCGGATCGCATCCCAAAAGCTAACCCAGACGACCGGCCTATTTGCCCAATCAGCGGGAACGGAGTATTGGTACTTGCCGTTGACTTCGATGCGGTCGATGTGTGGTCGATAGGCCTGAAAACGGTGGTCGGGAGCGCCCATAGCCGAATTGTACAACCCATTCGGATCGTTTTCGTCCGCGACCGCATTTAGCAGCTCAACGTACTGAGCTGGCCTGCTATCGAAAACCTGGTCCATGGTTTATGAAGGTCTTTAGCCTTTGAGGCAAGGAGACTTTTTGATGACGACGAAGCGTCGGAAGCGGCATAGCGCTGAGCAGGTGGTTCGGAAGCTGCGTGATGCGGACGCGCTGCTCAACGCTGGCAAGGATCTGGCTTCGGTGCTGCAATCCTTGGAGGTGAGTGAGTCGACGTATCAGCGTTGGCGTTCGCAGTACGGCGGGATGAAGGCCGAGGAGGCGAAGCGGCTGAAGGAGCTGGAGGACGAGAACCGTCGGCTGAAGCAACTGGTGGCGGACCAGGCCTTGGACATCCAGATGCTGAAGCACGTGGCCTCGAAAACTGGTGAGCCCTTCCCGGAAGCGTGGGGGCAGTCCGCGAGCCGCAAGCGCAGTTCGCGGTCTCCGAGCGAAGGGCTTGTCGGGTGTTGATCAGCCGCGTAGTGATCAGCGCTACGAGGCTAGCCGCGTGACGATGAGGGCGCGCGTACGTTGCATGCGAGGCTTGGCGGCGGAGCGTCCGCGGCACGGCTATTCCATGATCGCGGCGTTGTTGCGGCGTGAGTGTTGGCGTGCGGAGCGCGGCCGGGTGTTGTGGTTGTGGCGCGCTGAAGGGCTGAAAGCGCCGCAGAAACGGCGAGCATGTCGGGCGGTCGGGCACGGCGCCCAGGCCTGCCACGCGCTGCGGGCGACGGCCAAGAACGAGGTGTGGTGCTGGGACTTCGTGTTCGATCGACGTGCAGGAGTTCTGAAATGGCTGTCGATCCTCGACGAGCACGCGAGCGCCTGGGGCGCTGGTGGGCCGCGGGATGCGCGCCGAGGATGTGATCGACACGCCTGGCCGAGCTATTCGCCTGCGTGCGTGGCGCGAGCGATTCGTTCGGACAACGGTCCGGAGTTCGTGTCGCGAGCGATTCAGCGTTGGTCGCGGCGAGGTGGAGGTAGAAGCTCGGTACGTCGCGCCGGGCAGTCCGTGGCAGAATGGCTACGCGGAGAGCTTCCACAGCCGGTCAGCGGGACGAGTTCTTGTCCCGCGAGGAGTCTGAGAGTCTGTCATCAGCTAGGGCATTGACGTCGACCTGGCGAGGATTACAACCACGTACGGCCGCACAGCTCGCTGGGGTACCTCACCCCGGCCGAGTTCGCGGCTCGCTGTGCTGCTTCCGTTCGGGCTACGCCCTCACTCCAGCAGCACAGCGATCTTCCCCAACCCGTACCTTCATAACTCCTGGTACAGGAATTTGAGGCTGGTCACGCTGATGGCAGGTACGTTACCGGCCGTCTTGGATCCCCGACGCAGCAGGACGCCTTTGTTTGGTCCCGAGACACCGGCTTCCAAGTCATCGAGCCGCCCCCTGAGTTCGATCGCTATTCCGATGCTTTCGATGTGTCCGACAATGGCGCAGTGGTCGGTGCGTTCCGGGCCACGCTGACCTCCCGTCAGGAGGCGTATTCCTGGACGGCTGCTGGCGGGGTGAACCTGCTTGGCGATTTAGCGGGAGGCCAGTACCAAAGCCAAGACAACGCCATCTCAGGCAATGGTTCGGTCATTGCTGGAGAAATGCACGCGAGCCTGACCAACAGGAGCCAGTCCGCCCCAGGACGGAATGGTTCGACTTGCCGCCGGCGTTGAGGCCGGTGCGTTTGGTGGGGCGAGTGAGGTCAGTCCAGACGGCCGCTTTGTTGTAGGTGCATTGGGCTGGGGAGGCGGAACCGGAGGAGCCTTCAGGTGGACTCAGGATTCGGGCATCGAGTTCATTGGGCGTCTATGGAGCCGCAACGGCGGTTTCAGACGACGGGACAGTAGTTGCGGGGATCGACAATGAGCGGCCGTATCCTCCGGACGAGACGCCGGGCTTCGTTTGGCGGGAAGGCCTTGATAGCCGGAGAGTACGTGATCTGCTGGTTCACGATCACGGGCTCGACCTGAATGGCCCGGGAATCGGAGCGGTCCTTTCGATGTCGGGCGATGGCCAGGTCATCGCTGGCCGGAACTATGTGGCTCGACTCACCGACGACACGCTCCCCGGCGACGTGAACTTCGACGACCGCGTGGACCTCGACGACTTCGCAATTCTCCGCAAGGGCTTCGGCAAAGGTACCTATCGAGACCAAGGCGACACCAACCTCGACCGCCACGTCGATCTCACCGACTTCGGCATTCTCAAGGCCAACCTGGGCACAGTGCGGCAGACGGCCGTGCCCGAACCCTCAAGCGCCGCTTTCTTGCTGATCGGGCTTCTGCTTCTGGCCGGCCGACCTTCTGCTATCCGACTGGCCACGACGCCCGCTTAATGTACGCATGGCCACTAAGGCCCCTAGCGCCCTCCAGGACGCGCTCCGAGGCCAGCATCGGCCCCAGGGGCGCAGACCGCCAGTTTGCGTGCCGGGTTCGTGGCGGTGAACGCACGCTGATCTTTGGGTGTATCTCGTACGTTCCAATCGCGTGCACGCAAAGAGCCTGCTCAGCGGCAGCGATCACCTCGGGAGGGGAAAGCGAGAGTTCTACGACAAGGTCAGGCGACAGGAAAGCTGAACCGGGCAGGAGCAAGACTTCGATCGGCCTCATTCTGCCAGGGCAAGTGGAGTTTGCGGTTGAGTGGCGCGAGTTTTCTGCACACGGACCCGTGCGAAATCGCGCTCCAGAAAGCCGAAAACGCACACGCCGTATGAGCGTCGCGGGCGTTCGCCGCGCGGCCAGAAGGTCGTGTGCTTTTTGATGCCGGCACGTGACGAAGGAGATCTGCGCCCTGCGGAGCGAAACGAAGCGTGACCGGACCGGCGATTGGACAATCCGCCCACAGTTCGACGGCGTCGCACGCACGCATGCACGCACGCTGGCACAGAACTTGCGTTCTGACGCGGCCGATCCCTCTTTGCCAGGAGCGCAATGAACGCCATGAACGAGACTGACACGCCGGTCAACTGTTTGGTCCCTGAATCGGCTGCCGCCTCGGTCCTGCCAGCGAAGGACTTGGCAGGGAGTGACGAGCGCACTGATTTCGAGGCGTCTTGGAATGCTGCTGAACCGGCGAGCGCTCCGCTTCCCGCCGCATTGGCTCGCGCATTGTTCGACGACCGCGAAGCACCTGCAGTTGTGCGCTCGTCCGTCGAGCCGGACCGGCAGTATCTGACCGAGGAGGAACTCTCCGACCTCCATTCGACGCGCGACTTCATTCAGTTGTTGCGGTCGAAAGGGCTCAAAGTCAACAAGATCAAAGCGGCGGTCAAGTACGAGTACGAGCTCGAGTCGCTCCAGATCGAAATGGTCAAGCTCCAGCGCTGGATTCAGGAGCACGGCGAGCGCTTGGCGATCTTGTTCGAAGGACGGGACGCCGCCGGTAAGGGTGGAACGATCCGTCGCTTTATCGAGCACCTCAACCCCCGAGCCATGCGTGTTGTCGCTTTGCCCGCGCCCACGGAAGAGGAGCGTGGACAGTGGTATTTTCAACGCTACATGAAGCAGCTTCCAAACCGGGGCGAGATCGTCTTCTTCGACCGCAGCTGGTACAACCGCGCCGTCGTCGAGCCAGTGAATGAGTTCTGCACGACTGAGCAATACCGTCGCTATCTGCAGCAGGTTCCGGAATTCGAGCACATGTTGATCGAGGATGGTGTCGTGCTCGTGAAATTCTGGTTCTCGATCAGCAAGGAGACGCAGTTCGCGCGCTTTGAATCGCGCCGCAAGAACCCTCTGAAGCAATGGAAGCTCAGTCCCCTCGACGCTAAGGCCCAGGACCTGTGGGATTCGTACACCAAATACAAGGAAGCCATGTTCAGCCGCACGCACACCAGCTTCAGTCCGTGGATCATCGTCCAGGCGAATAACAAGCGTCTCGCGCGGCTTGAGAGCATGCGATACCTGCTGTCGCTCATCGATTACGCGGGAAAGGACGGCGCACGTGTCAGTCTTATTCCCGACCCAAATACCGTCACGCGCTTTCACCGCGGTGCTGTGCGGATCGACTAGAAAACGGAGACGCTGCCCGGTGGAGCTAGAGTCTTGAACCGAGTGCCCTGCTTGCCTCCGGTTCTCAGCTGCCCTGCATCTTAACGAGAATCTTGTCCATCTCGAGAGCGGTGAAGGCCCGGCACGTCGAGGTGCTCACGTTGCCGCCAGAACTTACGTTTGCGAGCACCGCTGCGGCTGTCTCGTCGTCTGGGGCTTCCAAAACCAAAACGCCATCGTGGTCGCCCAACGTCCAGTAAATATCGGTCACCTTGGCGCCCATCTTCTTGGCGGCAGCTTTCAGTGCGGATGCACGCTTGGTGGTTTGGTCGATCGCCTGGAGACCTTGCTGGGTGAACTTGATCGTCGTGATGAACGTGGCCATTGTCGGTGTCTCTTCGCAAGTGGGGTTTGGGTTGGCCGGTCCAGGTGCAAGGAGCCCATTGGCGGGGCACCCGAGGGGCAAATTGGTTTTTTTAGGGCGGACATTTGGCCGCTCTCAGCTGCGGACCAGCCAAACGCAACCGGAGCCGCCTGCTAAACTACCGTCTCCGCCAGGATGGTTCCAGACTCTTGTTTTACGGGCGACCAAAACCATGACGGCCTTTCATCGAGTCCTCTGCCCCGTGGATTTTTCGGAAGCGTCCACCAGGGCGCTGCTCTTCGCCGAACGACTGGTTCGAGAAACCGGCGCTGAGCTATTCCTGCTGCACGCTTTCGATGCTCCTGCCAGCTACGACACGGCCGGACAGCAAGAGCCGGCAAACCCCGAAATCAAGCGCCACTTCGATGACCTGACGCCGCATCATCCGGACACCAAGCTCGAACGAATCCTGCACGCTGGCCCTGCGGGGGAGGTCATCTGTTGGCTGGCCGGGGAGCGGAGGTGCGACCTGATCGTCATGGGAACCCATGGTCGAACCGGCCTTCGGCATCTGCTAGTGGGCAGTGTGGCCGAATACGTCTTGCGCCACGCGAAATGTCCGGTGACCACCGTGCGCGATTATTCGGCGGATGAGCCACCGTTGGCTGAGCCGCTTGTAATGCCGGCTCCGGCACCGTCATGGATGTAAGGCAGACGGCTCAGGTTTGCACCGCAGCCTCGGTAAAGACAGCCATGTACCGCCTGCCCATCCGCATCTTCCTCGAAAGCGACCAGGACCACGACCTAGATGCCGTCGTGGAACGCGAGATTGAATTGCCCTTCGTTCCGCGGCGGGGTCTACGGATTGACTTCGCCGACGACGTGGAAGACGGCCCCGTCGACCTGGTGCTCGGCAAGCGCCTACGTCGTTTACCTCACCATCAGCGAAACGAATGCGAGCGCGCCAGATCGCGCGCACCAGCAAGCGTGCATGCCAGAACCGCACACGCCGTCAAAGAAAAAAGGCATGTATCTTGACTTTCTTTGGGAGGCCGATCAGGTTGGTAACCAGTTGTAAGAGTCGCGACGCTCGTACGATGATTCGGGTCATGTAACGCCCAGCGTTTTGCCGTCCCCCGACAGGCAGCGTTGGGCTTTTTGTTGCGTTCTACGGCTGCCACGCACAAAAAGAGAAGGCGATGAGCTCTATCCCCGAAGCACTCCCCGTGAACTCGCCGGGCCAAAATGGTGCGCCCATGGCTCTTCGGCCATCGTCCCAAGGTTTATCGGCCCAACTCCATCGGAAAGCACCATCGGAATCCTTCCTTGCTTGGATTGAGAGCCATCGGCAGGTGCTCCTCCGCTGCTCGTTGGCTCTGGTGTTCCTGTGGTTTGGAGCGCTCAAGCCACTCGGGTTGAGCCCCGCTGAAGGGCTGGTTGCCAAGACAGTGTTTTGGCTACCAGCATGGATCTTTGTGCCGGTCCTCGGCATTTGGGAAGTGGCAATCGGCGTCGGTCTCCTCTATCGTCCTTGGCTTAAGGCAGCGATCGTGCTGTTGTTGCTGCAAATGGCAGGTACCCTATTGCCGTTGGTCATTCTACCTTCGGATTGTTTTGCAAGGATTCCGTTTGCCCCGACGCTTGAAGGGCAGTACATCATCAAAAACGTTGTCTTGATCACTGCGGCCCTCGTCGTCGCCGCTGAAGGCGCGGGGCGGCGTTGGTAGCTATGGGCCACTCTGAAAAGGATCCGGTCACGATCAGGCTGTGCCGCTCATAGACCGTGGCGATCACGTCGAAGAGCAGCTCGGCGCGGGCTTTGTGGGCTGATAGAAGACAGAGCGACAGTGGTGTTGGGGGGCGAATTCTGGTCCCAGATCGGACAACGACTCCGACGCACCCACGAACAGGTACCCTCCCGGAGTCAGCACTTGAGCAAGTCTCGAGAAAAGGCCCCTGCGGGCTTCGGGGGAGTTTCTGGTCTCAAGTCGAACCAACCCAGCGTCGCCCCTCCTTTTGTTGCCTTCACCTCAGATCAGCAAGCCGCTTCGCCATGCTGACGTACAATAGCAGTTTTGCAACGTGATCACTTCCTCGCGGCTCTTGCCGCTCATGAGTCCTTTTTAAGGCGATATCATGGAGATTCGGACAACACTGGTCGTCGCGGCATTCGTCACGATTGCGACCTTGCTATGCTGGCCGACTGGGTCCGCATTCGCCCAGCCGGCGGCGGCGCTCACACCGGCCGAGGTCCGCGCCATCACCAGGGACGCCTACATTTACGGCTACCCGATGGTGGACGGCTATCGCATCCAGTACGCCTACTTCGTCGACACCAAGAGCCCCGAGCACAAGGCGCCCTGGAACCAGATCAAGAACATGCCGCGGGTCTTCACGCCGGACGACAAGGCGGTTCAGACCCCCAATTCCGACACGCCCTACTCCATGCTCGGCATGGACTTGCGGGCCGAACCCATCGTGCTCACCGTGCCGGCGATCGAGAAGGACCGATATTACAGCATCCAGCTCATCGACGCCTACACGTTCAACTTCGCCTACATCGGCAGCCGGAGCACCGGCAACGAGGCCGGCAGCTTCCTCATCGCCGGGCCTGCGTGGAAGGGCGAGAAACCTGCCGGAGTGAAAGGGGTAATTCGCTCGGAGACGGAGCTTGCTCTGGCAGTATATCGCACGCAGCTCTTCGACTCGGGTGATCTCGACAACGTGAAGAAGGTTCAGGCGGGCTATAAGGCGCAGCCGCTCTCGGCGTTCCTCGGCCAGCCCGCATCCAAGGCGGTGCCCGCGCTCGAGTTCATCAAGCCCCTCACCCCCGAGATGCAGAAGACCTCGCCCGAATTCTTCGCGGTCCTGAACTTCGTCCTACAGTTCTGCCCGACGGTTCCCTCGGAGAAGGAGCTGATGGTGCGCTTCGCCAAGATCGGCGTTGGCGCGGGCAAGACCTTCGACCCGAGCAAACTCACGCCGGAGCAGAAGAAGGCGATCGAGGACGGCATGGCCGACGCCTGGGCCGAGTATGCCAAGTTGCAGAAGCGGATCGACACAAAGGAGGTGACCTCCGGCGACATGTTCGGCACGCGGGAGTACTTGAAGAACAACTACCTGTACCGCATGGCCGCCGCCATTCTCGGGATCTATGGCAACTCCAAACAGGAGGCGATGTACCCGCTCTACCTGGTCGATGCCGACGGGACAAAGCTGGACGGCAACGTCCGCTACACCCTGCGCTTCGCCCCGGGCGAGCTACCGCCCGTCGATGCCTTCTGGTCGCTGACGATGTACGGGTTGCCAGAGAGCCTGCTCGTGGCCAACCCGCTCGACCGCTACCTGCTCAACTCGCCGATGCTGCCGAAGTTCAAGAAGGATGCGGACGGCGGGCTGACCCTCTACATCCAAAACGAGTCACCAGGGCGGGATCTGGAGGCGAACTGGCTGCCGACCCCAAATGGGCCGTTCATGGTGGTCATGCGCCTCTACTGGCCGAAGGAAGCGACGCTCGACGGCAAGTGGACCGCCCCGCCGGTAATGCGGATCAAGTGAGCGGCGAGGCCCTACATCGCCAGGTCCGAATCGCCGAGCTGAACACGTTTGGTCTACCGCCCTGCGGCTGATGTAGTGTTTAGTGGATTCAGTACCTGCGTCACGAGGGATCGGCTGACACCGCGATGAAGGGCGAAAGCCGAGACCCGCTTGGCGTTTATGGCCGCGTCCTGGCGCGCAACCTCCGAATTGATGCGGGCGATTTCTTCGTCGGCGTTCGAGTCCGTGAACAGCCCCTTGATACGGGCCCACACCTTTTGGAAGAACCCGGCGAAATGGTTCCATGGCTGCTCGAACGAGCGGCTGTGGGACGACTATCGTAACGGGCCGGCGGATGGGGATCGGGCACAAGGGTTGAGTTTCTTCTAGGTCGTGGCGCACTTTCTTCTTGGCCGCGTTTCTACTTGTCGTGCGTCGACGTGGGTTGCGAGTCGAAGAACGGCGGAGGGGATCGCCGCCAAGCATCTTCGAGATGCTGCGGGAATCCTTGCTCGACGGATTTCCTGTAGGCTCTGTCGAAGAGTTCTTTCGAAACTGGGGCGGGCAACACGAGTCGGTATTCCAGCCGAGTTCGGTCCGCGTATTCGAGTTGCGCGTAATAGGTATCCACGGTGTGCCACTCGACCTGCTCGCCCAACTCGTTCATCAGGCGCGAGGTATCTTCGGAGAAAGCAAACGTGCCCGCCGGGAGGATGCTGCCGAAAACAGCCTGCCCATCTGCTCGGCAGTTCTCCACGTTGAAGAGCGCCGCGCCATTGTCATAAATGTCCAGCGACCACGCCTCTTTGGTTCCGTTTTCGAGTGTGTTGACGGGAGGGCGGATCGCAATCCGTGTGCATTGACTCACACTACGCGTCGGCTTCGGTGGAGCGGCACTCGGGCCGCAGGCCGTGGCTGCAACTAGAACGACAAGAACCGTGAAACGCATCATGGGAACAATCCGCAGTTAGGTGTTACGCCCGCCACTTTGTACCCGACTCCGCGTTCACAGTGCTTTGTCAGGCCTGCCGCACGTCCAGCCAACGCCCCAGCCAATCATTGCCCCGATGCTCCCCAAGCCGACCGTTCCGAAGAGCAACGCCAAGATATTCTGAGCGTCGCTTCCCCCCCCCGAACCCAGAGCGGCTCGGCGACACTGACGACAACGCCGCCAATCGCGCCCAGCAAGCAGGGGATGAGGTAGCGAATCTTGCCCCGCGCGAGCGCGGCAAAGGCTCCAGCAATCGCGCTTCCGACCGTCGCGGACACTACGCTTATAGCGACGAAGACTCCTGTGCCAAACCCTTCGGTCGGATTCAGCAACACGCCGATCTGGGCGTAGACCGCAGCGGCAATCCCGCAGAGACGTCCTGCGACGAGGGCAGCAACTGGAATTGAAGCGAAGCGGACTCTCGATCTGTGCTGTGCCATTTGCTAGGGCTCTTGGCGAGAAAACGAGACGACGTTGCCGACCGGACTTCCTGACGGCCCAGAGGTCAAGGCGTCTGCAGTCGAGCAATATAACGCACTGCCCATATCGAGCGGCATAGGGTGTACGAAGGGAAACTGGCCGACGTCGACCCGCAGACCGAATTTGGCACTGCACCAAATGCAAACTGCCTCTGCCCTTGCGGAAGGCTGTGGCTGAGGAACCCGCTCATTCCTGGCGATGCGTGCGGTGTGGCACTTCATACATGGGGGCCATTGCCCAAGACGCCACGATTTCTTCGCTGTCGAACGTGCGATGCGTCCGTCGTGCGTCAGCCATTACGGTCCCGATGAAGTAGCCCCGCCATCCCACGGGCCGCTCCGTCAGAAGACCGTGTGATTAGTTTCCTGCAAAGACCCTAGCAGCACTGCCCCGACCGAGTGCGATCGCTGCTGACGTCTCTAAGCTGATTCTGGCCGTTGGGGGCCAATAGGAGGCCGCGCCCGCCTCTCGGGGTGGAAGCGGCTTCCGTTTTTTGTACAGCCGCTCCGTCAGCAGGCGGTGGCAAGGCTCGAGGCCGACGATCTTGGACGGCTCATCACCGAAGCCCAAAAGATCGACACGATTGCAAGTCGGGTGCAGAAGACTATCCTGGGCGTGCGAAGCCGCGGCACGAACCGCAAAGGCACGGAACAAGCGCGCAATCCAGAAGGGACCTGTCCCGATGACTGCCCTGTTGCCATCCAACCGTCTCGCGCTGTTCGCCAGCCTGACAGGCCTGCTTTCTTTCGTCTGCTTTGGGTTCTTCACTCTCAACGCAGCTTGGTCGAGACTGATCGTCGGCGCTCCGTTCGCCAGCCTCGTCCTTGGATTGCTGGCGATTGCCTTGGGAATGTTGGCGCGCCGAACTAATTCGCCTCAACAACTAATCGACAGGGCATACTCCTGGGGCGGAATCATCTGCGGCGGCGTAATGATCCTCGCTTGGCTAGCAATTGCTGTGTTGAGTATCGGAATTATTCTTGGCGAGCCGATGTAGTCGGCCACAGCAAGGCTGCCTCGCCAAACTCCCGTTCGTTGAAGCAGTACGTCCCGCTTGCTGCAGGATGGGCCCGGTGGAGGGTGCCTCGCCTGGTGGAACGCTGATGGTGCGTCCAAAAGAAGCAGGCCCATCACAAAAAACCCGCCCGTAGGTCAGGCGGAAACCTACGGACGGTCCTGGGGAATGCCGGGTGCGCTCAAGGTGGGACTGTCAAGGTGTCCCGGCGGCGTTAGTGTATCTGCTGTAGTCGACCTTACAGGCAGCCGCACCTCCGCCTCGGGTGCTGTCGACCTTAGCTCTGCCATCAGGCGCCTTCCATGCTCTTCCGCTGCTCGTCTACTAAGGCACCCGGCGCTAATGCTCGGGAGTCGGGGATGGAGGCAGAAGCGGAAACGTTTCATCCGAGGGCAAGGTCGAAAGTCGCTGGCTCTCGGGCGGCCTCAGTGGCGAAACATCGAGCACGCGTTTGCAGGCCTTGCAGCGCATCTCGCCCCCGAGAATCTCGTCATCAAGGTCGTTTTCTTGGCGACAGTATCGGCAAGGCAGGACCACTGATACACCTCGGGGGTTATTGCTCCTTCGCCGCCGCCTCTGCAATCATTCCGAAGACGTGACGCCGCACCTCCTCCAGCGACCGTACGTCCTCTTCGCGTAGCTTCTTCAGCAGCTTCAGGCACTCAGTGGCGTTCTCGGCCTCGGCGTCCTTGATGTATTGGTCGTAAGCTGCGCCCCCTTCAGCTTTGTTCTGCAAAACGGTCAGCCAGTCGAATGTCAGATTGTCGATGGGATTCTTCTTTTTGGCGGCCGTGACAGACATTGCGCTTGTTCCTTAAAGGTGTCCGGTTAGTGATGCTTGAGGTACTGCACCTCGCGTTCGCGCTTCTCGGCAGCAGCTCGCGTTCCAAAGGCGCCAACATTCCGGCGTTTATGAGTTCGAGCGTCCACTTTCGGCGAGTAGAGGCGGTATTTGCCGCTCTTTTGTTTTCGAATCATGGAAGACCTCGCTGGTGGAGCCGAGCCGGACCTGAACTAACGCCGCCCACGCCCGCCGAACCCGCCGCGCATTCCACCGCTGAAGCTACGCGTCCCGCCTCCTCCCGCTCGCACACCACCTCGAAAACCGCTGCCGTTCGAGACCGCTGGGGCACGAACATTTGAGCCAGGCGTGTGGTTCCCATCACCCGATCGGTACCTAGTCCTTAACCAAGCGTATTCCGTTCGTCGTTGTTGGGGGAGGGATTTGCGCAGCGGGGTTGGTCCGCGGCGGGTGGCGGTGGGGTGCGGTTGGTTGGGGTTGTGGGGCGGTAGCGAGGTTCCCTTCGGGGTTTGGCGGTGACGGCGGGCTGAGTCGGGCGGGCGCCACGAGCGCCTTGGGTTGTGCTCCGGCGGCGTCGGCCGTACGACGGCGCCGGAACGAAGCTTTCAACAGCGCAGCCGATGCCTTCGCGCCGGCGGCCGCAGCCGCTCCGCCAGGCGAAAGAACTCCGGCAGCCAGGCGTTCCAGGCCAACAGCCGCACCACGATGCGCCGCCCCGTCTTCACCACCAGCGCCGGCAACCGCATCCAGGAGTTCACGAAGCTGCGGAACTCCAGACCCAACAGCCGTTGCTTCGCCGCAGGCGGCGCCTGCGCGCTCCGCTTGCGCTGCGCGGGTTGCGGCGGCTCCGGCAGCGAGAGCGCCAGCCACGCTTTGAGGTTCCAAGCCAGCGAAGTCATCACCATGTACGCTTCGTTGGACAACAGGTTGTCGACCGGCGCGTGCAAGGCGCGCACCTCCTTCAACTGCGCCAGCACGTTCTCCTGCTGACACCGTTGGTTGGCCGAGAACACGATCTGCTCCGCCGCGCTCTCCCAGTCGTTGGTGAGATAGAGGAAGTAGCGATAGTCCTCGAACAGCGCGCCCTGCCGCGGCTCGCTGACTTGCAGGTTCTTGCGGACGATCACCAGCCGATAGGTCGTGCGGCAGGCCGTCGGCCGATAGGGCCGCTCGGCCACTTCCTCGTCGACCAGGCGGAGGTCCTGGAAGCCGCGCTGCTCGACGAGCTGCTGCTTGACCCGCGCGGGCCGGGCCCGCGATGGGCCGGAAGCCGGGGTTTTCGCCGGCCTTTTCAAGGGTTTCCAGGCCGTGTCCGGCAAGTCGTCGGCCTCCACGTGCTGCCCGGCGGTGACGTCCAGGCCGAACACGAACCGCACGTCCCCCTGGGCATGCCAACGATCGAGGTGCGCGGTCTGCGAGAAGTCGGTGTCGCCGCGGAGCAAGATCCGCCGGAAGCCCGCCGCGCGGCACAGCGCGAGGCACTGGTCGAACTGCTCCGCCGCGCCTTCCTGGCTGGGGCGGTTGCCGCTCCGATTGACCAGCCGCAGCACCTCGCCCGTGTTGGCCAGCGTGAGCACCAGCGGATGATAGCCCCACCGGCCTTGATAGTTGAGGTCGATGCCTTGCTTGCACTCGGCCGCGGTTTCCACCAGGGTTCCATCGGCTTCGATCCGCGCTTCGGCGAAGAACTCGGGCGGCTGCTCGCTCCACACCTGGCGGCGCGCCGCGTCGTAGGCCTCGTGCAGCGCTTGCAGGTCGGCGCGGGTGAAGCGGCGGCAGAAGTCGCCCGCCGTGGTCGGATCGGGAATCCGCTCGGCGCCCAACAGATCGAGATAGGCCTCGTCCTGCCTGCGCAGCTCGAGGTCCTCGAGCGCGCGCCCCGCGCAGAGCGCGTTGTAGGCCAGGTTGAGCACGTGGTCGCTCTCGTGATACGGCAGATGCACCTTGAACAGCTGCAGCCGCTCGTCGATCGCCTGCGCCAGGCCGAGCCGCCGCACCAACTGCTGCACGAGCGCGAGGCCGCCATAAGACGTGCCCACGCCGCGGCCCGCCAACTCGAACTGCACGCCGGGGCTCCGCAGCACCGGCTGCGAGCGATCCGCGGGATAGCGGTTCTTGTCCAGCCGCCGCTCCACCCGCCGCTTGCGGTCGGCCAAGCGCTCGTCGATAATCCGCTTCACTCGAAACTCCTTCGTCGGGGTTGGCTTCATGAGCTTCGTACACCCATGAAACCCCGCCCACGCCCGAAGGATTTCGAGTTTTTTTACGCCCCCACCCCGCACGACCGCCGACGGTACGCTTGGTTAAGGACTAGTGGCCGCGTTGGCTCGCGCATAGGGGTAACGATTGCCGCTGATGGGTCCGTTCCGATAACGGTAGACCCACAGCCACAGCGGAATTCGGTAGCCCCGCGGATAGTAGCCGCCATAGTCGTATCCTGGATACCCGTAGCCGTAGCCAGAATAGTATCCCGAGTTGCTATTGTTGTATGCGCTCATATCGTCCGCGGTGGGCGGAACGCTGCCAGCCAAGTCCGCGAAACGAACCCAATGGTCCACTGCCCAGACGTACCACTCATTGGAAGGCGACCAGTACCACCAAGTGCCTTCGTACCAGCGATAGCGCCATTTGGCCGCCAGAGACGGTTCCGTCTGTGGCGAACTCTCGATTGGCGAAGAGCCCGGTGCCTGGCCAACGACTTGCGCAGCACTATCTCCCGCTGGCGGAGCTCCCGGTGGAGCGTTGTCGTATGCCTGAGCGAACGCCGTGGAGGCACACAGCAGAATTACGGAGCCTGCTGCCAAGTGCGTCATCCGGGTCATGGCTTTCATCCTTTCGAAATTACCCACAGGTCTGCCATCCGCAACTGCCATTCCCAAAAGTCTTGCGATGTGGTTAGACCGGATGCCCTGGCACGGCACGGTAGGTGCTAGCAGGAGTCTGATTCATGCCCCGCGGCGACAAATCGGCCTACACCGACAAGCAGAAACGCAAGGCCCATCACATCGAGGAAGGGTACGAGGAGCGAGGCGTACCCGAGAGGGAGGCCGAGCGACGGGCCTGGGCGACCGTGAACAAGGAGTCCGGCGGCGGCAACAAGTCGGGCAGTGGCCGAGGCGTGAAAGATACCAACGTCTCCAGCAACCGAGGTGGGAGAATCGGTGGCAAGGCGTCTGCTTCTCGACCGAAAGCCCAGCGGGTGAAATCCGCGAAGAAAGCTGCTGCGACGCGGAAAGGCTCTGTAGAAAACCCCACATGGAGCGGGCCAGGACCAGGAGGTTGTGGACGAGGACCTTCAGCCAAGCGGCGCGGTGTTGAGCCCAGGGCTTGCGAGCGTGCAGCGTGTCGCGGAGGCGGCGTTTCAACATGCTGAAGACGGTTTCGACTTGCGAGCGAGCGTGGTAAGGGGTTTGCTCCAAATGGCTGGCCATCCACCGGCGGCGTTTTCCTTGCGGCGGGCCGCGGCAGTTCCCGCGGCTCCTGGCGGGGATCAAGCTGTGAATATCCAACAGATCGCGGCAAGCCGTGTGAATCCATTCCGCGTCGAAGCCGGCGTCGCACACCAGGAACCGTGGCCGTGCGTCGTCGTACAGATCACACACCAGCGGCAGGAAGCGTCGCAGGTCGCTCGCCGGCCCACGCTCCACGTGCGCCGCGACGATCAAGTGACTGTGGCAATCGCAGGCCACCACCAGCTTCGGCCAGCGTCGGCGCCGCGCGGTACGTCGGCTCCCGTGTTTCTCGGCTGTTTTGGCCTCTTGTTGCGCGCGGAAGTGATGGCTGGCGGACTGGGCGAGCAGGCCTGTGGCGTCGATCGCCGCAGTTTCCACGCGAGGCCGCAACAAACCGAGACGCCGCGCCCGGGCCAACTCCGCCCGCAGCAGGCGGCGTGCCCGCTCGGCGCGGAGCAGGCGTTTGGACGCCTTGTGCAACGTCGTGTAATGGGGCGGATGCGCCAGACCGATCCACTTCTGAAGGTCCGGGCTGTCGGCCAACAGCCGGGCGGCCGTGCGATAATCCTGCCCGAGCAACTCCTTCAACACCAGGCAGGCGAACAATTGCGGCTGCGTGAACTTGTGCGGGCTGAACCGGTTCGAGAAGCGTCGCAGCACGCGCTGCGACACTCGCAACGCCTCCTGCAACACACGCTTCAGCGAACGGCTCATGGCGGACATGACTCTTGCCCTCCACCCGTTCTACGATTCACACCCCCGCTAGCAGGTCAAAGCTGGCAACGAGTTTTCGACAGAGCCACGCGGAAACGGAACGCCAAAAAGGGCTGGTCCAAACAGTTAGAGCTGCCGCAGCCTGCTCGAGAAACTTGCCACCAGGCCGCAAGCTGCCATCACGGCTAGGACGAAGGCGCTTGGTTCCGGAACGGGCGCAACGATTCCAGCGTCATCGTTGAAGGTCACAATGGCCAGTCCCTGAATTTCTCCGGAGTACAGCTTCGTGACATCGTGGCCCGTAATGTGCCCCAACGTGTCTCGGTGCAGCGTCGCTCGGTAGATGCCGTCCTCTTGGCCCCAGTAGATGGAGTCAGCCGGTCCGGCTAGCCCTCTCAGATCCAGCGCAATTGGGCCAGTGTTTTTCATCTGTGGGTCGGTAATACTCACTGGGCCGCCGAAGTTGTTCTTCAGAACTCCGAAATCGGAGAGGTCGACCCGCCCGTTGCCGTTGAAGTCACCGTCGCTCCACTTCTTGCCGCCTCCGAAGTTCGCCTTGATGTCGCCAAAGTCGTTCAGGTCAATCTGGGCATCGCCATTGGCATCGCCAGGAATGTAGCCCGATATGGGGTCCGGCAGCGGGCTGAGGTAGATGGCTGGTGTTTCCTGAGGCGCATGGTTCGTCCAAGCAAGGATGTCGCGCACCGAGTCGACGGTGATTCCGTGCGGGCCAGTTACCGTCGACTGGGGAACCGGCATACGGTTAGGATCGTTATGCGCCAGGCTGGTCTGAATGCTCCCTGGAGCCTGGGCCTCGAAGTACCAACGACTGTCGCCAACCTCGATGTCATGCAGGTCGTGTAGCTTTGGCAGCGTCGTCACGCCTGACGACTTGTGGTCGATGCTCGCGCTCCAGACGGTGGAATTGTCGTGGTCTGTCCAGTAGACGCGGCCTCGGTCGACGTCCAGGCCATACGGGAACTTCATGGACGGGTTGCTGAAAAACGGCATTGCATCCGAGCCGTCGAGGTTGGCCTCATAGATTTTGGGCGAGCTTGGCCCACCTGCCCAGTAAACCTTTCGCCCTACCGGGTCTACATCGAGACGGTAGGGGGTCTTAGCGGATGCAATCTTGTGAGCGTCCTCCAAACCCGCGGTAGAAAGTTCACCGCGCCAGATGCCGGAGTCGTTGGCCGACCAGAAGAGAAAGGAATCAGCCAGGGCCGCTTGTGAAACGGCGAGAAGCAACGCCGCAGTGGCGAACAAGCAGCCCTTGCAATCGAGTCGACGAATCATGCTCGTGCCTTTGTCCGAACGAATCACCGAACGCGGGACGGGATGCGATGAGCGATTCCCGAGCGGCCGCAACGAACGTTAGGATGAGTCCTACCAGCCGACTTCGCAACTCCTCACGGCCAAAAGGGTACTACGGAGCCGCTGGTCCGGAAGGTAGACGCTCGATCAACTCGACGCCTTTGTTAAGGTGACTTCTCCGGCGAGCCCAACGTCCGGCAACGTTTCTTCGGTGAGCCTTTCAGAACGCTGTCGATTGTGCCCTCCACGTCGAATCCCTCGGGATGACCCGACCACACAACCTGCCCGGTCTCGTCGATTAAGAAAGCAACCGGCACGCCTTGAACTCCGTATGCGTTTGGCTGGCCGGAAGCAGGGTGACCGTCTGTAGCGGGAATGAAGTGGTCGAGATTCACGAGCCCCCTTTTGTCGACGTGCCGACGAACGTCCTCTATCGGGTCGAGGCAAATGCTCGCGAGTTGAACCTTGTCCTTCCACTCCGGCCGACCCTTGGCAAGAGCGTCTAGTTCAGCCAGGGGCTTCTGGCACGGACCACAATTCACGCCCCAAAACTCCAAGTAAGTCACTTTGCCCTCGGTCGGGAGGCTGGTTGCTGCTCCATTGGCAACACGGAGAACCTGGATTACAGGTGCGGTGCTTCCGGGCTGGAGTTCGACCGGCAGTTCCATGGCGAGGTCTTCATGAAGCTTCGTTTCATCGGGCACAGCAAAACTTAGATGCCCGTTTTGGCCCACGAAGAGATGCAAGAACTGAGCATCCTCCCCACCGCGAAGCCCACGCAATTCGACGATGCCGTTGTCCGGCACGACTCCCATCGCAAGGGTCAGGTCCAGTGAAGCACCCGCCGGCTTAATCTGGCGGCTCTTGGGTGGATTGCCATAGGTTACCCCCATGGCACTGACATTGCGGTCGGCCAGATATCGCAGGGACCAAGGTTCTCCAGTAGCAGGCGAACCATCAGGCCGTCGGACATTGATGGCGGCAGAGTGCACCCCCGAGAGATTGACCTTCGCCACGGGAACGCTTGCTGGCAATGCCCGACCAATCAGGAAGCCAACAGCACCGGTGCCAACTGCGAGAAGCCCAATGACAGCGAACCGAACGAGGCGTTTCATGGCGAACCTCCCTTGGTACGCGGGTTCTACCCCTCTCGCTTCAACCGGGCAAGAGCGTTGTGCCTATGCACGCAACGTCGCCTGTGCCAACTCAACGCCTTCATTCGCCGGGCTGTTCACCTTGGTACTCACTGTGTAGGCCTCCAGGAGGTCCTCGGCACCAGGCCTGAGAAGGTCGTCTGCCTCCGTCGCTACGTCCAGCCAACGTGCATAGTCTCGCTCGTCCAAGAGGACCGGCATGCGGCCATGGAGAGGCCGCATCATCTCGTTGGCCTCGGTCGTGATGATGGTGCAGCTGGCAATCTCTAGCCCGTTCCCCTTCCACCACTCCCAAAGACCGGCAAAGGCGAATGGCTGGTCGTCGGGTCGATGGATGAAGTAGGGCTGCTTCGCCTTGCCCTGCTTTTTCCACTCGTAGAACCCATCCGCCAGGATGAGGCAGCGGCGGCGCTCATAGGCCCTTCGGAAGGCAGGCTTGGTTGCGACCGTTTCTGCGCGGGCGTTAATCAGCCGGTTGCCAATCATTGGATCGTCGGCCCACGACGGAATCAGTCCCCAACGCAACTCGACAGCCTCAGGGAGACCTTCCCGCTGCCGGATTGTGAGCACTTGCTGAGTAGGAGCGATGTTATAGCGGGGCTGAAGATGGGCAGAGCAAGCTGCTTGACCCATTCGCGGGGACTTGCCCTGGATGAATCGGCCGCGTCAGGGGCTCCGCGGGTTCAGTGATGCTCGACCCGCTCACGCAACTCTCGCACCTCTGCTCGCAACGCACCAATCTCGGCTCGCAGCTCCTGAAGAACATGGCCTTGGTCCAGGCCTTGAGACCGACGAATGTCCTCGGCCAATGTCTGCTTGGCCCCGTGAATATCTCGCTCCATCGCCTCGGCCTTTTTCAGGGTCTCGTGGGTGAGGTCCTGTGCTCCGGCCAGCTTCAGGTTCTCGGCGGCGACTCGCAGGTGATGCAGCTTTCGTCCAGCCCTCTCCAGTTCTTCAGCGCGTGGACGGAACTGCGGCGGGACTTCACCTCCCGACCACGGGGAGCTGTGCTCCCCCGTCTCAGCCGCTTCGAGCAATCTCAACGCGTGTTGTTCCAGCTTCTCCGCTTCGTCCACACGACCACGGTCTGCCAGAGTCGCGGCCTCCTTTCGTACCGCCTTGGCTTTCTCGCGGAGTTCGTCGGACTCAGAGCCGACGAGGACACTCGCACAGCCAAGCAGGAGGAGGGTTAGGGCAAGCCGGGACATGATGCACCTCGCCTTACGTTCGTGGGTTAGCCAGAGCTGCCCCGCGACGCTACGATACTGGCCGTCTGTTCAGTACGTCAAGCGAGGCCCAGATGGACAGCAGCCAGCTCACTCCCAGGCAGGCCCGCGAGCTTCATTGCCGGCTGACCGAAATGCTTGGGTTCCTGAACCGACTGTTGCGGAGGATGGAGCAGCGAGGGTTTCCACAGAGTGACCCTCTCTATCTCGCCTCAGTCGATACCCGCGACAAGCTGCACGACCTCTGCGTGAAAGTGCATCTACTCTCGTGCGAGGGCGGGGTCTGGGACGGCAGGCGGAGTGGTCGCTAGAATGCCTGGGTCAAGAACCACCCAGCATGGAGGCGCACGATGCCCAAGGACCGCGTTCTTTTCGTTTGCACCGACGGCGCCCGCAGTCTCATTGCCGGTTCGATACTGGCCAAGTACGGGTCCGACCGATTCGAGCCTTGCTGTGTTGCAACCAAGCCAAGAGCAACCGACCATCGAACGGTACAAGTTCTTCGCCAGCATGAGGTCGATTCTGCCAAAGTCTGGCTCTACCCGCTTGCTTCGGTCCGGGGAGAGTTCGCCTATGTGTTCGTTCTGGACAAGGCGGTCAAGTTGCCCGACTGGCTTGGTGTTGGTGCTCGCGACTGGGAGATGCCAGACCCATTGGCGGGCGACACGCTAGCCAGCTTCGAACAGACTCGCGACCTAATTGAAGCGACCCTGTTCGACTGGCTGACGCAGTTCGAGGAACAGGAAGAGACGGCGGGGCTGCCGGCGCATCATCTCGGGGCTAGGTCGCCCGCACCTTCAGCATGTCAAGGTCTGCCGCCACGGCCCGCCTGAAGTGGTCTAGCACGAACTCGCGGGCGTGGTCTTGCGTTAGATGCGTCCCCACCAAATCGGGCGAGACGCCGTCTGCCCTGCCCCGGTGAAGGGACTGACACATCAGTCCCCCGAGGTCCGCACCGCCGGAGCCAAATCGAATGAAACAAGAAACTCCACGGCACCATCATGACGCTCTACGGGCGGCGGACACGACCCGTCTGCGTTCGCTACGCAACCGACCGTGCAATGGTGCTTTCCGGTTTCACGTGTTTTCACGTTCACATAGTCGCACACAACCAACCCGACGCAGAACGTTTGCTTGGGCGTGCGCGCTTGGCGGAGCGTAGTGAGCGACAAACGGCATCGGGCAAGCATGTGCTGCGCCTTCGAGTCCTTCAGTCGCCGGGCCATTGGCCCCGTCAGCCGAGGCTGTCCGTGGTCGAGCGAGAACTAACCCGAGTAGAATCGGTCGCCGGTTAACTGCTCGTACAGCAGGCACGTAAAATGATTGATCGACGCGAATCCTGGCATCCCACTGCTCGCGCCCACGAAGTGCAGGTTGGGCACGGGGCTCTTGTAGCTTAGCCGCTGCAGGTTGATGTGCTCCGGGTCGAGCGGCATGCCGTAGCAGTTTCCCCGCGGAGCGTGAACGTAGTACTCGTTCGTTAGCGGGCTGCCCACCACGCGCGTCACGATGTGCTGCGAGAGCCCTGGCGCCAGGCGCTCGGCGAGGCGAATGAGCCGGTCCGCGTACTCCTCCTTGGTCGCCTGATAGTCCTGCTGGCTCCGGTCGCGCAACCGGCGAAAGTAGTCGTAGCTGCACGGGGCGACGATCACGAACTGCTGCCCACCCGTCGGGGCGAGTCGAGGGTCGTTCATGTGCAGGGTCGGCGAGTCGCAGCAGAAAAGCGGCTCGTCTGGAATGCCGTCTGCGAGTTGCTGCTCATAGATCTTGTTGAGATTGGTCGAGGGATGAACGTACGCTAGGTAGTCGCCAAATCCCCGCGCCCGCAGGTCGATTCCCTCGAGCCCCAGATAGACGCTCAAGGCGCTGACCCCGTATTCGTAGGTCAACTTCTTACGGAACGACTCGGGAAACGCCTGCGGGTCGACCAACTCGAGGATCAGTTGCGGGTCACCGTCGAAGATCACCTGATCTGCTTCGACCGTATCGCCCCGATTCGTGGTGACGGTCCGCGCCAGCGCGCCTTCCACATGGATTCGGGTCACCTCGGTGGATAGCCGGAGGTCACACCCAGGGGCCTGCTTGACCACGGCCAGGAGTGCCTCGAAGAACTGAGCGAAGCTTTGTTCGGGGACGTACGCGCCGGAGTTGTAGCTGGCCACGCCGGCCGCATGCGCCAGCAGCGAAAGCCGCTGCGGGGGAAGGCAAAAGATCAGGCTCTGCCCAGCCAGAATCAACTGCAACGGTTCCGGGAACCCAAGCAAGTCGAAGAAGTCCTGGAGTGTCCAACCCAGATACCGGACAAGGTGCGCGTAGCGCAGCGGGTGGGCCGCAACCGTTCGCCACGAATAGCCGATCGGCAATCGGTACGCCTGCTCGTGAATCTGGCTGAGCGTGTCGAAGTAGCGCCGGAGCGTCTGTGCGTGGGCGGGGAACAGCGCCGACAGCTTCTTCCACTCCCCATCGAAGCCGGAGCCGACGAGATAGTCGATCCCCGGGGCAACGATCCGGTCATAGCCCGCTGGATTGAGTTGCCGAAACCTCACCTGCTGGTCGAGCCCGAGCTTTTCCAGCATGCGGGTCACCCGCCCGCCCGGTCCACAGTCCCACACGTAGTGCAATTCGGCGCAGAAAGAGAACTTGCCGGCTCGGAAAGTTTGCCCATAGCCACCGGGCAAGTAATGCCGTTCGAACAGCACTACCCGTTTGCCGGCATGGGCCAACAGTGCCGCGATGGCAATTCCGCCGACCCCCGCGCCAATCACCGCGAAGTCATAGTGGCCGCCTCGCTGATTAATTGACACTGCTTGACTCCGGACCATTGGGCCAGGCTGACTTCAGGAAACCGCCACGCCGCGATCGGCTGAGAGGATGAGGATAGGTGGGCCCAACAACTCCTGGATCGTACGTACTCTTTAACGTTTGCCACGCCGCAACCCCGCAGCGGCCCAGAGAGCGAGTCCAACAACAAACAGCACCCACGTCGTCGGCTCCGGCACGGCCACGTTGCCGGGGGCGCTCTTACCGAAGTTGGTCTTGAGCAGGCCGAAGTCGTTGAGGTCGATGCGGCCGTCGCCGTTGGCGTCGCCTTCGGCCTTCGTGCCGGGGGCGCCGAAATGGGTTTTGAGGATGCCGAAGTCCTCCATCTCGACCTTGCCGTTCCCGTTGGCGTCGCCGGCGATCACGTTGCCGGCGGCCAGCAACGTAATGATGCCGGAGGAGTAGAGACCGCTCGTGTCCCAGTCGTAGAGGCTCGAAACGGTGAACTGACCCGTGGGCGAGACGCCGCGCCAGTCGAAGACGTGCAAAGCGCGGCCGACTTGCGATTCAGCATTCGTCGGTTGCGCGAACGTAAGCTCCAACGTGCCGCCGAGTTGGACTGGGGCAAAAGTCTCGAATGAAAGCGTCGAATCCCAGGTGTCGCCGTCGAACACGAGTTGCAGGCTCGCTCCGGACGGGATCGTCGAACCGCTATCCCGCACATGCACCGCGATCGGCGGCCGCGGTTGCAGCCAAGCAATGGGCGAGGGGCTGGGGATTCCATCGTCGTCTCGCAGGACTAGCCGCTCGCCTGGCTGGAGGGTAAGACCGCCACGGATGGTTCCGTCGGGCCAGATGGCGTTGTGCATCTGATCGGGGACGACGACGGCTCCTTGCGCTCCACGCAGATCGGCGCCGTCGAGAATTGCGACGCTGAAGCTCGCATCGGTCAGCTTCGAGTTCTGCAGGTTCGCGTTCGTGAGTTTCGATTGCGAAAACTTAGCGCCTGTCAGGTTTTGCTCGCCAAAGTCCCACTCGCTAAGATCGTTCCTCTCAAAATCGATACTCTGCAGGTCTGCGACCGCGTAGTTCGCCGTCGAATAGAGTTGTTCCTTCGTAAACCCCTTATTGGTTGTACCCCTGAGCGACGATCCGTTGATCTTTGCCCCAGACATCTGCGCCCCGGAAAGCACTGAACCACTTAGGTCAGACCACCGAAGCCTTGCATCGGTGAGGTTCTGGCCAGCAAGGTCCCAGCCGGAGAGATCAGTTTGTTCGAGTCCGACGCCCTGAAGGTTCTTGGTCTTGTAACTTGCCGTCGCGTAGAGCTGGTCTGCGCTCAGTCCTCCGTTTGATAGATTCGCACCTGCAATATTCTGATCGCTGAAGTCCCAACCGGAGAGGTTATTGGAACCAAGATCGACGCCCTGCAGGTCAAACGCCTTGTAGCTGGCAGTGGAATAAAGCTGGTCCTTGACAAGGCCGGAACCGCCTAATCCTGCGCCCCTGATGTCTTGGCCTGAAAAGTCCCAGCCCGACAGATCGCTACCAGACAAATCGACCCCTCGCAGGTCCTTGTCGTGGTAGCTTTGTGTTGAATAGAGCTGGTCCGCCGTAAAGTTCCCAGCGGTGGCCATTCTGAGATCGGCTCCGCGAATGATCGCTCCACTCAGGTTAGCATTGGTCCAAGTCGGCCAAGCCCCCCCGGCTTTCGCATCGGTTAGATTGGCGCCCTGCAGATTCGCGTTGGTCAGATTATCGTCAAACATGATCGCGCCCGTCAGATTGGCTCCAGACAGGTCAGCGTGTGTCAGGTCCGAATTCCATAGATTCGTACCTGAAAGATCCTGTTTGCTAAAGTCCCACCCGCTAAAGTTGTTTTCGCCCAGGCCCATGCCGCGCAAATCTTTGGCCTGATAGTTCGCAGTCGCTGCTAACTGGGCCTCCGTAAAACCCACCCAAGTGGTGGCCCACAAACTTGCTCTTGTCACAATCGCGTCCCTAAGGTTGGCGTTCGTCAACATTGCGGCGGTAAAGTTCGCGGACGTGAGGTCGGCCCCGGTCAGGTTGGCATCGGTAAGCAACGCGAACGAGAGGTCCGCAGCCGTGAGATTCTGCCCGCTAAGGTCCCAACCAGCTAGTGAGTTCGTTTGCAGGCGAATCCCTGTCAGATCCTTTTCCTTATAGCTCTGGGTGCTGTAAAGCTGGTCGGCGGTCAAATTGGATGGCGAGAAGGAGGCCATTCGGACGATCGCTCCGGCGAGGTTCGCGTTCGACAAGTTCGCCAGGTCCATGTCCACTCCCGAAAGGTTGGCCGCTGAAAAATCGGCGTTCGCAAGGACCGAAGCAGTCAGACGCCCCCCCTTCAGATCGGTGCCCTGAAAGTGAGCGCTGTCCAACCAGCTCGAATTGAGATACGCCCCGGTTAGGTCTTGGCCGGAAAACTCGGCGAAGCGAAGTTCATGCCCTTCCGAGTCCCACCCACTCAAATCCACCCCCGGCCCCGGCGTGATCCCTTCGGTGCCGGGGATCACCTGGCCGTTGTCCCAGCGGAGGATTTGGGCTTCGGCGAATGAAGGCGCGGCGAGGAGCAGCGCGGCGAACGTCAGCAATCGCGCCCGCCGGCGCATCCGCCCAAGGCGGCGGGCCACGAACCACAGACCGCCCATGATCGCCAGCATCCACGTCGCCGGCTCCGGCACGGCCACGTTGCCGGGCGCGCTCTTGCCGAAGTTGGCCTTGAGCAGGCCGAAGTCGTTGAGGTCGATGCGGCCGTCGCCGTTGGCGTCGCCTTCCGAGGTCGTGCCGGCGTCGCCGAAGTGGCTTTTCAGGATGCCGAAGTCGTCGAGGTCGACCTGGCCATCGCCATTGAAGTCGCCAACCAACGTCTGAGGTCCGCCGATCAGCGAGTAGATTGTCACTACAGCGCCCGCGCTAGGATTGCCCTCGATGCCCTGATCCGCGGCAGCCGAGGCCTCGAACCGAAGCCGGTTCGTGAAAAAACTGACTTCGAGGTCCGGGTTGCCATCGACGGAAGATGCGCTGTCGAAAAAGAAGGGAATCCATTCATCCGCGACGAGATCGAAGTAGTACGCGGATGCCGATCCGCTTGCACTTCCATTCCACCCGGGCACACCGCCGGCCGAGTAGTCAAACCGTACCTGCGACACCGAGAACACATCCCTTAATTCGATTTCGACTGCGGCGGTTCCGGCGGCGTAGGAAAAGTCCCAGTAACTGAAGAAGGCCTGCAGTGGCGGATCCACAGCGGTGAATGGCGTGCTCGAGTTGTACGCGATTCGGTTCCAGTGATCCACATACTGCTCATCCAGGAGCTCTGCGCCCCAAGCGCGCAACCCTTGCGACGCCGCGAGGACCAGTGCCGCACTGGTTAGGAGGGCAGTTCGCCGCGCGCAAAACCCGCTTGCGCTCCGCCGGGTCCTTCGGCGACGCCCGAACGCCGCTAGCCCCCACGCCGCCAAGCCGCTTAGCGACAACCAAAGCGTCGCCGGCTCAGGCACGGCCACGTTGCCGGGTGCGCTCTTGCCGAAGTTGGTCTTGAGCAGGCCGAAGTCGTTGAGGTCGATCCGGCCGTCGCTGTTGGCATCGCCTTCGGAATGGGCGCCCATGCCGCCGAAGTGAAACTTGAGGATGTCGAAATCTTCCATGTCGACCTTCCCATTGCCATCAGCGTCGCCGGCGACGGCGTTGCCGGCCGCCAGCAGCGTCGCCACTCCGGTGGAATAAAGACTGCTGGTGTCCCAGTCGTAGAGGCTGGTGACAACGAACTGGCCGGCCGGCAAGACCCCTGTCCAGTCGAAGAGGTGAAAGCTATGGCCGACCTGGGCAACCGCGTCCGCCGGGTCGGCAAATGTCAACTCCAGCGAGCCGCCGAGTTGCGCCGGAATTCCCGCCTCGAAGGAGACCAGCGAGTTCCACGGGTCCCCGTCGAAGCGCAGTTCGAGCGTGCCGCCCGGGGCAATGTGCAACGAGTCTCGAATCGTGAGGGGAATCGGCGGCGACGAATAGGTCGGCTGCTGCACGCCGTCGTCGTCTCGGACGACCAGCCGTTCGCCTGCGTTCAACTCCAGCCCGTCGATGGCTCCGTTCTGGAGGATGCTATTCCGGAGACTGCTCACTCCCGTTGTGCCATAGGCTCCCAGAGTTGCCCTTCGCAAATCGGCAAAGCTCAGATCCGCCTCCCTCAACGTAAGGAAATAAAAATAGGCATTGATCAGGCTGGCCCCGCGGAAGGATGCGTTGGCAAAGAGGTCGTAGGGCAACGCCCCTCCCAATTGTTCGGCGTAGATATTGCTAAGATCGGCGTCCGAGAAGTCCGCATGCGCAAAGTTTGACAATTCGCTGGCGAGCAAGTGTGCATTCTTTAGATCGGCGCCCGAGAAACTGGCGTTTTTGAACTGCCCGGCCAAGGTAGCTTCGCGGAGGTTTTGACCGTCGAAGTTGCAGCCCGAGTAGTCGCCCCCAAGCCCGAGTCCCGCCAAGTTCTTGTCGTGATAGCTCCGGGTGGAGTAGAGTTGAGCGGCCGTGAACCCGGCGGATTGGAAGTCGGCCCCGGCCACCAGCGCGCCGGTCAGATTGGCCTGTGCCAGCGTTGCTCCCACGAAGCGTGCGCCGCTCAGGTCCTGTCCGGAGAGATCGGCGCCGGTGAGGTCGGCGCCGCTCAGGCCAACCCCTTGTAGGTTCTTGTCCTGGTAGCTCCGGGTCGAGACGAGTTGCGCGAACGTGAAGCCTTGGGCATTGTCGAAGGCGGCCCCCGCGACCATCTGCCCTGTAAAGTCCCAGCCGGTCAGGTCGTTTCGCGCCAGGCCGATCCCCTGCAGGTCTTTGTCCTCGTAGCTCTTGGTGGAGTAGAGCTGCGCGGCCGTGAAGCCCCGCCCAGTGGTGTTCTCAAAGTTCGCTCCCGCCACCAGCGTTCCCGCCAGGTTGGCGTTCGTGAGCGTTGCCCGCAGCCCGGCGCGGCTCAAGTCCTGTCCCGAAAGGTTCCAGCCGGTGAGATCGTTGTCGTCGAGTTGAATGCCCTGCAGGTCCTTGTCCTGGTAACTCTTGGTGCTGGCCAGCAGCGCAGGCGTGAAGCCGCGCGAGGTCGTGTCGGCGAACGAAGCCCCCGCCACGACCGCATTCGCGAAGGTCGCGCCCGTCAGCGTGGCGCTGCGCAGGCTGGCGCCCGTGAGCTTGGCGCCCGAAAAGTTGGTGTTGGTCAGCGTTTGAGCGCCAAGGTCGGCCCCGCTGAGATCGGCCTGCGAAAAGTTAGTGCTCACCAGTTTCGCACCCGTGAATTGGGCGTCGCGAAGCTTCTGGCCCGTGAAATCCCAGCCTGCAAGGTCGTTGTTTTGCAGGCGAAGCCCGGTCAGGTCGTGGTCCTGGTAGCTCTTGGTGCTGGCCAGCAGCGCCGGGGTGAAGCCGCGCGAGGTGGTGTCGGCGAACGAAGCCCCCGCCACCACTGCATTCGCAAAGTTCGCGCCCGTCAGCGTGGCGCTGCGTAAGTTGGTCCCCGTCAGATTGGCGCCCGAGAAGTTGGTGTTCGTCAGAGTTTGGGACCCCAGTTCGCCCCCGCTGAGATCGGCCTGCGAAAAGTTGGCGCTCGTCAACTTCGCTCCAGTGAACTTGGCGTCGCGCAGCCGTTGTCCCGTGAAGTCCCAGCCGGTGAGGTCGTTGTTTTCCAGCCGAAGCCCGGTCAGGTCGTGGTCCTGGTAACTCTTAGTGCTGGCGAGCAGCGCTGGGGTGAAGCCGCGCGACGTCGTGTCGGCGAACGAAGCCCCCGCCAGCACCGCATTCGCCAGGCTGGCACCGGTCAGAGTAGCGCCGCTCAAATTCGCGTTGCTCAGATCCGCGGCCCCAAGGTGCGCCTCGCTCAGCGTCAGCGCGTGCAAATCAACGCCGCTCAAGTTGGCGCCCTCGAGGTTCGCTCGAGTGAGGGTCGCGCCGGCGAACCGAGCCCGGCGCAGGTCTTGCGCGCTCAGGTCCCACCCGGTGAGGTCGTTGTCCTCCAAGCCGATGCCGGTCAGATCCCGGAGCTGATAGCTCTTGGTCGCCGCAAGCTGGCCTTGGGTGAAGCCGCGCCGCGCCGTGCCGGAGAAGTCGGCGTCTTTGACGATCGCCCCGTTCAGATGGGCGTCGGTGAACAGAGCGCCGTCCAACTGGGCATTGTTCAGGATGGCGCCGGTCAAGTTTGCGTTCGTGAAATCCGCATACCGGAGGCTGGCGCCGTTCAGGTTAGCCTGCCGGAAGTCGGCGTTGCTGAGCACGGAATAGTCGAGGTCGGCGCCGACCAGGTTCTGCTCGGAGAAGTCCCACCCCGTGCGGACATTGCCTTCGAGCTTGATGTGATTGAGATTCTTCTCCTGGTAGCTCTTGGTCGCATAGAGCTGGTCGGCGGTGAGCCCGTTGGTGTAGCTCAGGTTGGCGCCTCCCACGGTGGCGCCGGCAAATTGCGCGTTGGCAAGCTTGGCGAAGCGAAAGTCAGCATTGTCGCTGAGGTCGGCCCCCGTGAAGTCTGCGCCCGTGAGCACGGCCTTTTTCAGGTGCGCGGACTTCAGGTTGGCCCCTGCGAAGCGTGCGTCGTCCAGCCAACTGCGTTCGAAGTTGGCGCCGTGAAGATCTTTTTGTGAGAACTCGGCAAACCGCAGTTCATGCCCGTCGGTGTTCCAACCACCGAGGTTCACCCCCGGCCCCGGCGTGATGCCTTCGGTGCCGGGGATTACCTGGCCGTTGTCCCAGCGGAGGATTTGGGCTTCGGCGAATGAAGGCACGGCGAGGAGCAGCGCGGCGAACGTCAGCAATCGCGCCCGCCGGCGCATCCGCCCAAGGCGGCGGGCCACGAGCCACAGGCCGCCCATGACCGCCAGCACCCACGTCGCCGGCTCCGGCACGGCCACGTTGCCGGGGGCGCTCTTACCGAAGTTGGCCTTGAGCAGGCCGAAGTCGTTGAGGTCGATGCGGCCGTCGCCGTTGGCGTCGCCTTCGGAGGTCGTGCCGGGGTCGCCGAAGTGGCTCTTCAGGATGCCGAAATCCTCCATCTCGACCTTGCCGTTGCCGTTGGCGTCGCCGGCGATCACGTTGCCGGCGGCCAGCAGGGTCACGACGCCGGTGGTGTAGAGGCCGCTCGTATCCCACTCGTAGAGGCTCGAAACGGTGAACGCGCCGGTGGGAGAGACGCCGCGCCAGTCGAAGACGTGTAGCGCGCGGCCGACTTGCGCTTCAGCATTCGTCGGTTGTGCGAACGTCAGCTCCAGCGTGCCGCCGAGTTGGACGGGGATGCCGGGCTCAAATGAGATCAGCGAGTCCCAAGGGTCGGCCTCCAAGCTGAGTTGAAGGACGCCGCCAGCATCGATGTTCACGCCGTCTTGAACTTTAATTGCGATCCCTGCCCTCGGAAGCGGCCATTTGCCGGGAATGTCACCGCTGCCGTCGTCGTCACGGACCACTAGCCGCTCTCCCGCCAAGACTTCCAGGCCCAACACGGCTCCATCGAACAAGATCGCATTGCGAAGGCTGGGTTGCCCCAGGGACCAGGGCGCCGCCCCGCGTAAGTCGGCGAAATCCAGGTTCGCGTTCGTGAGCGTCGTCTCGGACAGGAGGTCGGGGTAAAAGTAAGCGTTGACAAGGTTGGCTCCCCTAAGATTGGCGTTCGTCAAGTTTGACCCGCTCAGAATTGCGCCGAACAGGTCGGCCCCCGCAAGATCAGCGTTCGTGAGATTCGAATTGCTCAGGTTGGCGCCGTTAAGCTGCTGCGCGGAGAGATCCCATGCCATAAGGTCGTTCGAGCTGAGATCAATTGCTCTCAGGGTCTTCGTGTGGTAACTCTGAGTCGAATAGAGCTGTGCCGAAGTAAAGCCTCGCGACGTTGTTCCGGAAAGATCTGCCCCCGCGACGCGAGCGCCGCTCAGGTCCGAGTTCGTGAGCGTCGAGGCCCGCAGGCTGGCATTTGTGAGGTCTTGGCCACTAAGATCCCACGCCGCGAGATTAATCGACCGAAGCTGAATCCCGGTCAGAACTTTATCCTGATAGCTTTTTGTCGAGTAGAGTTGATCCTGCGTCAATCCCGTGATACTGAAGTCTGCTCCGGCCAAGACGGCCCCAGCCAAGTTGGTGTTCACGAGCGTCGCTCCGATCAACCTCGCGCCGCTCAAGTCCTGGTCGTTGAAGTCCCAGCCCGAAAGGTTGTTGGATCCGAGCCTGATTCCCCTCAGGTCCTTGTCTTGGTAGCTCTTAGTCGAGCTGAGCTGCGTCTGGGTAAGGTTCGTAGAGCCGAAGTCCACTCCGGCCACGACCGCGCCGAGAAACTGTGCTTCTGTCAGGACCGAGAATGGCAGGGCAGCATTGCTGAGATCCTGGCCGCTGAAATCCCACGCCGAAAGATTGTTTCCCCACAGTCCAAGCCCGACAAGGTTTTTATCGTGGTAGCTCCTCGTTGCGTAGAGCTGCGCCGAGGTCAATCCCCGCGAAGTCGTTTCTCGAAAGTTTGTCCCTGTCACAACTGCATCGGTAAGGTCTGCGCCAGTGAGAGTCGCCCTCCACAAGTCGGCGCCGCCGAGATTGGCCTGCGACAAGTCCGCATTCGTCAGCACTGCATCCAATAGTTTGGCGTTGTTAAGCTTAGAGCCGCTCAAATTGGCGTTGGCCAGCGTCGTATCCGAGAGATCCGCGTTGCTGAGAATCTGCTCAGCCAGATGCGCGCCACGGAAGTCGTTACCGCCCAACTGGATCCCCGACAGGTCCTGCACCTGGTAGCTCTGAGTCGCGTAGAGCTCTGCGGGGTGAAGGTTCGCGTACCAGAAGCTTGCACCCGTCACGGTTGCCCCACTCAGGTTCCAGACCACACTTGAGTAACGCAGGTCAGCGTTCGTAAGGTCTGCGCCCGACAGGTTCAGGCTTCCACTGGAATAGGACAGATTCGCGCCACGAAGATTTGCATCGCTAAGATCCGCGTTGTGGAGCGACGAGTGCTGCAGAGTGGCCCCGGTGAGGTTTCGGTCCCTGAAGTCCCACTCGCTAAGATCGTTGGAATCAAGCCGGATTCCCCTCAGGTCCTTGTCTTGGTAGCTCTTGGTCGAGTAGAGCTGCGCCTGGGTGAAGCCCCGCGCCGTCGTCTCTCCCAAGTTCGCCTGCGTCACGCTGGCTCCCACGAACGTGGCGTTCGTGAGCGTCGCCGAATTCAGGTCAGCGCTGGTGAGATCTGCACCTGTGAATCGAGCGCTGTCGAGCCAACTGCGCCGGAAGGATGCGTCTTGAAGCACCTGACCCGAAAACTCAGCATAGCGGAGGCTATGCCCGTCCGTGTTCCAGCCGCTCAGATTCACCCCCGGCCCCGGCGTTATGCCTTCGGTGCCGGGGATTACTTGGCCGTTGTCCCAGCGGAGGATTTGGGCTTCGGCCGACGGCGCCCAGGCTAGGCATGCCGCCAGGGCGAGCGCGGCCATTGCGCGGCCTCGCCGGCGCGCTGAACTCGGCGCTCGCGCCGAGGGGGCGTTGTCCGCCGTCCGCCGCTCGACATTCGCGGTCCCCTCGGGGCTCCCGCGGCCAATACTCAGAACAACGGAAGCGAGAGGGTTGCTGGTCACGGCGTAGGCTCCTCGGCAGCCTGAAGTCAGGCCGCCCCGCAGAAAAGGACACGAAATGAGTGCCTTTTCCTTTGGCAAGCATTGTGCCGACGAGGTCGATTTGGGAGCAAAGCGCCGGTTTTTCCGCCGCACCCAGCGCGGGGGATTTCCCCGAAGTGCCAGGATCAGAGAAGTTAGGGCGAGACGACCGCGAAGAAGATATCTCCAGAGTGGGGAAGCTCGCCAACGCCGCCACTTCCATCATGCGGGCGAGATAGCGCGCGGTGTGCGGATCGGCGCGGCGATGCTGCTGCTGGACTTCGCTAAGCTCGCGACAGCCAGCGAGGTGGTGCGTTGCCGGCACTTATGACAGCAGACCGTTGGCTGGTCCGTATCGCCGCGCTGACGCCGGACGCGCCAAGGTCGCCCCGCCCGCTCAGCGTTCCTGGGGCAATCTGGTGCGTCGGTTTGTGGGGCGGAGTGACTACGGGCTCCTTGGCCCTTAGGGAAGAGGCTGCCTAGCTACCATCGTGCGGGGCCGTCAGCAAAAGGGTCACGGCGACCGTCCGAGCACCGCCGCCTAGTCCTTGTCCCGCTTCTTGAAGGCGAAGGGCAGGGTCAGGATGATGGCCAAGCCGAGAATCAGGCCACCGAACACCAGCCAAGAAACGGCGTTGTCCATGGAGGCTACTGGAGTCTTCCCAGGACTTCGAGCGTCGACTTAGCCTCAGTGACCGACCCAGATGCGGCCACCAGTTCTTTGGCGGCGAGAAGGGCTGCGACAGTCACGGCTCCGGAAGCGGCCTTCCGACTAGGACGCCCTGGCTTGCGGTGACCGCTCGTACTTGCTCCGTTCATCCGGGCCCGGACCGTGCTGACCATCTGGGCGCTGACCTTGATCTTCTGGCCGGCCAGCTTTTCGATGATGTCCCGGTTCCGGGCTTCGGGCCCCAGTTCGGCTACGGCTGCACGGATAGCGTCGGACTTACTCTTCTTCTTGCGGGCCATGGGAACCTCCGCCGGGCATTCGGGTGATAACTGGCGACTTGGCCAGTAGATAACTGTCACTGTCTACTCGGCAAGTGTAGAACACCCGCAGTGGCGTGGATACCCTATTCGGTTACGGTCGACCGCCCTACATCATTTCCGCCGCCAAGAGGCCAGGTAAATGCCCATTCGCTGCCAAATCGCCGAAACCATCGCCGCGCCGCCTGACCGGGTCTTCGCCATCATCGACGACCTTCCGCAGACGGCCAAGTGGCTGCCACCCTGCGTTAGCCTGAGCAAAGTTGGTGAAGGGCCAAATGCCACCGGCGACAAGCTTCGCTATGTCTATAAGCAAGGCGGTCGCCAGGCTGAGATGGAGGGCATTATTTTGAGTCGCGTGCCGGGGAGCCAGCTCGTCTGTCGATACGGTGACCGAGCGTTCGAGGTCTTGGTCGACCTGCAAGTCGAGGCAGCGCCCGGTGGGGCCTTGGCGACGCATACCATCGAGATTTCGCCGAAAACCTTCTTGGGAAAGCTCATGAGCCCTCTCATCCGGCTCGGGCTGGTCAAGCAAACACGGGATGCAGCAGCCAACCTCAAGCGGTTAGTCGAGGGCACGTCCGGTTCACAACTGGCGCTACTGACACCTGCTCCTCACACGTGCTCGCCAATGGACTCTGCCATGCCCTGGATTGAGTGGTACAACGCCCTGGCGAAACCCACCTGGACGCCGGCTCCGGCGACTATCGGTCTGATCTGGAGCATCCTCTACTCCGTGATCGCAATCAGCTTCGCCTTCGTGTTCGTGAGGGTGTTCCAGGGGAAGGCTCCTCGAACGCTTGCCGTGCCGTTCGCCGTTAACCTCATCGCGAACCTGCTGTTCATGCTTTTCTTCTCTGGGCTGAGGAGCCTGCCCTTGGCGGCAGTAGACATCGTGATTGTGTGGTCGACAATCATCTGGTGCATGGTTGCCGTTTGGCGGCACTACCGTTGGGTTGCCGTGGCTCAAGTGCCATACTTCGTATGGGTGTCGATTGCGACTGTTCTGCAAATGAGCATCACTTGGATGAATTGGGGGCGACCGTGAGCTTCGTTAGAGATAAGGCGAGGCCAACTTCAGCCAGCGACTGGCCTCTTCTTGTTACGGAAGGGAATAAGGGCCACCTGTAAAATTACAGGTAATCGGCTTTCGAGCGAAAAGGTTTCCCGGCACATGTCATTTCATATGAGGTGCCGCCTGGGGGGCCTACCGGGGGCACACTCGGGCCTGACTGTCGCCATCCCCGTGAAGCATGGCGTCTCTGCACGCTGTCCGGATGGACCTGGAGTTCAAGGGCGTCCACCGCGATCGAGTTAATGCTACCCGGTCGCGGCTGAATCGAGTCGCGGGCGACTGCGGATTTCGCAGTCTAGCAGACCTGTCGGCGAAGGACCTCGAACGCTGGCTAGCAGTCCGTTGGTGCGTCAGGATAAGTCTGGATGATCTTGCCAGCTGAAAGGAGCTTGCTCGGAGAATTGCTCGTGAGTCCGATAGCCGACCGAGCGGCGGCTGGAGCGATCCGGTTCGTCGAAGCCTCGGAAGGC
>JBGAPH010000039.1:0-61846 GCA_044221365.1 Pirellulales bacterium
GCCGGTACGACCAGTGTCGGGCTCGTAACGAAAGAATCGCTTGAATCGTCGCCATGCCGAGTCGATTCGCCATCGCAGGCCTCCTTCCGCGGGACATCCGCTAGAAAGCCTGTAGGTCGAATCCCTGAGGACTATGGCCGGTTTTCAAGCGCCCCGAGCTGGCCGGTTTTCAGCGCCCCATGACAGCTGGCCAATTTTGGGTGGTTCGCCTGGATGTGCGCGGCCTACTTGGAAAGCGCGCGGTCAGGCCTTAAAAACGAACCCGATAATTCCGGCCTTGCGGACCTGCCCTGGAACGGTTTTAACGCGGCAGTGGCGCCAGTTCTCCGCCATCTCGAGACCCGAGGCCCCACCAGACGTTGAGGCTGATGGTTTCGGCCACGAACCTCACGCTGCCATCCCCTAACAAGGCCTGAACCCCTCCTGGGTGGTGGCTGCTCGGTGAGGTCAGCATGCCGCCGTGCCCCTCGCCCCCCATCAGATGGCAGTTTGCGCCGTTGAGCGGCAACACCTGCATGTAGACATTCGCGGAGAGCATCCAGCCCGAAATCCAGGCGTGCCCGATGTTCCGCGAGTAGATCGGATCCATGAAGAGCAGCGACTGGGTACAGTCGAGGTACTGCTCCTGCGGCCGAATGGTGTTGAAGCCAAGCGCACAGTAGGCCACGTAACGCCGGTCAGGAGGGTTCTCCAGCGTCGCGTCGTCCAGGCCGGGGCCGATCAGCCGTTCGACGACCGCGACCGTGTTGCTCAATCCGTCGGTGAAGTCGGCCTCCGCGACGCGCGGCGCATCCCACGTTTCCGGCGTCGCTCCGCTGCTCGTGCTGAAGAAGCCATTCGAGGGCGCAGGCGTTTCACGGCCGCCGCCCGGTCCGGTGGAGAATGGGGGCCAGCCCACATTCCCCGTAAAGCTCGTCGACGCAGGCCGGGCCGAGCCCATAACGCCGGTCGGGGCGCTGCTGGGATCTGAAGGGCAGAGATAGACGGACACTACTTGATGAGCAGCCTTGGCGTTTGGATGGGTGTCGCTGATCTGCCCATCCTGCAGCGAGAAGGCGCCGCAACGATCGGCCATGTTCACCGAGAAGTCGATCGTGCCGTAGAGTGCAGCTTGCTCGATGTAGGGCAGAAGCATGGCATGCCAGGAGTAGAGACCCGTCGTGCAACGCCCCGCACGCTCTGCGCCCGCGCCCGTGATCACGGTTGGAAAGCAGCGCCGCGCGTCCAAGTAGCTGTGCAGCCCCAGGCCCACCTGGCGTAGATGCGAAGCGCACTGAATTCGCCGCGCCGCTTCGCGGGCTGCCTGAACCGCCGGCAGCAGCAGCGCAATCAGCACCGCGATGACGACGATCACCACCAGAAGCTCCACCATCGTGAAGCCGTCGCATGTGCGGCGCTGTGAGCGAAATAGCATCATCTGCCTTCCCGGATCAATGCCTACCTCTTGCGATTGATGAACCCAATCCGCTGCGGCGTTTGAAGCCGGACACGCCAACGAATGTTGCCGCCAGGGCCGCCAGGGCGTGAGCGCTCGGTTCCGGCACGGCGATCACCTTGCCGAAAACGCCTTCGCGGCCACCGCTTGGCCCACCGGTGAAGTACAGGGCATTGGCGTCGCCCAAGCTGACGCCATTTCCGAACGTCAGCCCCTTCAGGCCCTCGATCGTCACGGGCGAACCGTCGGCCGCTCGCAGGTAATCGACCGCCGCGCGCGTCGTCGGATCGAAGGCGACGATCGTTCCGTCGCCCGCATTTCCTACAAGCAGCAGGTCGCTCGCCAAACCAAAATCCGCGGGCGCCAAGGCCAGACCATAAGGCGCGTTCAACAGGCCGTGGTCGTCCCAGGCGCCAACCAGTTCGCCGGCAGGCGTGTATTCCGCCAATCGCCCTAGGCTTGCGCCGGTGGCAAACACGTTCGCCGGGTCTGCGGTCGCTTCGACATAGGTCACGAACAGGTTTCCCGCGCCATTGCCATGGAGCGTTTGCACGTTGAACGGCGTGAATTCGCCGGGCTGAACTCCGTCGTCGCCGGCGAATGGATTGAGAGCGCCGCCGAAGTCGCCGCGTTCCGAGAAGTCCGGGTTGAACACTCGGATCCCCGGCGAGACGCCCAGGTCAGCCACGTACAAGTAGCCCGATTCGTTGGAAACGGTGATACCGTAGAAGCGGCTGCCATCCTGAACCCGGTTGATGACCGGGACGGAGTAGCCAACCCAGTTCGGGGTTCCGTCGGGTTCCTTATTGTCGGTCCAGGCCGAGATCATCCCGTCCTCGGTCGCGAACAGAAACTTCGCCGGGTTGGTGACGTTTTGCCGATGGTGCGGCAAAGTCACGACAAAGCCCGGCGTCTGTTGCCACGTTTGGCCCGTCGGCCGCGACACGCCCACGCCGTCGGGCACGAACGTTTCTGGGCCCGACGGAGACGGAGGGCTGTAGCCGGCCGGCCAAGGGGGGACGTCCATGTTGACCAGCGCGTCTTGCACCAGCGGCGAGCCAGACACGTCTCCCAAGTATTGGTTTGACGTGCCGTTGCCAGCGCTGCTGATCCAGAAGTGGCCGCCCACGCCTTTTTCGGTGGGCCGAATTGCGATTCCCCAGGCGTCTCGCAACGTCGGGTCGACCCAGCCGGCGTCACTCGGACGGGAACTCACCAAGGTCTGCTCGCCAAAGCCGGCCAGCGGCTCAGCGAGCGCTGGTCGACCAACGGAAAACAACGCGAGGGCGAACAGAAGTCTCAACGTCTTCATCGATGTATCTCGGGGTGAGCCAACAAATGCCTGACCGGGAGCGCAAAGCGCTCCCGGTCAGGAACACGATCAACAGGGCCTAGGCGCTCACGTGTTGCTTACGCAGCGCGAGCCAGCCCCCCATGCACAGGGCCAGGCCAGCCAGCGTCAACGCACTCGGTTCCGGCACCGGCGACGTGGTGAGCACGGCCTCGTACCCTTGCCGGCCCGACCCGATCGAATTCGCCGGGTTACCGCCGAGTTCGATGCTGTAGTGCCCGGCGGGCAAGATGAAGGAACCCGACACCGCCGGCAGGCCCGTTCCCGTGACGTTCGTGCCGACGGCCGTGCCGTTGGCGACATTGCCGATGAAGGACAGCTCCGGCGCCCAAGCAAACGGCCCCGAGTTGTTGAAGACGTGCCAGTCGCCGCCCGTCACGTGCCAGCCGCTGTACAAGGCGAACGCCGGGGCCAAAGCGTCGCCGGCCGTCTCGGTGCCGTTGGGAACACCGGCCTTGCGAGAGACATCAATGGTCAGTTGGGCGGGCTCGGTGAGATCCACCGCAATCCAATCCGACGTGTGTGTCCAGCCGGTTCCGATCGGATCCCCAAAGTTCAACGGGTCGTTGAAGCTGAGTGCCCCGACATGACGCTGAATAGCTCCCGACGTGTCCGTGCCGCTCAGGTTGGCGACGGTCCAGGTGTAGTTGATTCCGCCCGACGAAGGCGGCCCAGGAGTGACCGTGGCCGCCGGTGCAGGACTCGTGAAAGCCAAGGTCGTGGAGGCAAACGCTCCGAGAAACATCCAGATCTTGAGATGATTGGTCATGGTTGCTCTAGGGTCGAGAAAGAGTGTTGCGAAGAAGTTTCAAGCTTCGTCAGTGCGCATGGCCTTTGCTGGCGGAGACACCGCCGCCCGACCCTGGCGCGCTCGCGCGGTTGCACAGAACGAACTGACGAGGAACGAGCTGTGGATTCCAAACGCGAGCGCGCAGGATCTGGCGATGGCGAGAACCAACGAAGCATGCGGACTTGAAAGCAGCACTCCGACCGTACCGGCCGAAGGGTGCGTTCTAGGCCAGACGCCCAAGACTGCGCGTAAGAGTGCCGCCTAGGATCGCGGCGGCGGAGCGTCTGGAGAGAGGGTGATGCTCGTCCAGTGCCTATCTTCCGGCACGACGAGCCACTGGGAAGGTTCGCAACTCGCGGCTGAAACCAGCTCAGTGCGGACCAGGCAGGGGCCGGCCAAAACCAAGTCCATGGTCAGCCCGCGGCATTTTTGGGCGCGGATTCCGCTGACCCATGTGACACCGAACGCATCTTCTGCAGCCGTCGACTGGGCAGAGCAGATTGCATCCGCTCGGCTAGGCGTGCCACCACTGGGCAGCGAGCATCTCGAGCTTCCGCAACACTGCGACCACGCGACCTTGTGCTCACAGCAGGAGCGCGGAGCGCCCTCCAGCGCGAGGGCAATGTCCTTGGGGGGCTGAACGCCATGGGCCCGCGCCCAAGCGAGTTTTTCCGCGAGGGTCATGCAGCAGCAAGACTTCCAGCAGTGCTCCGCCGAAGAACAGCCGCAGCCATGGTTCTGACAGGGGAAGGGCTTGGACCGGTCTTTTGCCCGAGGGGGAGAGGGACAAGGAACGCCAACGGTCAGGGCAAAAATCGCCAGGGCGCAACAGCCAACGATCGCCTTCCGGCCGGCTGCACGCAGATATCGCGATTTCTTTCGCTGGCGCATGGACCAAGAGAATTGGTCGCAGCCCGTTCCTCGTCACCGACAAGATTAGTCGTTTGAGCGCGAATAGTCAACCGGCTTGGGTCTCTTCAGCCTCCGACCTGGCCAACCGCACGGGTTCGTCAAAAGATGAACTCGTCCGAAGAGGGGCACGCCGTCGCGGGAGCCATTGCGCGTGTGCTTCGTGCAACTAGGAAAGGTTCGGGAATTGACGAGCCTGCTGCGCGATTTAGGTGGACGCACGCCTAACATGCACGTAAAGTCACGCAAAGGGTCTTGACGATCTAGCGAGGTTGAGTATTATCGGCGCTCGACGAGGAACGGGCTGTCGACATTCTGGGTCGACCCCATGCAGCCATTCTCCCTTCCTGCTTTTTTCTCAGGTTGGTTCTCGTCTGCGGACTTCTGCAGTTCGTCCGCTGTGTCTTCGCCACGATTGCGTCGAACGCGGTCGCGTTGCTACGGCGGCAGTTTGATCTGGATCGCGATGTTCGCCGCTGGCGCCCCCTGTTTCGCCATCGACGTTGAGATCGCCGAAACAGAGGGAAACGTCGAGGTGACCTACCTGGGCGGCAGCTTGTCTCTCGAGGGACTAACGTTGACGTCGGCCACGCCTTCGTTTGCCCCGGGAATCGATCCCGCTGCTGGGACTTTTGCCTACAGCACCTTCGCCACTCCCTTCACCGGCGACGTGTACACCGGCTTGACCGAAGCGCCGAAAGGCTTCGGTCCGGGCAGCTTCTTCGCGCTTCCCAGCGGGTCCGATCTCGACACGCCGCTGTACCTGTCTCCGACGGAGATCGGCTTCGCGAAGGGATTCGATCCCACGACCGCACAGTTCTTCACGGCCTTCGGCTCCATGATGGTCTTAAACACCACGATTGGCGACCTTGGCCTCTCGCCAAATCACGAGTACTTCTGGAAATGGGGCAACGGAGATTCAGAGCACCAAGTGCGCCTCAACGTCGGAGACAGTTCGAGCCCTGTGCTCCTGCCTCTGCCGGGCGACGCCAACGGCGACCGCGTCGTGGATCTGACCGACTTCGGCATTCTGAAAGACAACTTCGGCGCCGGCACGACGAGGGCGGAAGGAGACTTCAACGGCGACGGGCACGTCGACTTGACCGACTTTGGTTTGCTGAAGTTAAAATTCGGCAGCGGCGCAGCCGCGGTGCCGGAACCAAACGCTTTCGTTCTCGTGGGCCTGGCGGCGGCGGGACTTTCGGCGTGGCGCCTGTTTCGTCAGGGAAGGCTAACAGCACGAGCTGCAGAGTAAGAGGCGGCGGTGCGCTCGCGACCTACTCCAATCAAAATCGCTTTACTGTCGCGGGCGGCGTACCGAACTTCAGCAGAATTAAGGACCTTCACATGAGTTCGCGCGTGGTTGCCTTGTCCGCCATCGCCGTCATCGGTCTGTTTGCAGTGATCATCGCGGCCAACCGTAGCATCGGAAGCACGCAGACCCTCGAGTTTGCCGTCGAAGGCATGCGTTGCGAGAGCTGTGCCGCCAACCTCACGAAGGCCCTGAGGCTGCAGCCCGGAGTTCAAGACGCTACGGTCTCCTTTGAAGAAAAGAAGGCGCGAGTCACAGTCTCGAGATGGGGCGGTCCAGACAGGAGCGCACTGCATGCGGTCGTGACCGAAGCCGGCTACTCGACGCCTCGTGATGCAAACTGAAGGCCCTACCCCGCCGTCACCCCCGAAACCCCCTTCGGCAGATCGAAGCACACCGCCAGCTTATCCCCCTGCCGGGTCCACGTGTCGGCGGTCAACTTCCGGCGATCGGCCACTTCCTTGAGCGGCCTCCGCTCACCGCCAACGACCACTCCCGGAACGCCCCGCGCCGCCGTCAGCTCCAGCGTGAACCCCGGGCAGGCGAACGGCGCCCGCAATGCCACGCCCCCCGCCGCCGGCTCGATCCGCGTCAGCTCGCGGGCAGCCCAGTAGCGGGCCAGCTCCGAGTTCTTCATCCACACCAGATTGTCGTACCGCTTCTCGAGCCGCGCCACGATCTCCTTGAAGATCGCGAAGCCTTGCTCCCCGCCGTTGCAATAGATGCCCGGCCAGTGGCAGACCATCACCGCCGGTTCGCCGCGCTCGATCACCTCGACCATGCGCCCGCGTTCTAGATCGGCCGTGATGAACTGATCGACCGTGCCGATCTCGAGCCCGTCCCAGCCGCCGAACCAGTCCCCCGTGCAACCGATGATCGACACCACGCACCGCGGGTCGGCGCCCTCCAGATCGGCCGCGTATTCCACGCGCGGCACAACGCTCTCGTCGCCGGTAAAGAGATGGCGGAAGTAGTGCGGGATCTCCGTACCATACACATCGCGGCAGGCCGCCAGCGTCGCCTGCGAAAGCTCCGGCAGCACTCGGTTGCCAAAGCCCCCCGGCGTTGTCACCCCCTCGCACGGCAGCCCCGCGTTCTTCAGTATCCGCAGCGCGAACGCCAGGTAATCGGTCAGCTCGTCGACCGACTTGCCCACGCTGTAGCCCCAATTCTCCATGAACCGCTCGCTCCGCTCGGCGAACGGCCGCCCCGTCTTCGTGTCGATCGCCCAGGTATGGCTGACCATCTCCGGGTGGATGTCCCAATCGGGCACGATCTGCGTTCGCACCAGCTCCAAGCTCTGCTCGAGCTCCCGACGCGTCCAGCCTGGCAGGTCGCGGTCGACCCACCCCACGCACGCCGGATACGGCACGATGCTGTACTTGCCGCGCACGCCGTGGTCGCGGCACCACTCGGCGAACGTGCGCACGAACGAATCGGGGATCTCGCGCGGCAACGCCCGCCAGTCTTGTAGATAGCGGTCGGGAAACACCTCGGCGAACTGCGGGATGGCGAAGTGCGCCAGGTTCACCAGGCACGTCGAGTCGTCGATGATCAGGCTCACCGGCACGCGGTCGCGCGGGTTCAGCACCTTCGCGCCCACTTGCTTGGGCCGAACGCCGGGCACTTGCCCGAGCAGCGGCGCCCCCATGAGCCCGGCGGCGATCCCCGCGGAGGCGGCCAAGAACCGGCGGCGATCGAGGGCCAGCGCGCTCATCGGGCAAACCTTTCGTTTAGAAGCCGCGATCGGCCACGATGTCGTCGAAGTCCCGCAAGTGATAGCCGAGCCCGGCGAAGTCGAGCACCTTGCAAAGCCCGCGCAGCGCCACGCCCATGCCGTCCGGGCCGCTAAAGCCGCCGAACTGCCCGCCCCCCTTCACGTGCGGCTCGAGGTCGAGGAACACCCCCGGTACGCCGCGCCGCTTGAGCTTCTTCTCGAGCTTCGGCAGGTGCTCGCGAAAGTCCTTGAAGATCAACTCGTGGGCACTGTCCCCCAGGTCGGCCGGCACAAAGTTCTTGAGCGCCGCTTCGTTTACATGCGCCACCCGCTTGCCCGGCGTGGGGTTGCGGTAGTCCTTGATGTGCATCCAGCCGAGCCCCGCCTTCATCAGCAGGTATTGCTCGAAAACCTCGGCCTGGGTGTAGCCCTGCGAAATCAGATTGCCGGCGTCGAAGACCAGCACGATCGCCGGATGGCCGATCTTGCGATACAGCTCGGCCATCAGCTCGCCGTTGCAGCCGACCAGGTTGGCCTCCACCTCGACGCCGAAGGTCAGGTCGGAGCGATGCACCTTTTCGGCGATCTGCCCCAACTGGTCGACCGCTTGCGCCAGGTGCGCCTTGGGGTCGCTGCCGCGCGGCGGATAAAAGGAGAAGCCGCGGATGAGCTTCGTCTCGAAGGCATGCGCCAGCTCGCAGACCTTGTTCACGTCCTGGCTCAGGTACTTCTTGAACGGCACGAAGGCGTTCTTCGTGCCGTCTTCCTCGTCGACGAGCTTGACCTTGCCGATCGGCGAGCCGATCGAGGCCACGTTGAGGCCGTATTCGTCCTCCAGGTGGCGAATCTTCTGGATCTCGCCGACCGTCAGCTTCATCACGTTCTTGACGCCGTCGCCGGCATCGATGAACCGCAGGCTGTAGTACTGCAGGCCGAGGGCGGCGAAGGCGGCGAATTGCTGCACCGCGGTCTTCTGATGGGCGGCCTCGTCGGCAAAGCCCGAGAGGATCACCTGGGGGTTTTCAGCCATACGGTCACGTGCGGGGGTGCGGGGGGAGCGGTCAATTCCGCACCTTAGATTGCCAAGCGCCCCTTGGCAAGGGTGCGCGCCAAGCCCAACTCCCTCTGCGAACGGCGCGCGAAGAATCCCTACTTCGTCTCGGCCTTAGCCTTCTCGTCGCCGCCGGCGGGTTCGATGCGGCCGAAGAGGTGGCCGCCGTGATCGCCGCCGCTCCAGGTGCCGGCGTACTCCCCCTTGTAGACCAGCACTCGCGAGGTGAACGTGCCCAGCCGCGGGATCGGCACGTCGGTGAGCGTAATCACCGGGGTGTCGCCGGCCCAATTCACCTGCAATGGCACGGGCACGGTGACCTCTTTCTTGCCGCCGTATTCGACCGACGTAAGCAGCACCCACCAATTGCCGGTGAGCTTGCTCACCTTCTTGATCTTGTACCGCTCCTCCTTCAGCGGCCCGCCGCCGGGGAGGCCGCTCACGGTGAAGTGCCCCACGAGCGTCGCCCCCGACATCGTCTGCTGGAATTCCTTTTCGAGCGCCGTCTGATCGTGGTTCTCGGCCTTGGCCTCGTCGACGACCTTGCGGGCAGCCGCGTCGTCGGCCGACGAGTCGGACTTCTCTTGGGCCCAACTCAGGCCAGCCAGCGAAAGGGCAACCAGCAGGGCGGCACAGGCGAGCAACCTCATGGAAACGTCCTCCTCTAAGATTCAGGCAAGCGGAAGCCGCAGGGTCGACGGTTATCGTAGCATACCTGCTGGGGGAGGCGACACGGGCTGCTGGACGCTGGAAGACTCCTGGCGGCGCAGCACGCACTCGGGAAAGCCGTCGCCTCTCAGATCGATGCACCGCACCCGCGGCAGTTCCCGGGCCGCGACGGGAAAGTAGGCGTCGACGTAGCCCTGCCCAGCAGCGGCGGCAATGTAGATCAAGGGGTCCGGCAGGGCGCTCTTGAGCAACACCAGTTCGCCCGCGCCCAGTTCCCGCGCAACAAACGCGGCGATCGAGTCGCTCGTGACGCTCCAGTTCTGCGGGAGCGCTGGCGCGGAGGACGCTGCATCGGCCGTCAGCGTGTGTTGCACGTCGAAGATGGCCGGTGCGTCGAGGCGGCGCCAAGCCTGCGCCTCGGCCAGCTCGGTGAGCAGCGTCGCCTCGGGCCAGAGTTCGAGCGCCAACCGCGCGGTGATCCCCATCGCGCGCACGCTCAACCAGTGGGCCGCTTCTTCCGTCAGCGCGTGGAGCGCGAAGGCGGTGCGGATCGCCTCGACCCAGGGTCCGCCGCCGACGACTAGCACGTTCGGCGCAGGGGGCTGCAGCGCGAGCCATGTCCTGAGCCGATCTTTCACGAGTGGGTCTTCGAGCAGGCTGCCGCCCAAGCGAACCACGCGTGTCGGCGCGACCATCGGTTCAGCGTCGCTCACGGCTGTTGCTCGCCGGCGAGCACCGCCACGGCATGGGCCGGCGCACAGGCGGATACCTGCGGCCCCAGCCGCTCGGCCAGAGAGATGATCTCTGCTTGCCAACCGAGCTTCTGCACCAGACGCCGCGCGAGGAACTCCCCCTGGCCGCCGAGGATCACCGTTTCCGGCGGCGCACGGCCAATCGCTTGCCGGACGGCAATGCCGAGCTTCGCGAGCTGCGCGGCGCTGATCGCCGCGGCGGCGCGCTCCGCATCGCGCTCGGTGAAAAGGGTGCGGTCGGCGCAGATCATCCGCGCCAGACGGTCGATCGCCAGCGCGCGGGTCGCGGGGCGGCCATCGGCCGTTTGACGGTTCTCAGGCTCCTCCGGCAAGTCGCCGAGAGCGAGGTACGCGTCCCAGGTGGTGGCGAACAATTCGGCCGCCACAGGGCAGACACGTTCTCCCCAGGGCAACGCTGGCACGAGCGCGCACACCGGAGTGCGTTGCACGCCGGTGTAGACCAACTCCCCCGCCACCAGCCGCTCGGGATCATTCGCGCCACGGGCTGCGGGGCGTCCCGCTGCCAGCGGAATCAGATCGACGCTCGTCGAACCAACGTCGATGAGCAATGCGCTGCCGGCGGGCGCAAAGCGGCCGGCGAAGGCGGCGAGCGCATGCCAGTTCGAGGCGGCCACGACGAGCGGCCGCTCGACCGCAGCCTCTGGCGCTACGAATTGGCCGTCGACGCCATAGATCTGCACGTCGCGTCCGGCCGCGGCTTGCACCACGGCGCCGCAGATCGCCGCCACGCCCTCGGCCTTGGTGGCGAAGCAATCGGCCAACTCGCCGGTCATGGTGACCGCCAAGCGATCGGCGGCAGGCGAAGCCGCCAGCGTGGCGGCGAGCTCCTGGGCGAGATCGCCGGGGCGCTGCCAGAGCGCGAAGGGGCGGCTGAGGGCATAGCCTTGGCCGTCGGCCACCTTGAGGTTTGCCCCGCCAATGTCGAGGCCCAGCCAGGTCATCGAGTGGCCCCGCGAGGAGCCCGGCACGCCGCGACCTCAGCCCCGCTAGGGGCGTTAGACGTTAGCCAGGGGCGTAAGCCCCTGGTTGCCAACCGGTGCGCGCGATGAGCCCTGAAAGGGCGAAAGAAACGCCCGCCGGTTCTGTGTGTCGCCCTTCCAGGGCTCCATGTGCCTGATGCCCGCGATCCCAGAGGCTTGCGCCCCTGGCTAACGTCTGGCGCCCCTCCGGGGCTGAGATCGCGTTCGTTCCAAAACCTTGCCGCCATCACTCGTTCCACAGGCTCGGCTCCTCTTCGAAAGCCGCCGCGTCGAGGCGGAGCCGCGCTTCGTCGGCCCAGGGGCTGCCGGGCGCGAGCTCCAGGAACCGCCGCCAATGCGCCTCCGCCTCGCCGGCGCGTCCCAGGTCGTCGAACGTCCGCCCCAGTTGGTAGTGCACGTCGGCGTAGTCGGGGTGAAACGCGAGCGCCCCCTGAAACGCCGCCACCGCCAATTCGTGGTCGTTGAGCTCCGCCAGCACACAGCCCAGGTTCGCCCGCGCTTCGACCAGATCCTCGTCGAGCTCGATCGCCATGTAGTAGCGCTCGCGCGAAGCGGCCAAATCGCCCTGGCGGTAGAGCAGCTCGGCCAGGCGGAAGCACACGTCGGGGCTCGGCCCCGCGGCGGCGGCCGCCGAGCGATAGGCTTCGATCGCGCCGTCCAAGTCGCCCGCGTCTTCCAGGTCGATCGCCGCCTGCACGAGCGCGGCCGGCGAATTCTCGAGCGGGCAGGGCTCGGGTTCGGCCTCGGTCTGCGGAGGCAGCGTCTTGATCGGCAAGGCGTCGGCCGCTCCGAAGTCGAAGCGGTATTGCCCGACCGCGTCGAGCAGCCCTTCCCCCTGACGCAGCAGCAACTCCGAGCCTTCGAGAATGACCGAAAGCTGCGCCAGGGGCCGCTCGGCCAGCGGCAACCGCTGCGCGAGAGCCGTCAGCTGACGCCGGATCGCCTGGGCCGACATGCCGGAGGCCAACATTTGGGCCAGTTGCCGCGCGGCAGCGACTTCCTGAAAGTCGAAATACGGCAGCCGCCGCACTTCGCGCACGGGGCGGATCAGCCCCAGCCGATGCCAGCGGCGGACGACCGACACATCGACGCCGGTGAGCTCGGCCAGCATGGCCGGCGTATAGAGCCGCTGCACGTTTTGCTCGAGATCCACCAGGCCCAGCCGCCGCCAGAGCTCGGTCTCGCTTACAGCCTCGATCCGTCCCGCTTCCACCGCCTCGCGCACCGGCGGACCCAGCGACTCGACCAGGCTCAAGGCTGGCAGCGGCTCGTGCTCCCCCAGCACCAGCAACGTGGCCGTGGGCTCGGGCCGCTCGAGCGGCAATCCCCCTTGCTCGCGCACGAGCTGCTGCGCGTCGCGCTTCGACATGCCGGCCAATTTGCCGACGAAGGCCACGCGGTGGCCGACGAGCTGCGAGGAAAGAGGTTGGATGGTCGGCATGGCCGCGGCGGCAACGCGTGAGAGGACAACGAGAGGGCGACCTTCGAGTGTCGCGGTTAGGCGGCCGCCATGTCAATTAGCGCACGGCGATCCTTCCCGTCCGACGCGTGAGCACGTCGCCTCCGCATGCCGCCGCTCTTTGGCTGATGCTCAGCCGCCGATCCGCTCGATCCCCATCCACGGCCGCAGCACCTCAGGCACGACCACGCTGCCGTCGGCCTGCTGGTAGTTTTCCAGAATGGCGATGATCGCCCGGCTGACGGCGATCGCGGTGCCGTTGAGGGTGTGAACGAACTGCGTCCCCTTCTCCCCCTTCTTGCGATAGCGGATATCGAGCCGGCGCGCCTGGAAGTCGGTGCAGTTCGAGGTGCTGGTCACTTCGCCGAACTCGCCCGCTTCGCCGCGCCCCGGCATCCAGGCCTCGAGGTCGAACTTGCGATAGGCGGGGCCGCCCAGATCGCCGGCGGCGGTGTCGACCACGCGGTAGGCGATGCCGAGCTCGTCGAACAGCCGGCACTCGAGCTGGCAGATGAGATCGAGCATCGCCTCGCTCTGGTCGGGGCGCGTGAAGGCGAACATCTCGATCTTGGTGAACTGATGCACGCGGTACAGGCCGCGCGTCGCCCGGCCGTGGGCGCCGGCCTCGGTGCGGAAGCAGTGGCTGATCCCGCAGAGCTTGAGCGGGAGCTGCTCTTCTTCCAGGATCTGCCCGGCGAGGAAACCGCCGAGCGTGATTTCGGCGGTGGCCACCAGGCTCAGGTCGCTGTCGGCGATGCTGTAGATCTGCGTCTCGGGGCCGCGGGGAATGTAGCCGGTGCCATGCAGCACTTCGTTGCGGGCCAGGTCCGGCGTGATGACGGGCGTGAACCCTTCGGAGCGGAGCAGGTTGACGGCGAATTGCTGGAGCGCGAGCTCGAGCAGCACCGCCTCGTTCTTGAGGAAGTAGAAGCCGTGCCCTGCGACGCGGGCGCCGGCCTCGAGATCGACGAGGTTCAGCTTCTCTCCAAGCGTCACGTGGTCGAGCGGCTTGAAGCTGAACTTCGGCGGTGCGTGCTTGCCGCGGCGGACTTCGACGTTCGACTGGTCGTCGGCGCCGAGCGGCGCTTTCGGGTGCGTCAGATTGGGGATGCGGCGAAGGATGCCATCGAGCTCGGCGGCCGAAGCCTCGAGCTCGGCCTGGGCCGCCGTCACCTGATCGCGCAGCTTCCGCCCCTCGGCCTTGCGGGCTTCGCGCTCGGCGTCGTCCTTGGCCTTGCCGATCGACTTGCTCACGTCGTTCGCCTGCCGGTTCAGTTCCTCGAGCTGCGTTTGGCGGCTACGGCGGTCCTGCTCGAGCTGTACGAAGCGGGCGATATCGACGTCGACGCCCCGCCGGCGGCAGTTCTCCTGCACCAGGTCCGCGTTTTCGAGAATGAACTTGCGATCGAGCATGGAAACCGACGTTCGAGAGATTGGGTTGGTATCGGCCAAGGTTGGTCCGCACAGCGGACCCTACGTAGGGTCCGCCCTCGCGGACCAAGGGGAGCGCCGTGAAGCCCAGGCTTACCCCTTCGCCATCTGGCTCAGCTCGTCCCACAAGTAGGCGCTGGCCCGGATGCCGCGGTGGAAGTCGGCCAGGCAGAACTTTTCGTTCGGGCTGTGCGTGTTGTCATCGTCCAGGCCCCAGCCGAGCAACAAGGTATCGACTCCCAGCAAATCGTGGAAGGTGTTCACCACGGGGATCGAGCCCCCTTCGCGGATCATCACCGGCGCCTTGCCGAAGCCCAGCTCGATCGCCCGCCCTGCGGCGGCCATGTAGGGGCTGTCGAGGCAGGCCACCACGCCCGGCGCGCCGTGCATGTCGATCAGTTCCCAGCGAACTCCCGGCGGGCAACGCTCTTCGATGAACTTCCGAAGCGCCGCGGTCAGCTTGGCGGGGTCTTGCTTCGGCACGAGCCGGAAGCTGAATTTGGCGCCCGCCTTGGCCGGGAGCACCGTCTTTGCGCCTTGACCTTGGTAGCCGCTCCAGAGCCCGTTGACGTCAAAAGTCGGCCGCGCCCAGCGGCGTTCCAGTGTGGTGAAGCCTTCCTCGCCTGCCAGGGCAGGCACGCCCAGCTTCTCTTGGAACTTCCGCTCGTCGAACGGGAGCGCGGCGAACTGCCGCCGTTCGTCGTCGGAGAGCGGCACGACCTGGTCGTAGTAGCCAGGAATCTGAATCCGGCCGCGGTCGTCGATCATGGCAGACAGCACCTTCGCGAGCGCGATCGCCGGGTTCATCACCCCGCCGCCGAAGGTGCCGGAGTGCAGGTCTTGCTTGGGCCCCGTGATCCGCAGCTCGTAGTAGGCAATGCCGCGCAGGCCATAGGTGATGGCCGGCTGACCGGGGCCAAACTGGCTCGAGTCGCTGATCACGATGCAGTCGCAGGCCAGCCGCTCCTTGTGTTCGGCGATGAACTTGTCGAGGTGCTCGCTACCGACTTCCTCCTCCCCTTCGATCAGATACTTGAGGTTGAGCGGCAGCTCGCCCGCGGTCTTGATCCAGGCTTCGGCGCTCTTGATGTGCGTGAACATCTGCCCTTTGTCGTCGGTCGCGCCGCGGGCATAGAGGTTGCCGTCGCGCGCGGTCGGCTCGAACGGGGGCGTGGTCCACTCGTCGAGCGGATCGGGGGGCTGCACGTCGTAATGGCCATAGACCAGCACCGTCGGCTTGCCGGGCTGATGCTGCGACGACGCCACCACGATCGGATGCCCCGGCGTCTGCACGATTTCGGTCGCCAGCCCGAGGCCGCTCAACTGGTCGGCCACCCAGCCGGCTGCCCGGCGCACGTCCTTTGCGTAGGCCTGGTCGGCGCTCACGCTCGGAATCCGCAGCAGCTCGCACAGTTCGGCCTCGAACTTGGCGGAGTTCGCCTGGAGATAGTCGTCGAGCGGGGGAAGGGGAGACGTCATGTCGGGCATTCCAGGGAAACGAATCTGGCTGGGCAGCGGAGGCCGCACTTTGCGGTGTGCAGGATCGTACCATATAATCCGGCTTAGGAGGGGACCTCGCCCTCGGTGCAAACCTCATAGTCGCGCCTTTCGGAATGAGGCGCTTTGTTGCCGGAGTGACCCTTTCGATGGATGCCGCCCAAGCCGTCGCCGAGCCCGAAACGCTGCCCGATGTCGAGCAACGCCAGAAGCCGAAGCGGCAGCCGCGCTACCACGTAATCCTCTGGAACGACGACGATCACACGCACCAGTACGTGATCACGATGGCCCAGACGCTCTTCGGCCATCCGCCCGAGAAGGGCTTTCTGCTCGCCGAGGAAGTGCATCACCGCGGCCGGGCGATTCTGCTCACCACGACCAAAGAGCACGCCGAGCTCAAGCGCGACCAGATCCACTCCTACGGCAAGGACGGCCTGGTGGGCGAGTGCCAAGGCTCGATGTGGTCGACGATCGAGCCCGAGCTGGGTTAGCCGCTTTTTAGCGGTGCTTTAGCCCCCGGCGAGTCGCCGGGGGTCAAGGATCGCGATTCGCCAAGCCCGGCCGCCCTCAGATGGCGGCCACGCGAATTGCCACTACGCCCGCGGCGGGGTAGCCTTCTTCATCCCCGTCCCTGCGATCGGTTATTCCACCGTTCCTATGTCGCGCGCCTACCTGCAGCTCGTTCGCTTGCCGAACGTCTTTACGGCGCTCGCTGACGTGCTGATGGGCTACCTGGTCACGCACGCCGGGCTCGGCCCTTGGCCGCCCCTCGTGCTGCTGTTGGCCAGTTCGGGGCTGATCTATTCCGCCGGCATGGCGCTCAACGACGCCTACGACGTGGAGCAGGACCGCCGCGAACGCCCGCAGCGGCCCATTCCCTCGGGCCGGGTCTCGCTGGCGACCGCTTTTCGCCTGGGCTTCGGCATGCTCGGCGCCGGCGTCGTCTGCGGTTGGCTCGCCGGCCTCAGCGAACGCTCGGCCTGGCCAGGCGTGGTGGCGGCCGCGGTTGCGCTCTTGGCCTGGGGCTACGACGCCGTACTCAAGCGCACGCCGCTCGGCCCGCTGGCGATGGGGGGGTGCCGCACGCTCAACGTGCTGTTGGGCATGAGCCTGGCCGGGCGCTGGACGCCGCCGCTGCTGCTCGTGGCCGCCGGCTTGGGCCTGTATGTGGCCGGGATCACCTGGTTCGCCCGCCGTGAGGCGGCCGTGAGCCGCCGCTGGCAGCTCGGCCTGGCGACCGGCGTGATGGCGCTGGGGCTGGCCACGATCGCGGCACTCCCTTGGGTCGATGCCCGCGAAGCGGCGCCCGCGCTGGCCGCAGGCACGAGCGCGGCGGAACGGTTTCCGTTCTTAATCGCCGTGCTGGCGCTGCTCATCTTGCGGCGCTGCTTCGCCGCGGTGCTCGATCCCGCGCCGCCACGCGTGCAGGCGGCCGTACGGCAGGCGATCTTCTCGCTGGTGGTGCTCGACGCGGCCGTGACGCTGGCGGCTTGCGGCCCGCTCTGGGCGACGGCCGTCGTGGCGCTGCTCGCGCCGACGCTGCTCCTGGGGCGGTGGCTCTACGCGACTTGAGCTTGCGCGCGTCTTCAAACGTGGATGCCCCCCCGTGACTCACGGGGGGCTAAGGGTTGGTTTACCGCGGTGCCGCACCATTAGCCCCCGGCGAGTCGCCGGGGGTAAGCTCCGCCTACACCAACTCGCCCACCACCCGCGCCGTCTCCGGCAGAATGCTCACCGGCCGGCCCGTGCCCACCTCGTGGACGATCGAATAAGGGTCGATGCCGAGCTGGTGGTAGAGCGTGGCCAGCACGTCTTGAAAATGGACCTGCCGCGACACGGCGTAGGCCCCCAGCTTGTCGGTGCTGCCGATCGCCTGGCCGGTCCGCAGCCCGCCGCCGGCCAGCAGGGCGCAGCTCACGGGGGCCCAGTGATCGCGGCCGGCGTCTTTGTTGATCTTGGGGGTGCGGCCGAATTCGCCCCACACGGCTACGGTCACGTCGCGGTCGAGCCCGCGCTGCCGTAAGTCTTCCACCAGCGCGCTGATCCCCTGGTCGAGCTGCGGCAGGTTGTTCTTCAAGTGGCCGAAGTTGTTGCCGTGGGTGTCCCAGAACCCATAGGCCACCGTGACGCAACGGGCCCCGGCCTCGACGAGCCGGCGGGCCAGTAGCAGTTGATCGTTCATCAGCGGCCCGGCGTCTCCCTGCGGCTGCGAGGAGCCGCGGCCGTAGCGGTCGCGGAGCGCCGGGTCTTCCTTCTCGAGGTCCATCGCCTCGACCAGTTTGGTCGACGTCAGCACGTCGAAGGCCCGCTGGTAGGCGGTGTCGAGCACGTCGTATTCCCCGCTTTGCGCTGCCTGGTCGGCCGCGCGGCGGAAGCGGTCGAACTCGCCGATCAGCCGCCGCCGGGCGCCGAACTCCTCGGGCGACACGTAGCGCAGCTTCATGCTCGCCAGCTCCTCGCCGTCGGCCTTCACGCCGCCGGCCGAGTGCCCCAGGAAGCCGGGACTCGGGCTGTTGTAGGGGCGGTGTTGCATCGTGGGGAACAGATCGACGAACGCCGGCACCACCGGGTCGACCGCCCCCTGCAGGTGCGTCACCACCGAGCCGAAGTGCGGCCGCCCTTCGCGCTGCGCCTGCGACATCGGGAAGCCGGTCACCGTTTGAAAGCTCGAGTGCTCGTCGCGCAGCCCCACGACCGAGCGGATCACCGCCAGCCGGTCCATCATGCTGGCGAGCTTCGGCAGGTGCTCGCACACCTGAATGCCTGGCACGCTGGTGGAAATCGGCTTGAACTCGCCGCGGATTTCGGCGGGCGCCTCGGGCTTGAGGTCAAAGGTGTCCTGGTGCGACATGCCGCCGGCCAGATAGATCATGATCACCGACTTATGCCGGGTGCCGCCGCCCGAGCGTTCCTCGGCGGCTAGCAGCTTCGGCAGCGTGAGGCCGCCCAAGGCCAGCGAGCCGATCTGGAGGAACGAGCGGCGGGAAACACGGTCGCAGTAGCGACTGCCGGGACCAAGCAGCGTGAGCATGCGAAAACGTTCCTTCGCGGGGAGGATGCTCAAAAGGCGGGGCGGCGCAGCCATGGCGCTGGGCCGGATGTGGGGCGGGATCTACAGCATACCAAGCTCGCCGCTCCCTGTGGGAGAGGGGACAGGCTGAGGGAACGCCCGGGAACGCCACCCACCATGCCCCGCTCGCAGCCGCCCCCAACCCCTTGGCCAACCGCTGGTTGTGTGGCTGCCCTGGCCCGTCGGGCCCTCGAAACGAGCGCAGCCCCAGCCCGCGTCGACGTATACACTAGAAGAGAATCTGCACGAGCATATCAGCCGTTCCACACCGTCTCGCCCGTCTCCACGCACGCATGTCGAAGCCCTCCGCCGGCGCGTTGACCGTCCCCCAGTTCCAAGCCCTCAAGGGCTCGGGGCGCAAGCTGACGATGGTCACCTGCTACGACTACGCCACCGCCCGCATCCTCGACGGCACCCCCGTCGACGGACTGCTTGTGGGAGACACGCTCGGCATGGTGGTGCAAGGGCACGAGAACACCCTCTCGGTCACCCTCGACCACATGATCTACCACGGCGAAATGGTCCGCCGCGGCGCGCCGCGGCCGCTCGTGGTCGTCGATCTGCCGTTTCCCTCCTACCACTTGGGCATCGAGCGGACGATCGAGAATGCCGCCCGCGTGCTGCAGGAGGCTCGCTGCCCCGCGGTCAAGCTCGAGGGGGGCAAGGCGCGGGCCAAGATCATCGCCGCGCTCGTGGCGGCCGACATCCCGGTGATGGCGCACGTGGGGCTCTTGCCGCAGAGCGTTCACAAGCTGGGGGGCTTCAAGATGGAACGCGACGCCGCCCGCGTGCTGGCCGACGCCCAGGCGGTGGAAGCTGCCGGGGCGTTCGCCGTGGTGCTCGAGTGCATTCCGCCCGAAGTGGCCGCCCGCGTCACGGAAAAGCTCTCGATCCCCACGATCGGCATCGGCGCCGGCCCCGATTGCGACGGACAGGTGCTGGTGGTCAACGACCTCCTGGGGTTGACCTCGGGACACCTGCCGCGGTTCGTGAAGCAGTACGCCGACCTCCGACAAACGATCGGCGACGCCGTCACCTCGTTCTGCAACGAAGTGCAGGCGGGCAAATTCCCAGCACGCGCTGCGGCCCAACGCCCCGCGCCGGCCGACGCGCGGGTATAGGCTGAGAGAGCGGTCTGCTTGGCCGTGGACTCGATGATAGCGGACGGTCCGCGTTCGCTCGTCCGGCGCTCCTGCAGGGCGAAACGGCTGGATCTGCGTTGCCGCCGCTTGCTCTAACGGAATAGAATCGGTCGTCGGATCGAGGCCCAACGACCGAGCGATTCCGTCAAGGAGGACCTGGGAATGATGCGCATCCTGCGAGTCTGCGTGGCGCCGCTGCTATTCGCGGTGCTGGTCGCGGCTTCGAACGGGCAGGAAAGGATCGAGTTTAGCGGCTCGCCGCTCCAGGGCACTCTGTTCGCGGAAGACGCGGCTACGGGCTCGCGCGAGAAGACCGAGGCCGAGTCGGTGACCTTGCCGATAGCTCCTGGCTTCGTTGATGGACTGACGACCGAAGTCGCCGGAGGCAAAGGCAACTTCAAAGCCCACTCCGACTCTCCGGAGCGCCTGGGCGGCCTGGCGAATCCTCAGCAGTTCGAGATCGTCGGCAACGCGGCGTTCTCCAGCGACTCGATTCGGCTTGCTGTTAGTCGCGACGTACACCTCAGTTGGTGCGGCTTTCCCGCGGCGAGCCGAAGTTACTACCTGCACCACCTGGGCCGCGCCGTTGCCGAGGGATACCTTTACGCAGGTTATGCGCAGGTGTTCGTCTCAGCCGATGCAAGCGACGACAAATCCCATCTCGTCGTCACGATTCGGGAGGGCAACCGCTGCACGGCGAGCGCCGTTCGTGTGCAGTCTAACGCGCGGCCGGTAGAGCAGAATGTCGAGTCCGAAATCGTGCGCGCGCTGACGGCGCCAAGTTCCCCTGCCTTGCACCATGCACTGCGCGACGCCGATTGGGACGTGACCCGGCCCGCGTCCTTCTCCAGCAAGAAACGTTCGGCCGCAAACGCGTGGCGCGCGATGTGCGAATTGCAGTCTCCGATCAAGGCGGATAGGGAATCGCTGCTCGCGTACCAGCGCTGCGTCGAGTTGGCTTGCGCGGACCTTGGGTACCCCTATGCCGCCGTGAGAGCGCACTGGCGCAGTTCCGGGAAGTCGGCCATCCTCGAGATAAGCATCCGTGACCTCGGGCCGCGCGTGGGGTTCAAACAACTCCGCCTCGAGGGTCAGAAACGCACGAGCGTCGCCGAGGTCGTTCAGTTCCTCGGGCTCGAAGCGGGCGCCTCGCTGGCGCCGCAGGCCCTGGCCGACCTGGTCTCGCGGCTCGAGAACTCGGGCCGCTTTCTGGCCGTGAGCGCGCATTTGGAGAGGCTTCCTGGCAACGACGACGTCGAACTCGTCGTCGAGGTGCAAGAGGCCCCGCGGTCGCCCGCGCTCAACGAAAAGTTCTCGGAGGCCGAAGCTGCCCTGCTGCGCTTTAGCGAATGGCTTGCCGCCCCCGACCGATGGGAAGCAGACCTCGTGGCAGAATTGCAGGTCGGAGAGCGCGAGTTTCAATTCGTGCTGGCGCCGACCGGCGCCATGGCCCTCGCCGAGCAGGGCTCCCACGGTGAGGCCGAGGAGCGGCCTTGGGCGCTCATCGATTCTCAGCAGATCGCCTTGAACGCGCCCAAATCCCGGTCCCTTTGGTCGCTGTCGGTGGACACTTCGTCGACGCCAGCGGTGTATTTGTCGTTGGGCTTGAAGCTCTACCGAACGGATCCGGAGAGGCGCGCCCTTCAAACTGGGGTGCGCCTGTCCTCGGACCAGCAATTGGTGGCGCCGCCCAAGCTTGAGCTTGCCCCCTCATTCTGCCTGGACCTGTTGCGCCGTCCCGGAGTGACCGCCAAGTTGTCGGATGGGACCTGGACTGTGACAGATCCTGGCAAGGACAGGTTTGTCTTCGAAAATGACACGGGCCGTGGCGTTTCCTGGGAGTGTTGGGTCGATGACGAGGCGCCTGCCGGGGGAGCGCCCAATCTTTATCTGCGTTGGGAGGCCGGGGCGCTAGATCATCGCAGCGCGCAACTAACACGGGCGATGGCTAGGTACCCTAATCGAGGCGACCCGGATCGGCCGGTGCGTTCGCTCGTCGAGTTTGTCTTCGCGGAAGTCATGGCCGGCGCAGAGGCGCCGCCGCCCGCGGGCGTCCGACTGCTCGGCCAAGCGTCTGTTGCATTTGCCGACGAACTCGTGAGCGGCTGGTGGCGAGTGGCTACCAGCCGCATTCCGCGTGACACCGAGTGCTTTTGGATTCCCTCGGATGCTGCGCAGGCCGTTCGCCACCGTTCCGATTGGGGCTCTTGGTATTTGGCGATCGCTAGCACCAGCGACGAGCTGATCCCCCGAGAAACGGCCGCCGGTGGCCTACTCCGCTACGGTTGCCGGCTCGCCTGTGAAGATCTCTTCGAGCCGAGTTTCCGTGCATTGTGCGAGAACACCGCGCTGGGCGAACTCAATTGCCTTTTTCAGCCTGAAGCGCCCACGGGCCCGCTTGTGGGTTGGCTCGTAGCGCAAATGTTCGACGATCCGCCGAAAGTCGTCCAACACGTGCTGACACGTATGGACGACGAGCATTTTCGCAGCGACTGCAGCGGGTTCGTCGATCAACGCGGACTCGTCGGCCGAGCGGTTGGCAAGGCGGCGGAAACGCTGCGCGGGGCGGACGACGAATCTTGGGCCCAACTCTTCGAACTCTTGCCGGAAGAGCATCGCCCCTCGTGCCGATCCTTCGCCAATGCACTCCTGCGCGATCGCGACCAGCCGATCGAGCCGGCGTTTCTCGAGGCGTTGGTCGCCGGCTGGCGCGGTGGCTGGCGCGCGGCGGTGGAGGCAGACCTGCGCACGCGCGACACAGCGGCGGAGTAGCGGCGCCCGCCGAATTCACCGGCTGGGGCGGCAGGCGAAGAAAAGTTGGTCACGCTTTGCGCCAGGCCATCCGTCAGAACTTGCTTGCAACGCCGGCCTCCACCGGGCACGATAGGGGCGCATTCCTCCTTCGCCCCTCCGCTTGCTGCCCGCCATGCTGTTGCGACCCTCAGCCCTTAGTTTGCTCCTTGCGTTCGCCTTCGTCGTGGCTGCGGCCGCCCAACCGGACGAGCCAGGGCCCGCGGGCCCCACCTTGGCCGACCAGCAGTTGGCCGAGTACTTCCGGCAGCAAACGGCCAAGCTCGACGACGCCTGGCTCGCGAGTGCGACGACCCTGGCCGATTGGCAAAGCCGCCGGCCGCAGCTCGAGCAGCAGATTCGCGAGATGCTGGGGCTCCACCCGTGGCCCGAAAAAACTCCGCTCGCCGCCGAGGTGACCGGCGCCGTCGAGCGCGACGAGTTCCGCGTCGAGAAGTTGCACTTCCAGTCGCGGCCGGGGCTCTACGTGACGGCGAATCTCTATCTGCCGAAGAAAATCGACAAGCCGCTGCCGGCCGTGCTCTATGTCTGCGGCCATGGACCGTCGAAGAAGAACGGCGTGAGCTTTGGCAACAAGGTGACCTATCAGCACCACGGCGCCTGGTTCGCCCGCCATGGATTCGCCTGCCTGGTGATCGACACCTTGCAGCTTGGCGAGATCGAAGGGTTGCACCATGGCACCTATCGCGAAGGGATGTGGTGGTGGCTCAACCACGGCTATACTCCCGCCGGCGTGGAAGCCTGGAACTGCGTGCGGGCGCTCGACTACCTGGAAACGCGGCCCGAGATCGACGCCACGCGGATCGGCGTCACGGGGCGCAGCGGCGGCGGGGCCTACAGCTGGTGGATCACGGCCCTCGATCCGCGGATCAAGGCCGCCGTGCCGGTGGCCGGCATCACCGATCTCGAGGACCATGTGGTCGACGGCTGTGTCGAAGGGCATTGCGACTGCATGTACTTCGTGAACACCCACGGCTGGGACTACGCCACGGTGGCGGCGCTCGCCGCGCCGCGGCCGCTGCTCCTTGCGAACACCGACCACGATACGATCTTCCCGCTGGCCGGCGTGATGCGCATCTACGGCAAGCTCCGCCACGTCTACGACCTGCACGGCGCGGCCGACAAGCTGGGGCTCAACATCACGCCCGGCGGCCACAACGACACGCAGGATCTGCAAATCCCAGCGTTTCGCTGGCTGTCGTATCACCTGAAGGACGGCGACACGAGCTTGATCACCGCGCCAGCGGTGGCTTATTTCGAGCCGGAAGAGCTCAAGGTGTTTGCCGAACTGCCGCAGGACCAGAAGAACACGCAGATCCAGGAGCAGTTCGTCACACTGGCTAGCGAGCCTGCCCCGCCCGAGAATGCCCGTGATTGGGAGCGGCTCCGCGCGGGCGCCCTCTCGCTGCTCGAGTCGAAGAGCTTCCGCGGCTGGCCGCGCGACTTAGGCGATGCGATTCCCGTGGAATTGGCTTCGGCCGTGGAGCAGGGCGTGCGGCTCACCGTGTACGACCTGGAGACGCAGCCGTCGGTGCATGCGCGGCTGATCACGCTCTCGGCCGACGATGGCCGCTCGCCGGCCGAAGCAATTCTGAACGTGGCCGACGCCGCCGACTGGGAGCGGCTGATCGCAGGCTTGCGCGTGCACTTTGGCGAAGCCCTGCCCGGCGAAGCCACCCCCGCTCCCAACGAGGCCGAATGGGGCCGCCTGCAAATGGAGCTTGCGCGTGGGTCGCGGACGCTGGCGTTCCTGGCGCCCCGCGGCGTCGGTCCTTCGACGTGGAGCGGCGACGAACGCAAGCAAACGCAAATCCTGCGGCGGTTCTATCTGCTCGGCCAATCGCTCGACGGCATGCGGGTCTTCGACATCCGCCAGGCGATCCGCGCCCTGCAGCACCTCGAAACCCTGAGTTCGGCGCAGCTCGCGCTCGCGGGGCGCGGGCCGATGGCGGCCAACGTGCTCTATGCGTCGCTCTTCGAAGACGAGATCGCTCGGCTCGAACTGGCCGAACTGCCGCTCAACCATCGGAACGGACCGTATTATTTGAACGTCAGCCAGATTTGGGAGCTTCCCCAGGCGGTGGCCGCGGCCGCCGAGCGAACCCCCGTGGCGCTGACCGCTTGCCGCGACCCGCAGGCGTGGTCGTATGCCACGCAGGTGCTGGAACGCTTGGGCCAGCCCGAGCGGCTGAAGATCTCGCTCGGGCAGTAGCCGATGTCGATCCTGGTGCTCGGCTCGATCAACACCGATCTCGTGATCCGCGGGCCGCGTTTGCCCGCGCCGGGCGAAACAGTTCTCGATGGCACGTTCTTTCAAGCGCCTGGCGGCAAGGGGGCCAACCAAGCCGTCGCCGCGGCGCGGCTGGCGAGTGCGCCGGTCACGTTCGTCGCCGCCGTGGGAGACGATCCGTTCGGCCGAGCAGCCTTGGCGGCGCTCGCCCAAGAGAATCTGCGCACCGAGTTCGTTCAGGTCGTGCCGGGGGTGGCCTCGGGGATCGCACTGATCCTCGTCGACCGGCAAGGGCAAAACCTGATCAGCGTCGCCTCGGGGGCCAACCTGCGGCTGCGGCGCGAGGTCGTCCGCGATTTGCCGGACGAAGTGTTTACTGCGGCGCGGGTATTCCTCGCCTCGCTCGAAATCCCGCTCGACACGGTGCTCGCCGCGCTCCATCGGGCCAAGCGCGCCGGCCTGACCACGATCGTCAATCCCGCGCCCGCCGACCTGGCCTTCCGCGACACGGGAGGGATGGAAGCGGTCGACGTGCTCGTGCCCAACGAGAGCGAGGCGGCTGCGCTGGCCGAGCGGCCGGTAGAGACGGTGGAAGACGCGATCGCGGCCGGGCAGGCGCTAAGAGCGCGCGGCGTGCGAGCCTGCATCGTGACGCTGGGGGCCCGCGGCGCGGTAGTGGTCGACGAGACGACGACCGTGATTCCGCCCGTGCCCGTGCAGGCCGTCGACGCCACGGCGGCCGGCGATTGTTTTTGTGGGGCGCTGGCGGTGGCGCTCAGCGAAGGGAAATCGCTCGTCGAGGCCGCCCACTGGGCGAATCAGGCGGCGGCGATTAGCGTGGGACGAGCGGGGGCGCAGCCTTCGTTGCCGAGGAGGAGGGAGGTGGAGCAGACATCGAACCCCTCGGTTGGGTAAGCTCGCGGTTCAGTCCTCCGTCAGACTATCACGCGCTGCATGCCGAACGTGGAGGACGATCACTCGTTCCTCACGCACCAAGAAGAGCACTCGATATCGTCCCGATCGCCTGCCGTAGTTCAAGCACCGTATCTCGGAATCGAATGCAGACGATTCCGCTGCCTGCCCGCAGCGTTCGGGGTATCTGGATAAGGTTTCTATCGCCTCGAACAGGCCGGTCCGCCAGCGCCATAGCGGCTTCGACGGACTGATCCGCAAGCCAACCAGCAGCTTCCTCGATCTCGCGGTGCGCCGAGGCCGAAATAAGAACCTCAAACTTCATCTTACGTCGCTCGCGACCGAACTGCATCGAGCGTCGAGACACGTCCGGCTTCCAGATCGTCCAGGCCCTGCTGAATACCGGCAATTGCCTCGAGCCGGTCGACAAGCTCAGACAACTTCGCGCGCGAAACCGCATCCAGCACCTGCAAATCGAACCGCCCGTTGATCGACAACGTGATCGGTTCCTCGGCGTTAGCTCGCAGGAATGCCGAGGCAGCGGTCGTGCTGTCGGCCGGCCGAGAGTTTGGCTGCAACATCGATAGCCTCGTAGCGCGGACTACTTGATCGGTCTGTGGCTCAATCATAGACCGAACCCCGTCCCCTCTTCAGGCGATTGCGCGTCGCCCCGCTTGAGGCCGGCAAACGCCCCTTCCATAATAGGAGTCGCGTCCCGCCCCGCCGCCTGGCGTCTTCGTCTCGCCCCTACCGCCCATGAACTCCCTCGCCCCCATTGTCCTGCTGGCTGCATTTGCCGCGGGCGCCGAGGGAGAGGTCGATTTTGCCCGCGATGTGGCGCCGCTGCTCGAGCGGAGTTGCGTGCGCTGCCATCATCCGGGGGCGAAGCAGGGGGACGTGTCGCTCGTGGAGCGGGGCGAATTGCCGGAGGAGTTGCTCGTCGCCGGCAAGCCTGCCGAGAGCTATCTGATCGAGCTGGTCTCGCCTGGAGCCGACGGCGAACGCCCCACGATGCCCAAGGAAGGGAACCCCTTAACGGCCGAGGAAGTGGCGCTGCTCGCGCGCTGGATTGAGCAAGGCGCCAACTGGCCCGACGGACACAAGCTCAAAGAACCTGTGCGGGCAGGTAAGGATTGGTGGTCGCTGCAGCCGCTGTCGGCCGTGCAGCCGCCGCTCGCGCCGGAGACGCCGGCCGCCTGGGCGGCGAACCCGATCGATCGCTTCGTGTTTGCCAAGCTGGCCGCGCAAGGCCTGACGCCGAATGCGCCGGCCGATCGCCGCACGCTCATCCGCCGCGTCACCTACGATCTCACGGGCCTGCCCCCTGCGCCGGAAGAAGTGGCCGCCTTCGCGGCGGACACGTCGCCCGACGCCTACGAGCGGCTCGTCGACCGCTTGCTCGCGTCGCCGCGTTACGGCGAGCAGTGGGGTCGGCACTGGCTCGACGTCGTGCGGTTCGGCGAGAGCAACGGCTTCGAGCGCAACGTGCTCATCAACAGCCTGTGGCCGTTTCGCGACTACGTCATCCGCTCGTTCAACGCCGACAAACCGTTCGACCGGCTGATCCAGGAGCACTTGGCGGGCGACGCGCTCGCCCCCGACGACCGCGACGCCCAGATCGCCACCGCGTTTCTCGTCTGCGGCCCCTACGACAACGTCGGCAACTCCGATCCGCTGCAGGCCAAGATCATTCGCGCGAACACGCTCGACGAGATCATCCGCGCCACGAGCGAGTCCTTTCTCGGGCTCACCGTGGGTTGTGCCCGCTGCCACGACCACAAGTTCGATCCGATCACCCAGCGCGACTACTACCAAATCTCCGCGACCTTCGCCGGCGTGCAGCACGACGAACGCGTGGTGGCGAGCGCCAAGGCGCAGCAGGAGCACGCGGCCAAGCTCGCGCCGCTCGTCGCCCAGCGCGACGCCGCCGCCCACAAGCGCGAGGCGCTCGAGCGGGCAATCCTCGAGCGGGCCGAAGCGAAGGCCACGGAACTCGAAGCCACCTGGACCCGTCCGCCGGCCGACCGACATGGCACGGAGGAGAGCTTCCCGCCGGTCGAGGCCCGCTTCGTGCGGCTCTCGGTCGAGAGCCGCGAGGACGATCCGCAGCACGCCGGCGGTTTTCAGCTCGACGAGTTCGAGGTCTTCACCGCCGATCCCGAGCCGCGAAACGTTGCCCTCGCTGCGGCCGGCGCGAAAGCGAGCGGCGAGAGCCGCCAGGCTCAGGACTTTGCCGGCGCCTACGACGTCGGCTTCACGATCGATGGCAAGTACGGCGCGCGGTGGATCGCCGCCGGCCCGCAGTTGACGATCGAACTGGCCAAGCCGGAGCGGATCGCCAAGATCGTCTTCTCCACCGATCGTCAGCGCGGACTGCAGCCCGGCGCGTTCGTCGGCGAGTACAAGCTCGAGGCCTCGCTCGATGGCCAAACTTGGACCGAGTTGGCCAGCTCGCGCGACCGGCAGCCGATCTCGCCGGAACACCGCCGCCGGCGGCTGTTCCTTTCCCAAGTAACGCCTGACGAACTCAAACAGCTCGAGGCCTTGGCGGCCGAGCGCGATCGCTTGTCTGAGCAGATCGAGGCCGTGCCGGCGCTCGAGCGGGTGTGGGCGGGGCGCTTCGAGGCGGGCGCGGGGCCGTTCAATGTCTTCCTGGGGGGCGATCCGGCCCGCGTGGGGGACAAAGTAACGCCGGCCAGCCTGTCGTTCTTGGCCGACGCTGCCCCTGGCTACGAGCTCTCGTCCGAGTCGCCGGAGGCCGAGCGCCGGCTCGCGCTCGCCCGCTGGATCACGGCCCGCGAGAATCCGCTCACGCCCCGGGTGCTCGCCAACCGCCTCTGGCAGGGACACTTCGGCGTCGGCCTGGTCGACACCTCGAGCGACTTCGGCTTCATGGGCACGCGGCCCAGCCACCCAGAATTGCTCGATTGGCTGGCGCAGCAGGTTCACGCGTCGGGCTGGCGGCTCAAGCCGCTTCATCGGCTGATCGTCACGTCGCAGGCGTATCGCCAGGCTTCTACTTGGAACGACATGGCGGGCCAGCTCGACGCCGACTCGCGGCTCCTCTGGCGCTACCCGCCGCGGCGGCTGGCGGCCGAAGAGATTCGCGACACGCTCCTCAGCGTGGCCGGCAAGCTCGAGCTTGGCGAAGGGGGCCCAGGCTTCCGGCTCTACCGGTATCTCGAGGACAACGTGGCCACGTATGTGCCGCTCGAGGAGCATGGCCCCGAGACCTACCGCCGCGCGGTCTATCATCAGAATGCGCGGGCGGCGCGGGTCGATCTGCTGAGCGATTTCGATTGCCCCGATCCGGCCTTCGCTGCGCCCAAGCGGGCTTCGACCACGACGCCGCTGCAAGCGCTCACGCTGCTCAACCACCGCTTCACGCTCGACATGGCCCGGGCGCTGGCATCGCGCGTGCAAGCGCGCGGCGAAGGCGAGACTCGCGACAAGGTGAGCGCAGCCTTCGAGCTGGCGTTTGCCCGCGAGCCATCGGCTTCGGAACGGCAGGCGGCGGAGCGGCTCGTGGCCGAGCATGGGTTGGTGGCGCTGTGCCGGGCGCTGCTCAATTCGAACGAGTTGGTGTATTTGGATTGAGGCGCAGGATGCGGGTTTTTGGTCCGCACAGCGGACCCTACAAAGAGCGAAACTTTAGATGCCCACGCCGATCGACGACAACACGGCTGCTTTGATCTCGCGACGTGCCGTGTTTGGCCACGTGGGCTCGGCGCTAGCCGGCGTCGGCTTGGCTCATCTGGGGCTGGCCGAGGCGCTGGGCTCGTCGGGCTGGCAGCCGGGGCTGGGGCAAACGCACTTTCCGGCCAAGGCCAAACGCGTGTTGCAGATCTTCTGCCCGGGCGCGGCCTCGCACATGGATCTGTGGGAGCACAAGCCGGAGCTCGAACGCCGCGATGGCCAGCCCATGCCCGGCGAAGAGAACGTGGTGACGTTCCAGGGCAAGAATGGCAACCTGATGAAGAGCCCCTGGCGGTTCGTGCCGGCCGGCGAATCGGGCAAGCGGATTTCGAGCCTGCTGCCGGAGATGTCACGGCACGTCGACCGCATCGCTTTCGTCCATTCGCTCACGTCGAAGACGAACACTCACGGCCCCGGCAACGTGTTCATGAACACCGGCTTCGTGGCCGAAGGTTTTCCTTCGGCCGGCGCGTGGGCCAGTTACGCGCTCGGGAGCGCGAACGACAACCTGCCGACCTACGTGGCGATTCCCGATCTGCGGGGCGAGCCGCCCAACGGCAAGGCCAACTGGTCGAACGGCTTTCTGCCGGCCAAGCATCAGGCGATCGTGATGGCGGCCCAGCAGCCGGTGCGGAACCTGCAAACGCCGGCCGGCATTGGCGCGGACGAAGAAACCGACACGCGGGCATTCTTGCAGCGGCTCAACGAAGAGCATGCCGCGGCCCGCGCCGGCAACTCGGCCTTGCAGGCCCGCGTGGCGTCCTACGAGTTGGCCGCCCGCATGCAGCTTTCGGCGCCCGAGGTGTCGGACCTGGCAAGCGAAACGGAGGCGACCCATCGCCAATACGGCACGGACGACCCGAACGAGGTGAAGGCCACCTACGCCCGCAACTGCCTGCTCGCCCGGCGGCTGCTCGAGCGCGGCGTGCGGTATGTGAACCTGTACTGCGCCTCGCGCGCGTCCGGCGTCGACGGTCTGCTCAATTGGGATGCCCACAAGACGCTCAAGTCCGACTACGAGCGGCACTGCCCGGTGTTCGACCGGCCGACTGCTGCGCTGCTCGATGATCTAGCGCAGCGCGGCCTGCTCGACGACACGCTCGTCCTCTGGACCACCGAATTCGGCCGCATGCCGACCCACCAGGTCGGCACGACCGGGCGCGACCACAACCCCGACGGCTTCACCTGCTGGATGCTGGGGGCCGGCGTCCGCCCCGGCAGCTACGGCGCCACCGACGACTTCGGCCGCCGCGCCCTCGAGCCGAAAACGACCGTCTGGGACTTCTACGCCACGGTGCTCCACCTCCTGGGCTTCAACCACCTGGAGCTGACCTACTACCACAACGGGGCCCGGCGAAGGTTGACGGACGTGCATGGGCATGTGCTGGAGGGGATGCTGAGCTAAGCGGCGCTAGCGAGCGCTGGATCCCACCACCGCCGTCTCGCGCCAAGCGCTCACCTCCGAAAGCCCCTCCACCGCCGCGGCGATTTGCGCCACCAGTTCCTCCACGCGCCCAGCAGGCGCGCCGCTGAAGCGGGCCAGGTGGATCATCGTCACCAGCTCGCGGACCCAGGCCAGCGTGCCGACCAGGTCGGAGCGCAGCCGGACTCGCAGCTCGCGCAACTGGTCGAGGTTCTGCCGCCGCAGCTCTTCGCAGTGCCGGGCGCGGGCATCGTCTCCGGCCAACGTCCAGGGCTCGGCCGCCGCAGTAGGGGCCGCCAGCAGCCGGTCGAGTTCGCGGATGCGTTCGGCTTGCAGCTTCCAGGCGGCTCGCAACTCGTCGAGCCGCGGCTGCTCCCCGGCCAGCACGTCCTCGGCCCAGCCGGCCAGGCCGGCCAAGGCCTCGTCGAGCTCGCGTTCCACTTGTGCGATCGCCGCAGCCAGTTCGTCGGGCGCGGGTGCAGCATGTTTGCCCTCATCGTGCTGCGGCTCGTTCGCCGCGCCGCCCAGCAGCAGCGGCACGACGAGCGGCCAGAACAGGCAAGCGAGCGCCGCCTCGGCCGCTTGCACCACGCGCCCCTCGCGCCGCCCGCGCACGAACGCCGCCACGGCCACGCCGGCGCCGAACAGCAGGTAGAAGATCGCCGTTTCAGCCAGCAACATGGCACTGCTCCTTCAGGGCTTGCAGCTCGGCGGCCAGCGCCGCGTCGTCGCCGCGATCGTGGGCAGGCTCGCCGAGCAACTCAAACAGAGCCTCGGTCTCCGCCTCTTCGCGCTCCACCTGGGCGGCCCAGCGCTCGAAGCGATCGTGGACGCGGGGAACGTGCGCCGAGCAGGCGGCCGCGGCGCGCCGCGCTTTGGTCGCGCGATGTCGCGATGTCAGATCTTCGAGCCGGCCCCGGGCTTCGCCGAGCTTCGTCCTTAGGGCCGATGCCTGAGCGCGGAGCCGCGCACTGGTTTCGGCGGCGCGGCGCTGCTGCTCGGCAAGCGCCGCTTGATCGCGCTGCTGATCGGCCTTGAGTCGCAGCTCGGCCAAGGCGGCCGCATCATCACCTCGTCGGGCGGCTGCCGCAGCTCGTGCCTGAGTCGCCTCCACCCGTTCGCCACACGCCAGGTGTTGCCGGGCGAGCAGACGTTCGTGGGCGATGGCGCGGGCCGCGGCGTCGAGCAGGCGGCCCTGAGCCGTTTCTAGCTCACGCACCGCCTGCCGCAGCAGCTTTTCGGGGTTCTCGGCCTGATCGAGCAGATCGTTGAAGTTGGCGGCCAACAGCGTTTGCAGTCGATGAAGAAGTCCCATGAGTTTGCCTTTCAGAATGCGTTGAACATTCCACACCAGCCCGCAGCGCGAGCAAGGGAGAAGGATGCCGCTTGGGCGCGCGAGCCGACCTGCCGGCCCCTCAGCCTGCGAAGGGTTCCATAGGGGTTCGGCAGGGGAAGCGCGGCTCTCCCTTGCTGGCGCTGCGGGCTAGTGTCACACCCGCGAAAACACCTCCCACAGCGAGAACACCATCACCGGCACGACCGCGGCGTAGCAGGCCGACCACGAGAGGACGAGCCGCCGCAGGAAGCATTGCCGAGATTCCGGCTGGCAGTGGCAGCGGGCGGCCACCTGCGCGAACCCCTGGTAGAGCGATTGCGTGCCCCAGAGCCCTGCCAAGAAGGGGAGGGCCAGGCCCAAGAGCAAGGCCGCCTCGAGCGTGACGCGGGGCGCCCCGAACACCGCGGCCCCCATCGCCACCGCCGCGTAGAGCGGCAGAATGCCGACGAGCGCCACCGCCGCCACCGCCTTCGCCTTCACGGCGTGCAGCACCACATCGACCATCGTCAGCGGAATGCCGGAAAGCAGGCAGTAGAAGTACAGGCTCGGCAAGCAAACCCCCGTGGCCGCGATCAAGCCGAAGGCATAGGCGGCGGTCAGCTTGAAAGCCGCGCCGCTGAGCCAGGGGGCCAGGGCGCCGCGCGGAGATTCAAGGTCGTTGAATACGAGCAGCGGGGGACCGTCGCCGTGGAGCCAAGTGGGCACGTGCGCGAGCGTCGGCCAGTGCCCCGTGGCCGAGAGGACGAGCGACATCGCCACGCCGTAGAGCACGAAGGACAAGAGCGAGATCGCCAGCAGCCGCCACAGAAGCGCGAGCTGCCCCGTGGTGTCGCGGAGCAATTGGTGCAGGCGGGCCGGGCTCTTGAGCACCAGCTCCACCAGCGCGAGCAGACCGACCTCGCTTGCCCGTGGACAAGCGGGATCATCGGCCCAAGTCGCCGCGGGCGATTCGGACGCGGGCTCCGGCAACAAGGTCGCCAGCGGAGGAAACGTAAACGTGCTGTCGGCGGACATGGTCTCAGCTCTCCAAAGCATGACGTTTTGCTGGGGGCTCGCTGCGCTCAACCCCGGGGCACTCCTTCAAAGTGCGTCCTGCAGGTTCAAGCGAAGTGGAACAGGCCGAAGAAGTAGAACAGCTCGGCGCCGATCGCCCCGACCAGCCCCAGCCACCAGAGCGAGGCCTCGGGGCGATGGGGCTCGAGCCGCGCCATTACGCGGCGGAAGACGTCGATCATCGACACGCCGACGCCGGCGAAGACGATGAGATTCACGAGCAGCACGACGCCAGAATGCGGAATCGTGGCGGTGAAGAACCAGTTGATCGGGATCGAGGCGATCATCGCCAGCCCGCCCCAGCTCACGGTCACGAGCGCCGCCAGCAGCGTGCTGCTTGCCCGCAGCCGCGAGCCTGCCAGGCTGTTGAGGATGTACAAGGCCGGCAGCGCGATCGACCAGGCGAGGCCCGCCGAGAGCGTACAGACGAGGCCGCGGTAGAACACGTCGTCGGGACCGCCGAGCAATCCCATCGTCATGCCGTAAGTGGTCGTGCCTAGGATGGCGGTGCAGAGCAGCGCCCCCCAGACGGTCCAGGGATAGGCCGCCCGCCCGGCGTTCCAGGCCTCGGCGAATTCGGCCGGCGCCCGCAAGGCCAGCCCCACATGTTCGATCGCCGTTCGCACGGTCTCGCGCGTCATCGCACTGCACTCCCAATTGCGCCAAGTGGTCTCTGCGGGACCAACCGCAACCGAGGCGCCCCCTTAACGGGCGGCGGCGAACGTTTCGAGAATCGCGGCGGGCTGCTAGGCTGGAGAAGCCTTGGCGTCCACTGCAGCCAGCGGGGCTTCCTTATAGTGCGAGTGCAACCTTGAATCGCCCGGCCGTCGACAGCCCGATTACCCGCACCGACCGTCCGGCGGAGCGGCCTGCGCCCGAGGCGCCTGCGCCTGCTTCGCAGTCAGACGCCGACCGCTACACGACGCACCTGCTGACGATCCTCTCGGTGTCGGCCGGCATGGTGGGCGTGTGCCTCACGGCGATTGGCCTGATCGCGGTGGTGAAGCAGCTCAGCCGGATCGACATCATCGTCGACGACGTGCTGACCGTGAGCGCCATGTTGTTCATGGTGGCGTCGGTGCTGAGCTTCATGGGCCTCCGCACCGGCTTCAGCCAACGCTGGCGACACTTCGAACGCACGCTGGACGCGATCTTCTGCGTCGGCCTGGTGCTGATGGCCATCGCCACGGTGCTGCTGACCTGGGTGGTGCTGTAGTTTCTTGAACCACAAAGGCACGAAGACACAAAGAATTCAGACAGAGTTTCTCGTAAAGTCGCGAAGCTCGCAAAGAACTCGAGGGGGCCGCCCGCTTTGCGAGCTTTGCGCCTTGGCGAGAACGAATTGTATTCTTTGTGTCTTCGTGCCTTTGTGGTTCAAACTCTGCTTATTCACCGCGCAACCGCGCTGCCAGCGAGAGAGCCTCTGCCGCGGTGTGGATCTCGCCGCGGAGTTGGGCGTCGCGGAGTTGTTCGAGCAGTTCGCGGTATTGGGGGCCGGGCGGGATGCCGGCGCGTTTGAGGTCGTCGCCCCCTACCAGGGGCGGCGGGTTCCAGTCGGCTTCGGGGCACGCGAGAATCTCGCGGCAGCGCGCGGTCGAGGCGCTCGAGCGGCCCTCGGCAGCGTTCGCGGCGTCGTTTAGCGCAAGCAGATCGTGGATGCCTGGCTCGAGCAAGAGCCGCTGCAAGCGCGGCCACGGAAGCGCGCTTGCGTCGGCGAGTGTCTGCTCGTGCTGCAAGAGCCAGACGATGCGGTCGGTCTCGTGGTTCGACAGCCGCAGCCTCTCCCCGGCTTCGCGACCCGCTCTCGGCGGTGTTCCCCGGAGCAACACGGCTAGCGCCAGCGGGAACTCCGGCGCGGCGAGCGCGGCCAGTGCCGCCAGACGCCGCGACCAGCCGTCTGCCTCGTCGGGCGCCGCGGCCAGTTCGGGAAGGATTACCGATAGTTGCCCGGTGTCACGGAGCAACGTGACCGCCCTTGCCCTCCGCCGATCAACGAGCATCCGCCGCAGTTCGCCGGCAATCCGCTCCGGGCTGACGCCGGCCACTTGCTCGGCCATGGCGCTGGCCGCCTCGCGGGTCGCGGCGTCGAGCTCGAACTCGAGCGCCGCGGCGAAGCGCACGGCGCGGAGCATCCGCAGCTTGTCTTCAGCGAAACGCTCCGCGGGATCGCCGATCGCGCGAACGACGCCGGCCGCGAGATCGGCCTCGCCCCCTACGTAGTCGATCACGCGGCGTGCAAGCGGATCGTAGAACAGGCCGTTGATCGTAAAGTCGCGGCGCTGGGCATCGAGCTGGGGCGTACTGAAGCAGACGCGTCCTGGGCGGCGGCCGTCTTGGTAGTCGGACTCTTCGCGAAACGTGACGATGTCGACCTGCCCGGCCCCCTTGGGCCCGACCACGCTGATCACGCCGAACGCCGCGCCGATCGCCAGAGTCCGCCGGCGGCGAAACACCTTGCGGACGCGCTCCGGCACGGCGTCGGTGGCGACGTCGAAGTCCTTGGGGGGCTTGCCGAGCAGGTGATCGCGCACGCTGCCGCCGGCGAACAGGGCCAGGTGCCCCTGCTCGTGCAGCGTCTGCACGACCTCGAGCGCAAAGCGGTATCGCGGCGTATCGTCGAACGGCTGGGGCATGGGGTTCGCGGCGGGAGCGGCTCCGACTACACGGCGCTCTTGCCCCGCTCGGGACCGCCGACCTGGATTACGTCGTCGATCGGCAGCACGAAGATCTTGCCGTCGCCGATCGCCCCCTCGGGCCCCGTGCGGGCGACCGCCATCACCGTGTCGATCGTGCGGTCGACGAAATCGTCGTTCACCACGATTTCGAGGGCAATCTTCCGCAGCAGGTTCGTTTTGTACTCATGCCCCCGGTACATTTCCGTGCGGCCGCGCTGGCGGCCATAGCCCTGGGCGTCGCAAACGGTCATCCGCGTGACGCCGATTTTGTCGAGCGCCTCGCGCAGCGAGTGCAGCTTGGTCGGCTGGATGATCACCCACAAGAGTTTCACGCGCACGAGCTCCGCCAATTCGCCCTCCTGCCCAGCGCTTAGCCTGGCAGAATCGGGGCCGGCGTGCAAGCGCGGGGCAATTGCCGCGGCTTGCAACCGGAACATGAATGGCGCTTCAGCATCTGGCACATTGGCGCCGGCTACGTGAGGCGCTGGCGACCAGAGGCGAGCCACCTCAGCCGGCCGCCGCCGGCTTTGTGGGCGGGGCGGCCAGCCAGGCAATCAGCCGCTCGAGCTCCAAGCGGGCGCGGGCGGGCGCCGAGTTCGTGCCTTTGAGCGCCAGGTCGGCTTCTAAGAGCACCGCGAACAACCGGCCCGCTCGCTCGCGCCCCAGTCGGCGCATTTGCCCTTCGGCGCGGTTGATGACGAACGGCTTGACCTCGGCCCGCTCGAGCGCGGTCCGCAGAGTGATCTTCCGCCCTCCAGCCTCGGCCTGCTCGATGAAGCGCGTGGCGGCGGCGAAGCGGCGGAGCGTGGCCGCGATTTGGGCCAGGATGCCGATCGCGTTCTCGCCCGACTGCAACAGGCGGTCGAGCTGGCCCAGGGCGGCGCCGGTTTGGCCGTCGAGCGCGGCGTCGAGCATCGTCCAGGCGGTCTTCACGCGCCAGCCGGCCACATACTCGTCGACCAGCTCGAGCGTCACCTTGCCGCCGGGTCCGACGACGCCGGCCAGCTTGGCGAGCTCTTGGTCGAGCAGCCCCAACTCCGGGCCGATCGCCTCGACCATGGCCTCGGCGCATTCGGCAGGCAGAGCGAGCTGGTGGCTGCTCTTGGCCCAGGAGGTGAGCCAGCGGGGCGTTTGGGCTTCGCCGGGCGCCTTGCACTCGATCGCCAGGCCGGTGCTGGCGACCGCCTTGGCCAGACGCGTGTTCGACGGCCAGCTCGAGACCGAGAGCGCGAGCACGTTGCTCTGCTGCGGATGCTGCACGTAGTCTTCGAGTTCCGAGCGGTGCTTGCTGACGAAGCCGTCGGCGTCGTCGACCACCACCAGCCGCCGGCCCCCGCCGAAGAGGCCGAGCGTGGCCAGTTCGTCCATCACGTCGCGAAGCGGCGTTTCGTCCCCCTCGAAGCGGGTGAGCGAGAACTCAGCGTCCCCCTCGCCGAGCACGGCGTGGCGCAGCGTTTCGAGGGCACGGCGCTTGAGCAGCGCCTCGTCGCCGTAAACGACGCAGACCGGCGCAGGGGCGTGCTTCTCGGGGTGCGGGAGATAATCGACGGCGGAAAGGGCGGCCGGCATGTTCGGACTTTAGGCGAGAGGGAGGGCGCGTCCCGCCAGTCTATCGCTAGCGGCATCGCCGTGGCAGGCCCCTGGGAACTCCGGCAATCACCGACACGTACAGCAAACAGGGCCACGAGTTCGGAACAGCGCTCGCATCCTGCGGAGCCCCAGCAGGGCCGTTATAATCCGAACCGGCGACCACGCTCCATGAGCCCCCGGCGAGTCGCCGGGGGAGAGGGAGCGCGGAAGCGAGAGCAACGTCGTTTGGCTCACGCATTCGACGTGTCCGTCCTGTGACGAGCGCAATACGGTGGGGTTACGGTGGAAGTCCCCCCGTCATTGACGGGGGGCTACGGGATTTTGAGCCGTTTTTGCAGCGCATTAGCCCCCGGCGAGTCGCCGGGGGAGAGGGAGCGTTGTGGCGGAGACCACCTTGGCCTTTGCGTTCGCGTCGACTTGTGTACGGCGTGAACGCGAAAGGCGGGCTTACGGTGGAAGTCCCCCCGTCATTGACGGGGGGCTAAACACGGGAGGAATTGCCATGCAATCACAGACCACCGACCAACTCACGCAAAAGAAGTGCGGCCCCTGCGAAGGGGGCGTGCCGGCTTACTCGGCCGACGACGCTCGCCGGCAGGTCGAGCGGCTGAGCGGCTGGAAGCTGACGCACGACGGCCAGCGGATTCGCAAGGACTGGGTGATGAAGAACTTCGTCGCCGGCCTCGACTTCTTCAATGCCGTGGCCAAGCTGGCCGAGGAAGAACAGCACCACCCTGATCTACACTTGGAAGGCTACCGCAAGCTGTGGATCGAAATCTGGACGCACGCCATCGGCGGGCTTTCGGAAAACGACTTCATTCTGGCCGCCAAGATCGACCAATTGCCCGTGAAGGTGAAGAGTTGAGGATGTCCTGCCGCCGTTTTTCTGCCTTGTTGGCCGGTCTGCTGTTGATTGCCACCCACGCCGCGAGGGCCGAAGACGTGCCAACCGCCGCCGCCACGAAGGCCGACGATGCTCTGGCCGCGCTGCTGGCCGAAGCCTGGGCGCACTCGATGCACGTCGATCCCCTATTCGCCACCCAGGCAGGCGACAACGCTCAGAACGACAAGCTCCCCCAGGTGGGGCTGGCCGATCATGAAGAGCGGCTGGCCGCGGATCAGCGGTTCTATTCGAAGCTGCAAGAGATCGACCGCAATGCGCTTTCGCCTGAGCGGCGCGTCGACTACGACCTCTTCCGCCGGCTCACCGAAGACTCGATCGCCGAGTACGGCTTTCGCAGCCATCTGATGCCGATCACCAACCGCGAAGGCTTTCACGTCGAGTTTCCCGAGCTCGACAAGTCGGTCCCGCTGGTCACGACCAAGGATTACGAGAACTACATCGCCCGCCTGCGCGGTTTCCTCCCCTATGCCCGGCAGCACATCGAGCTGCTCCGCGAAGGGCTCAAGACCGGCGTCGTGCTCCCCGAAGTCTCGCTCCGCGGTTACGAGAAGATCATCGAGCCGCACCTGGTGTCGGACCCCAAGCAGAGCCGGCTCTACGAGTCGCTCGAGTCGATTCCCGAGACGAGTCGCTCGAGTCGATTCCCGAGACGGTGCCTGAGAGCGAGCAAACCCCGCTGCAGGCGGAGGCGGCTAAGGCGATCGCCGAGTCAGTGGTGCCTGGCTACCGGGAGTTCTACGAGTTCCTCAAGAAGGAATACGTGCCGGCGGCCCGTGGCACGATTGGCGCCGCGGGGCTGCCGAACGGCCGCGAGTTCTATCGCCACCGCGTGCGCAAGTACACCACGCTCGATGTGACGCCGGAGCAGGTCCACCAAACCGGCCTGGCCGAGGTGGCGCGGATTCGCAAGGAAATGGACGAAGTGGTAAAGCGGGCCGGCTTTCAAGGCACGCGGGAGCAGTTCGTCGAGCATCTGCGGAGCGATCCGAAGTTCTATCCCAAAACGCCGGAAGAGCTGATGGAGAAGGTGGCCTTCGCGCTCAAGAAGGCCGACGGCAAGCTGCCGGAGCTCTTCGGCACGCTGCCGCGCATGCCCTACGGCATTCGCCCCGTGCCCGACTTCATCGCCCCGCAAACCACCACGGCCTACTACATGCAGCCGGCCGGCGACGGCACCCGGGCCGGCTTCTACTACGTGAACACGTACGACCTCAAGAGCCGCCCGCTCTACGAGGTCGAGGCCCTCTCGCTGCACGAGGCCGTGCCGGGGCATCACCTGCAGATCGCGCTGCAACAAGAGCTGGGCGAGCTGGCGCCCTTCCGCCGCTTCGCCGGCGTTACGGCCTTCATCGAAGGCTGGGGCTTGTATGCCGAGAAGCTGGGCCAGGAGATGGACTTCTACCAAGATCCCTACAGCGACTTCGGCCGACTCAGCTATGAGATGTGGCGAGCCTGCCGGCTCGTGGTTGACACCGGCATGCACGCCTTAGGTTGGACCCGCCAGCAGGCGATCGATTTCATGGCCGCCAACACCGCCCTCTCGCAGCACAACATCGTGGCCGAGGTCGACCGCTACATCTCTTGGCCGGGCCAGGCCGTGGCCTACAAGATGGGCGAGCTCAAAATCCGCGAGCTTCGCGCGCGAGCAGAAGAAGAACTCGGTGACCGCTTCAACATCCGCAAGTTCCACGACGTCGTCCTCGGCAGCGGCGCCGTGCCCCTCGACGTGCTCGAAGCGCAGGTGAACGACTACATTCGCACGACGAAGCAGCCGGGTGCTGTCAGTCGCGCGCGCTGAACCGGATTTCTCTTACCGCAGAGGACGCCGAGGACGCAGAGAGGAGCCAGGGATCGAACCACTAAGACACGAAGGCACAAAGAATTGTTTGCTTCGGGTCTTGGCGTCTTTGTGGTTCAATTCAGTCCCTCTGCTCTGCGATCCTCCGCGTCCTCTGCGGTAAAAAATCATGCGATCGGAGCGATGATCACTCCGAGTCGGCTTTGCCGCCGGCGGCGGCGAAGTCGGCCTTGGCCTTGGCGTCTTGCTCGGCTGACACGTCCGGGTTCACCGTGTCGTTGCCGGGCTCGAGGCCGAGGATCCACTTCACGCCCCCCAGGAGCGATTCCTGGTAGGTGGGGTTCGCCCACACCTCTTCGCGGTGTCCCAGGCTCATGTGCATGACCTTGCCGTCGCCGTATTCCTTGACCCAGGCGATGGGCACGTGGTACGGCTTCTTGAGGTCGGTCTTGGCCATGTTCAGGCTCATCAGCACGCGCACCTTCTCGGGCTGCCAGTGCTTGAACTGGTAGATCTCGTCCTGGATCGAGAACTCCTGGCCCCAGGGCCGGCTAACGGGGTGCTCCTGATCGTGGACCGTGACGGTCACCGTTTGATCGGAGCCCCAAGGGTGCCCATCGAACGTGCCGCCGATCATGTCCCAGTAGGGCTCGTAGTTGTGGTAGGTGTCGGCCGCCGAGTGGGCGCCGATGAAGCCGTGTCCCTTCTTCTTGAGCCAGTCGTTGAAGAAGTAGTCGCGCACGTCCTCGGGGATCGGCAGATCGCCGGTGGTGTAGAAGAAGACGATGTCGTAGTTGTCGAGCTTCTCCTTGGTGAAGTCCTTGGCGGTGTCCTGCGTGCAATCGACGCGGAACAGCCCGCTGCGGACCCCGAGCTCGGTCATCGTGCGCTCGGCGGGCGAAAGCTCGTTCTCCTTGCGGGTGACCGAGCCGTGCTTGAAGCCCTGGCTCTCGGTGACCATCAGCATCCGCGCCGCCTTCTTCGGCGCGGCGTCCTCTGCCTGGGTCGGGGCGGCCCGCCAGGAAGCGGCCAGCAACAGGGCCAAGGCCAGGAACGAGAAGCGGCGAAACATACGGGGCTCCTTGGTGCGGAGAGATGATCTGCGGGAGGGGGCCGAAGGCAGGCGGGGCCGCCCACCGGCCGACGGGGCAGCGAACTTCCCCGCATTGAAGCACGCGGGCGGGGCAGGTGCAACCGTGCGGCAGCGGGCGCGGTCAGCCTTCCAGCCGGAGGCCGCAGAACTCGATCAAGACGGCAATCACGAGGAACGCCGCGGCCCCTAGGGCTGCGTCACAGCTAGAAGCTCGGGTTGCCCGATACTAGCCCGCAGCGCAAGCAAGGAAGAGCCACGTTTCACTGATCGAGCCTTGCGGACCCCTGCACGGGCCGGGCAGCATTTTCGGCCAGCGCGCCCGTCGGGCGCTCCCGCCCCTTGCTCGCGCCGCGGGTTAGTGTGGCACAACCCGAAAAACAAGCTGTGACGCTGCACTAGCGCGATGAGCCCCCCCAAGAGCTGCGCCAGACCACCGGCGGTTGAAGGCAGCCGCTTACGGCCCCAATTAAACAGCCAGATTCCCGCCGCCAGCGACGCGGCGAGGAAGCCAAAAACGAGGTGGTCTCGGAGGAGCACGTCGACGGCTATGCCCAGATCGCGCGGACAGGTTGGAGTAAACCGACGGCCGCCCGGGTCAGTCGCCGCGATTATCGTCTCGCCTTCTCCACCCGGCGAACGCACATCTTACCCGCCGAGCAAAGGATACGCTCGCTGGCAAAGGAGTCGAGAGCCCGACGCAAACGATCGAAGTCGATTTTCGTTTGGTCGATCTGCAAAAAGGATAGACGTGGGAAGCGAGCGAGAATCGGAATCACGGCGTTGGTGACGCGCGTTTCCGCAAGGTCCAGCCGCTCCACGCTTTGGAGCACAGACAGTTGAGCAAGGTGGCGGTCTTCGATCCTGATGCAGCCCAGGTCCAGACTGCGGACTTCAGAAAGCTTCAGGATCGATGCGACTGAGCGATCGGCCAGCCCCCGAGACGCTCCTCTCGTTCGCAAGGAGTCGGGAACGATCGCACGCCCCAGGCTGCTGCAGCTACGCCACATCTCGTCTGCCCGCCCAAATTGAACCGAATTGACGCGCCGCAAGCCGAACCACGACGCTTGCGACGAATCTGAAGGTGCGCTGGCGCTCAACAGGTCTTCATCATCCGCGAAAGCGATAGTGAAGCCGTCGCTCAGCAGTTGGGCGATCGCCCGCTCGCGCTCCGCTACCAGACGCAGGCGGGCGCCAAGCCAAGCCGCCCCAACGCAGGCCACAAGCATCGCCAGGGCCAGCGTGCGCAGCGTGAACTGACTCCAGCGGCGCCGGCGGACCTCGATCAAGGGGAAAACGTCTGCGGCCATTGTTTGGGTCCGCGTAGGAACTCGCGGCCTCAGGCGTCACCGACTACGGTGCCGCAAGTCGAAAGACGAGGAAGCCGGGAAGTACAGAACGTTCTCTTCGTCGGGGGCCACGGTGGCAAACAGATGTGCCCACACGCAAAACGCCAGGAAGAGGGCCACGACCAAAACGTGGGGCAGGAAGTAGGCGGCGATCTGCTTCATGGTTGGCGCGGGGGTCGTGCGGTTCGATCGTGCTAGCAGGACGCCGCTTGGGCGGCCTGATCGTTGGGCAATGGTAGAGAGACTGCGAAAACCAGCCAAGGCGGCTTGGGGATCGGGCGTAAGATCGCTAGGCTGCCAGCGAAGTACCTGTTGGCCGACGGATGCTGACCCCGCCGGCCAATTCGTGAGCCGTTGCCCCACTCGAGGATCTGTCGATGGACGAACTCGTCGCCGCGCCCAGCGAACCGCCGGCGTCCGCCCCGCCCCCTTGCGAGCCCGATCGGCAGAGCGTGCTCGAGTATCTCACCTATTCCCTCTCGCTGCCGGAGCGGGCGATTCGCAGCGGCTCGAGCATGGTGGGAGGCACGCTCCGCGAGTCGGCCGCGCTCTTGGTGCCATCGGCCTTTCAGAGCTCGAAGACCTACTCGGTGCTCGTCAAGCAGATGCTCGACTTCCTGGCCGAAGACGTGGGCGGCGTCGAGAAGCCGGCCGGCCCTGCGCCTGAGGGTGGCGAGCGGGTCGACAACTTCGTTGCCCGCAAGACGGTGGGCAACTTCGTGGAAATGGCTGGGCTGGCCACGCTGCACGTCTCGCCGCTCACGGTGCTGGCGATCGTGAGCGACCTGGCCTACGGCTCGCGCGAGTATCTGAAGGAGCTGGCCGACGAGCTCAAGGAGCAAGGGGTGATCGCGCCCGACTCCACAGTCGACGGGGTGCAAGGACTGCTCGACGCGGTGGGCCGGGCCTCGCATGTAACGGCCTCCGCCTTCGACACTCCGCCCCTTTCCCTCGAGGGACTCAAAGACACCGTGGAGCAAACCCGCGCGGCCCTGGCCGGCATCGATCCGACGCGCGTGGTGCCGCAGGCGGAGGTCGCGCGGCTGTGGAGCGATTTCCGCGCGCTCGCCGCCCGCGAGCACGTCGACCTGGTGCAGCTTTCCGGCGCGCTGACGCTCGGCTCGCTCGACAAGGCCTCGCTCGCCGGGCGCGGGGCGCTCTCCAGCGTCCGCGTGGCCGGCAAACTGCTCGACCGCCACGTGCTGGGGCATTACTCGCAGGCGCTCGACAAGCTACGCCGCCAAGGCATCTACGCTTCGCTGGCAGAGACAAGTGGCCCGTACGTGGAAGCGGTGTGGCGCAACTTCTCGCCGACGCGCACGACCTGGACGGAATGGCTGGTGACCGGGCAGTGGTGGGCAGCGCTGCGAGCGCGGTGGGGGCTGGCGGACGCCAGCACGCCCTAGGGGAAGGCCCCGCGCGAAAGTTTGCGTTGCTTGCGGCGGCGCGTTCTAATGGGCAACACGAGCCGCCGGAGTACTCGGCAGCGCTCGCCCCGCCTATCGCCGTCTCCACGCCCTGCCCCCAGGAAGGATGACCATGCCCCGCTCACCGCGCGAATGCCCCGACTGCTCCTTGTCCGTCGATCGACGGACGTTTCTCAAGACCGCCGGCGTCACGGCCGGCGCGCTCACGGTGGCCGGCGGCTTGCCGGTCTGGGCCGTCGCCAAGGATACGCCGGCCGCCGCGCCCGAGTCGCTCGTCAAGCAGCTCTACGACACGCTCACGCCCGAGCAGCGCAAGCAAGTGTGCTACGCCTGGGACCATGTCGACGCGGATCGCGGGCTGCTGCGGACCTTCGTGGCCAACAACTGGAACATCAACGATCACGAGATCTTGGGCGACTTCTACACCGACGACCAGCGCGACCTGATCCGTGCGGTGTTCAACGGCATGATCCGCCCCGACTGGCACAAGCGGTTCGAGAAGCAGCTCGAAGACGACACCGGCGGCTTCGGCAACAACCAGAGCATCGCCATCTTCGGCGAACCGGGCTCCGGCAAATTCGAGTTCGTGCTCACGGGCCGGCACATGACGGTCCGTTGCGACGGCGATTCCGAGGAGCACGTGGCCTTCGGCGGCCCCATCTTCTACGGCCACGCCGTGCAGGATGAAGAAGAAGCCAGCCACCCCGGCAACGTCTTCTGGGAGCAGGCCGTCGAAGCGAACAAGGTGTTCGAAATGCTCGATGGCAAGCAGCGGGCCAAGGCCCTCGTCGAGCAGCGGCCCAGTGAGGAAGAGGTGGGCTTCCGCGGACCGAACGCCGAGCTGCCAGGCATCCGCGCCAGCGAGATGTCAAAGGACCAGCAGGCCCAACTGCAGAAGACGCTGCTGAAGTTGGTGGAGCCGTACCGGCAGACCGACCAGGCCGAGGCGCTCGAGTGCCTGAAGGCGCAGGGAGGCCTGGAAAAGTGCGCGCTGGCGTTCTATCGCGACGGCGACATTGGCGGCGACGGGGTGTGGGACAACTGGCGGCTGGAAGGCCCCAGCTTCGTCTGGTACTTCCGCGGCGAACCGCACGTCCACGTGTGGGTGAACGTGGCCAACGACCCCAGCGTGAAGCTGAACGCCTAGGCCTCGCAGAGATTCCATTCTCGCCAAGGCGCAAAGGACGCAAAGCCAGACAGACGCCTCCCGTCGCTGGACTTTGCGATCTTTGCGCCTTGGCGAGAAACACTCTTTGCCTCCCGCTGCCCCTTGCTCCAGAAAAAATTGGACAGCGCTCCCGTGGCCTCGCTAAGATGCGCTTTCGGCCCTGAGGGCGGGTCACACGTGGCGTTTCCGCGCTCCAGGCCTGCGTTCGGCCGCCGGTGGTTTTCGTTCCCGTACGAAGGGGTTCGATCATGGAGCGCGTTGGATCTCGCTCGATCGTGGTCTGGGTTGTGCTCCTGCTGGTCTGGGGCTCGCTCGCTTCGTGGGCGGAAGCACAACCCCCCGTCGCCGCCCCTGAAGCACGGCTCGCGCGGCGTTTTGCCGACATCGAGTTCGAGCTCAAACGGCTCGAGCGCGTCGGCCGCGGCGTCGATGCGGCGCCCTTGGCGGCGGAACTTGCGCAACTTCGCAAGGCCGCCGCCGGAGAGTATCGCCCCGCGGCGAGCGACCAGACCGAGGTCCATCTGGTGGGCCTGCAAAACGGGGCCACGCCGCCGCCGGGGCTCGTCACCGGCCCCGACCGCTTTACCCAGGGCTACGCAGTCGTCCGCGTCACCTACACGCAGGCGCCCGTCATCCTGGCGCTCACCTCCAATCAACCCGTGCACTGGCAGATCGAAGTCGCTGAAGGGGTCAAGTTGAAGGCGGTCGCGCTCAGCGGTCACATGCGCAACTCGATCTCCGGCGTGCCGGCCGAGACGCTGCTCTACGAATGCACCAATCAATCGCGGCCCGAAGAGGCGTTTCAGGCGCAGGCCTGGGGCGGGTACGACTATCCTGAATTCGTCAAGCGCATGGGTTGGCTGACCGGCTGCCTGTTGCGCACGGCCCAGTATGCCGACCGCTATCCGGGCCAGCCGATCGTGGTCGGGCCCGAAAACGTCGCCTGGCGTCAGCAGCACATTTTGCCCGCGGCAGAATTGCTGGCGCACCGCGCGAGCGAGTTCGATCGCCGCGACCGCTTCGCCAAAGTCGCCGATCTGCGGTTCGAGGGTGTGTTCTATACGGCCCGCTCATTCAATCCGCACGGCTACTATGGCCACGGCGACTACGCGGCCTCGACGGCCGAGTTCACCGCCGCCGGCCCGATCGAGTCGACCATGCGGCCGCTCGACCCGAATGTGCGGCAAGTCGTGTACGACCCTAAGGAGAACACGCGTTTCGCCCTCAACCAAGGGGGCGAGCTCGTCGTCTACAATCCGCTCACCGAAGAGCAGCAGCAGCCGGTGCCGCTGGGCGGCGATCTGGTGAACGGCTTTCAGATCAGCGCCATTGCGTTCGATCCGTTGCGGCGGCGCGTCGTGGCCGCCGAGCGGCATCCCCCTGTCCGCTTGGCCGCTTATCGCTTGGAAGACGCCCAGTGGGAAGTCCTCGGTCCGCTCGAGCAAGGACTGGCCGGCTTGATCTACCTGCCTGAGCACGACCAACTCGTGGGCGTCACGATGTACGAGCGGCACCAGGCCGAGCAGGACGAGCACTTGGCCGCCAATCCGGACTCGGGCCAGCCGGCGAGTCCCGGCCCGGCGATCCTGCGCATCGACGCCCAAGGCAAAGTCGTCGATACGATCCGTCCCAGCCTGCGCCTGGGCGCCACCTTCGAAGAGCCGCGCGGCACGTCGCTCGCACTGGCGAAGGGGTACTTGGTGCTGCAGCCGCCTCCCAAGCGCGGGGCCTGGGACACCGCCGAGCATCCGCTCGTGATTCTCGACCTCGCGACCCGCGACGCCGTCTATTCGGGGCGGATGCGCCCGCACGACGGCCAGGGGCTGCCGCCGGTGGAGGAAGCGAAGGAAGCGAGCCCCACCGGGGGCGGCGGGCTCGGCCGCCTGCTCAAGCAAATCGAGCACGCCGCCGGGGGTGTGGAACTGCTTCGTTCCAATGGGAAGACGAAGGAAGCAGAGGCCTATGCCGAAAAGTTGGCGCGCTACCGCAGCCGCTTGCCGGGTCAGCCGGGCCCCGCGACCGATCAGCCCGAACTGCACGCCGTGTGTGTGGGCCGCGCCCACGGCACGGTCGTCCAAGTGACCTACCAGGCGGCGCCCATCGTGCTCGTACTCTGCGGGCATGAAACGGCGGAGTGGACGCTTCGCGTCGCGCCCGGAGTCCGGCTGCAAAAGGTGATCGTGGGGGGACAAGCGCGGCAGCGCGTCGAGGGACTGCCCGACAGAGTGCCGATCGAGTCGTATACGATCGTCGAGCAGTCTCCGAACGCCTTTCAGCTTGGCGCGAGCGACGCGAACGAAGAGTCGGAACAGGCGTTCGAAGTTCTCGAACGGATCACCGGTTTACGGCCCACCACGTTCCAGGCGATGCCGATGCGGCCGCGCGGCCCCTTGATCGTGGGCCCCGAGGGGGCCGGTTGGTGCGCCAAGCTGAACGAGCGGGCGTTGGCCGACTTAGTCGACGACCTACCGGCGCCACGCAACGCACGGCGGGAGCGGCTCGAGCGGGTGGAGTTCCCGGCGCTCTGGACGACCGCCGTGGCAGGTCAGCAATTTGGCATCATGCGCGGCGGGCCTCAGGCGTCGCTCGAATGGGCCACGTTCACGCCGCGCGGTCCGCTGGGAGACACCTTGGTGTCGCTGCCGGGGGACCTGGAGCAGGTGGCCGTCGACCCGCGCGGTCCCGTGTTCTATGGCGTCCGCGGCAACGAAGTGCTGCGGGTCGACCCGGCCTCGGGCCAGGCGGAGGCCCTGGTGGTCGATGCGGGCGTGCCGGCTCTGAATCCGCCGCTCGCGATCGCCCTCGACACCAAGCGGCGGCGGCTGGTGGTCAGCAGCAGCCATCAGAGCTGTTGGCTCGGCTACGACCTGGAGCAGAAAACTTGGTCGTTGTTGGGCCGGCCTGGCAACCAGATCTTCGCGCTGACCTACGCCCCGAGCGAAGACGCCTTCTACGCCTTCACAGAGAACCACGGCCCGTTCGGTTCCGGGTGCGTGAAGTACAACCCCTTCGGCGCTCAGTTGGCCCGCTACGACATGGCGCAGCCTGGCCTGGGTTACCGAGGGCGGGGGCGCTATCGGATGCCGCGCTACGCGTACTTCCGCCACCACGGCGCTCGCTGGCAGCTTGCGCATGCCGACGGGCTGCTCTTCGTGGTGCGGTCGGCGAGCGGCCAGTATCCCCCGCGGCCCGGGCGGGCTATGGGGGGCATCGAAATCGACGCCTTCGACCCGGCGACGGGGGAGACAATCGAGTTTGGCCCGGCCAAGGTGCATCCCGGCTTCAAGGGACTGCCGGCTGGCGAATTCGACAGCGTGTGGACGGCCTTGGGAGAAGAAGACGCCGGCCTGGCGCAGAAGGCCGTTTGGCGGCTGGCCGCCGGGGGCGACGCGGCAGTCGCCGAGATCGATCGCCGGCTGACGGCGCCTCCTGCGGTCGACCACGCTCAAGTCGGAAAGCTGATCGAACAGCTCGATGCGCGGCAAGCGGAAGCGCGCAAGGCTGCCTTCGCCGAGCTGTCGGAACTGGGGGGAGCGATCGCAGCGGACCTCGAGGCAGCGGCCAAGCATCCTTCGGCCGAAGTCCGTTCGCAAATTCGCCGCTTGCAGAAAAACGCCCAGGAATTGCTGCCTGCCACGCCGCGGGCCCGCCAGGAGCTGGGCGCCATGGCAGTGCTCGAGTTGATCGGTTCCGGCGCCGCCCGGGGCGTGCTCGAGCGTGTGGCGGGGCAAGATTCTCAGCAGCCGCGGACGCGGGCTGCCCGGCAGTCGCTCGACCGGCTCGACGGCAAGGCCACCGACCAGGTTGAGGGCGCGGGCCCACAGTAGAAGAGCGGCCTAAGCCCGACAACGGGCCAAGAGCGGGCCGATTTGAGCCTGCCGGCACAATCCCCCCAGTCGGCCGCTGGCGGCCGGCCGGCGAATTCCTTGAGACCGACGCTCGCTCCGAGTACCTTGAGAGAGGGGGGCGTCTGCGCCGGCGGGCCGAGAATCCCAGAACTGGCGACGGGCAAAACGGATTGCACGGGGCCTGCTTCTACACCAGGAATTCACCTCTCCAATGTCGCTGTCCCGTACTGGGCGTTTCGGGCTGGCCCTGCTGTTGGCCTTTGCGCTGGCGCCGAGCGCCAGGGCGCTCAACATCCTCTTCGATTATTCCTACGACGCCGGCGGCTTCTTCAACGCGCAGGACCGCCGCGACGCGCTCGAATCGGCGGCCTCGCTGCTCGAAGGGCTGGTGACCGACAACTTGTCGGCGATCACGCCGAGCGGGGCTAACACCTTTACCGCAAAGTTCGTCGATCCGTTCACCGGCGGCGACGCCAGCGCGGTCAATCCAACGGTCCCAGCCGATACTTTAGTGATCTACGTCGGCGCACACGACCTGCCAGGCAACGAGGTCGGTTTTGGAGGACCCGGGGGTTACGAGAGCTTTGGCTCGAGCGCTTGGAACACGCTGGTAAGCACCCGAGGACAAACCGGCGCAAGTGGCACGCTGCCGACCGACTTCGGTCCGTGGGGAGGCTCGATCTCCTTTGACACCACGGACAACGGCCAGGCTCGGAACTGGCACTTCGGCATCGGCACGGCCCCCACGCCCGGCTCGACCGATTTCTACACGACGGCCGTCCATGAACTGACGCACGTGCTGGGGTTCGGCATCTCGAACTCTTGGAACACCTACGTCAACCCGTCGGGCAACGCTTTCAACGGCCCGAATTCGACCGCGCGCTACGGCGGGCCCGTTCCGCTCATCGCCAGCGGCGATGGCTCGCACTGGCTCGAAGGCGTGGAAGGGGTCAGCACCTGGACCGGCCTGGTCGCCGAGGCCGCGATGGACCCCACGCAAAACCTGGGCGCCCGCAAGACACTAACGCAGCTCGACCTGGCGGCGCTGCAGGACATTGGCTGGACCCTTTCTTCGACGAACGTGCCGCTGCCGGCGGACGCCAACCGCGACGGCCGCGTCGATCTGACCGACTTCGGCACGCTCAAGAGCTTCTTCGGCAGCGCCTTTGGCCCGCAGCGGGGAGACTTCGATGGCAACGGCCAGGTCAACCTGAGCGACTTCGGCATTCTCAAAGCGAACTTCGGCCGCACCGGTTCGCTGGCCGTGCCGGAGCCGAGCACGGCGGCGCTCGCGCTGCTTGGACTAGCGGGCTTCGCCTGGTGGAGCAGGAACGTTCGCTCGCGGGATCGTTCGTAGCCAGCGCTCACGTCTTGAAAGGGGTGAGGCGCCTTCGCTCCGGCGGCCGTCGGCGCGCCCGGCCCGATCTTGCCTGGATCGCCCAGAACATTGCTCCCCCCACGAGCAAGCCCCAGGTCGCCGGCTCCGGCACAGCGGCTGCGGCGCTCTTGCCGAAGTTCTCTTTCAGCAAACCGAGGTCGGAGAGGTCGATCTGGCCGTTGCCGCTAAAGTCGCCGTCGGTAAAGTGGCCTTCCGTGCCGAAGTTGGCTTTGAGCGTGCCGAAATCGGTCAGGTCCACCTTGCCGTCGACGTTGGCGTCGCCGGGGGCGGCGGTGTGCAGCGACAGGTTGTCGAGGCCGAAGGTCCAGCCAACCACGTCGGTTTCACTGGGGGGCACGAACCGCAGCCGCAGCGTGGCGCCCTCGGGAATGCTGACGTTGAGCGGCCCGCTGTCGAATGAGCCCCGGTTGGCCGGATCATTGCCGTTGAGGCCGCTGCCAATCTCTGGGAATACGAGCTTCTCGCCGGTCGTGGCCCGGCCCAGGTCGGCGAGCTTCTCGAACCCCTTGCCGGTGTCGGCCTCGAGGATCACGTTGAAAGCCGCCTCACCAGGCGTGACCGTCTGGTTCTTGAACACCTGCCAGGCCTCGACGTCGACGGACAGGCGCACAGCCTGCACCGGTCCGCCATTTACATGCGCGCGGAACTGCAGTTCCCCGGTCTCGAGCTGCGTTTCCCCCGTGGCCAAGGCGCGGTCTGCGTCCCCCGACGAGCCGGCGTTGAAGGCGCCTGCGTACTGGTGGCTTGCGGCGGGAAACTTCTGGGTCGTGGCGCTGTTGAAGATCACGTCGTTGGCGGTGAACGTCCAACCGACGGGGAAGGCCTGACCGGCGTCCTTGCTTGAACTGCCCAGCGTGTCAAAGGTCTGCTGATAGGCGCTGCCCTGGCCAGCTAGCGGCACGACGGCGAAGGGGAGGACCGGGGCCTGGTAGATGTCCATGGAGGCTGGGTCGAGATTGCTGCCATCGGGAAGGTTTTGCGCCCGCCAGTAGTAGAGCGTTGAGCCATCGTGCGTGAGGTACGGCTCCGTGTTGTAACCTCCCCAGTTGATCGCGTCGCCCAGGTTCACCGGGTCCGACCAACTGTCGTTCAACGAGGGGCGAGTAACGACGGCAATGTTGCCCAAGCTATCTCCCCCTCGATTCGTCTCCACATGCGACCAGTCTTCGAAGAACAGTTGGCGCCCGTCCGCGGAAACACCACTGCGGCCTTGCCAGACGCCACCAATAGCCAGTTCCGGCACCGGCAGTGGTGCATCCCAGGGCTGATCCGTCGACGCGCGGGTGGCCACGTAAATGTCGCCATCGCCTGTAGTCCACTGAGTCAAGTACAGGTTAAGACCGTCTGCGGAGACGTCCGGAAACCGAAACAGACCGGTCGTCCCCCAGCCCTCGGAGAGGTCGATTGGCGATCCAAACGGCGCGTCGCGCGAGGGGCGGGAGGCCGTCCAAATGTCGTTCGAGTCGCTAAGAAAGGTTCCTGGCTCAGTGCCTCGGTGGAAGTAGAGCGTCAGCCCATCCGCCGAAATGCTCGGGCCACTTTCGACGACACCGGCAACGCTCAGCTCATCGATCCGCGCAGGTTGGCCAAACGCATCGTGCTTCGACGCGCGCCTTGCCTCGTACAGGTCGTCCCCTCGGCGAAAAAAAAGTTCCAGTTCGTCGGGCGTCAAGCTGGGCGAATGTTCGAGGACGCCATCGCTATCGACGCCGGCAACCTTGGTGGAGATGCCGAATAGGAACTGGGGCGACGCGGCAGGCAATCGTAATGCCGCTGAATTGGCGGCAACCATGAGGATCACCAGAGCTGGCAGACAAGGAGAACAAACTTTCGTGGAGAGTCGCATATCGCGGAGTGTCCTTGATGAGTTGAAGGTCGCTCGATCGCGGGTCGGCGCGCACCGCTAGCGCACGGGCGACCGCACAGATTGCGTGATTGGACCCGGCCCTTCGGTCAGTCGGTCGACGGTGGGTTCTGCTCGGGCGCCGGCGCCCGCCAGAGCCGCACGGTGCGGTCGTCGCTGCTGCTCGCCAGCACCCGTCCGTCTGGAGAAAAAGCCATGCCCTCCACCCACGCCCAGTGTCCGCTGAGCACGGCCCGCTCCTCTCCGCTGGTGACATCCCACAGCCGAACCACGTTGTCGCGGCCGGCGGTGGCCACCGTTCGCCCATCGGGTGAAAACGCACATCGCGTTGCGCCAATGTGCATGATTGCGTGAATCTCGGCGCCGGTCATTGAGTCCCACAAGACGATCGAGTCAACCGATTCGAAGGCCGCGGCCAACTGCGTCCCATCCGGTGAAAAGGCGATTTCTGCCACAGGCGAAGCCTTGGCTGGGAGCGCGAGCAGAACGCGCCCGGAATCGGCGTCGAGCAGCGTCACGCGGCCTTTCGAATTGCCCACTGCGAGTCGCCGCCCGTCGGGTGAAAACGCCAAGCCGCCGACGCCCTCGTTGGGCTGCGCGAATACCTGCCGCGGGGCGCCAGTCCGCACGTCCCAGAACCGCACGTGGCCGTCGTGGCCACTGGAGGCGAGCCGCTCTCCGTCGGGGGAGAACGCCACGCCGTTGGCCCCGCCGCTGTGTCCGCTGGCTGTCCAGATCGCGGCCCCGCTGACCAGATCCCAGAGCCGCACAGCGCCGTCGTCGCCCGCGGCGGCGACGACGGAATCGCGCGGCGAGCAAGCGACCGACCAAACCCAATCGGTGTTGCCCCGCAGCACGTGGAGCGGCTGCGCGGTTACCGCGTGCCACGCGCGGACCGTACCGTCGGCGCTGGCCGAGACAACGATCTCTCCCGTCCGGTCGAAAGCTGCGTCGAGCGTGAAGTCGGTATGCCCCCGACAGACCGAGTCGTCGGCCGAGTTGCGGGCAAGGTTCCAGGTTTTGAGGGAACCGTCCCAACTCGACGCCGCCAACCGCCCGTCCGGCAAGAAAGCCAGGCCAGTGACGTTTTCGGAATTACCCCGGAGCACATTCAGCGCTTCCATGGTGGCCAAGCTCCAAACGACGATCTGACGGTCCTCGCCAGACGTTGCCAGCAGCGCGTCGTCGGCTGAAAACGCTAGGCCGAACACCCGCCCCCGATGGGCCGCGAGGGCGTCGAGAAGTCGGCCGTCGCGAGTGTCGAACAGGCGGACTGCGTAATCGGCGCCAGCTACGGCCAGCTTTGTGCGGTCATGCGACAGTACACTTCGAAACGGGACTAGCGGCAACCTCGCGAGCACACGCAGTGGATCTCCCGTGCGCGCGTTCCAGGTGCGGATTGCCCCATCGCGGCTGACGGTGAGCACCGTCTCGTTGTCGAGCCAGCACACGCTGGTCACGAAGCTCTCAGCCTTCAGCATGACTTGTTCCGCGCCCGTCGCGATATTCCAGATCTTCGCCGTGCGATCGGCGCTCGCGGTCGCCAGGAAGCGTCCGTCGGGCGAAATGCTGAGTTGCAGAATCCGGTCGCGGTGTCCGGCGAAGACATGGAGGATCTTGCCACTGGCGATATCCCAGAGTCGGGCGGTGTTGTCGTTTCCGGCACTGGCGATCGTCCGCCCGTCGGCTGAAACCGCGAGTGCCCAAAGCCAAGTGGGATCGTGCCCGGCGAGCACTTTCAACAGCCGGCGCTGCTCGGCGTCCCAGAGCATTACGCGGCCGTTACCGTCTCCCGTTGCCAATTGCTGGCCATTGGATGCAACCGTGATTGTTGACAGCGGCGCATCCGCGTGAATCGTCGGCGTCGTCAGCCCCGGTTGACATTGCTTCCACAGGTAGTACCACTCGAACCCGCGCTGGTCAGGCTCGCCCGGTTGGGGCCGGTGGCGCTCGAGCAGCGCCATCACGCGGCCGACGTCGGCGTCGTCCCAGGCCGCCATCGCCGCGTGCATGTCCGACAAATACTGCTGCCAGCGGGCTTGCTTGGTCGTCGCTTCGGCCTGCTGGCGATGTCCGCGTTCGCGGAGGGCCACCAGCGGCGAGGCCACGCTCACCAGCAGCGCCAGGCAGAACACAGCCGCCCCCAGTCCCGCCATAGCGGGTGTGCGCCGGCACCACCGCCAGGCGCGGGCTAGCCGCCCCAGCGGTCGGGCATGGATGGGCTTCTGCTCCACGAACCTCTCCAAGTCGTCGGCCAGGGCTTGGGCCGTGTCATAGCGGTCGGCCGGGGCCTTCGACAGGCACTTGAGCACGATCGTTTCGAGATCGACTGGAATGCGACTCTCGAGCTCCCTCGGGAAGTGGGGCTCTGTCTCGAGGATTTGCCGCAACAGTCGCTGACGATCGGTCGCGGCAAACGCGGGTTGGCCGGTGAGCAGTTCGAAGAGCGTGGCGCCCAGCGAGTAGACATCGGTCCGCTGGTCCAAGAGCCGCTCGCCGCGGGCCTGCTCCGGGCTCATGTAGCGGAGCGTGCCCACCAGGTCGCCGGTCATCGTCAGCTCATGTCCGCCGGCGATCTGGGCCAGGCCGAAGTCGGCGACCCACAGCCGGCCAGCCGCGTCGACCAGCAGATTGCTGGGCTTGATGTCGCGATGGATCACGCCGCGCTGGTGAGCGTATTCCAAGGCCTGGGCCGCCTGGATGCCCAGTTCCGCCGCCCGGCGGAACTGCCGTGGGCCGAGCGGTTCGCGGACCGTGGAATCGGCGGCCGCGGCCACCGTGTCGGGGCCTACAGGACACTCACCCCGGCCCTCTCCCGGACGGAGAGGGAGGCCAGAGGAATCTACGTGGCGGAGGTCCGCGATGATCTCGGCCAGGCTTTGCCCTTCGATCAACTCCATGGCGTAGAAATGCACGCCGCGCTCGACGCCGACGCAGTAGACGTTGACGATGCCAGGGTGCTTGAGCAGCGCGGCGGCCTGAGCCTCGTGCTTGAAGCGGGCCAATTGCCGCTCGTCGAGCATGGCGGCCAGCGGCAGCACCTTGAGCGCGACGCGGCGGCCGAGCGAGAGCTGCTCGGCTTCGTAAACCACCCCCATGCCGCCGCGGCCCACTTCGCGCAGCAGGCGAAAGTCGCCCAGGCTGCCGAGCGGTTCGCCCGCCACGCCAGCGCCGGCGGGCAGTCCCAGGCCGCCGAGCCCGGCGATGGCGAGCACCGTGGGCAAGAGTTCGCGCAGTTGGTCGGCCTGCGCGGGATGCTCGTCGAGCACGCGAGCCGGGTCGACGCGTTCGCCCCGCAAAACGCGTTTGCTGATCTGGTCGACGAGCTCGGCCAGCTCAGGGCTGACGACGAGACTGGGCGAAGCCGTGTCGTGGGTCGGGGGTGTTGAGCTCATGAGCTTGACGAATCGCGATTCAGCAGCAACCGGAGCTTGTGGAGGGCACGCACCTGGCGGGCCTTGAACGCACTGGGAGAAATCTCGAGGACCGCGGCGGCTTCTTCGGTGGAAAGCTGTTCCAGAAATCGCAGCACGAGCACCTCGCGGTAGGCCGGGCTGAGTTGATCGAGCGCCCGCCGGACCTGGGCGCGCATTTCCTCTCGCATCAAAGCACGGCTCGGGCAGGTCCCGCTCTGCAGGAGTTGATCTGCCAGCGCCACGGCCGAAGGTTCAGCGACGGCGCCTTCCCAAACGCATTCCTGTGCAACGCTGCGGCGGCCCGCCTGCACGTGCCGCCGATGCAGCTCGAGGAGCTTGTCCCACGCGAGCTGGCGCAGCCAGGGATAGAACGGAATCGGACGTTGGACGAGGTACTGCGGCAGCCGCCGGTGGGCCTCGGCGAGCGCTTCCTGAACGACGTCGGAGGGGTCGGCCCGCTGCGCGACGCGCGGGTCGAGGCGAATCGCCACCATGTGGCACAGGCGATCGCGATGCCGCACGAGCAATTGGTCGGCGGCGGAACCGTTGCCGGCGGCCGCGCGGCGGAGCAGTTCCTCGGTGTCAGGCGGCTGGGTCATGGCAGGGAGCATTACTCCTAACCCTGCAAAATCTAGCGAAGCGATGCGGGCAAAAACCGCGCAAAGCAGAAAGTCGGGACGTAACTGCCGGGCAACATCCGAGTTGCAGCGGAGATTTTTTCTTGACAAGCAAGGGCGCGGAGCGGCGAGCGAGTCGGTTCGGAACCCGCGAGCCGCGCTCTCGAGCTGGAATGCGGTTCCCCGGAGGGCCCCTAGCGCCTCCTGCTGGACTCGTGTATATTGCTAGCTGCTGGCCCCGAAGCGGGGCCGCTTCTGCATGGAGTCGGTTTCGCGCGTTCGCAGGAGGCCCTGCCCGATGAGCCTGTCCCCCGGCACGATCCACCAAGGCGACTGCCTGAAGCTCATGGCCCAAATGGACGAGGGCTCGGTCGACCTGGCCTTTGCCGATCCGCCGTTCAACATCGGCTACAAGTACGACGTCTACGAGGACCGCCAGTCGTACGACGACTTCCTCACTTGGAGCGAGCAGTGGATGGGGGCCCTCCACCGTGTGCTCAAGCCGACCGGCACGTTCTGGCTGGCCATCGGCGACGAGTTCGCCGCCGAGCTCAAGGTCATCGCCCGCCAGAAGCTGGGCTTCACCTGCCGGAGTTGGGTGATCTGGTACTACACTTTCGGCGTGAACTGCAAGAAGAAGTTCAACCGCTCGCACGTCCACCTGTTCCACTTCGTGAAGGACCCCAAGCGGTTCACCTTCAACTACATGGACAAGGGGGTCCGGGTGCAGTCGGCCCGCAGCCTGGTCTACGGCGACTCGCGGGCCCATCCCGACGGCCGCATGCCCGACGACACCTGGATCCTGCGTCCGCAAGACGTGCCCGACGGTTTCTCGCCCGATCAAGACACGTGGTTCTTCTCGCGCGTGGCCGGCACGTTCAAGGAGCGGATGGGTTTTCACGGCTGCCAGATGCCCGAGCAGCTGTTGGGGCGGATCATTCGCGTGAGCAGCGACGCGGGGACCGAGACCACCGAGCCCGACCTGGTGCTCGACCCCTTCTCCGGCTCCGGCACCACGGTGACGGTGGCCAAGAAGCTGGGGCGGCGGTGGATCGGGCTCGAGTTGTCGAAGGAGTACCGGAAGAAGGGGCTCGAGCGGGTGAATGCCTGCAAGGAGGGGGAGTTGCTCACGGGGCCTGAAGACCCGGTGTTGAGCGCTCCGCCTACGCACTTGGGGCGGCGGCTGAAGGATGCCGTCGGGGGCGCCGACCAGAACGAGCGCGAGCGCGCCCGCGCCCGCCAGACGAAGGCCAAGGCCAAGAACGGCCAGGCGAGCCGGTCGAACGGGACGCTGTTCGAAGGTGTCTAAGGCGTCTCGCGTCTTTGAACTGCACGTCGAGCCCATGGTCGGGCGCCGCGCGGCTTGCTCCGCGCTCTGTGGCCGCCCGCTCAAAATGTTGCATCGATAAGCGCATTTTGATAGGATGCAGATCCCGCCCGAGGGGCTCCTAGCCCCCCTGCTATCCCCCGCCTGAGAAGCCAAGGAGGTTCGCCGTGCTGACCATTCTCGGTCCGTCGCAAGGCCGTTTCTGCGATGGCATTAGCCGACGCGGCTTCCTCAAGATCGGCGGTCTGGCCCTGGGCGGCATGTCGCTCAACCAGGTGCTCGAGGCCCAGGCTTCCTCCGGCGTGCGCGGGTCGAGCAACAAGGCCATCATCATGGTCTTTCTCCCCGGTGGGCCGCCGCACCAGGACATGTGGGACATCAAACAGGATGCCCCCAGCGAGATCCGCGGCGAGTTCAAGGCGATCAAGACCAAGGTGCCTGGCATCGAGATCGGCGAGTTGTTCCCACGGATCGCCGGCATGATGGACAAGTTCGTGCCGATCCGCTCGATCGTGGGGGCCGATGGCGACCACTTCGCCCACCAGTGCCTCACCGGCTGGCGCAAGCGGCAGCAACAACCGGCCGGCGGCTATCCGGCGCTCGGCTCGGTCCTCTCGAAGCTCTATGGCTCGAGCAAGCCGGGCGTACCGCCGTTCGTGGGCCTGTCGCCCAAGATGGGGCATGTGCCCTGGTCCGACGCCGGCAACCCCGGCTTCCTGGGCATTTCCCATGCTCCTTTCCGCCCCAACAACGGCGGCGAACAGGAAGATATGGTCCTCCGCGGCGTCACGCTCGAGCGGCTGGGAGATCGCCGCGCGCTGCTGGGCAGCTTCGACCGCTTCCGCCGCCAGGCCGACGCCACCGGAATGATGGACGGCATGGACTCCTTCAACGAACAAGCCTTCGGCCTGCTCACTTCAGGCAAGCTGCTCGAGGCGCTCGATCTGGAGCGCGAAGACCCGCGGTGGCGCGAGCGCTATGGCACAGGCGTGAACCAGAACCGCGACGATGGCGGCCCTCGCCTGCTCACGAGTTTCCTGCTGGCCCGCCGGTTGGTCGAGGCAGGCGTGCGCTGCGTGTCCCTTTCCTTCAGCCGCTGGGACTGGCACAACGACAACTTCCGCCAAGGGCGCGAAGACATGCCGATGCTCGATCAGGCGGTGTCGGCCCTGGTCGAAGACCTCGAGCAGCGCGGCATGCTGAACGACGTGACCGTGATCGTGTGGGGCGAGTTCGGCCGCACCCCGCAGATCAACAAAGACGCCGGTCGCGACCACTGGCCGCAAGTTTCCTGCGCCCTCATGGCCGGCGGCGGGCTGCGGACCGGCCAGGTGATCGGCTCGACAAACCGCCTGGGCGAACATGCCGAAGAGCGGCCCGTCCACTTCCAAGAAGTCTTTGCCACGCTCTACAACCGCCTGGGCATCGACATCGATCGCGTGACCATCCAGGACCGCTCGGGCCGGCCTCAGTACTTGGTCGACCACAACACCTACCGGCCGATGCCGGAACTGGTGTAGGCGCTAAGAATTGTTAGCGCGGAGCGGGGCCGTGCGGACACGCATTCTTGTCGCGCGGCGGCCGGCGGAACATGCTGGAGAGGGACCTTGCCGGCTGGCGCCTCTCGAGCCTCCGATGTCAGAACTTTCCCAGGGTATCGCCAACGGGGCTGGTTCTTCAGGCTCGAGCGCGCGCGCGGAGTCGACGGTCGTGCGCGTCGGCTGGTTTCAGCGGGCCTTCGTGGCCGTCTTGTTGCTCGTGATCTTGATCGATGGCGCTCCCCGCGCTGGCGCCCCACATCGCTGGCTTGCCGCGCAACTTCGGCCTTTGCTCGAGCCGCTCGGGATCCATCAGCCGAAATGGTATCTGTTTGCCCCCGAGCCACAGAGTTGGAACGAGCATCTCACGGCCGAACTACAGTTGAGCGATGGCCGCACCGTGCATTGGCGGTCCCCGCAGTGGAAGCGACTTAGCCGTTGGGAGCGTTTTCGCCGCAGCCGGCAGATCAACTACTACAGCGCCATTCTTTCAAACGCCCGCGAGGGCGAATCGGACGCCCTTTGGACGGCCTTTGCCGACTACCTGGCGCGCCGCCAAGAGGCGGACGGCGGGGCGAAGGTGCGCCGCGTGGAACTGACTTGCCACTGGGTCAATTTCGCCCCGCCCGCTGAAGACTGGCGGCCGTTCGGGCAATCGATCGCTCCGCAACATGCGCGGACGTTTTTTGGGAAGGACTACCCATGAAACGGCCAGCCGAGTTGCTCGCAGCCTGCTGCGCCGCATGGGACCGGTTTTTCTTCGCTGCGGTCGATCTGCGGCTGTGCGCGATCCTGCGAATCGGGTTCGCCGGCTTGCTGCTGCTCGATCTGGTGTGTCAGTGGCCTTTCCTCGATCTGTACTACGGTGAGCAAGGCGGGCTGCCCTACTCGGTTTCGCTGGAATATATCGGTCGCGGCAGTTGGTCGCTGTTGCGGCTGGCGCCCGCAGGGATGGGCTGGCTCACGGCGCTCTACCTGCTGTTCGTCGCGCAGGTCGTGCTGCTGGGTTTGGGACTGTTTACGCGCGTGCAGTCTGTGGGCGTGTTCCTCTGGATCGTGTCGTTCCAACAGCGAAACCAAGCGATTCGCGACGGCGAGGACGTTGTGTTTCGAATGTTTGCCTTCTTGCTCATCTTTCTGCCGCTTGGCGCCGCATGGTCGCTCGACGTCTGGCGGCGGAACGGACGGGCGGACGCAGCGCTCCGGCCCCGCCCCAAGTGGCCGCTACGCTTGATGCAGCTTCAGACTTGCTTGATTCTGCTGGCGAGCGGCATCTACAAGACGCAAGGCGTCGCCTGGCGCGAGGGGAACGCGCTGTACTACGTATCGCGGCTCGAAGACGCGTTCGATCCGCTTTGGGCGCCGGCCGCCGTCTTTGATTCGCTGCCTGTGCTGCGCGCGGCGGCCTGGGGCATCGTCCTGGCCGAGCTCGTGATTCCGTTCGCCATCTGGATCCCGCGCTTGCGTTTGCCTTGCCTGATCGTCGCATGCAGCCTGCACTTGGCGATCGACTACGCCCTGAACATGTTCCTGTTCCAATGGATCATGATGTTCGGCTGGCTGACGTTTCTCGAGCCGCAGGAGGTGACCTGGCTGCTGGGGCTGCCGGCGGCCCTGCGGCGCAGGTTGGGGGCGTCGCGTCTAGCAGCGGCGAACCCAGGATGGCACAAGGGCCAACGACACTAGACAGAGCAGGGCGAGCATCGCGGCTTCGGGCTCCGGCACGACGTGGAGATGGAGCCGGTTCCTTTCCAGGGAAACCGGCGCATCGATCGCTGTCCCATCGGACAGCACGCCCGTTAGCCGATCGCCAAAGACGCCCGAGTAGTGGAGGCTGAGTCCATAGATGTGGACGTCGCCCGAGTGCGACACGCCGTCCTGAGCATCGCGAATCTCGCCAATTTGCCCTCCCCAGATGCCCATAAACCCGTCCGCTGCCCAGAGACTGGCGACCTTGCCCCCGAACACGTTTACAGTTGCCGAGGAGGGCCCCAAGAGCTCGGTCACGTCGGCGTCGAAGACATTGATCGTGCCGCCGCTGCTGGCACGCGCGCCGGCAAACGTGCCGCGATGCAGGTTCACCACACCGCCAGCCTGGGCGAAAGCCGCAGAGTATTCGCCCCCCAAGACGTCGACTTGACTTGCTTCGGCCGCCGGCTCGCCGCCGGAACTCTTGGAGGAGCCCAGGGCGGAAACGAAGCTCCCGCCTTCGCTCCGCACCCCATCGACGGTGATCCGCGAACCGTCGTATGCCCTTAGATGCGATAAGTCGCCAGTTAGCACGACGGCGTTCGCCGCGTCGTGCGTCTCCAGGTGGCCGATGACGCTGTTGCCCTCGATCCGAAGTTGGGCCGAGTTGTAGGCGGTCAGGTGGCTGATCTCGCCCCCACCCATCATGACTCGCGCGGAGTCGCGGATCCAAGCGTGCGAAATCGACCCTCCGGACACGTCAAGGACGCTGTCATCGAATGCTTCGAGGAAGGGCACGTCCGCCGATGGGCCCACGAGGACCGTCGTCGGAGTTGCCGCGGGCCCGTTCCGAATCACCACGGTGTCCGGCGCCGTTCCCGTAATGGCGTGCACCCCGCCATCGTCGTAGAGCTGCGCCGCGAGCGGAGTCCCCGCGAAAAAGACGGTGATGGACGTCAGGGCGACGATGGTGAGGCGATCGTTCATTGCGTTGCCTGCGTGCGGGTCCGCCGACCGGCGAGGAACGAGAGGGCTGGTTTCTGGATTCTACCCCTTACAGTGGTCTAGGAGGTGTTTGTGGCGCGACACTCCCAGGAACC
>JBGAPH010000040.1:0-60016 GCA_044221365.1 Pirellulales bacterium
GGTCGACGGCCCCCTCAAGGACTTCGAATACGACATGCTCGTCGAGCTGGCGAAGCTCGAGAAGCCGCTGATCGTGTGCCTCAACAAAGACGACTGGTACAACCCGGCCGATCGCGCGCGGCTCCGCGAGCAGCTCGCCGAGCAGGTGCAACGCGTGTTGCCGACAGCCGAGGTCATTACGCTGCGGGCACGCCCCACCAGCCGCACGCGCGTGCGCGTGACGTCCGGCGGCGAACAGGTGGAAGAGCAGGTCGAGCTCGAGCCCGACATCTCGGCCCTCGCCCAGCGGATGCTGGCCCGCGTGGGCAGTGACAGCCGCGAGCTGCTGCTCGCCAACCTATTGTGGCGCTCGCGGGGACTCGTGGCCGACGCTAAGCAGCAAGTGCTGGCTACGCTCGACGCACGCGCCCAGCAGATCGTCGACCGCACGATGTGGCAGGCCGGCGGCGTGGCGGCGCTCAGCCCGCTGCCGGTGATCGACGTGGCGGGGGCGCTGGCGATCAGCGTCAAGATGGTGCTCGACCTGGCCAAGGTCTACGGCCAGCCGATCGATCTCGACACCGCGCAGCGGCTCGTCGGCGAGCTCGGCAAGAACCTGCTCTCGATCCTCGGGTCGAACCTGGCCGCGCCCGCGCTGGGCACGGCCGTGGCGTCCATGCTCAAGACCGTGCCGGGCGTGGGCACGATCGCCGGCGGCGTGCTGCAGGGGCTCGTGCAGGCGCTCGTCACCCGCTGGATCGGCCAGGTGTTCATCGAGTACTTCCGCAACGAGATGAAGCCGCCGGCGCAGGGCTGGCAAGCGCTGGCCCAGGCCAAGTGGCAACAGGTGACGCGGGCGGCGGATCTCGTGCAGTTCGTGCGCACGGGGCTCGCACGGCTGGCGAAGCCGGCGCGTCCCGACGACGAGTGACCGCGCATGGGGGATCTGCACTCCTCGCCGCCCGTGTTGCGATTGCTCGCTGCATTCAGCCAGCACGCCGAGGCGCTCGCCTGGGCACGCCTGCGGGCAGAGGCCGCCTGGGGAGCTGTGTCGCTCGCCAGCCCCGCGTTCGAGTTCCGCGAGACCCGCTACTACGAGCCGACGATGGGGGCGGTGCTCAGCAAGGTTTTTTGGGGCTTCGAGACGCTGGCCGACGCGGCGGAGCTGGCCGACTGGAAGCGGACCACGAACGCCTGGGAAGTCGAATACGCAGCGCTAGGGCTTCATCCAGAGCCGCGGCCGCTGAACCTCGACCCGGGCTACCTGACCCAGGCGAAACTGGTGCTCGCGTCGACCAAGGACCATGCCCACCGGGTGTATTTGCGCGACGGCGTGTACGCCGAAGTCACCCTATACTTCAAAGACGGCGGCTGGCGGGAACGGGAGTGGACGTTTCCCGACTATCGCCGTCCGGATTACCACGAGTTCTTTACCCACTGCCGCAATCGGCTGCGGCAGAAGTAGCCCCCACTCTCCGATTGCGGAGTGCAGAAACGCCGTGCGCTCCGGCTAGCGCAATTAGCCGCTCAGCATTCCGCACTCGGGAGAGTGCGGGCTACGAAATGCGGACGCCCCTCTCGAACAAATGACCTGGCTGCTCTTCGGCACACTGCTGCCTTCGTTCGCCGTCGCCTGGGCGGCCTGCTTCGTCGTGCGCCGCAAGGCCGCGCGCTGGGGACTGGTCGACGAGCCGGGGGAGCGCAAGGTCCACACGCGCACGACTCCTCTCGGCGGCGGCTTGGCGATCTGGCTGGGTGTGATGCTGCCGCTGATTTCGCTCTCCGTCCTGGTGTTCTCATTCAGCGACGCCGCAGGATCGTCGTCGCTGAACTCCTGGCTGCCAGAGTTCGCGCGGCCTCACCTGGCCGGCTTGCAGAGTCAACTGGGCAGCCTCTGGTTCCTGCTCGCTCTCGGTACGCTCGTGATGCTGCTCGGCCTGGCCGACGATCTGCGCGGCTTGCCGTGGCAGGTCCGCCTGGGGGCCGAATTCCTCGTGGCCGCCATCGTCGTTTTCTGGCAAGGCTGGCGGCTCACCGCCTTCGTCGATTGGCCGCTCGTTACGGGCGTCGCCAGCGTGCTGTGGATCGTGTGGCTGATCAATTCGTTCAACATGCTCGACAACATGGACGGCCTCTCCGGCGGCGTGGCGGCGATCGCCGCGGCGATGCTGGCGGCCGTGTTGCTGGCGGCCCCGGATCCAATCACGAACCAGCCGCAGTTGTTCGTCGGCGGCCTGCTGCTGGTGCTCGTCGGAGCCCTGTGCGGCTTTCTGTGGCACAACCGGCCGCCGGCGCGGCTCTTCATGGGAGACGCCGGCAGCTACTTCGTGGGCTTCCTCATCGCCGTCGCCACGCTGTTGGCCACGTTCAGCGGAGGTCAGGCGCCTCGGCATGCCATCTTGGCCCCGCTCTGCGTCCTGGCGATTCCCCTCTACGACACCGTGTCGGTGCTGTGGATTCGCTTCCGCGAGGGGCGCAGCCCGTTCGTCGGCGACAAGAGCCACTTCTCGCACCGCTTGGTCGATCTCGGCATGACCAAATCGCAGGCGGTGCTCACGATCTACCTGGCCACGGCCACCTGCGGGCTGGGGGCGTTCCTGCTGCACCAGGTGAACGCCGCGGGGGCCGTGATCGTGCTGACGATGGTCGCCTGCACGCTCGGGCTGGTGGCCGTGCTCGAACGGGCGGCACGGCGGAAGGTGCGGAAGCGGGACTAATGCCGCGTTACCGCTCCAAGTTGGGTTGCCCTGCGACACTGGCCCGCAGCGCGAGCAAGAGAGAGCCACGCGTCCCTGGTCGAGCCCCGGTCTAACCTCTTCGCGGGCCGAGAGGCATTTTCGGCCAGCGCGTCCAACCGGCGCTCGCGTCCCTTGCTTGCGCTGCGGGCTTGTGTGACAGACTTCCGTGGCACTAGACAAAACCGCCGGGCGGCGGCGTCTTGTTGGTAAAGCCCCGAGCGTCGGACCCTGTGAGCCGGGAATGCCTGCCGAGGAGGAGCGTTGGGAAGCGTGGCTGGCCGAGCACGGCCCTGCGCTCGTACTCTTCGCCGGCGGCTGGACGGCCTGCCGAGCCGACGCCGAAGACGCGGTCCAAGAAGCCTTCGTGCGCTTCTGGCGCTCGCGAGACCGGGCCCAAGATCCGCTGGCCTACCTGTACGCCTGCGTGAAACGGGCCGCGCTCGAGCGGCAGCGGGGCGAATCGCGGCGGAAGCAGCGGGAGGCGGCCGCGGCGGCTGTTGAATCGCAGGAACCGTGGTTCGCCGATCCGCTCGAGCGCCAAGAACGCCGGGCGGCGATCGAGGCGGCGCTCACTCATTTGCCGGCCGAACAACGCGAGGTCTTGGTGCTCAAGCTGTGGGGCGAACTGACGTTCGCCCAGATCGCCGAGGCCCTCGGCGTGCCGGCCAACACCGCCGCGTCGCGCTATCGTTATGCACTGGCCCGGCTGCGCGCGCAGTTGGCCGAGGAGACGATTCGATGAACGATCATGAACTCGAACGCGAACTGGCGGCGCTGCGGCCGCTCGGCGTTCGGCCGCGGCTCGAGCAGGGCATTGCGGCCGAACTCGCCGCGACCTCGACGGCTCGGCTCGCTTCTGCCGACAACCGCCTTGTTCTCTTCCTGCAGCGGTCCGCGGCGCTGGCCGTGGCGGCTGCGCTGCTCATGGCCGCGGCGTTCTTTGCCTCGCCGGCGCCGCGGCTCGGCCAACCTGCCGCGCCGCGAGTTCCAACTGCCCTCAACTATCAACAAGCCTTCGCTCGCTCCTCGGCGTCGCTCGACGCCTTGCTCGATCTGCACGCGGCCCAATTCGGCCTCGCGTCTGCGGGTTCGCCGCGGGCACGCGATTCGTTGGACGCCCTATTTCCCCATTAGATCTCCCCAAGGAGCCGTCTATGTTTTGCTTTCGATCGGATCGCCTTGCCCGCCCCATCCGCTTCGCGGCGCTCTTGCTGATGTTGGCCGCGCCCCAGCTCGCCGGCGCCCAGCAGCCGGGCGCCGCCGTGCCCACGCTGGCCGACAACGCTGCGCTCAAGTACTGGCAAGCCTTTGCCCAATTGCCGCAGTGGAACGAGCAGCAGCAGCGAATCATCGGCGACTGGGCCACCGTCCCGCTCGATGGCGACGCCCAGGCCATCGTCGACAACGTGCGCGGGGCGCTCGTCTACTTGCAGCGGGGGAGCAAGCTCGCCGCCTGCGATTGGAGCCTCGATTTGAGCGACGGCCCCGCGCTGCTCCTGCCGCACCTCGCCAAGGCCCGTGAGCTCGCTCGGCTCGCCGCGCTCCATGCCCGCCGCGAACTCGCGCGAGGGCATCAAGCCGAGGCCGTGGCCGACATGAGCGCCGGGTTGGCACTTGCCCAGCACGCGGGCGTCGACAACGTGCTCATCTCGGTGCTCGTCCAAAGGGCGATCGAGTCGATGTTCGTCGACCTGGCCGCCGAGCATCTGCCCGAGCTCAATGCGGCATCGCTCGACGCGCTTTCCAAGCGGCTCGCCAGTCTCCCGCCCGGCGGCACGGTGAAGGATTCGATGCGGCTCGAGCGGACCTACTTCGTCGATTGGTTCCGCGGCCATCTCGAGTCGGAAGGCACAAGCGCCGGCGACCGGCTGCCCGAGATGAAGCCCGTGCTCGAAGCTCTGGGCACGGTGAACGCGCTGGCGATGCTCGTCCGCTATGGCAAGTTCTACGAGGACGCCGAGCGCGTGGCCGAATTGCCGGCCGGCGAGCAACGCGCAGCCTTCGAGGCCCTCGAACGGCAGTACGCCAACAATCCGATCGCCAAGCTGTTCACGCCGGCGTATTCGCGGGCGTTCGACGTCGAGAACAAGGCCAAGGCCCGCCGGGCGATGCTGCAGGCGGCGATCGCCGTGCGGCAGGGCGGCCGCGAGAAGCTGGCCAGCGTGCCTGACCCATTTGGGACGGGCGAATTCACCTACCGCGCGCGGCCTAAAGGCTTCGAACTCGAGTCGAAGCTGGTGATCGAGGGCAAACCGGTGGTTCTTGTGGTGGGACCGCGTGATGCTGCGGAAAAGAAGTAGCTGCGCACAGTTCGACAAAGTAGCTGCCACCGAAGGCCCTTCAAGGGCCTTCGGGTATTGCTGCCGTGAGTCCCAAGCGAGTCGGGCGATGTCCAGCAACTTCGGCCTAGTCCGGCTGGCGAATCTCTCCGACAATTAACCAAGAGGCTCGGGAGACGAGGCGCGACCTACTGCGATTCGATCGGCCACTCATGGCGCTCCTTACCAGCTTGAAACGCAGCGTGCCAAGCGCGCTGAAACTGTTGGCTGCCCTCGTGCCGCTCGGAATCACGGCTGTTTTCGCCGATTCCGTCGTGAGGGGCGGAACGGACCGCTCTGCAGCCGAAATCGCAACCTGGCTGCTGCCGATCAGCGCGTTCGTGGTGTTCATCCTGCGGCGGCGCAGCCCGGTTTGCTATGGATGCTGCGCCGCCGGTTGGCTGTACTTTCTCAGCCCATTGTTGGCGATCGTTCCTCCGCTTTGGTATGTGTACGTTTACGTGTTTCCCAGCGCGTGGACCACGGTCAACGGCTTCTATCGTGCGGATCAGTATTGGCCCGACGACTACCTGGCGAACGACCTGATGTTCGCCTTGGGAGACCCGGCGGGCGCGCGGCTGTTCGCCGCCGCTCACCCGCTCTGGACGGTTGCGTTTGCGGCCTCTGGGGCGATTGCCGCCCTCTGCTGGAATTGGGGTAGTCCTCTCTACCGCGAGTGGCCGCCCTCCAGTCCGCCTAGGTCAGATCAGCCGGCGCAATTCACGCTTCGTGGCCTCTTCGTGGCAACGGGCCTGTGCGCGGTTCTTGCGCTCATGGTGTCGAAGGGCGCCAGCGGGGCGACGATTCTCACCGTGCTGGCCCTGCTTGGCCTGACGGCTCTGGCTGGCTTCTGGTGTGTCGCCGCCTTTGTCGCGCTGTGCTGGCTGGGCTCGCTGGTCTCCATGTCCCTATGATTTTCCAGTTGGCGGGCAGGTGGTTTGGGCAGGCTGGTGAGCCTGACTGTAGTCGCTCTGTCGCAATTTGGCCCAGTTTGCTACAAGTGCCCTGTGCGCCACGGTCGGCGCCGCTTTTCGCGTCATGGAGGATGCTTCGCGCATGGCCCGTTCGCAACCGACTCTTCGTCTGCACTCGCGCAGCGTGATCGTGATTCCGGCCCGTCTGGCCTCGACCCGCCTGCCGCGGAAGATGCTCCTCCGCGACACCGGCAAGTCGATGGTGCAGCACACCTACGAGGCCGCCTGCCGGGCCACGCGGCCGCTGAAGGTGCTGGTGGCCACCGACCACGAAGAGATCGCCCGCAACGTGCTGTCGTTCGGCGGCGACGTTCACATGACGAGCCCCGATCTCACCAGCGGCACCGACCGCGTGGCCGAGGTCGCCCGCCGGTTGCCGGACTACGACATCGTGGTCAACGTGCAGGGGGATGAGCCCGAAATTTCGCCGGCGGCCATCGACCGCGTGGTGGAGTTGCTCGAAGAGCACCCCGAGGCCGGCATGTCGACCGTAGCCACGCCGCTGCGGAGCAAGGAAATGCTCGACGACCCGGCTTGCGTAAAGGTGGTGTTCGACAGCGCGGGGCGCGCCATCTACTTCAGCCGCAGCCCGATTCCGCACGCCCGCACTTGGGACGACTCGCTGCTCACGGCCGATCCGCCCCACTTCCACCTGCACATGGGGCTCTACGCGTACCGGCGCGATTTCCTGCTCAAGATCACGCAGCTTCCGGTGACGGCGCTCGAGCGGCTCGAGAGCCTGGAGCAGCTACGCGTCTTGCACGCCGGTTTGCCGATCATGGTGGGGGTCGTTGACCAGGCCAGCCGCGGCATCGACACGCCGGAGGACTACCGCGCGTTCGTACGCCGCCTGGCCGGCTGAACCATTGCTGCGCCAGGACTCGTCATCGGCCCGCAATGCCTCGGTCCGCGGCGGGATCGCTTCGTCAACCGGAACGCCGTTCGGGCCGGGCGTCGGTTGAACCTGCAATGCTCGCAGCAGGGACGCCCGCAATTTGCCGCGTTCGGCGTCGCTGAGCGAGTCGGCAAAGACTTGCCAGTGCCGCACAGCGTAAGTGGCCCGCGCGCCGGCCGGCGGCTGCGCGGCCACACCGGCGCCGTGCAAGCGCTCCCACCATTCCTCCCAGTGCCGTGCGGCGAGCGCCTCTCCCACCCGCGCGATCGCCAGCGGGAGCAATTCTTCGACCAGTTCACCCACGTCGGCGGCCGGCTGCTCGAGGGCAGCCGGGATCAGCTCGACGAGAATCTGAACGGGATCGTTCGGCCGCTGTCCGCGGCGCGCGGCTGGGTTGTGCCTGATGGGTCTCATGGGTTGCGTCTCTCAGGAAGGCAAAAGGTCGTGTGCCGCGCTCCTGGCCGTGGCGTGGTCAGAGTTCCTCCGCCAACAGAAACGGACCCATCAGCCGCCAAAACGAAAAAAGTTGGCGGCGACGGCGAAGTATTCTTGCAAGCGACGCTCCCCCTGACGGGAGGGGGCGAGGTCGGGCGTTCAAGCGGCGCAGCTTCGCTGTGGCGACCAAAGTCGCTGCCCCCCTTGCAGTTCCGTCTCCCTTGCCACCCCCGCGGCCGCACCGCTACCTTGGGAGCTTCGTTTTCTCGCGTTTCGCCGCCCCTGCACCACCTCCCGCGCCATGCCCCGCCGGATCGAACTGCTTCGCAACATCGGCATCATTGCCCACATCGACGCCGGCAAGACCACGGTCACCGAGCGGATGCTGTTCTATTCCGGCGCCACCCACCGCATGGGGGATGTCGACAAGGGGACGACGGAAACCGACTTCGACCCCGAAGAGCAGCAGCGCGGCATCACCATCTATTCCGCCTGCGTCTCGTTCCCCTGGGGCCAGCACACGATCAACCTCATCGACACGCCAGGGCACGTCGATTTCACGGCCGAAGTGGAACGCAGCCTGCGGGTGCTCGACGGCGCGGTGGTGGTGTTCAGCGCCCGCGAAGGGGTGGAGGCGCAGAGCGAAACGGTTTGGCGACAGGCCGACAAATACGGCGTGCCCCGGCTGGCCTTCATCAACAAAATGGACCGCGAAGGGGCCAGCTTCGAAGACACGCTCGAGCAGATGCGCAAGCGGCTCGACACCAAACCGCTGCCGGTGGCGATTCCGCTGGGCGTCGGCCCGCCGCACCTGCCCGAGGCCTTCCGCGGCATCATCGACCTGGTGGAGATGAAGCTGCTGACTTTCGAGAAGCAGGCTCTGGGGCGGAACGTAGTGGCCGGCGAAATCCCGCCCGAGGCCCGCGTCGAAGCCGAACTCTGGCGAGGCCAGCTTCTCGACGATCTCTCGATCTACAGCGACGCGCTGGCCGAGGTGCTGCTCGAAGAGGAGCAGCCCACGCCCGATCTCGTGCGCCAAGTGCTGCGCGAGGCGACGCTCGCTCGGCTGATCGTGCCGGTGCTCTGCGGCTCGGCACTCGACTATATCGGCATCCAGCCGCTCTTGGACGCGGTGGGCTACTACTTGCCCAGTCCGCTCGACAAGCCCCCCGTGGTCGGCACGAATCCCAAGAAGAAGAACGCGGAAGAATCGCGCAAGCCCGATCCCACGGAGCCCTTCAGCGGACTGGTGTTCAAGGTCCTGGCCGACAAGCATGGGGATCTGCACATCGTGCGGATCTACTCGGGCACGCTCGCGGCGAACACCCGCGTGCTCAACGCCGGCAAGGACAAGAAGGAAAACGCCGCCCAGCTCTGGCACATTCAGGCCGACCGCAAGGAGCAAATCCCCGAGGCCCAGGCGGGCGACATCGTGGGCGTCATCGGCCTGCGGCAATCGATCACCGGCGACACGATCTGCGACACCCAGCATCCGATCGTGCTCGAAAGCATCGTCTTTCCCGAAACGGTGATCAGCATGGCGATCGAGCCCGAGAGCTCGACCGAGCGCAAGAAACTGGCCGACGTGCTCGAGATGATGAAGCGGCAAGACCCCACGTTCCGCGCCGCGGAGAGCGAGGAGACGGGCCAGACGCTCATCTCCGGCATGGGGGAATTGCACCTCGAGGTGATCAAGCACCGGCTGCTCCGCGACTTCAACCTGAACGTCAAGGTTCACAAGCCGCGCGTGAGCTACCGTGAAACGGTGGAACGGGCGGCCGAGGCCGAAGGGGAATGCCATCGCATGATCGCCGGGCAGCAGCTCTTCGCCAAGCTGCGGGTGAAGCTCGAGCCGATCAGCGACAACACGGCCCCGGTGATCGTGAAGCCGGAACTGTTCACGCAACTGCCAGAGCCGCTGCTCACGGCGGCCGTCGACGAGCTCACCGCCCGCGTAAAAGGGGCCGGCCTCTACGGCAACCCGCTGATCCGCGTGCGGCTGAGCGTCACCGGCGCCGAAGCTGTGGAGACGCAGTCGACCGACGTGGCCTTCCGCATCGCCGCGGCAGACGCCTTCGACAAGGCGCTCGAAAAGGCAGGCGGCGTGCTGCTCGAACCGATCATGAAGCTCGAGATCACCACGCCGGAGGAGCACGTAGGGGATTTCGTGAGCGACTTGCAGCAGCGCCGCGGGATGATCACGCAAACGAACCTGCGGGGGCGGAACACCGTGATCGACGCCGAAGTGCCGCTGAGCAACCTGTTCGGCTACTCGAGCGCCATGCGGGGGCTCAGCCAGGGGCGGGCAAGCTGCTCGATGGAGCCGGCCGACTACGGCCCCGCGCCGCCGGAAGTGGCCCAGAGCTTCCGTTAACGGCGCGAACGGTTTGCCCGCGCCGCGGGCCGCCGTTAGGCTGGTCGTCATGAATCGGCGCACCCTCCTGCAAAGCGGAATCGCGGCCATGCTTGGCGCCCCATTGCTCGCGGCCTGGAAGCAAGACCGCCTGGAAGCGGCGGCCGACGCGCTGGCCCAGGCCACGGCCAACGGCAGCGTACGGGCAGCGGTGCTCCACGTGCGGCAGCGCGACCACGAATTCACACGCGCCTTCGGCCAGGCCGAGTCGGAGCAGGCGATGTTCCTGCTCGGCTCGATCTCGAAGCCGGTTTGCGTGACTGCGCTGATGACGCTGTTCGATCGCGGCCAGTTCGCCCTCGATGATCCGCTCCGCAAGTTCCTGCCGGCCTTCACGGGCGAGGGGCGCGAGAATGTGACGTTGCGTCATCTGCTGACGCACGTCTCGGGGCTGCCTGATCAGTTGCCGGAGAACAACCAGCTTCGCCAGGCCCACGCTCCGCTCTCGGCCTTCGTCGAGGGAGCAGTGAAGACACCGCTGCAGTTTGCTCCCGGCACGCGGTATCGCTATTCGAGCATGGGCATTTTGCTGGCCTGCCACGTGGCGGAGTTGATCAGCGGCAGCGACATCCTGACGCTTGTCGATCGCGCCGTGCTGCAGCCGCTCGAGATGAAACGCTCGGCGCAGGGCTTGGGCCGCTTCGCGATCGAGGAGTTCGTGCCGGTGCAAACCGAGCGCGCGGCCCCCGAGTCGGGCGGCGGCGATCCCAATGCGAAGAGTTGGGACTGGAACAGCCCCTACTGGCGCAAGCTCGGCGCCCCCTGGGGCGGAACCCATGCCTCGGCGCCCGACATCGGCCGCCTGCTGGCGGAGTTCCTGCTCGAGCAGGGCAAGGCCGTGAAGCCGTCTACGGCCCGGCTCATGATCGAGAATCACAACCCCAAACCGCTGATGACCCGCGGCCTTGGCTGGAACGTAGGCGCCGCGGCAGGCAGCCCAGGCTGTTCGTCGGCCACCTTGGGCCACACGGGTTCCACCGGCACGTTGGCCTGGGCCGATCCACAGACGCAAACGATCTGCGTGGTGCTTACGTCGCTGCCGGCGGAGGCGGTGAGCCCGCATCCGCGGGAGTTGGCGAGCGTCCAAGTCGCGGCCGCGGCTCGGTCGTAGCCTGCTCTCTCCGAGAGCAGAATGCTTGGAGCGGACATTCGATCGAAATCGTAAAACAACCCTTGTGTAGTCGGCCCGTTGCCGTTGTCCCAAGCATTCCGCACTCGGCGAGTGCGGGCTACAAATGACCAATCCCGCCGTCCAGGCCCTCGTTCCCCGTTTCCGCGAGATCGTCGGGCTCGACGGCGTGCTCTCGGCCCATTCCGACCTCGTCGTCTACGAGTGCGACGGGTTCGTAATCGAGAAGAACTGCCCCGACGTCGTGGTGTTTCCCCGCACCACCGAGCAGGTGGCGGAGATCGTAACGCTCTGCAACGCCGCCAACGTGCCGTTTCTCCCGCGCGGCGCCGGCACGAGCTTGGCCGGCGGCTGCTTGCCCGTCGGCGGCGGGGTGATGATCGTGCTCACGCGGATGCGCGAGATCGTGGAAATCGATCTGCGGAACCGCGTGGCCCTGGTCGAGGCCGGCGTGGTCAACCTCTGGCTTACCAAGGCACTGGTCGGCACGGGCTATCACTATGCTCCCGATCCGTCGAGCCAGGGCGCTTGCACGATCGGCGGCAACGTGGCCACGAATTCCGGCGGCCCGCACACGCTCAAGTACGGCGTCACGGTCAATCATGTGCTGGGGGTCGTCGCCGTGCTGGCCGACGGCCGCATCGTGCAGTTCGGCGGCCCGACCGAGGACGAGCCGGGGCTCGACCTCGTGGGCGCCATCGTCGGCAGCGAAGGCACCCTGGCCATCGTCACCCGCGCCTGGGTGCGGCTCACTCCCGATCCGCAAGGCGTGCGGACGATGCTGGGCGTGTTCGACTCGGTCGACGACGCCACGACGGCGATCAGCGAGATCATCGGCGCTGGCATCGTGCCAGCGGCGCTCGAGATGATGGACCAGGGGATCCTGGTCGCCTTGGAGGCGGCTTTCCACTTTGGCTTTCCGCTCGACGCTCAGGCGATCTTGCTGATCGAGGTCGACGGCCTCGAGGCGGGGCTCGACGAAGCCCGCGACCGGGTGAGCGAGCTTTGCCTGCGCTGCGGGGCCCGCGAAGTCCGCCAGGCGGCCGACGCCAAGCAGCGGAAACTGCTGTGGAAGGCCCGCAAGCAGGCCTTCGGCGCGGTGGGCCGCCTGAGCCCCAGCTACTGCACGCAAGACGGCGTGGTGCCGCGGACCAAGCTGCCGCACATCCTGCGGCGGATCATCGAGATTGGGCAGAAACACGAGATCCGCATCGTCAACGTGTTCCACGCTGGCGACGGCAACATCCACCCGATCCTGCTGTTCGACGAGCGTGACGCCGCGCAGACGGCCCGCGTGTTGCAAGCCAGCGGCGAGATCCTCGACGAGTGCATCGCCAGCGGCGGCAGCGTGACGGGAGAGCACGGCATCGGCGTGGAGAAGATCAGCTTCATGCGCAAGCTGTTCAACGACGACGACCTGGCCGCCATGGCCAGCCTGCGTCAGGCGTTCAACCCCACGAACCGGCTGAGCCCCGACAAGCTCTTGCCCACTTCGGCCGGTTGCGGGATCGAGCTGAAGAAGCCGAGCCGCCGGGCAGCCGTATGATTGTGGTCCGCGAGAGCGGACCCTAAATAGGGTTCGCTATGCGGACCAAGAACACGCGCGGGCAAATCGAGCAACCAGGAACTCGCCATGAGACGCATCCCCACGATTGCCTTGGTGTTGCTGATGTCCTTCGGTTCTCGCGCGGCGGCCCAAGAAGCGACCAAATCAGGCCTCGTCGGCCACTGGCCGCTCACGGGCGACAGCCAGGACCATTCGGGCCATGGCAACCACGGCGTCAATCATGGCGTTGATCTTAAGCGCGGCACGTTCGACGGCCGCGGCGCCTACGTCGAAGTAGCCCCAAGCGATTCGCTCCGGTTCGGCAAGAACGACTTCTCGCTCTGCGCCTGGGTTTGGACGGCCGACGACCCGGACGACAACTACGGCGACGTGCTCGACCTCTACGACCCCGCGCAGCGCCGCGGGATCACGCTCGGGCTCGCTTCGAGTTCCGGTGGCTATCAAGGGCAGGGGGACGCTCGCCAAGTTCATTTCGGCATCGACAACGCGCGGATCGGTGAGTGGCAGGATTGCGGCCGCCCCAGCGCCACGAGCAACTACGTGAGCAACTCGCTTACCGTCTACAAAGGCAAGCTCTATGCGGCCATCTTCGACGGCAAGGAGGAGAGCGACTGGGCCCATATGTATCGCTACGAAGGGGGCGACCGCTGGGCCGATTGCGGCCGCGTGGGCACGGGGCGGACGACCGGAGTAGGCCCACTGCTGGTGCACAAGGGAGATCTCTACGCCGTCACCGGGACCTACGATTGGACCCGCGTGAACAGCGGCGGCTACGACCCAGGGCGAGTCTATCGCTACCTTGGCGGCCAAGACTGGGAAGACCTGGGCCAGCCGAGCGACAACCGCACGAACAACTGCCTGGTCAGCTTTCGCGGCCAGATCTATAGCGGCGGGGGCCCCAACACCTGGGGCGTGTTCACCCGCAATGAACACGGCGGATGGGTCCCGTCGCAGCTCTTTCCGCGCGATGGCGACAAGAGCTGCTTTCCGCATGCCATGAGCCGCTATAACGGCCGGCTTTACGTGGCCTGGCCCGGCGCCTATGCCTTCGATGGCGCGAATTGGACGTTCGTTGGCCGTACCGCCAAAACTCCCGGTTCCTTGCAAACGCATTCGCTGCACGCGTATCAGGGCCGCCTGTTGGCCGGCACCTGGCCCGAGGCCACGGTCTCGGCCTACGCAGGCGGCGAAGCCTGGGAGCCGATCGGCCGCGTCGGCGTCGATGGCGCCGAGGTCAACGCGCTCGTCGTCTACAACGGCAAGCTCTACGGCGGCTCGATTCCCCGCGCCGAGGTCTGCCGCTACGACGGCGCTCCCGAGTGGACCTCGCTCATGCGGTTCTACTCGCCCGCAGGCTGGACGCCGGTTCCACCCGCCCCCTACGGCAACCCCACGCGCGCCGAGGTAGCCGAGTGGAGCCGCGTAACGAGCCTCACCGTGTACGACGGCAAACTATTCGCCAGCACCGGAAGCTGCACGAGCTCGGTGCTCGACGCCCCGCCCGACGTGCGCGGCAAGGTGTTTTCCTTGGAGGCGGGCAAGAGCGCCACCTTCGACGACGACCTGGGCCCCGGCTGGAAGCACCTGGCGGCGATCCGCCGCGGCGGCCAGCTCGAGCTCTACGTCGACGGCAAGCTCGCCGCCCGCTCGACCGCATTCGATGCAGCCGACTACGACCTAGCCACCGACCGACCGCTGCGAATCGGCTTCGGCCAAACCGACTACTTCCACGGCAAACTCCGCGACGTGCGGGTGTATGCGAGGTCGCTCGACGCGGCCGAAGTGCAAGCGGTCCAACGTGCGGCAGCGCCGGAGTGAAACGGGCGGATACGTTCCAGCGCGGCTGCTCACCACCACCGCCAGGCGCCGCGCCAGCGGTCCATCATCGATTTGGGCGGCGGCTCGCGCTGCGCCGTTTCGGCCGCAGCGGGCGGCGGAGGATCGGCGACCAAGGGCGGCGCAGGGGCTGTGCTTGTGAGATAACGGCCCCAAAACCCGTCGACGAACCGCGCGCAATCGGCGTATTGCCGCTGCTCGAGCTGATACTCAGCCAGCTTGATCAGCTTGCGCAGCGCGGTGTGCTCGCTCGGCGAAAAGGGAGGATCGAGAATCTGCACGTCGTCGATCCACACCTCTCCGGCGCCTTGCAACTCGATCCGCACCTGCAGCGGCGTCGCCTGGTGGGCGGGGAGTTCATCGACGCGAAGAATGTAGGGCCGCCAGCGGTCGCTGATCGGCGCGGCGGCGCCGCCCGCCACGGCGGACCACGAGAGCTGCCCGCCGGAACTCTGCTCGACGACGAGCCGGGTTTGCGGATTTTCCAGCGGGCGCGGCGACCGCAGCAGCAGCCGCAAGAACATGCGACCGCTCGCCGGCGCCGCAAACGGTTCGCTCACGAGCGTGGCAGGCGGTCCGACGCTCGTGAGCCGAGCGACTTTGCCTGCGGCTTCGTCGTCCACCAAGGTCGCCTCAGCGTCGCTGCCTTCGGAGCGGAGCGGATTGCGTCCCGCATCGACGAGCCGCCACCCGGGAATCGGCGTCTCCGATTTGGCGCGCGACTCGAAGTCGCTGTTGGCTGGTCCCGGCAAGACCCGTGGGCTTTCGAGCGACGCTGCGCGCGCGGCCAGATCGAGCACCCGCTGCTCGAGCTGGTTCGGAGCGCGCGGATCGACCTGCACGCGCGGCTCGCTCAGTCGCACGCCGGCTTGCGAAAAGCGCACCGCGAGCAACTCATAGGGACCGAGCGAGACCGCCCAGCGTCCTACCGTGAGATTGGCCGGCAAGGCGTCGACCGCCGGCCCTACTCCCAATCGCACAACCTCGCAGTTGGGCGCAGCCGTCACCCGCACGCTGGCAGTGGCCGTCCAGGGCGAATCGTTCACGAAGTAAGCGAAGGTGGCGTCTTCCTCGCTCCGCAACCGCACGACAACCGGCTGCGGCGCATCGGCGATCGTCTCGAATGCGCCTGCCGGCAAGGCCCGAAAGGCCGTAATGAAGCCGCGGAGCGCGGCATCTTGTCCCGCCGTAAGCATCCAGCCCCCCTCGAAGAGCGCCGCGGTGTCGGCTGCGGCCAATGCCTGGGCCAGGCAGCGGCGATGTTCGTCGCCACCGGGAGAGGCCTGCCAGAAGAACGGCCGCTCGCCGTGAGTGGGCAACTTCGCGGCGAACGAACCGAGGCGCATCCGCTGTGGGCTTTGCCACAGCAGAACGGACGCGAGTCCCGTGCGCGGTCGCCCAAAAAATGCTTGACCGAGCTCATTCTCCGCCCAACGTCCGACGTCGTCTTCCGGCGTGGGCGACACACGGGTGTGGAACACGTTGAGCCCTGGCACCGCCTCGAGCGCCGCGAGATCGAGCCCGGCGTCGAGCGCCAGTTCATCGGTCCGCTCTTGCCGCAGCAGGACGGAGCGGGCACTCATGTCGAAAAGGCTAGACGCTTCCCCCACCGGCGCAAGGTAGAGCCGCCGCTCAGGTCCGGCGGCGGCCAGGACCAGCCGAAGTTCCGCGTAAAACGCGCTCATCTGCCGCGCCCGCCAGGCAAGCCAAGCTTGCCGATGCGACGCAACGAACTCGCCCCGCCAGGTGGCCGAGCGCGCCGCCGCCGCCGAGGGCAAGCTCAGTCCGTCGTCGGCGGCAAACCGGGCCAGGGTTTGATCGTCGAGTCCCCAGGCCGCGCCGGGCGCGCGGGCGTAGCTGCTTGCTGGCAGGTGCAGCGTCAGGCCGCCAAACGACGGGTGATTGCCGTACCGCTCGACGAGTTCGCGCACGACGCCCAGCATCGCCGCCTGCACCGCCGGCTGCAGCGGATTGTAGTAGGGGGCCAGTCCGCGCTCGGGCGGATGACTGTCGTTCCACGTTCGGCCGTCGGGGCCCACGTTCGCCACGGACGCGCGCCCCTGCGCGCGGGCCAAGTCCTCGAGCTCCGGCAGGGGGCTCGAGAAATCGAGCATCGGCACTAGCACCAGGCCTTCGCGATCGAACTTGCGGAACAGGAGTTCGAGTACGTCCTTGCGGACCGGGTCTTGGCCGTTTGAATAGAAGATGCCTGAGTCATGGCGCGGCGTGGGCTGCACGAGCTGGCTCGGATAGAGCGTGCTGCCGTCGGCCAGCACCGCGAGCGCCAGCGCGTTCTGTCCCGCGTAGCGCAGCGATTCGATCAGTCGGTTCGAGGCCTCGAGAACGGCCGGCCAGTCGTCGAGGCTGCGGCCAGTCGCCGGATCGACGCCTTCTTCCACCAGGAAATTCTCGGCCAGCAGCGGCCGCGACAGGTAGCCGCCCCACCAGCGACTCGACACGCTCGCTTGTTCGACGAGCGGCGGCAGCCGCACCGGCGGCCGTGCGCCGAATCCCCGTGCGAGCGCCGAGCGCTGCTTGCCCCCCAGCACGCGGATCTTGCCGAACGACGCCGCCTGCGTGGTCGAGCGATTGGTCACGAGGAGCACCGGCTGCGACGAGCGCGGCCAGAAGGGGACGCGATGCACCGCGCGGTGGGGTTCGCCCTCGTGCGGAGCGGTGAGATAGACGCCGGCGTCCACCCCGGCGCCGCCGGGCCCTCCCTGCGGTCCGGCCTCGAGCACGCTCAGCCCCAACTCCTGCGGCTGATCGTCGGGATATTCGATTTCGAGCACGTAGACCTGCCCCGGCGTGAGCCCAGGCAGAGGATAGGCTTCCCAACTTGCGTCGTCGGCGCGCGGCGACTTACGGAGTTGAGCGAGCGCGCCGAGCGAGGAGTGGGACCAAACTTCGAGCTGTCCGCTGCCGAGCGGTCCGCGGCGGAGGCTTCCCTTGCCAAACCCCGCCATACGGTCCCACCAACGCGGAGCGGCGGGGTCGATCTCGACGACGACTTCGTCGGGAGGCGCCGCCTGAACTTCGGCGGCCGGGGCCGCTTCGCCGACGACCACGAATTGCACGCTGCGTTCCGCCAGGGTGCGACCGGGGGCCAACCGGCGTCGCCGCTCGACGAGTGTGAGCGTGAGGTCGTAGGCCCCCTCTTCCGCCGGCGCTGCCAGATCAAGCTTCACCGAAGCTGGCGCTCCGGGGGTCGGCTCTGGAAAATCATCTTCGCGCGACCAGATCCTCGAGCCCCCTCGGGCCCGGCTGAGCTGGGCGCGCAGCGTCCAGGCGCCGGTGCGCTCGATCTGCGGCAGGGCGGGCGATACCTCGAACTCGAGCGTTTCGCCGGGCGAATAGATCAGAGCGTCTCGCGGAAACGACACGCGCAGCATGTCGCCTGGCGCCCGCGACACCGCCAGGCGGTTGCCCTGGTCGTCGAGGGGCTCGAAGCGCTGCTCGGCCAACACCTCGGCCAGCGGCAGGACGATGCGGCGGCGCTCGCCAGCCGGCTCGACGGGGGTAAGCAGGATCGTGAGCTCCGACGAGATCGGCGCCGTGACCGTGATGTCGCAGCCGTCGTAGGTTCGCGGGCTTGGCTCAGCGATGCGGACCCGCTGCCCATCCTCGATCCACATTGCCCCCGGAGAGTCGGCCTCGATCCCCAGCGGCGTAAGCTCGCGGACTGCGCCTCCGACGACGGCGATCGCCCCTTCCCAGCGCCGGGGCGCGCCTCCGCCCCAGGCCAACCGCAGCCGCACGTCGACCGATGCACTGGGCGCCGCCAGGCCGCCGGCGGCGAATTGCAGGCAGACCAACGCCGTGAACAGACCCACGAAGAGCGCGCACCGCGACCGGCCGTGCAACGCACGTCGGGCAGGCTGGGCTCGCGCCGGACATCCTTGTCCGAGCATGGGTCCTCAGTCAGTCACGCAAGAGGCGGGGGCGGATTTTGCAGGGCCGGGATTATAGATCGCCCGCCCCGATCGACCTACGGCGATTGCCGCCCGTGGTACACTCAACGCAAGCGGTTAAAAACAAGGGGCTTGCGTCGCCAACCGACTCGCTATCCCAGGCCGAGTCTGGCCGCGTCCGACAATTCGACCGTCGGCTCCTGGTCCCCCTCGGGCCAGGACTCAGCTAGCGCGCTCAGCTCTGCTAGCACCTCCGGGCATCGATCGTGTACGTCGTTGACCTCCCAGCGGTCATCGGGTTTGACATACAGCCGCGCGGCCTCCTGCCCTGTCGACGCGACGCGGCAAAACCACGCGCGCGTGCGCACCGCGGAGTCCTCTGTGCCCCGAAATCCCAGAGCGTCGCGCAACGTCTCCCGGTCACCGGAGACTAGCGACAGCAAGTTGCCGGCGAAGGACGCCCCACCTGCCCCACCACTTAGCCAGGCAGCAAGCGTGCCCGGGAGATCGGCCAGCCCCACGAGCGCCGAACTGCGGGCGGGGCCAGCCAAGGTCCCCGGACCGCGGATGAGCCAGGGAACGTGCAGCAGTTCGCCCTGCATGGCTGCGGCGGCGGCGAGCCCCACTTGGCCGTGTTCACCCAAAGGAAAGCCGCGCGGGGCGAGGAGCGTCCACAGGGCGTTGCCAGCGTGGACTTCCGCATCGACCAATTCTAGGAAATCTTCCACGCAATCGTCGACGACTCTCAACTGCCCGGCATAGGCCTGCATGATGCCCAGCAGATGATCGGGATCGGCGTCGGCCGCCAAGGTTTCGAACGGCGGCTCGATCCAGCGCGGTGGGTCGGGGTCTTCTTCGTCCTGGAATTCCTGGCGCAGCTCGTACGGCGCATCCCACGCGCCACAGAGTCCTTGGCTATGGACCCATAGCAGGCACGGACGCGGCGCAGCGAGCCATTCGTCGGCGGCCACGGCGAGCAGCTTGGCGATTTGCGTTTGGTCGGTGGCGGCTGCCGCTCTTGTAGCGAGAGCGGGTTTGACAAACGTCACCGACTCGAAGCCGGCCACCTCGCCCCAGCCGGCGACCCGTGGGTCGTCGGTGACGAGCCGGGCGGACGCGCCCTGTGCTTGAGCCAGCGCTGGGAGCGCGGGCCGGAGGGCGGCGGGCGCATAGGTCCCGTTGATCCGCTGACCGTGCCACAGCGCCGCGTAGGCCTGGTCGAGCGTCGCCCCCGCGGCAAAGGACTGGTCGCAGAGAAACGATCGGCTGGCCAGGCGATCGATCGCCGGCGTCTGCACCCAGGTATTGCCGTAGCAACCGAGAAACCCGGCCTGGAGGCCGTCGACGAGCAAGCAAGCGGCGCTGCGTGGATCCATGAAAGCGGCGGCAGATGGAAGGGAGAGGAGGAATCGTGGCGCTCACTCGCCCGCCGCGCAGATCGGCTCACGGGCCCGTCGGCAGCGCGAACGAGGGCGCCCAGCCGAGCGGGAGCGTGATGCCGGTGATCCAGCGGGCCTCATCGGATGCGAGGAACGCCACCGCACTCGCGACGTCTTCCGGCAGGCCCACGCCCAGCGGGTGGCAAGCCTCGACGCGGTCCCAAACATCCTCCGTAAGGTGAGCGGCCTGCCGCCACGCCATGGCCGTCGCCACGAGGGCTGGGGCAACCGCCACCGCACGAATCTTCTGTGGCGCCAACTCGAAGGCCAGGGCCTGCGTCAAGCCGATCACGCCGGCTTTCGTGGCGCTATAAGCGGCAATGCCGGAACATCCCCCCAGCGCCAAGGCCGAGGCGATGTTCACGATCACCCCGCCCGGCGAAGGCATGTAGGGAATCGCCGCTCGACTGACCCGCAGCACGCCCGAAAGGTTCACGTCGCTGATGCGCTGCCAGTCTTCGTCGCTGAGCGAGGTGAGCGGGCCGGTAACTTCGATGCCGGCGTTGTTCACCACCACGTCGATCTTGCCGAACTCCTCCATCCCGGCATCGACGAGGCGCGTGACGTCGTCGGTGCTGCGAACGTCGGCCTGGGCAAAGACAACGTCGCGTCCCTGCTTGCGGAGGCGACGCAGCAGACGTTCCGGCTCATGCCGCGACCCGATCACCACGGCGGCCCCTTCGCGGGCCAGCCGGTCGGCAATGGCGCCGCCCAGGCCGCGGTCGCCCACCCCCGTGATCAAAGCCACCTTGCCGGCAAACCGCTGGGGCGCCAGCCGGGAGAGCTTGGCGGCGGTCTGTTCGGCCGTCGACGTGGGAAGCGAAGGGTCCACGCAGGTGACCTTTGTCAAATGTTCCAGGAAATACGCCAGGCGACGGCCAAGATTGGAGCGCGACCGCCCGGCGCGCACTTAGCGCCACGCTATTCTGCCCGACGTTTTGGGGCCGGTCAATTTTGGGGCTCAAACGAGAGGCGGCGAGGCCCCGCCGCCCTGCTCACGGCCCCGGGACTGGGATTCGCAATCCGTCAACGGCACCTGTCGGCGAGGTCACGCGATTCGCGTTTCCCCGTTGCTCCCGAACTACTCGTATCCGCAGAGGTTTACGGCGAACCTGTACTTTCCACAGGCGGGCTCACTATAATCGAAAGACGTGCATCCCACGCCCGCCTTGGGCCGGCTTTCGAGTCCCCGAGCCGTTGCCCTCCAAGCGTTTAGGCGCGCCCCCCAGCCTGTTGGGGGGGGGGCTTGGTCTAGACCTTCGCTTTCCCAACGCTGCTAGACCCGGCTGCGAGTTTCCGCCGCATGGCTCGTTCCCAACCGAGTGACGCCTCCGCTCCCGCCGCTGGCTGGTTTTGGAAGATTTACCGCTTCTGCGCGTCCCTGGGCCTGGCGGTGATCCTGATCTTCACCTGGGCGATCGTGCTCGGCGGAGCCACCTTCGTCGAAAGCGCCTACGGCACGCCGGCCGTGCAGTTTGGCGTCTACGGGGCCTGGTGGTTCGGCGTGCTGGGGGGGCTGCTCGCCCTCAACATCTTCTGCGCCGCTGCGATTCGCTATCCCTGGTCGCGCCGCCAGACCGGCTTCGTCATCACGCACATCGGCCTGCTGACGCTGCTCTTCGGCTGTTGGCTCAGCCGCCGCGGCGGCATCGACGCCCAAATGCCGATCTTCGAAGGCAAGCGAAACCATCGGGCCTACGAAGACTCCCACCACCTCGAACTGGCTCTCTCGACCGGCAGCGCCGGCAGCGAGACGGTGCATCCGATCCCGCTCCGCACCGGTCCGTTCAACTGGCAGGACTACGGGACCAAGCTGGGTTGGTTCCCCTGGCAACTCTCCAGCCGCACCCGCGCCGGCGACGTGCTTTACGACCAGGACGGCTTGAAGCTCGAGATCCTCGACTTCCTGGCCGATTCGGTGGAGGTCGACGCGCCGCGGATCAAGCTCGAGGTCAGCGCCCCGCGAATGCCGCGGATGGGCGCCTCGGGGCGCGAGGAACTGAGCCCAGAAACCTGGGTGCCGGTGGAGCTAAGCGTGCGAGCGATCGCCGGCCCTGGCATGGGCGACCGGCCGACGGGCGTCGGCGGACGCCAGCCTACCGGCGGCGGCAACATCGGCTTCTGGCTGACCGGCAGCGACGCCGAGACCAAGGCCTTTCTCGATGCCGGCCCCCAGCGCGGCTTGGGCGCCAAAGGGCAGGTAGTGCTCCATGCCGGCGGCGCCGCGCAGCACTTCAACGTCGACGAAAAGCTCGGCAAGGGGCGCTTTCCCTTGGCCGACGGCGCCGAGGCCGAGGTGATTGGCTGGTTCGCGACGGCCGGGTTGGGACGCGACAAAGGCGAGTTCGCGGTCGAAGAAACGGGCGACGCCGCCCAGCCCAAGATGCCGGCCGTCGAAGTCAAGGTCTATCGCCCCGGCAAGCCTGACTCGCGGTTGGTGCTCTTCTCCGATTACCCGGAGCTCAGCCTGCAGGACCACGCAGGCCAAGTCTTCGCCGACTACTGGTTCGACTATGGCGATCCGTCGTCCCTCTCCACGCAAACGCCGCGCGGCAGCTCGCGGCTCGACATCATCCAGTCGCCTGATGGTCAACTCCACTACCGCTACTGGCGGCGGAAGGAGCAGCAAGTGGCCTGGGCCCGCTCGCTGCCGGCCGACGGTTCGGCCGTCGAGGCCTTCACGATGCCGCTCGGCACGACGCGCTTGCGCGTGATCGAGCACACGGCCAGCCCCAAGCCGGAGCGGCGGACGCTGCCGGTCGCCTTCAGCAAGGACAAGACGTTCGATCAGAAGCGGGCGGCGGTGAAGCTGCGTTTGACGGCCGACGGCCAAACGAGCGAGTTCTGGCTGGCCGCCAAGCCGCCCGAGCCCTTTGCCGAGTTGATCAACGATCCGGGCGCCGAGGTGAAGCTCGAGCGCGGCGACAAGCGGATCACGCTCACGATGCCCCCCAACTACCTAGAGCTGGGCTTTCAGGTGCAGCTCGAGGACTTCGAGCGCAAGCTCGACCCCGGCACGAGCATGGCCTCGCACTACTCGAGCCGCGTGCGGATCGTCGACCGCGACCAGGACACGAAGGTGCTGGCCGGCGCGGACGCGCCGATCCTGATCACCATGAACGCGCCGATCGACTTCAAGGACCCGCAATCGGGGCAGTCGTACCGGCTGTTCCAGGAAAGCTTCAACGGCCCCTATTTGCCGGGCGACCCGGTCTATCGCCGCTTCGCCGACGGCTCGAATCAGCCGCAGTTGTTCAGCTCCACGCTGACGGTGAATCTCGATCCAGGGCGCGGCATCAAGTACGTCGGCTGCCTGCTGATCGTGGCCGGCATCGCCACCATGTTCTATATGCGGGCATACTTCTTCGCCCCGAAGAAGCGTCCGCCGACCACTGAAGCCAAGGCGCGCCCACGGGCGGCGGCCGCGGTCTAGGCCTATCAAAGCCGACTCTCACTTGGCCGCGAGGCCTACAGGGAACTATGAACGGAAAGTTGCTCTTGGGCCTGGCGATGTGGTTGGCGACGGGCGCTGCGGCGCTGGCGGCCGACGCTTCGCCGCGGCTCGACTTGAACGCCTGGAAGCGGATTCCGGTGTACGCCGACGGCCGCATCATGCCGCTCGATTCGCTGGCTCGCGAGTTGGCCGATCAGATCAGCGGCCGCGAGTCGCCGACGTTCGACCTCAAGGGTTCGCTGCCGGCGGCCGAATATGATTCGCCTGAGTTGGCGGCGGCGCGCGAGCTGTTTCCCGGCGGCAAGGAGCGGAAGTTCACGGCTTCTGAGCTGCTCTTGAGTTGGATGGTCGAGCCCGAGAAATGGGAGCATGTGCCGTTCCTCGAGGCGTCGCACCAGGACTTGCGGGGCGCGCTCGAGCTGCCGCTCAAGAGCGAGAGCGGCGTGTGGCTCAAGTTCGTTTCGCCGGCGGAGCTGGAGAATTCCGACTCACTGAAAATCAAGCTCCGCGAGCTCGACGAGCGCCGCGGCCAAGCGATGGCCAAGGGGCAGAAGTTCGAGTTCGTGGGGGTCGACAAGCAGTTGGCCGAGCTCGTCGAGGCCTACAACAAGTACCGCAGCGTCACCTATAGCCCGGCGAGCGCCGAGGAATCGCGGAGCCGATTTCTGGATCGCTCGCGGCAGGCGATCGACGGTTGGAAGAAGCTGTCGAATGACCTGGCGCTCGTGCTGCAAGCCGGCGGCGAATCGGACTTCGAGAAGCTGGTCGACGAAAACGCGGCCGCGCTCGAGGCGCTGAGCAACGTGGCCGCCGCGGGGCGCTTTCCGCTGGCCGAGGCTGAGCCGATCGTGGTGCGGCTGGGGGCCTCGAGCGACAAGTTGGCCAAACACTTGGCTGAGCGTCGTGACGCGAGCGCCAAGACGCCGCCCGCCGGCTGGAACTCGCAGCAGGCAGCCATGTACGCCGACCTCTTGAATCGCATGGCGCTAGCGGCCCAGCAGTTCGCTGAAAACGTGCGGCAGATGCACGTGGCGCTCTACGATCCAGGCGCCGGCTTGCGCATCGTGCCGGCGCTCGACGCCGCGGCCCTCGACCGCGACCGCGACACCGAGGACGACGCGCAGCCCTGGCTGCCGCTGCCGGCGGTGCTGGCCGGCTCGCCTGAGTTGCTCATGGCCTACCCGCAGGCGCCCGTGGAGGCCGTACGGCGGCAGTTCGCCGCGCTCGCGGCTGCTTACCGCGATCGCGGCCAGAGCGATCGGCCGGCGGCCGTGAAAAGCGCCGCCACCGCTCTTTCGCAGTCGCTCCGCGTGTTGGGGAGCGAAATCGAGCCCAAGCGGCAGCAGTTGCCAATCGCCAACCGCGACGAACAACTCATCGCCTACACCGCGTATCCCAGCGCCGATGCGACCGAGCACGAGGTTCGCTACAACGACGTCGATCCCTTCCGTTGGGCCTGGGTGATCAGCCTGCTGGCCTTCGCTTGCTTCTGCTTGTCGTTCGGCGCGGCGCGGCGGCCGATGTTCGCCCTGGGCATGCTCGTGATGATGGCCGGCCTGGCCTGGACCGTGTATGGGTTCTACCTGCGGGTCAGCGTCACCAAGTGGGCGCCGGTGACGAACATGTACGAAACGATGATCTACGTGCCGCTGTTCGTGTCGGCGCTGGCGGCCTGGTTCGCGCTGTTGCCGCTCACTTGGAACGGGATCAAGGCGGCCTGGCGGCTGACGGCCGTCCCGTTCACTTGGGAGCCGCGTCCGCTCACCGATGACGAGCGGCGGTTGGCGCCCGAGTGGTTCTGGCAGGCAGGCGGCTTTGCGGCGCTCGTGCCGCGCGTGCTGCTGATGGGCGTGGTGTTCGACGTGCTGGCCCGCAGGCCGTACGCGGCGGGCGAGAGAACCATCATCAATCTGCTGCCTACGTCGTACGGCAGCAGTGCGCTCGACTTCAACAGCTTGCTCACCTGGTCGGTGGGCCTGCTGGTGTTGATCCCGTCGGTGTGGTACCTGCCGCGCGTGGTGACGACGTTGGCCCTGAGCGTGTTCGCGATTCCCTGGACCCTTGCGGGCCAACTTGGCCCGGCCGTGAAGCAGGTGCTCGAGCGCAGTTGGTTCGTGCTTGCGGGTACGTTCGTTGCTTTTGCAGGCTCCTTCCTGGCTTGGTACGCGCCCGTGTTCGACGCCAGCTTTAGCCCGCTCACGCCGGTGCTGCGCGACAACTTCTGGCTCACGATCCACGTGCTGACGATCGTGTCGAGCTACGGCGCAGGCTTGTTGGCCTGGTTCATGGGCCTGATTTCGCTGTGTTACTACTTGCTGGGGCGCTACCAAAAGGATTCGCGCGGCGTCGCCCATCCGCCAGCCGCGTGCGCAACGCTCGCCGGCTATATCTACAAAGCGATGCAGGTGGCCGTGCTGCTGTTGGCCGCAGGCACGATTCTGGGCGGCTTGTGGGCCGATGTTTCGTGGGGCCGCTTCTGGGGCTGGGACCCCAAGGAAGTCTGGGCGCTCGTTTCGCTTCTGGTCTACATGGCCATCCTGCACGGCCGCTACGCCGGCTGGTTTGGCAACTTCGGCCTGGCGGCAGGCTCCGTCCTCGGCGCCTCGGCGATCGCCTTCTCCTGGTACGGCGTGAACTTCGTGCTCGGCGTCGGCCTGCACTCCTACGGCTTTGGCACCGGGGGCCAGTACGAAGTCGGCGGCTTCGTCGCGTTCAATTGGCTGGTGCTGGCCGCCGCGGGCTGGCGCTATCGCCGCGAGACGGGCGGGCAAGAACTGACCGAGGCTCCTGCAGCGGCGTGATCCTGTTTCGGCGCGAGTGCGCCGAGGTACCGGAGCTCTACTGCACCAGGCGCACCTGCGGCGTCTTGATGATCTCTTCGAAGATCTGGATCAGCTTCTGCTCGTACTCGGCCGGATTGCCGCTGCCGCGCGGGCTGTGCCCGGCGGCGTCGGCAGTGCCGGCGATGCGGGCCATCCGGTCCATAAAGTCGTAGTCGGTCCCCAGGCCGATGCCCACCGGGTAGAGCTGCCACTTCTTGGCCTTGATGTTGGCTGCCTGCATGAGCGCCGCGTCGTACCAGTGGGCGCCGTTGGCATAGAACTCGCCGGTGCTGTCTTGGGCGATGAAGCCCGTAATCGTCGAGGCGCTGCTCGAATAGAGGTTCGGCACGCCGTCGGTCAACAGCACGACCGTCTTATTCGTCTTGTCGCGGGCCGCTCCGCCCTGCTTGGCGGGGGCCAGGTGCTGCTGAGCTTTGATCAAACCGGCTTCGGTCGCCGTCGTGGCGCCCTTGTCGCCCACGGCTTGTAGCCGCGTGCAAGCGAGCATGGCGGCGTCGTAGTCGCCGGTCAGGCGCTGGGCGATCGCAGGACCGCCGTTCTGCATGCCGTCGAAGGAAATCACCGATACCCAGTCGCGGTTGTTGAAATCGGGAATGGTGTGATTCCGGTCCTTCACCACCTGCATCGCCGCGATCAGCGCTCGCCGCGACGAATGCTCCGGCTGAGCGCGGGGGGGGAAGCTGAACGAGCCGCCCGCCGTCGATTCGGAGTGCCAGGGGCAGAGCGCGCTCTGAATGGAGATCGGCGTGTAGGTGGTTCCCACCGGCTGCAGATCGCGGCCGTGGTCCATCATGAACTGCACGTAGGTCTGGTAGCCAATGTAGTTGCGGAAGCCGCGCGGCACGCTGATCGAGATCGACGGGAAGGTCGACGTGTTCGGGTTGTTGAACTGATCGATGCGGTCGGCGTCCTGCGACGGCGGAATCGTGCCGCGGCCTGTGTTGGTCTGGCCGAGCACTTGGTCGGCCAACAGTCCACGCCAGCCAGAACCGCTCAGCCCCAAAGCCAGCGTGGCGTCGCCGGCCCGCAGGGGGTTGCGCCAGCCGAGCGGGGGCTTGGGGGGGGTGGGGGTGGGGGTCGTCGTACTGCCGCCGCCGCTGCTCGAACCACCTGAAGAACTGCCGCCGCTGCTGGAGCCGCCGGACGACGATCCGCCGCTCGAACTGCCGCCGCCCGTGCTGCCGCCGCTCGAACCCGTGCCCGTCGACGCGGCCGGGTAATTCTTCGAAATGATGATGTAGTCGAGATACTTCTCCCAGTAGGCGTAGTTGGCCGCGCTGCTGGGGGCCGGCTTGGCATTGGGCATGAGCACGGCGATCTGGTTGTCGATCATCCAGCTATAGGCCTTCTGCTTCCGCACGGCCTCGCTGTCGCCCGCCTTGATCCGATAGGTGGTGGCGACGGTCGTCTTTGTCAACGGTCCGCCATCGATCGTCAGGTTGGCATAGCCGTTGGCGTCGCCCGATTTGATGCCGGCCGCCTCGCCGATCCACTGCCGCGCGCCCGGGTAAGTGCCGAAGTTGAAGTCGGCGTACACCTGCTGCATCAGCGAAGTGCCGATGTTGGGGTAGCCCTGCGGCCCGAACGTGCTGTTCACTGCGCCGGTGGCCCAGCAAGGCTCCGTGTCGTCGTTCATCGAACCCGACAGGTCGACCACGAATGCGATGTCGCGCGGGTTGCACATGGCGATCGCCTGTGCCTTCACCGTGAAGTTGTTGATGCCCAGGATGCGGGCAAAGAACAACGGGGCGGCGCCGCCGTGGTTGGCGTCGCGATAGCAGGTGACGCGGAGCGCGTTGCCGGGATCTGCCGAGGGCATGAACACGCGGGAGTTCGTGTCCCAGGTGCCGAACTCGACGTCGGTGTCGTGCAATTCCACGCTCTTGCCTGCGGCCGTGTGCAGGCCGGCGAAGCTGGTGGCCACGCGATAGGTCTCGGCAGGCGGTCCGGCCATGATGCCGGCGGCCGCCATGGCCGCCGCATCGGCAGACGCCTGCAACTGCGTGCGGGCGAGCACGATGTAGCCCATATCGAGGCCGAAGGCGACCATCCCGAGGATGGCGACCATCAAGATGGCCGAGAGCACGAGCACCGCCGCGCGGCGATGAATAGGCAGGCGAGGGTGGGCAGACACCGGAGCTCTCCAACGTTCGGAGGGAAGCGAATGCGGGACCGCGAGGCCGCCGATGGCGCCGCCAGCCCGAAGGGCGAACGACCGTCATCGCAGGGGCCGCGGCTCAGGCAACTCTGGGATACGAAGGCCCACGCGTCAAAGGCGATGTGGCTTGCGCACGTCGCAGCGCAGCGACTTTCTGGGGCCGCGCCATTGCGACGACCGCTGGGATCGGCAGGAACGCTTCGAACGGGCCGAAGGAGCTTGGCCCCAACCTACGATTTCTGGTAGAAAGCCCTCACTTCGCCTCGACAACGTCGAGTGCGAAGTCCCCTTACTGCCTAGGGATTCCGCTCCCGCCCTCCGGCACGCCGACAATGCTCGTGATGCTCGGTGGGCTCTGGCAGTGTGGGCCTTTCGACTCGCTGTTTGTCCAGTCCCCCAACAGACCCCACGGACACACCTCTCATGGATTTCGCGAGGAAACCCGTTCAACGCGCTGTTTCGGCATCGCTGGCCTTGGCAATCAACGCGGGCTGGGCCAGCCTGGCGATGGCCCAGGAAACCGCCGCCCCTGCGTCTGCGCCCGCGGCGGGCCCCTGGTGGGTCGCGCTGGTCTGGGCGATCGCTCTGGTCGGCTCGGTCGCCGCGCTCGTGCAAGCGTTTCGTTTCTACCAATGGATGGTGCAAGCCGACCCCGGCACGCCACTGATGATCGAGATCGCGGGCTATGTGCGCACCGGCGCGAACGCCTATCTGCGGCAGCAGTACAAGGTGGTGGCGGTCTTCTTCCTGGTAATCTTCGCGCTCTTGGCCTGGGCCGCCTATGGGCTCGAGGCGCAGAGCCGCTGGGTGCCCTTCGCCTTCATTACGGGCGGCTTCTTCTCGGGCCTCGCCGGCTGGTTCGGCATGAAGACGGCCACGCTCGCCAGCAACCGCACCGCGGCCGCCGCCCAGAAGTCGCTCAACCAAGGGCTGCAGGTGGCCTTCCGCAGCGGCGCCGTGATGGGGCTGGTGGTGGTCGGCTTGGGGCTGCTCGACATCTGCATCTGGTTCGGCGTGCTTTATTGGCTCGTGCCGATGCTCGGCTACGGCGTGATTAGCCTGGAGCAGATCACCGTGACCATGCTCTGCTTCGGCATGGGGGCAAGCTCCCAGGCGCTCTTCGCCCGCGTGGGCGGCGGCATCTTCACCAAGGCGGCCGACGTCGGCGCCGACCTGGTGGGCAAGGTGGAGCACAGCATTCCGGAAGACGACCCCCGCAACCCGGCCACGATCGCCGACAACGTGGGGGACAACGTGGGCGACGTGGCGGGCATGGGCGCCGACCTCTACGAGTCGTACTGCGGCGCGATCTTGGCCACGGCAGCTTTGGGCGTGGCGACCTTCTCGGGTTCCGATCTTGCGCCCGGCGGCGCCGATCTCGAGTGGCAGTTGCGGGCGATGCTGCTGCCGATGGCGCTGGCGGGTGTCGGCATTCTGCTCTCGATTCTCGGCATTTACCTGGTGCGGACCGACGAAAACGCCACGCAAAAGGCGTTGCTGGCGGCCCTGGCCCGCGGCATCAATGCCTCGACCGTGCTGGTCGCGGTCGTCTCGTTCCTCGTCGTCTGGTTGATGATGCCCGGCTTCATGGGCGTCTGCGGCAGCGTCGTTGTGGGGCTCGTGGCCGGCTGGTTGATCGGTAAATGGACCGAATACTCGACCAGCGACGAGTATGCCCCCACGCGCTATCTGGCCGATCAGGCCGTGACCGGGCCGGCCACGATCATCATCGGCGGCGTCGCCGAGGGCATGCTGAGCACCTGGGTTCCGGTGATCGTGGTCAGCGTGGGCACGCTGCTGGCCTTTGGCTTTGCCAATGGCTTCGATTTCCGCGATCCGCAGGCTTTCGCGCTCGGCCTTTATGGCGTGGGCATTGCCGCGGTGGGCATGCTCAGCACTCTGGGCATTACGCTGGCGACCGACGCCTATGGGCCGATCGCCGACAACGCCGGCGGCAACGCCCAGATGGCCGGGCTCGAGCCCTTGGTCCGGCAGCGGACCGATGCCCTCGATAGCCTGGGCAACACCACGGCCGCCACCGGCAAGGGCTTCGCCATTGGCTCGGCGGCGCTCACCGCGCTGGCTCTGTTGGCCGCTTACGTCGAGGAGATCCGAGTCGGCTTCGATCGTTGGGCCCATGCCGAAGTCACTGCCGAAACGCCGCCGGGCCTCTATAAACTGGGCCCGCAGTTCTTGGCCGAAGTGACCAGCTCGACCGACCCAGCCCTGCGAGTGCGCCCTTGGCTCGTGTTCCCGGAAGCCCTGCGGCTCAAGGAGTGGGCCGATCTTGAGGTCGCCGGGGGCAAGCCGGTCGCAGTGCCGGCCGGAGTGCTGAACCTGACCGATGACCCCCGCAAACCGACGCTGGCGTTCGCCTCGAACGGCGCCCCGCTGGTGTGGCTCAAGCGGGCCACGCTGCCGGACTTCAGCCGCTACTACGACGTCACTCTGCTCAATCCCAAAGTGCTGGTCGGCGTTTTCATCGGCGCCATGGCGGTCTTCGTGTTCTGCGCCATGACGATGAAGGCCGTGGGACGGGCCGCCAAGGGCATGGTCGAGGAAGTCCGCGCCCAATTCCGCGACAAGCCGGGCATTATGAAGGGAACCGACAAGCCCGACTACGCCCGACCCGTGGCGATCAGCACCAAGGCTGCGCAGAAGGAAATGGTTCTCCCCAGCATTCTCGGTCTGGCTACGCCGGTTGTGGTCGGCCTGCTCCTGGGAGTCAGCGGCGTGATGGGTCTGCTGGTGGGCGGACTCACGACCGGCTTCTGCGTGGCCGTGTTCATGGCCAACTCGGGAGGCGCTTGGGACAACGCCAAGAAGTACATCGAGGCGGGCGCTCACGGCGGCAAAGGGACCGAGGCCCACAAAGCGGCCGTCGTGGGCGACACCGTCGGCGATCCGTTCAAGGACACGAGCGGCCCCAGCCTGAACATCCTCATCAAGCTGATGAGCATGGTCAGCGTGGTTGTGGCCGGCTTGGTCGTGCGCTACAGCCTGGAGGCGCTCGGAATTTTCTAGCAGCCGACTCGCGGTTTAAGACTGCCGTCGAGGCCAGCGCCGGGAAATGTTTCGACCCGACGCTGGCCTCTTGTTTTCAGGCAGACCGGAAGAGCTTTTCTCCGTCGCCGGAAGGCGGGTTCTCCTCTCCCCAAGAATCAGCCGCGCAGGGAGTTGCCCCTGTGCGGCAAAACCCGTACCATGCCTGCGGTTCGGCGGCGAACTAGGCTTCCGTGCCCCGCTTTGCCTGCGGCTTTTCCCTGTCTTTTGCTTCCCAACGGCATGAAACCTCTGCGGCTCACCGATCAATTCCGCACGATCTTCGAGCAGGGGGCTCGGCTTGCGCAATTGATCGGGGCCGACGCGCTGCTCTTGCTCGTCGAGGGGCCCACCGATTGGAACCAACTGCAGGGATTGGCCGGCGACAAGAAGCTGATCGTGGTGGCCGATCGTCCGGCCGAGGTCGAAGGCGCCCCCGAGGCGGGGCTGAGCACCGTGCTCCTCGACATGGAGGATGCGCCGGTCTTCGACAAGCTCACGCAATCGCTGCTCGAGAGCGTGGCCGACGACATCTTGGCCCCCACCGCCCGCGTCGTCACCGTCTACAGCGGCTTCGAAGCCGGCACGATCGACTCGATCAGCGTGCTGCACCTCTCGGAGCACTTGGAGCGGCTCACCTCGCGCGATCTGCGGCAGCTCGAAACCAGCGTGCCGCTCGACACCCTCAAGACCGTGATCGACCTGGCGGTCGAGATCGGCCGCGAAGGACGCGAAGGCAAGCCGGTGGGCACCCTGTTCGTCGTCGGCGACACCCGCAAGGTCGTGGCTTGCAGCCGCCCAACCGGTTTCGACCCGGTGAAGGGCTACAGCCGCAAGGAGCGGAATCTCAACGACCATCGCGTTCGCGAGGGAATTAAAGAGATCGCCCAGATGGATGGCGCGTTCGTCGTCGCTCCCGACGGTACGGTCGAAGCGGCCGCTCGTTACATTGACGCCCCGGCTACGGGTTTGACGCTTTCCAAGGGGCTCGGATCCCGCCACTGGGCCGCCGCCGCCATCAGCAAGACCACCAAGGCCGTGGCGGTGGCCGTGAGCGAGTCCAACGGCACGGTGCGCATCTTCCAAGACGGCGAAGTCGTCCTCCGCATCGAGCCCTTCCGCCGGCCCATGAAGTGGAAAGACTTCGAGTACGAGCCCCCCGGCACCGACTAGCGGTCCTCCGCGGCTTGACCGGGCTCGCGGCTGCCTCCCCCGCGCGAACGCAAGGTTGTCTGCCCCGCCCGCCTGTCCTACATTGAGCGCAAGTGGCCGGCGATCGGCCGGCAAGAGACGCATCCGGAAATCCAGGGTGGTGGAGGTGTCGTCGTGAACCAGCGTCGTAGGCAGGCGTGGTGGGCGGTGGGGATTCTGCTGGGAGCGTTCGCCCTCGGCTGCGGAGGCGACGTCGAGCGACGGCCGGTCGCCAAAATGGGACCGGGTCTGAAGACCTTGCCTGGTGGAACACTCAGGCTGGAGGACGAGGCGGCGGCGCCGCCTGCCGCAACGGCCGCCGAGCCCCAGTCCCACACGCCGCGGGCGCCGATCTACGATGACAAGGCCGATGCACGTGCGCAGATTGCCACGGCGCTCGAGATCGCCCGGCGCGACAACAAGCGGGTGCTCGTCGAGTTTGGCGGCAATTGGTGCGGCTGGTGCTACAAGCTGTACGACGTGTTCCACAACGACCCGGATGTGGCGCCGCTCGTGCGCGATGAATACGAGTTGGTGCTCGTCGATTCGGCCACCAACGGCGATCTCCTCCGCAGCTACGGCGCGGACAACGAGAAACACGGCCTTCCGTTCCTCACCGTGCTCGACGCCGGTGGGCAGGTGCTCGTCAACCAGAACACGTCCGACCTCGAGGACGGCCCGCAACACGATTCGGCCAAGGTCAAAGCGTTCCTCGAGCACTGGAAGACGGAACGCCCCTCGGCCGAAACCGCCTGGAAGGCGGCGCTGGAGCAGGCGCGGCGCGAAGACAAGCGCGTGCTCCTCTACGCGAGCGCCCCCTGGTGCGGTTGGTGCCACCGGCTGGGCGACCTGCTGGCCAAGCTCGATCCGCTGCTGGCGCGCGACTACGTGGTGCAGAAGATCGACACCGAGCGGATGGATCACGGCGCCGAACTCATCGCCCAGCATCGCGACGACCGCAGCCAAGGCATTCCCTGGCTGGCTATCTTCGAGAGCGACGGCCGACTGCTCATCACGAGCGACGGCCCCGCCGGCAACATCGGCTATCCGGCGAAGGACGCCGAGCAGGCGCACTTCCTGGCGATGCTGCGAGCGACGAAGCGGCGCCTGAGCGACGACGAGCTGAAGACGATCGCCGCGACGCTCAAAACGCAGGAACAGGAACTACACGCCGGTCCGTAGGCCGACCGCCTCAACCCCGGCGACGGGACCAAATGCGCGGTTTGCGTTGATTGTGCGGCCGGGCGCGCTCCCTTTGGGGCCCCGCGCGGTCGGGAATAATCTACCCTTCGGTGTCATCTCAGGAGGAGCGGGACGGTTTCCCGCCGGCCGCGAGACGGGACCCGCGCAAGGCGCTCCCCAGCTCGGTTGGCCTACCCCGAACACCGAACGAATCGAGGAGACGCGATCATGCGACGTATGTTCCTGCCCACGCTGTTGTTGGCGGCCACGCTCGGCTGCAGTCATGACGGCAGCAAGAATGCGGCCGAGAAGGCCAAGGAAGCCGTGGATACTGCGGCGGAGACCACTAAGGAAGCGATCGACGCGACCGGCGAAGCTGCCAAGAAGGCGGGCGAAGCCGCTACGCACACCGCTGAGAAGGCTGCCGACGCCGCCAAGGACGCAATTCACAAGGCCGAAGAGGCCGTCCACAAGACGGGCGATGCCGCCAAGGACGCGGTCAAGGATCTCGAGCACAAGGTGGACGAAGTCAAGCCGTAAGGGCCTGGCACTCGCAGTACTCAGAAGAAGCCATCACGGCCGGCGTCGCGACCCGCTCGCGACGCCGGCCGTTCGCTTTCTTCAGGGCCATCGAGACTGCGCGGCACTCGCCTTGGAGGATACGTGCGCGTAGTATAGGCCCAACTTCGCCTTCCTCGCCCAGCCCTCCGAAGCTTGTCGCGATGCCTGCAACTGCCGAGCGGCCCGCCGCCTTTGCTCGTCCGCCCCAGGCCCGCCTCTACTATGGCTGGCCGATGCTGCTGTTGGCCGCCTGGGCCATGACCTGCACGCTGCCAGGCCGCACGCATGGGCTCGGGCTGATCACCGGGCCGCTGACGGCTGACCCCGCGCTCGGCGTGAGCGAGCCGCAGTTCGCCGTGCTCAACTTCTGGGCGATTCTGCTGGGCAGCGTGCTCTGTTTGCCGACGGGGCGGCTGCTCGACCGCTTCGGCTCGCGAAGCGTGCTCACCGCGGTCGCGCTCGGCTTGGGCGCGGCGGTGTTGATCATGAGCCGTGTGACCAATGCGACCGCGCTCTTCATTGTGCTCACGCTCGTCCGCGGCCTAGGGCAAGGCGCGCTCTCGGTGGTCAGCATGGCGCTCGTCGGCAAGTGGTTCACGCGCCGGCTGGGACTCGCCATGGGACTGTACACGGTGCTCCTCTCGATCGGCTTCATCGCCACCACGGTGGGCCTCGGCCAGGCCGTCACCGAGCTCGGCTGGCGCAGCGCCTGGGAAGGCGTGGGGCTCGTGCTGCTGGTGGGTCTGGCGCTGCCGGCCCTCCTACTCACACGGAACACTCCGGAGTCGCTGGGGCAAAGCGATGGCTGGTCGGATTCGGCCGACACTCCCAATCGGGGCTGCTCACTCTCTGCGGCCCTGCGGACCCCCATGTTCTGGGCCTTCGGCCTGGGCGCGGCGCTCTTCAACTTCGCCTGGTCGGCGATCACGCTCTTCAACGAGTCGATCCTGGCCGAGCGCGGTTTCGACCGCGACGCCTTCGTGCAGGTGATGGCCGTGCTCGTATTCATCGGCTTACCGGCCAACCTGCTCACCGGCTGGGCGGCACAGAAGCATCCGGCCGGCCGCCTCCTGGCGATCGGCATGGCGCTGCTCGCGCTGTCGCTCGTGAGCTTTCCCTTCGTGGCCACGAAGCTCCAGGTGATGCTCTATGCGGCCGCCCTCGGCGCCAGCGGCGGCATCGTGACCGTGTTGTTCTTTACCTCGTTCGCCCTGGCCTTCGGCCGCGCGCATTTGGGGGCCGTGCAGGCGGCGGTGCAGGTGCTCACTGTCGTCGCGTCGGCGATGGGACCGGTGGTTCTGACGCAAATGAAAGCCGCCGTTGGCAGCTATGCCCCCTTCTTTTTCGCGGCGGCCCCCCTCGCCCTGCTGCTGGGGCTGGCAGCCTGGCGGGCCCCCTGGCCGACCGGCGAACCTGCCCGGGCGGCCGCTTAGGGCGGATCGCCCACGCTTGCCCTCGGCGGGCGGCGTTCCGATACTTGGAAGCTGCCGCGGCGCCCGCGGCGCATCTCCCTCCGGAACACTTCATGTCTGCAGATCGTTGTCGCCGATCGGCGTTCACCCTCGTCGAGCTGTTGGTGGTCATCGCCATCATCGGCGGGCTGATTGCGCTGCTGCTCCCGGCGGTCCAGGCTGCCCGCGAGACCTCGCGGCGGATTCAATGCGCGAACAACTTGCGCCAGCTCGGCCTGGCGACGTTCAACTTCGAGAGCGCTCGCAAGCGGCTGCCCGAAGGTTCGACCTCGCAGGCGAATCCCGCTTCGGCCGCCACTCCGCATAGCTTCTACCGTTGGTCGGCGCTTGCGCATTTGACGCCGTATCTCGAGCAGTCGAACATCTACAACACGCTCGATCTCTCGCTGCCGCTCTACGACGCCAACTTGGCGGTGACGCCGCGCAACGCGGTGGGCGTGTCGCTCGTGGCGCCGATCTTTCTTTGCCCTTCGGACCAGCGGAAGGCGGTGGCAACTGGCTTCGGCCCCACGAACTACGCGGCCTGCACCGGCAGCGGCCTCGACGGCGGCGAGCCGTTCAACACCGACGGCGTGTTCTACGTGAACTCGCAGACCCGTCTGGCCGATCTCACCGACGGCGCGAGCAACACGGCGCTGTTCGCCGAGAGCACGCTGGGGGACGGGCCGGAGAATCTAGCGGACGCCGACCTGGCCGATCCTCGAACGATGTACGCCTTTTCGTTCGCGGCGCCGCTGACCGACGCGGCCTGCGGCGCGGCCGTGCAGTGGAACGTCACGCAGCGGCGCGGCTTCTCGTGGGCCAACGGCGAATACCGCTGCGCCCTCTACAACCATTACCTGCCGCCGAACTCGCCGCGGTTCGACTGCATGTCGGCGCGATTGACCGGAGACATCTCGGTGCGCTATGCGCCTTATGGCTGGCGAGCCGCCCGCAGCAATCATCCGGGCGGCGTGCAGGTGTTGCTAGGCGACGGCTCGTGCCGCTGGATCGCCGACGGGATCTCGCCGATCACCTGGACCGCGCTCGCAACCAAGAGCGGCGACGAACCGCTGGGGGCGTTTTGAACGGCCGACTTTCTTAGTGCACGATCCCGCCACCCTCTCCCACAGCAGAGGGGAGAATCCTGGCTCCCTCTCCCTGTGGGAGAGGGCGGGGTGAGGGTCGGTAGAATTATCGAAGCGCCGCAACCTAGCGGTCGACCGTCAGCTCCCTGTCCCCGCTACGCGGTCGAATGTCAATCCGCGTACGCGCCGCGCTTCACACCACTTGGGAGCCGCGGTCGACCAGACGCGATCCGTGGCGTGCAGCCGGCCCGCCGAAATCTGCTCCTGCAGCCGCTCGAAGGGCATGGGGCCGAACTTTTGCCCGGCGGAAATGAAAAACCATTCATCTCGCTTGGGGGGATCGATGCGCCGCGCTGGGTCGGCAGTTTCGACCGGAGACGAGTGGTTCTGACGCTGCACGGCGGCCGGCAGACCAACGGGAATGCTCGGGGCCATGTCGGCCTCAGCGAAGAGTCCTTTGACTCGATAGGCAGGCACCCACTCGCCGAACGACCCCTTTTTGACGAGGTCCTCAGGCGTCACGCGGTGCTTGCGGGCCATGTCCATGAGCTGAGCGGCCGAGAACGGGCCGAGCTCGGAACCCATCAGCCGACAGAACCATTCGACGTGCATGGAAGTCGTTCCCCATTCGTGCCAGCCTGTTCCGGGGAGTGACTTCCTTCGAGGCTAGCAAAAGGGCGGGCACGATTCCAGAGAAATCGCCCCGGCGTCGCGATTTTTTTCTTGGCCGGCGGCCATAGCCGGGCTCGTTCGCCAGCGAACGAACGCGTCGCTCGCCAGGGAATCTGGAAAGCCTAGAGAGGCTCTCGAAGGGCGCTGACGGGCGTGGATTCGCCCAAATTGCCCTACTACAATGTCCGCAGTCCCGAAACGATTCAGAGATGAGGAGTCGATCCCTATGGTTCGCGGTGCGCATTGGTCGAAGGCGGTGATTTCGGTCTGGGCGGTGCTGCCGGCGGTCGCCTGGGCGGCCGCCCCCAACAAGCACGACTGGCCCACCTTCCGCGGTCCCGCCCGGACGGCCGTCTCCCCCGACACCGGGTTGCTCACCTCCTGGCCGGCCGATGGCCCCAAGTTGCTTTGGGAGGCCGGCGGCCTCGGCCGTGGCTACTCGAGCCTGGCGATCGCCGACGGGCGCATCTACACCATGGGGGACGGCCTCTCGGCCGACGACCCCGACGAATACCTCCTCTGCTTCGACCTGGCCGACGGCAAGCAGCTTTGGAAGGCCAAGACGGGCGAGCCTTGGAACGAAGGCCAGCCGAACTGGCAGAGCTCGCGGAGCACCCCCACGGTCGACGGCGACCGCGTGTATGCCATGACCGCCCAGGGCGTGCTCTTCTGCATCAACACCAGCGGCAAAGAACTCTGGCGCAAAGACCTGGCCCAGGAGTTTGGCGGCAAGAAGGCCGACGGCTGGGGCTACAGCGAGTCACCGCTCGTCGACGGCGACAATGTCGTGGTCACGCCCGGGGGGCCCGAGCACACGATGGCGGCGCTCAACAAGCTGACCGGCGAAACGATTTGGACCACCGCCCGCCCTGAAGACCGCGGCGCGGGGCACGCGTCGATCGTCATCTCCGATGTGGGGGGCACGAAGGTCTACGTGCAAACCACCGGCAGCGGGGCCATGGGGGTCCGCGCCGACGATGGCAAGCTTCTCTGGACCTACGACATCGACCAGACCACCGCCGTAATCCCCACCCCCATTGTCCGCGGCGATCTGGTCTTCTTCGCCGCCGGGTATAAACGGGGCGGCGCATTGCTCAAGCAAGTGCCGGGCGAGGACGGCGCGGTAACGGTGGAAGAGGTCTATCCCTTGAACGTCGAACTGGCCAACAAGCACGGCGGCGTCGTGCTGGTCGGCGACTACCTCTACGGCGACTCCGACGACAAAGGAATTCTCTTCTGCGCCGATCTGGCCACCGGCGAGATCAAGTGGAACGAAACCCGCGGTTCGGGCAGCGGCTCGGCGGCGGTGGCCGCGGCCGACGGGCATCTCTACGTCCGCTATCAAAACGGCATGATGACGCTGGTGAAGGCCTCCCCCGACAAGATGGAGGAGGTCGGCAGCTTCAAGGTGCCTGGCAGCGGCGAGCGGCCGAGCTGGTCGCACCCCGTCATCCTCGACGGCAAGCTGCTGCTGCGGGAGGGGGAGAAGATCTTGTGCTACGACGTGCAGGGGTAGCGTGCTCCACCCTCTCCCTCTGGGAGAGGGCAGGGTGAGGGTCGGCGGATTCTTCATCCGCCGCGAAGGATTGCAAGAAACCGCCACAGGTCGTGACCTCCGCCCTCATGCCCCTCGTCCACCTCGAAAACGTCTCCCGCCGTTACGGCCGCGTGCAGGCGCTCGCCGGCGTCAACCTCACGCTCGAGCCGGGCGTGATCGGCCTCGTGGGGAACAACGGGGCTGGCAAGTCGACGTTGCTCAAGATCCTGCTCGGGCTGCTCGTGCCCGATGGGGGCGCCGGCACGATTCTGGGCTGCACGCTCGATCAGGCCGATCGGCAGTTGCGCGGGCGGGTGGGCTACATGGCCGAGACCTCGGCCGCGCCGCCGCTGTTGCGCGGGGCCGACTTCGTGGCCCTCTCCGGCGAGCTCTATGGCATGCCCCCGCGCGACGCCCGCCGCCGCGGTCATGAGATGCTCGATGACCTCGGGCTGGGGCAACTCCGCTATCGCCGCTTGGAAGAATATTCCCTCGGCAACCTGCAGCGGCTCAAGCTGGCGGCGGCCTTGGTCCACGATCCCGAGCTCTTGCTCCTCGACGAACCAACCGGCGGCCTCGACCCCCGCGGCCGCCGCGACATGATCGAGCTGATCGAAGACCTGGCCAAGCAAACCGGCAAGAGCGTGATCCTTTGCACGCATCTGCTGCCCGACGTCGAGCGGCTCTGCGATCAGGTGGTGATTTTGCACCAGGGCCGTGTGATTCGGCACGGCAAGCTCGAGCAGCTCGGGCGGCCCATCGAAGAACGCTATGAGCTCGGCTGCTCGGGGCAGGTCATTGACTATTGGGCGGCGCTGCGGCAGCAAGGCGTGCGCATCGAAGAGATGGAAACGCCGGGCAGGGCACACGCAACCTCGCCGGCCGACTGGCCGACATCGCGGTTCTTTGCGGTCGCCCGCGAGCAGGCGGTGACGATCGACCACCTGCGCCCCGAGCGCGAAGATTTGGAGCGGTTGTTCTTCCGGTTGACGGAGGCGGCGCCGGCCGCAACCGCGGAGGCCGGGCGATGAGCGATCTGGCCTTGCACGGCCTACGATTCGGAGGCGCAACACTAGCCCGCAGCGCAAGTTTTGAAGTTGCGCTTTTGGTGGTGTTTTTTAGGCGGCGGTGCGGAATTCTGGGGGTATGGCTTGTCGGAGCAGGCGTTGCAGTCGGGCGATGCCTCCGGGGGTTTTTAGGCGTTGGGCGAGGAAGTCGAGTTCGCGGTCGGCACTGTTGTCCGAAGGCGGCGAGTCCGTGCAGGCGTTGGCCTTCCCACCAGCGGCGGGTGGCTGCGGCGCAGACGCCGATCCCGAAGTCGACGGGCGCGTTGCTCTTCGACGAACATCACGGCCGAGAGGGCCAACTCCCCCAGGCTTGCACCGCCGTAAACTTCCGGAAGCGATACTGGGCGAAGCCGAACGTCGACTTCGGTTCCTTGAGAAGAACAGTTCGATCTGCCAGCGCGGGCGTACAGCTCGGCCTTCGCTCGTGCTCAGCCGCGGCGCCGTTGGTCATCAGGATCTTCACGTCGTCGGGGGTCGCCTTCTGCAGGTGGGGTTTCATGGTCGAAAAACCAGCCGTACGCAACCGACGTTGTGCACGTCTCGTTCTTCCTGATGAGCGTAGTACACGCGAGGTTTCTGTTTCGGCCCCACGCGCACCGCGAAGAGACGCCGCTGGCGGGCGTACTTTCCCGTCGATGCGAAGCCTGATCTGCTGCGGCGCGACAGACGTTTCCAATCCTGAAGTCGAGCGTGAAGCTTGACGCGTTGCCTTCGGGCCGGCCAACCTCCGCTCGGGGTTGGCGGGCATGATCAGGTGTAACCGCGTTCGGCGCAGGCCGCGCGGACGACTTCCGCATCGTAGGCCGTATCGCCGATCACGACCACGTCGGCGGGCGGCAACGACAGACTGCGGATCAGGTCGGCGGCCGCTTCGGCCGTGGTGCGATGCACCAGGCCTGCGCTGGTATTCGTGGGTGTAGTGCGAATCTGCTGGGGAATGCGAATGCCGGAAGGAGGTGATCAGCAGGCCAAACGTGAAGCTGTGGCACTGCTTGTAGATGATCTTCTTTTTCTGATAGCGGCGGCCGCGGGCGGGTTCCGCCCGCGGTTGCCGGTGCAGAAAGTGTTCTCGGCGCTTTGCCCGCCTGACTGACCAGCGTGGCGTCGATCAGGAACAGAACGTGCCGCGACGGCTTTCGCGCGCAGCAGGGGGGGCGCAGGGGGGGAGTCGATCTGCTGCCAACGCTTGCGGGCCAGGAAACGGGTCAGCTCCCCGCGTGCACCTCCGCGGCCCCGCACTGCCGGCCGCCTGCGAACAACTCATCCGCCCGCGGTGCATCGAAAGGCCAGGATCATCCGCAGCGTAGCCATCTGACGAGCGCCGGCAGGCGGCAATTGTTGCAGGTACCTCTTGAGCGCGCCGCCGATTCCGAGACGATGATCATCGTGAGTCCCTTCCATGGCCGGTGGTTCCAAAGATCTGGTCGCCAGGAGCGGACTCGCTTTCTCCGCAAAGACCGGTTTCCAACGCTAGCACCCAGCGCTTCAAGCGGCAGCAAGGAACGGACGCGCGCCCAGGCGCGGCTGGCCCAAGGCAGCGCCCGGCGTGTGAAGGGGTCTGGCGCGGTTCGACGACAGAGGGGTAGGTCTCCCTTGCTCGCGCTGCGGGCTAGTGTGGGAGGGGCGCCACGAACGTTGAGCTATGACAGAGCGTGGCTCTTGGTCCGCACAGCGGAGCCTACAAGACGGCAGTCGGCAACGGAGGGCGCGTATGGGCATTGACGTCGCTCACTATCGCCCGTGGCAGGGCCGCTTGCGTTCGCCGTGGATGGCCACACTCGCGATCGTGCGCGTGGCGCTCGTGCAGGTGTTTCGCCGCAAGGCGTATTGGTTCGTGTTCGCGCTGGGGCTGCTGAACTTCCTGCTCTTCTGGTCGATCATCTACGCGGTCACGCAGTTCGATCTGCCGCAAGACGCCCAGCGCGAGCTGCTCAGCCGGTTCGGCTTCAGCCCGCAAGCGGTGTCGGGGCAGGAGAACGGCTACCTGGGCTTCATCGACCGGCAGAGCTTGGTGGTGATGATCCTGCTGGCGTTCTCCGGCAGCCTGCTCGTCGGCGCCGATTTCAGGCTCGGACTTCTGCCGTTCTACTTGTCGCGGCGGCTCGACCGCCGGCACTATGTGGCCGGCAAGCTGCTGGCGATCGCAGCTATCATCGCAGCTCATGACGGCCGTGCCTGCGCTCTTGTTGTTCGTCGAATATGGCATGTTCACCGGCTCGCTCGATTACTGGCGCGACAACTGGCAGGTGGCCGCCTCGGTGCTCGGCTACACGGCGGTGATGTGCCTGGTGCTCAGCCTCTGGCTCACCGCGCTCTCGGCGTATTTGCAGCGGGCAGCGCCGATCGTGATCACCTGGGCCAGCCTGTTCGTGCTGCTGCGGGCAGTGGCCACGCAGATGAGCCGCACGACCGACGACAAACACTGGGAGCTGATCGACCCCTGGCGCGACATCCGCTTCGTGGGCAAGCTGCTGTTCGGGCTGACGGAGAATCAGCAGGAAAAGGAACTCGGCTGGTGGGCCGCCGGCATCCTCGCTGCGACGTGCGCGCTTGCCGTGCTGGCGCTCGCCCGCAAGGTGCGGGCCGTCGAGATCGTGACCTAGCTCGTGGCACGAGGGGGGCTTGGTGGCCGCGTTTGCGGTCGATACAGGCCCTACATTTCCCCTGGCCGGCGAGGTCAGCCGGGTCCTACGGGTAGGCGCGAGGGATCTCACTGAAAGTGGCAAGCTTTGTCACAAGCGCCACGCTTGCGGGCATGCGATTCGCCCTTTAGCCTGAAGAGAAGCTAGCGATTCTTTCTGATTCTCATGCGCTGTCGCGCCCGCACTGCCGGCGGATCGCGATCGAGGTGATGCCGCCGTGAATCTTGCCTTGGTTCTGCTTGCCGGGTGGTGCCTTACCCAGGTCGCCGCCTTTGATCCCTTTGGTGAGCCTTCGCCGCCAGCTGCCGCTGCCGCGCCCGAACAGCCCGCCGCAGCCGTGCCCGAGCAAACTTCCGCGCCCGTCGAGCCGGCTGCGCCTGCTGCTCCGGCAGAAGACCCGATCGAGCGCGTGGAGACGCCGCGGCCGCGCCCCGAGGCGCCGGTGATCCTCGAAGCCGCGCTCAAGGACGCCGCGCGATCGCACGACGGCGAAGCGATCACCTTGCTCGAGGCTTTCCAGCGGGGGCCGGGGCAGTCGAAGCAACGCATCGCGCGCGCCTATTGGAAGCTCGCGCTCGCCATGGCGGCCGATCAATTCGCCCACAGCGAACAGCAGGACTTCGCCAACGACGCGGCATGGTCGCCGGCTACCAACGAACGGACGCCTGAAGACGCCGCGCTGCTGGCGACGGCCGCTGCCACTGCTGCCGCCCGGGCCAATGAAACGCGCCTAATGCTTACTGCGGCGCGCTCGAACTCAGCGACGCCATGGGCCGCGTCGACGCCAAGCTCCCGCTCGCCAGCGACCGGCCGCACACCGGCGCCTATCGCACCAAGTACGAACGGATCTTCGGCGTCGGTGCTGCTCCTGCTCGGCTGCGGCAAGTCAACCGTACGATTCCGCTCCGCGCCGCCGGCATCGATCGCCGGGCCGATTCGATCCCCGCGGCCGAAGAAGCTTAGGAGACGAGCCTCGTGGCCTTGGGCCGCGGCCAAGCCGAGCTATTGGCGACGCTCGCCAGCCACGACGCACTCGTACGCGAGCGGCGGCAGTTCCTCGACGCGGTGCGTGACTACAACTTCGATATCGCCGAATACGCCCTGGCCGTCGGCGGCGAGAGCCTCAACGGGCCGACGATCGTGTCGATGCTGATCCAGCCCGTACCGGCCGCCACGAGCGAGCCCACGCCGGCGAATCCGCAAACGTTCGCCCCCGGCGAAAACACGGCGAGCAAGCCGTCGGTGGGCGACACGGCTGGTAAAGCCGCCGATCCCGAAACGCAGCGCACCCTGCGGCCGGCCGATCCCGCGGCCGTTGCCACCGCCACGCACTACCAAGACCTGGCGCGCGAGCCCTCGCCCAAGCTCACGCAGCTCGTAGCCGAACGACTGAGCACCGCCCCGGCCGACGAAAAGGCGCAGGTCGAGCGACTCGGGCTGGCGGCGTTTCTCGCCCGTGCCACGGCGGTCGACCGGCCGGCGGCCCTGGCAGCCTACTGGCGGCTGGCGGAGCAAGCGGGCCGGAAGCGCGTGATCGCGCAGCACCTCGGTATTCTCAAGGGGCTGCAAGCGTCGGCGGCCCTGCCTGACGAACCGGCCGGCAAGGCCCGGCTGGCAGGCGAAATCGTGGCCCTCGAGGCCGACCTGGCCGACGCTGGCGTGCAGCTTGGAGCTGCCCAAGGCGAAGCGGCTCGCGTTTTGGCGCTCGACGACAAGGCGCTCCCGGTGCTGCCGGCCTCGCTCCCCCTTGCGGGCCGCTATCAGGCACATCTCGATGCGCAGCCGGCCAACGTGGCCAACAACCGCAAGGTCCGTCACGCGGCCACGCTGATCGCGGCGATCCATCCGGCCATCGCCGGACACGCGGCGGCGCTCGTGGCCACCGAGCAAGCCCGCGCGGTCGAAGCCCAGGCGGTGGAGCGCGGCGGCAAACAGCTCGAAGCCACGCTTGATGCCGCACGGCAGGAGCGGCTCAAATCGCTGGCCCTGTTGCAGCGGCTCACCGACTACAATCTGGCGATCGGCGAATACCGCGGCCTGCTGGCGGTCTCCAGCCAACCCCCAGCCGACCAGCTTGCCCCTTTCCTCGCCTAATCGCACGTTCCCCGTAAACTGGGTGACGCGCGCTTCAGAACTCCCTCCTCGGGAAGGGCAAGAATGGCGCCGCATCTCAGTTCCTACCGCGGCCCCTTGGCCGCGCGCCCTTCGCCGTCGCATGTCTACCCTCGCTCCGACCTCCCTTCACCGCCCCGGCCCCGCTGCGGATCGGGTCGCTGTTGGTCGATCCGCCGGTGCTGCAGGCCCCGATGGCGGGCTTCACGAACTATGCCTTCCGCCAAATCGTGCGCGGGTTCGGCGGCGCCGGGCTGCTGGCCACCGAGATGATTAGCGCGCGGGGCTTCCTGGGGAAGGACGAGCGCGAGCAAGAACACCCCGACCGCCTGTGGGGCGTGCAAGACGAGCCCCGTCCCCTGGCGGTGCAGATTTGGGACAACGACCCCGGCCGGCTGGCTGCGGTGGGAGCGCGACTGGCTCACGACTTCCAAGTCAGCGTGGTCGACATCAACTTCGGCTGCCCGGTGAAGCAGGTCACCGAGCGGGCGCACAGCGGCTCCTATCTGCTCCGCACGCCCGATCGCGTGGGGGCGATCGTGGCCCAAGTGGCCGCGGCCTGCGCGCCAACGCCGGTGACCGCCAAGATTCGCCTCGGGTGCAGTCGGGCGGCGATCAATGCGATCGACGTCGCACAGGCAGTCGAAGGCGCTGGCGCCGCGGCACTCACGGTGCATGGGCGCACGGCGGCCGACTACTTCCAAGGCACGGCCGACTGGGATCGCATCGCCGAGATCAAGCCGCACCTCCGCAGGATCCCGCTCATCGGCAACGGCGACCTGGCCAGTCCCGAGGCGGTCGTCGAGGCCTTTCGCCGCTATCCGGTCGACGGCGTGATGATTGCCCGCGCGTCGCTCGGTAAGCCGTGGCTGTTTCGCCAGTGTCAGGCGGCGCTTCGCGGCGAAGAGATTCCGCGCGATCCCACCCTGGCCGAAGAACGCGAGTTGCTCGAGCGGCACTACGAGCTCGTCTGCCGGCGGTTCGGCCCCGAGCGGGGGACCGTGCTCATGCGGAAGTTCGCTTGCTGCTATGCCCAGGGGCGGCCGGGGGCGCGCGACTTCCGCGCCCGGGTCTCGCGCGTCGCTACGCCGGAAGAATTCATGGCGTGCGTGGCCGAGACATTTCCGCGCGATGTCGAGGCGCACGTTTAGCTTTGGGCGGCGCGTCTTGCGGCCCTAATGTGCAGGCACAGAGTGCGCCCGCGCGGCTGCGGCCCGGCTAAGCGCTTGCTCCACCAGCCGCTTCCAAGCCAGCCGGTCCTCCGAACGGCCCGATTCGCAGGCGTGATGCACCCAGAGGCCGCTTTGTTTGACGACGGCGTCTTGCACCAGGCGGAAGTTGCGCAGTTCGCCCGGCGTGAGCAACACGCGCACGCTCGAGGCGTCGCTATTGGAGAGCGACGCCCAGACCTGGCCTTGGCGATCGGACTCTTCGCAGGAGACGTTTTTGACGACGAGCATGGCACGAACCTAATCGGACAAAGACGAGCGACCAACCGAAAAGCGCCCGCGGGAGGTCGAGCCCAAGCCCGTTCTGCCCGCGCACGGCCGAAGTCCGGCATCTGAACCCTAGGTCGATTCGCCGGCTCGTGCGGCCGCGAGAGTGCCAGAATCGCCATTCTGTACGATTTGTAGGCTGCCGTCTGTCGAAGGCGCCGTTTGTAGCGGGGGGGTCAGCCGTTGCCTCCAGGGCCTTCCCCGGTGCGAGCGGCCATTGATTCCCCGCGGCCGCTCCCCTTAGATTTGCGGCTGGCCGTTCGCCCCGCCCCTTTAGCTGTTTGATTTGCATGCACGTCGAGCCACTCGATCTTCGCCGCCTAAAGGTGTTTCCTCTGGCCCAGCGCCACCATCTGACGCGGGCCGACGAGATCCTGCTCGACCCCGCTGCGCCGCCCAAGCCCTGCAGCGATCGCAACGCCGAATTGATTGGGCAGTGCGCCCAGCGGATTCGTGCGGCCCGCGAGCGCGACGCCTCGGTGATGCTGATCTACGGCGCGCATCTCTTGCGCAACGGCGCGGCGCAGATTCTCGAGCGCATGATGGGGGCCGGTTGGCTGACGCATCTGGCCACCAACGGCGCCGGCACGATCCACGATTGGGAGTACGCCTGGTTCGGCGCCTCGACCGAGAGCGTGGAGATGAACGTGGCGACCGGCACGTTCGGCACATGGCACGAGACGGCCAGCAACATCCACTTGGCGATCATGTCCGGCGCGCTCGACGGCCTGGGCTATGGCCGGGCGCTGGGGCGGCTGATCCACGAAGACGGCGTGACGCTCCCGACGACGGATGCCTTGGCGTCGGCCATCGCCTCGGAGCCGGCCCACCCGCTCACCGCCGCGCGGGCCGATCTGCTGCAAGCCATGCGCGGCCAGGGGTGGCCGGCGGGGCGCAGCGACATTCACCATCGCTGGAAACAAGCGTCGATCCTGGCCCAGGCCTACAAGCACGGCGTGCCCCTCACGGTGCACCCGGGCATCGGCTACGACATCATCTCGAACCACTCGGTCTTCAGCGGCTCGGCGATCGGCCGCGCGGCCGAGTGGGACTTCAAGCTCTTCGGCGGCTCGGTGGCCGGGCTCGAGGGGGGCGTCGTCCTCTCGGTCGGTTCCGCCATCATGGGGCCGCAAGTGTTCGAGAAGAGCCTAAGCTGCGTGAACAACCTGCGGCTGCAGGAAGGGAAGCCGGTGCTCACCGACCTCTCGATCTTCGTAGTCGACCTGCAGGACGGCGGCAACTGGGACTGGACGCAGGGAGAGCCGCCGAAGACGAACCCGGCGTACTACCTGCGCTTCTGCAAGAGCTACTCACGCATGGGCGGGCGGATGCATTACCTGCAGTGCGACAACGCGACGTTCGTGCATCGGCTGTACGGGGAACTGGCGTAGGTGTAGGACTGCAAACGCGATCTGCCGGCAACGCCTAGTTCGGAGTCGCCGCGGCCCGGATCCGCTCGACGATTTTCCGGTCGGAACCCACCTGGCAGGCCTTTTGGCAAGCCCGCTCAAAGGCCACTTCTCGGTCGCCAGCCGTGTAGAAGGCGGCCGTGTAAGAGTCGGAGTACGGCTGCGACCCCCCGCAGTACACCCAGAACTCGGTCTCCATCAGGCCAACGAGTTGCCCCCGTCTTTCGAACCGTACGCGAGCTGGGGGATCGCGGTCGTCCTCGTCGGCTTGCGCGTAGAACGCTTCGAGTTCCTGCCAACTCTCAAAGGCCGTCGATTCGTCAACCTCGATCACCAGGGCGTCGTGATCAATCGCCCGGCCGATCTCTCTCAGAATGTCTTTGAAGAACTCGATGCTTACGACGCCACCGTAGGTGTGAAACACCACGGCAAACCGCCGCCCCAGGCCGGCCGCGAGGGCGGCCTTCGGCACAGGAGTTATGGCGTGGTGTCCAGCGACCAGGGTAATCTCGTGCGCCATGTCCCCAGACTCCCCGTAGCAGCAGGATTGCCACGGACGATAGAATAGATCTGAGTATGGCAGATCTTCAAGATTTCTTGAGTTCGATGGACAACCTCTCCCGCGAGGAGCAGCTCGTGCTGCGCGCTGCGCTTGACGCGAGGCTGGGAATCTCCGCAAGCCCGCCGGGCTCGTCCAGTCGGCTGATCGGCCTCTTCGCCGGCGATTCTCACAGCCTGGACCGCGTCTTGGACGAGATCCTGGAAAGCCGTGGGCTGCCCTGGCGTAGTGAGTCATGGAACGCTCACTGCTGGACACCGATGTCTTTTCCGAGATTCTCCGCGGCCGTGACCTTGCAGTTCGCCGAACAGCCGAAAAACTACCTGAGAAGCAACGGTCGGTTTACGCTCTCAGTAGTCTCTGTCACGGAAATCGTCGACGGCCTTTGGCGACAGCGGCTGGAGGCGCATCTCCGTCGACTCCTCGAGCAGCTCGAAGTCGAGCGTCACGAAATCATCCCGCTCGATTTCCCAGCGGCAAAGCTGGCTGGGATGATCTCCGGTGACTTACACCGTACGGGGCAACCCGTCGGACGCGGACCCGCTGATTGCAGCGATCGCCCTCCAAGCGCAACTGCCCCTCGTGACGGGCAACACCAAGCACTTCGCGCGAATCCAAGATCTCGGCTATCCCCTCCAGTTGGCGAACTGGCGCGAGACTCCCTCTTGAGAGCAGCCCCGGTCCCCATCCGGATTGCGGATGAGGACCGGGCGCTGGAGATGAGGATCGCGGGGCGCTTAGGCCGCCACGCGCAGTTGCCGGCCGGCCGCTTCGCCGACGCCGGCCAAGAATTCTTCGAAGATCCGCAGATCGAGGGCCGAGGCGGAGTCGGCTTCGGGGTGGAACTGGGTGCCGAGCGCGAACCAGTCGTCGGCGCCCGTCCTCGATCGCTTCGACCACGCCGTCGGGACAGCGGGCAGTCACGCGGAAGCCAGGGGCCAACTCGTCGACGGCCATGTGGTGCATGCTGTTCACGCGAATCTCGCCGTCTCCATAGACCCGCTCCATGAGCGAGCCGGCGACGACTTCGAGTCCGTGGCGATGGGCCGGGTCCATCGGGTCGCGGTGCGGCAAGGCCTTGGGCATGTCCTCGGCGATGTGCAGCGACAGGTTGCCCCCTTGCGTGACGTTGAGCAACTGCATGCCAGCGCCGATGCCGAACACCGGCATCCGGCGGTCGGCCGCCATGTACGCCAGGCGGCGGTCGAAGGTCTCGCGGCGGCTGTCGAGCAGGCGCAGCGAGGGATGCAGCATGAAGCCGTCGCGGCAAGGTCGAGGTCAGCCCCGGCGGCAAGACGTCGAGCAGCCGAGAAAGGTCTTCGTCTTCAGGCACCGGCGGCAAGATGAGCGGGAGGGCGCCGGCCTTGAGGATCGCGTCGTAGTAGCCGGCCGCCACGTAGCTGAAGGCCGGGGCGTCCTTGGTCGAGGAGCGGTAGTCGGCGTTGAGGGCGATGATCGGCTTGTCGGCGAACATGAAAAACTCCTTTTCCGGTCGTGACACGTCTTGCGACGACGAAAAGAAACTGCAAGTGGACTCAATGGAGTCGCCCAGCGCAGCCATGCGCGGGAAACGAGAACAGCAAGAGAGCGTTGCTGGGAAGAAGCCCGCCCCGGGGCCGGCGAAGGGGTCGGCGAAGCGCCCCGCCTGGGGCAGTCGTCCTTGACCCGAACGGCCGGCCGAGGTTCGTCCTCGACCCAATGCGGTTCGATTGCTGTCCGTGAGTACCCGTCCTGGGTTCTCCGTCGGGTGCGTGAAAATCCCTGCGACTACCCGCCTCGACAGTCCACTTGTCCTTCCGCTTGTCACCCGGAAAAAAGCAAGTTGGCGAGAGTCTATTGCGGTCCAACCGCATTGCAAGGGGCAAGAACATTTTGGCCGGCCACTGGCCTTGTCGCACAAGATGTTGTGCTAGCATGGGTTGCGATCGCTCTCGCAGTGCCGCGAACTAGCGCGCCTGAGCCGCGTCGCTCACGCGAGGGCGCCGTTCTGACCCTTTCGCAAGAAACCGGCCTTGGGTGTGCGATGCCTGTTCGCATACTCTCCCCCGCGTTCGATGGAGAACAGCGGATTTCACCAGCGGGGCAAACGCGGGAAACGCTGCGTTGGCACGTCACCAAACTCATTGCTCGGGGCTGCTCCTGTTGGCAACCACGATCTTGGCTGGCTGCGCCCATGCGCCGCAGGTCGTGAGCAGCAACCTGGTGACGCCGGCCAGCGGCGCGGCTACGGCCTACGTACCCGGCGCAGCGCAATGGGCGCCTCCGGCTCCGACTTCCACCTCCGGCGCGAATCCTCAGCCGCTGCGGCTGCCTAAGCTCGAAGACGAGCCCTCGCCGGCCGCCGCGCTCGACCCCACGCCGCTCGTCGAATTGTTGCCGCCGACGGCGGCGCAAATCGCCGGGCAGATCCCCGTCGAAGACCGCCAACTCGTGCCGGAGATCTATCGCGAGCTCACGCCGCGGGCTTTCGGGCGGCGCGTGCTCGACGACTACCGGAACTTCTACGACTGCCACACGCTCGGGCTCCTGGCCCTGGGCATCGGCGTGGCGGCGCCCATCGCCAACACGAACCTCGACCGCGAGTTCGGCGAGCACTACCAGGAGTCGGTGCGCAATCAGTTCACCGACGATCTTTCGAGCTTCTTCAAGGTGTTCGGCGAAGGGAAGTACATGTTGCCCGCCACCGCGGGGCTGACCGCGGTTTACTACATGCTCCCTGAATCCCCCTTCACCGAAATCCCGGGCCAATGGGCCGAGCAATCGTTGCGGGCCTACTTAGTGGGAGCCCCGCCCATGTATTTCGCGCAGATGGCTTTGGGCGCCGGGCGGCCTGGCGAGAGCATCCACTCCTCCCGCTGGACTCCGTTTCGCGACAACAACGCCGTGAGCGGCCATGCCTTCATCGGCGCGGTGCCGTTTCTCACGGCGGCCAATATGACCGATCGGCCGGTCCTCAAGGCCAGCTTCTACCTGCTGTCGACGATGCCTGCGTGGAGCCGTGTCAACGACAACGCCCACTTCCTCTCGCAGGCGGCCCTGGGCTGGTGGTTCGCCTTCCTCGCCACGCAGGCAGTCAACCAGACCGACGAGGACGCCAGATACCGCATTGTGCCGATGGCGATGTCCGATGGGATGGGGATGGGAGTCGAGTACCGATTCTGAGCGCACCAAGCGTTCGATTGACCTCCGCTCTGCCTACCTCTATCTTGCCTCGGCTGGACCTTGTCGGACGGCGGTCGGCGCCCTCTTGTCGTCCCAGCGACGGCGCGTCTCAGGCATAGCTACTTTTGAAGCACCAAACCCTCATCGCAGCCGGCGCGCTGCTCGCCATCGTTCTGCACCTTGCGCTGCGGTTCACGCCGGCGTCGTCCGCCCTGGCCGACTATCCGCTCTACCTGGCGCTGCTGCTGGGGGGCGGGCCCTTGGTTTGGACGCTCGCCGGCAAGCTGCTCCGCAGGGAGTTTGGTTCCGACTTGCTGGCCGGAATGTCGATCGTCACGGCGGTGCTGTTGGGGGAGTATCTGGCCGGGACCCTGGTGGTGCTGATGCTCTCGGGGGGCGAAGCGCTCGAGAACTACGCCGTGGGGAGTGCGTCGGCGGTGCTCGCGGCGCTCGCGCGGAGGATGCCGTCGCAGGCCCATCGCCGTACCGACGGCGCGATCCGCGACGTGTCGCTCGAGGAGGTCGTGCCCGACGACGAGCTGGTCGTCTATCCCCATGAGAGCTGCCCGGTCGACGGCGTCGTGCTCGAGGGACACGGCGCCATGGACGAGTCGTACCTGACCGGCGAGCCCTATGTCATGTCGAAGGCGCCAGGCTCGACCGTGTTGTCGGGCGCGATCAATGGCGAATCGGCCCTGGTGATCGTCGCCCACAAGCGGCCCGTCGATTCGCGGTACGCCAAGATCATGCAGGTCATGCGCGATTCCGAACAGCGGCGGCCACGCTTGCGCCGCTTGGGAGATCGGCTAGGGGCGCTCTACACGCCGCTGGCGGTGTCGCTGGCCCTCGGCGCATGGGCGATCAGCGGCGAAGCGACCCGTTTCCTGGCCGTGCTGGTGGTCGCGACGCCGTGCCCTTTGCTGATCGCGATTCCCGTGGCGATCATCGGCTCGATTTCGCTGGCGGCGCGCCGCTCGATCATCATCAAAGACCCCGCAGTGCTCGAGGTCATCGACGGGTGCCGCACTGCGATCTTCGACAAGACGGGCACCCTCACGTATGGTCAGCCGGCGCTCGTCGATCTTGTGCCGGCCGCAAGCTTCGAGCGTGCGGAACTACTGCGATTGGTGGGAGGTTTGGAGCGGTACTCTAAGCATCCGTTGGCCGGCGCGGTGGTGGCCGCAGCGCAAGCGGAGCCGGGAACACTGCCAGCGGCCGACCGCGTGCAAGAACGGCCCGGCCAGGGGCTGCTGGGGGTGGTTGAGGGACGCGAACTGCGCGTGACCGGCCGCCGGCAACTGTTGGGTCAGCGGCCTGAATTGGCCAGCGAACTGCCTGATCCGGTGGCCGGCATGGAGTGCCTGGTGCTCATCGACGGCCGCTACGCGGGAGCGTTTCGCTTTCGCGATCAACCGCGTCCCGATGGCGCCACGTTCATCCGGCACCTCGGCCCCCGCCACCAGTTCGACCGAGTGATGCTCGTCTCAGGCGACCGCGAGGAGGAAGTGCGCTACCTGGCCAGCCAGGTCGGCATTCAAGAGGTGCTGGCCGGCCAAGCGCCGGAGCAGAAGCTCGAAATCGTGCGCCATGAAACGCAGCTTGCGCCAACGCTCTTCGTGGGCGACGGCATCAACGACGCGCCAGCGCTGACCGCGGCCACGGTCGGCGTGGCCTTCGGGCAGAACAGCGACATTACGACCGAGGCGGCCGGGGCGGTGATCATGGACTCCTCGCTCGCGCGAGTCGACGAGCTGCTGCACCTGGGCCGGCGAATGCGGCGGATCGCGCTGCAGAGCGCCGTGGGCGGCATGGCCTTGAGCGTGCTGGGGATGATCGCCGCCGCCGGAGGCTGGCTGACGCCTGTGGCGGGGGCCGTAACCCAAGAGCTGATCGATGTGTGGGCGGTGCTCAACGCGCTGCGCGCGGCCTGGCCGCCGCGGCAGCTCTCCGACTATCGGGCTGAGTCGGCCGGCGGACGGGACGGGCGCCAAGCGAATTCGGGCCTCAAAGGCGGTTAGGCGTGGTTTTCGCTTGCCAGACGCTCCATGCCTTCGCGCATGCTCACTCTCGCCTCGTAGCCAAAATCGCGCCGCGCTCGGCCAATGTCGAACCAGTGCGGCAGCCCAAGCTGGGCCGCCAGGAACCTTGTCATGGGCGGCTCTCCCTTGAGGCGCAGCGCGCGATAGGCCAGCTCGAGCGCATGTCCGACGCAGCAAGCCGCCCGCAGCGAGATCGACTTGTCGACCGGCGGCAGCCCTGCTTGGGCCAGCAGCTCGTCGATCCAAGCCCAGCAGTTCACGGGCTCACCCTGGCTGAGGAAGTAGGGATGGCCACTTACCGGCGAGCCGGGGCGTAGCGCCGCCGCTGCCATGAGATGGGCGTCGACCGCGTTGTCGATGTAGATCGTGTCGATCAGGTTCGCGCCGTCCCCCACGCGCCGCAGCCGCTGCGCGCGGGCACGCGCAATCACTCGAGGGATCAAATGCCGGTCGCCGGGTCCCCAAATCAAGTGGGGCCGCAAGGCGCAAGTCAGCAGGCCAGCCCCGCCGTTCGCTTCCAGCACCGCCTGCTCGGCGAGGGCTTTCGTGTGCGGATAGTGGCAGAGCCATTTCGTCGGATAGGGGGCCGACTCGTCGACGTTCTCTTGCGGCCGACCGTCGAAGGTGACGCTGGGGCTGCTCGTGAACACGAGCCGCTCGACGCCCGCCGCACGGCAGCCGGCCAACACGTGCTGCGTGCCGAGCGTGTTGGTCTCGTAGAACAGCTTCCATGGCCCCCAGATGCCAGCCACAGCCGCCGTGTGGTAGACGAGCTCACAGCCTCGGCTGGCGGCGGCAACGGCCGCAGCGTCGCGGATGTCGCCGAGCGCCAGTTCCACGCCGAGCGCAGCGAGCTCAGGCGTCGCCCGCCGGCAAAACGCCCGCACGCGCTCCCCCCGCCCGGCCAATGCCCGCACGATGGCCGCCGAGAAACCCCGTCGCTCCGGTGACTCGGGTAGCTCCCATCAGGATAAAACCGCCGAGACGCCGAGGCGCCGAGAGGACAGAGCAGGAGGCTCAAGCTGTGCGAAAGCAGCAACGGAGGACGCCAGGAAGCACGTCGAAGAATTCATTCCTGACTCCTCTCGGCGTCTCGGCGTCTCGGCGGTTCAATCTGCCTCGCGACCCAGGCGGCCACTTGTTCGCGGAAGATCTTGGAGTTGTGGCGAATGTCCACCGGCAAGGAACGATGGAGCAAGAACCGCTCGATTGCGGCCGTCGCGTCGTAGGCGCTGGACAGCGCTTGCAACTCGGCCAACAGCTGCTCGCGTGCGGAAGCGCTTTTCGGCCACTTGGCCGGCAACGGCTCGGCGACGATGGCCGGCTCCTGCCGCCCCGGTTCGCCAATCCCCACGAGCGCTGAGCGGTAGACGGCCGGGTGCGTGTTGATGATCGCCTCGCACGGCTCGGTGAACATCCGCCCGCCGCGCGTCTCCACGCGCTGCGCCTTGCGGCCGCAGTACCAAAAACGGCTCTGCTCGTCGAAATAGCCTACGTCCCCCATCCGATGCCACACGGATTCGCCGTCGGCGATCTTGGCGGTTGCGTTCGCTTCGCGGCGGGTGACGTACTCGCGCGTGACGGCTGGGCCACGGACGATCAGCTCGCCGATCACGCCACGCTGCACTTCGCGAGCCTGTTCGATCTCCGGCAGCGGTCCATCGTCGATCTCGATCACGCGCCATTCCACCTGGGGAAACCGGCGGCCGACGCACACGCCGGCGCCGCGATCGGTCTTCGCTTGGGTTTCGCCCAGCACATCGGCGGCCGAGATCGTGGCCACCGGCAGCGCTTCGGTGGCGCCGTAGGGTGTGTGCATCTGTCCCTCGGGATGGATGCAGGCCAACATCCGCCGCAGCACGTGCGCCGGCACGGCCGCGCCTGCCGACAGGACGCGACGCACCGAGGGGAGCCGGGCGCCCTGCGCTTCGCACCAGCGGCCGACGCGGTTCCACATCGCCGGCGATCCGAACGCCTGTGTCACTTGCCACTCGTCCACCGCGCGGACGATCTTCCGCGGGTCCACCTGCGCGGGGCGCGTGGGGTCCATGTCGGGCACGATCGTCGACACGCCCATCGCCGCGTTGAACAAGCCGAAGAGCGGAAAGCCTGGCAGATCGATCTCGCCTGGCTGGATGCCGTATTGCTGTTGGATTTGCTCGACCTGACTGTCGAACACCTGGTGGGTGTAGAGGACGCCTTTCGGCGGTCCGGTGCTGCCGGTCGTGAAAATGACGGCCGCAGGGTCGGCGGCCTTTGTAGCTGGCAGGGTCATGGCCGCAGCCGCGCCGCGCTTGCGCACTTGGTCAAGCGTGTAGCCGCCGAACAGCGCGGGTCCGCCGACGGTGACGTGCAGATTCGAACGCGGGAACCGCCGCTTGAGGAACCAACGGATCGCCTGAGCGAGCGGAATGGCGATGAACCCGCGTGGCTCTGCCTCTTCGAGGCAGCGCACGAGATGCCTTTTGCCCATGCCTGGGTCGATGAGGATGGGCACGATGCCGGCCCGCAGCAGGGCGAACACGAGCATGATGAAGTCGCGACCCGGTCGCACGAGCAGGGCAACCCGCTGGCCCGGCTCGTAGCCGAGCGTCAGGAGTCCCGCGGCTACGCGCGCGACGTCGGCCTCGAGTTCAGCGAACGACAGCGTGTGGTACTTCGCCGAGCCGCGACGCTGCGGGGCCGCGATCGCCAATTGATCGGACCGCTCTCGCGCCATCCGCGCGAGCCGCGCGGTCACGTTCACAAGCTTCGGCTGCGTCGACACCTCCGCCGCCATGCTCACGCTTCCCCGCCTCGGCGCTTGTGTCGCGCAGACTGCTCGGCGGCGAAATCGAGCACTAACTGGGCTACGTCGAGCTCGAGCGTTCGTGCCAAAGCCCGCCAGCCTGGCACGGCGTTGACTTCAATGGCATAGAGCTCGCCATCGCGCCCCGGCAGCAGATCGACGCCGGCCAACGGAGCCCCGACCGCGTCGGCCGCGCGCCGGGCTAACGCCGCGAGTTCGCTCGTCACCTCGAGCGGCGCGGTCTCCGCGCCGCGGCTGACGTTGGTGCGCCAGTCGGCGCGGTTCATCCGCCGCATGCCCAGTGTGCCCTCGCCGAGCACCATGATCCGCAGATCGCACCCCTCATGGGCGATGAACTCCTGCAAGTAGATCACGGCCTGAAGCTGTTCGAGCATGCGGAAAGCGCGCAGAGCCAGCTCGGGATCGGTGAGTCTTGTGATGCCGCGCCCCTCGGCGCCAAACAGCGGTTTGACGACGACGTCGCCCCCCAGCTCCTCGAAGGCCGACAGTGCCTCGTCGGCCCGCTGACAAACGAGCGTTCGCGGCACGCGCAACCCCGCTGCCTCGAGCCGCGCGAGCGCCAGGTATTTGTCGACCGCCGCCTCGAGGGCCCGCGGCGGGTTGATCACCGGTACGCCAGCCGCCTCGAGCCGCCCGAGCACGTCCATGCGAAACACCACCTGCTCGAGCGAACCCGGCGGCATGGTGCGGACGAGCACGGCGTCGAAGGTCTTCAGATCCAGTCCGCCCGACGTCGCCGTCAGGCCGCGGCCGAGCGACGAAGCCAACTCGACAAAGCCCGTCGGCACAACATCGTGCCGCGCGCCGGCGGCCCGCGCGAGATCGCGAAAGTACCAACCATCTGGGTTGCCGAGGACTGCGAACCGCACGCCTGACGCTCCCGCCTACCCCAGCCCGAAGCTCGCCTGCACCAATTCCGGCGCAAGCGTTCCATACCGTCGCGTGGCGCCGGTGTCGAGGTTGCAAAGCGTCACCACGGCCGGGCTGAACAGCAGCTTGTCGATCTTGTAGAAGTCGTGCCCGTAGTGCGCGAAGAGCTCGGCAAAGGGGCGGCCATGGTCCGCCGACGACGAGCTGGGAACCTTAGGCCCCAGCGACTCCCACGTTTCGTCGCTTCCGCGCACCCAGAGCAGGACCTCGGCCCCGTAGAGGATGGCGTCGTTGGTGCGCCCGATCGCCGCCAAATCGTCCTTGGCCACCGGCGGCAGCGGGGCTCGGCCCCAGCCGCTTACCACCTGGTCGAGCGGGCCGCCGAGCTCGTGCAGCTTATGAAGGCAGGTCTCCACGCTGCGGGCGACCACCTGCAGCATGCCGGCCAGGCTGGCGGTGGGGGCGACCAGCAGTGTCAGCTCGGCCGCAGGCACGCCGCACTCGTGGGCCATCTGCTCGCAGAGCTCCTCGGGCGGGAGCTTGCGTGTTTCGAGCACGCCGACCGCGTGGGCCGGCGACTCGCAGTAGCCGAGCGCCTCGAACACCGGCTCGCGGCCGCGGGCAGCCCGCATCGGCCCCGAGCCCATGGCGAAGTACTTGCCGTGGCTGAGCGGCCACCCGGCGTACTGCGCGGCCAGGCAGCCGAGCGCGGGATGGTCGGTATGAACGCTGACCCAGGGCCCGCGCCAAACATCGGCCGGACCGCTCTCCAGCCGCACTCGGCCGAGCCCAGCCAGACAAATCTCGGCGAGCTCGACTCCGGCTTCGAGGCCGCCGACGAGCGAGACCCCGCAGTCGACCAGGTTGGTTCCTCCGGGGAGCCGCGAGGCGGCGATGCGCAGCTCCTCGGCGCGCTGCACGAGGCGGCCAACCAGCCGCTGGGCCCGTTCGTTGAGCTGCATGCCGTTCATCCTACGTCGCGGAGCCTCTGGGCGCCGCAATCTCTGCCTCGAGGGGGCTACGTGGTGAGCGGCGGCGGGCTGGCCAGAAAACTCCGATGGTAGCGGGCCGCGGCTTCGCTGTCGCCTGCTGTGGGCAGCACGATCGCCCGTAGGCGTGCCCGCAGGATGACCCCCTTCTCGAGATCCTCGGGAAAGAACAGGCGATGGCGCAGCCGCACGCGGGCGGCGTCGACCTCCAGTTCACTGGCGGCGAAGGCCGTGGGATGCAGCAGTTCGAGATAGCTCGCGTCGCTGTCCGCGAGCCGCAGCAGCGAACAGCCGCCGAGCTCCGGCGGCAGCGGGATTGCGGTGGCGGGAGCGTCGCTCTGGACTTCGAGCGTCGGGCGGCTTTCGAGCAGACTGGTTTGCACGGAGACGACGAGCTCGATGGCAAACCGCGCGCCAGCGGCGTCCGCTTCGTCGAGCGCCCGCCAGTAGAGCGTGGCGCGAATAGGGCGCTCGGCGTTTTGCTCGTAGGTGGCAACCAAATCGCGGCCGCGCACGTAGGAGTCGTACGTCGCGATGGCCGGTTCGGCACACGGAACGGCCACGCCCAGGAATCGGCACGCTTCAGAAAGCCCGGCGATGCGCATTCCCAGCCAAGGCCGACTCAGATCGAGTGAGGCCTGGCAGCCTGCGGGGGTGTCGAGCGTTGCCTGCGTTCCCTGCAAACGCCAAACAACGGGATCCATGGGGGGCCTCCGAACGCGGTTGGTTTCGTTGCGATGCAGAAACCAATAAAAAAACCCCGCCGAGCGCGGTCAAGCGACACGGCGGGGCCGGAACAGAGAAGAGGCCGAATAGACTGAAGCGTTCCGCGGGATGATCGAAGAATGATGTCGGAACTCGGCGAAGAAGGGCCGCGACTCTCGTCAAGGCATCTTCACGCCGCTGAATCTGATCTTAACAATTCCATGCGGGTTGTCCATACCCTGGACAAAAATTTTTTCTGCTTCTCTGGAAGCCAAAACAGTTAGGCTACAAACGATTTACGGCGACGCGCACCCCCCGTCGGTTCCCCTGGCGATTGTCGTGGCAACGAGTTTATGTTAGGCGCTTTGCTGCGCCTGCGGGGCGCCGCTAGGTCCGCCCCTAAGCACGAAACTCGCAACTCTCATGAAGCTTGGCACATACGCGATTCTCGCCGAACGAGCCGCCCGCGGGGGGGGAAAGGTTCTGCTCGACTGGGAAGGTCGCTTTCGCACGCGGGAGAAGGCTCCCCGGGACTTGGTGACCGATGCCGACCTCGCCTCTCAAGAGGCGATCCGCGCCCTCGTTGCCCGCGAATGTCCCGAACATGCCTTTCTGGGCGAAGAGTCGGCGGTCGCCGATTTGCCTGATCAGGCGGCCTGGTGCTGGATCGTCGACCCCCTCGACGGCACGGCGAACTACGTCCACGGGCTGCCGTATTACTGCGTATCCGTGGCGCTCGCCCACCGCGGCCAGATCGTTTGCGGCTGCATCTTTCAGCCGCGCACGGGCGAGTGCTTCGTCGCCGAAGCGGGGGGCGGCGCCTACCTGGATGGCGACCGGCTGCGCGTTAGCCGCGTGACCGACCTTTCGCAGGCCATGCTGGCGGCCAGCTTCTCGCCCAAGGTCGAGCGGACCTCCCCCGCGGTGAGGCAATTCGTCGAGGCTTTGCTGGCCGCCCAGTCGCTGCGCCGCATGGGGGCCGCGGCCCTCAACCTGGCCTATCTGGCCGCGGGCCGCTTCGACGCCTATTGGGCGGCCGACACCAAGGTCTGGGACGTGGCCGCCGGATTGCTGCTCGTCCAGGAGGCGGGCGGCGTCGTGACCGGCTTGACCGGCGCGCCGGTGAGCCTGGCGCAGCCTGCCTTCGCCGCGGCGGCGACACCGGAGTTGCATGCGGAGTTGATGCGGCTGATCGGTGGCAACGTGTAGACAAAATGGTTGGACCAGTCGCTCACGTGTGACGTGGGTTACGCTGGGGTGATTTTGAGTTTCGCCCTTCGCGCAGAGCCACAACGGGAGGACTGGTCCAATGAGATCGAAGGTACGTTACGTCGGGCTGGACGT
>JBGAPH010000041.1:0-57874 GCA_044221365.1 Pirellulales bacterium
GATCATCGTGAGTCCCTTCCATGGCCGGTGAGATTCCAAAGATCTGGTCATGGGAGCGGACTCGCTTTCTCCGCAAGACCAGTTTCCAACGCTAGCACCCGAAAAGCGCAACTTCAAAACTTGCGCTGCGGGTTAGTGTGTTGCGACACGCACGGCAAAGTGAGGTTGAACGCTAGACGTTGAACAATACGACTTCCTCTCGCACCCTGTTCTGTCGAGTCCAACTCCTGCGCTTGGGCGTTTGGGCCGCCGTGGCCAGCGCGCTGCTCGCTGCTGGCGAGCGCAGCGAGGCGGCCGACGCCGTCGTGTCGCGCGAGTGGTTGCAGACCCGCCTCAAGAGCGGCGTGCTCCGCTGGGGAGGCGACGCCGAAGGAGGCGCGCCCTACCAACTTCGCGACCCACAAGATCCCGGCCGCGTGATCGGCTTCGAGGTCGACCTGGCCGACGCCTTGGCCGAAGCCATCTCCCGCCGTTGGCAGCTTCCCCTGCGGGGCCAGTTCGTGCAGTACGAGTGGGTGTCGCTCGATCAAGGGCTCGAGAAGGGGGACTTCGATTGCGTGATCAGCGGCTTCGAGGTCACCCCGGAGCGTGCCCGCCAGTTTCTCTTCAGCCGCCCCTACTACGTTTACACGCAGCAGCTCGTCGTCCGCCAAGGGCAGCAGGGCATTCGATCGCTCGAGGATTGCCGCAACCGGGCGGTGGGCACCCTCTCGGGCAGCTCAGCCGACCGGCTGCTGCAGGCGACGGGCATCCGCGACATCGTAGGCTTCACGGGGCAGGTCGAGCCCTATCTCGACCTGGAGCTCGGCCGGCTCGACGCCGTGCTGCTCGACAGCCCGATCGCCCTCTACTACGCCGGGAGCAACCCCAAGCTCGAGTTGGTGGGAGGCGCATTCGCACCAGGCAACTATTCGATCGCGGTCCGACCGGCAGACGCGCCGCTCGTGACGGTGTTCGATGAGGCGCTGGCCGAACTTTTCTCGTCGGGCCGCTGGGCCGAGGTGCTGCGACGCTGGCACTTGTGGAACGTGCAGCAGGCCGGGCTCGTCCGCGACCCGGACGCGGCCAACGAGCGCAGCGGCCTGGGCTTTGCCGCCGACGGCTCGCCCTTGCCGGCGCCACCGGTGACCAACGCGGTAGATCTGCAGGTGATCGCCGCGTCGGCCCAGCAGTGGAAGTTCGGCGACTACGCGCCGCTGCTCGTGAGGGCGGCCGGTATGACGGTGTTCCTCTCGGTCGCCAGCATGGCGGTGGCGATGGCGCTGGGCCTGGGCATTGCGGTGGCGCGGCTTTATGGTCCCGCGCCGGTGCGGTTGGCGGCGCTCGTCTACGTCGAGTTCTTCCGCGGCATCCCGCTCTTGTTGCTGTTGTTCTTCCTTTACTTCGGCCTGGCGGCTTACGGCCTGCGGCTCGACGCCGTGCCGACCGCCATCCTGGCCTTCGGGCTCAACTACGCGGCCTACGAGGCCGAGATCTACCGCGCTGCGGTGCTCTCGGTTCCCAGCGGCCAGTGGCACGCAGGCCGCGCCCTCGGCATGCCGGAGACGATGATCTTCCGCCGCATTGTGCTGCCGCAAGCGATCCGCACGGCGCTGCCGCCGATGACCAACGACTTCGTGGCGCTGTTCAAAGACACGAGCCTGGTGAGCGTGATCGCGGTGCAGGAGTTGACCAAGGAGTACTTGGTCCTCTCGCGTTCGAGCCTGAAGTTCGTTGAACTGGGGCTGCTGACGGCGGCGCTCTATCTGGCGATGTCGGTTCCGCTGGGTTTTCTCTCCCGCTGGCTCGAGGCCCGCTGGTCGACGAACAAGCAATAGCGGCTGTCGAACGGAGCGGTCCTGGCGTATGGTAGGAGGGCTCGCTGTCTGCGCTCGCCATGCCCCCCGGATGAAGAGGGAACCCGCTCATGTCCGACCATGTGGTCCTCGTTTCGCTGCCTGGCCTGCGGGCCCAAGATCTGGCGGCCATGCCGAACCTGCGGCGGTTGATGGCCGGCGGGCAACAAGCGCCCCTCGCGCCGAGCTTTCCGGCGGTCACCTGCCCCGTGCAGGTCAATCTCACGAGCGGCTGCCCTCCCTCGGAACATGGCGTGATCGCCAACGGGTTCTACTGGCGGGACGGCGAGGCCACGCGCGGCGGCCGCGGCTCGCGCCCGGGCCAGGTCGAGATGTGGACTGCTTGGAACGACGTAGTGCTGCGTCCGCAGATCTGGGACAAGCTGCATGAAGAATCACCCGACCTGACCTCGGCCGTCTGGTTCCCGCTCCTCTCCAAAGGTTGCGGCGCCGACTATATCTGCACGCCGGCACCGATTCACAATCCGGATGGCTCGGAGTCGCTGTGGTGCTACACGCAGCCGACCGAGCTCTACGGCGTGCTCCGCGACGCCTTGGGGCATTTCCCCCTCAAGCATTTTTGGGGGCCGCTGGCCAACATTCTCTCCAGCCAGTGGATCGCCGACTCCGCCGTGTGGGCGGCAAGGCAGTACCGGCCCAACTTCTTCTACATCTACCTGCCGCATCTCGACTACGCCGCGCAGAAGTCGGGGCCCGACAGCGAGGCCGCGCAGAAGGCAGTGACGGATCTCGACGAGCTGTTCGGCAAGCTCGCCGCCGGCTTCGCCGAGGCCTATGCCGGCAAGGATCTGCTGTGGCTCGTGGCGAGCGAATACACGATCCTGCCGGTCGACCACGTGCTCTACCCCAATCGCGTGCTCCGCGAAGCGGGCTTGCTGACAGTCCGCAACGAAGGCGAGGGCGAGCAACTCGATACCGCCGGCAGCGCGGCCTGGGCCTTGGTCGACCACCAGTTCTCGCACGTCTTTGTGCAGAAGGGCGACAGCGCCACCGCCCAACGTGTGGCCGAGCTGTTCCGCGGCCGAGAAGGCGTGGCCGAAGTGCTCGTGGGCGAAGAGCGGGCGCGCTACGACCTCGATCACCCGCGCGCAGGCGACGTAGTGATCATCTCTACGCCCAATAGCTGGCAAGCCTACTACTTCTGGCTCGACGACGCGATTGCGCCGACCTATGCCCGCACCGTCGACATTCACCGCAAGCCGGGCTACGACCCGGTGGAGTTGTTCTTCGACCCGCAGACGCGCGGCATTCCGCTCGACGCCACGCTGGTGCGCGGCTCACACGGCGCGCCGGCGCACGAAGAGCGGCAGCGCGGCGTGATTCTTTCGTCGCAGCCAGGCGTGCTCTTGGGCGGGCCGGTGGCGGATACGGATGTGGCGGATTTGGTGGCGCGGCAGTTTGGGGTTTGACCGCGGGCGCGAAAAAATCCGCGTGGCAGAATCCCTGCGCAACGCTCATCCGCAGCGATGGTTGCGAAGGTCGTTAGCGCTGTAAGTGAGGCCCGCTTGTTCCAAGAACTTCCCCGCATGGTAGAATTACCAAGCGTGTAGCCGAGTCTCGCACGTAAGAGCGTGCGGGAGCGGGGGACCCAAGAGCGCCGAGCGGCAACTGGCCGCCGGCTTGGGGCGCAGATCCGCCAAACGCGGATCAGGGTACTTTCAAGCCCTAGCCCGACAGCTAACCCCGTAGGCAGGCCGCGGCGCGTTGCCGTAGCCACGAATTGAAAGGGCGCCCTCCGTCTCAAGCCGGCCTCCCTAGGCTCGGCCTCTCCAGACGTGGAGCCCAAGCGTTTGTCTGGCCTTTGAGGCCAGGGAAGGGCTTCCGTGTTCTTTCTCACTTTGTTTGCCCAGGCGAATCCGCGCTTTGCCGAGGCCCTGGGCGCGTTCTTGGGGTCAACCTTGCAGTGGAGCCTCACGCTCGCCCTGGTGGCGTTCGTAGTCTGGCTCACCGTGCGCTACATCCCGCACAACTCCGTGGGCATCGTCGAAAAGCTGTGGAGCTTCAACGGCTCCGTCGGCGAGGGCAACCTCGTGGCCCTCGACGGTCAGGCAGGCTATCAATCCGAGGTCTTGCGTGGCGGCTTGCACCTGGGCTTATGGCGCTGGCAGTACCGGATCCACCGGATGCCGCTGGTGACCATTCCGCAGGGCAAGATTGGCTACGTGTACGCCCGCGATGGCGAGCCGCTGCTGCCGATGCAGACGCTGGGCCGCGTCGTGCCGTGCAACAACTTCCAGGACGCGCGGGGCTTCCTGGGGGAGAGCACGGCGCCCGACGAGACCTTGCTGCGCGGCCAGCGCGGCCGCCAGCGGGCGATCTTGCGCGAAGGCGTGTACGCTGTGAACGGCGCCCTGTTCGTCGTGCTCAGCGAAGACGCGGTGTTCGCGCTGCGCTCGCTGCAGAGCCGCAACGAGATCATCGCCGTCGAGCACTGGAAGCAGGAGCTGGCCGAAGCCGACGCCTTTAGCCCCATCATCGTGGGCAAGCCCGTCAAGGCCACCGATCCGCTGTTTCCCGATAAGACCACTCAGGTCGACTCGCTGGGGATCGTCGTCGTGCACGACGGCCCGTCGCTGGGCCAAGGGGAGATCATCGCCCCCTCGGTCGGCACGAACGCCAGCGGCCCGAGCTACCACAACAACTTCCAAGACCCCGAGGCGTTCCTTCGCGCCGGCGGGCGCCGCGGCCGCCAGGCCCAAGTGCTCACCGATGGCACCTACTTCATCAACCGCTGGTTCGCCACGGTCGAGCTGTTGCCGAAAACGGTGGTGCCGATCGGCTACGTGGGCGTGGTCATCAGCTACCACGGCCGCGCTGGCCAAGACGTGTCCGGCGTCGACTTCCGTCACGGCGAGCGCGTGGCCGAGGGAGAACGCGGCGTGTGGGAAAAGCCGCTTGGCCCCGGCAAATACGCCTTCAACGTATACGCCGGCAACATCGTGCTCGTGCCGACGACGAACTTCGTGCTCCATTGGATCACCGGCAAGACCGAACAGCACCGCTACGACGAAAGCCTGCGCTCGATCGACCTGGTGACCAAGGACGCCTACGAGCCGTCGCTGCCCCTCTCGGTGGTCGTGCATATCGACTACCAGCGGGCGCCGAGCGTGATCCAGCGGTTCGGAGACGTGAAGAAACTGATCACGCAGACGCTCGACCCGATGCTGAGCGCCTACTTCCGCGACGTGGCCCACAAGCGCACGATGCTCGAGCTGTTGCACCAGCGCGACGACATCCAGCAGGAGTCGTGCGCCGAGCTGCACAAGCGGTTCCGCGAGTTCGACATCGAGTGCGTCGACGTGCTGATCGGCAAGCCTGACACCGCCGAAGTGGGGGGCAAGATCGAGACGTTGCTCGAGCAACTCCGGCTGCGGCAGCTCTCGAACGAGCAGATCGAGACCTACGCCCGGCAACGCGCCGCTGCCGACCAGCTCCGCGTGCTCAACGACGCCCAGGCCCAAGCCAACCTGCAGGCCGACATCACCAATGCGCAGGTGCAGATCCAAATCGCCCACAGCAAGGGCGAGGCCGACCTGGCCCGCGCCAAGAAACAGGCCGAGCAGACGGTGGTGATGGCCGAGGCCGAGCTGGCCCGCTCGCGCCGCCAGGCCGAGCAGACCGTGGTGCTGGCCGAAGCCGAAAGCCAACAGCGCATCCTGGCGGGCCGCGGCCAAGGCCAGGAAGTGATGCAGGTCGGTCTGGCCGAAGCCTCGGTGTTGCTGCGCAAGATCGCCAGCTACGGCGACCCGCGGCTGTACGCCTTGGCCCAGGTGGCCGATCAACTGTCGCACAGCGCTCAACCGCTCGTGCCGGAGCGAATGTTCTTGGCCGGCGGAAGCAGCGGCGAAAACGGCAGCCCGCAGCTTAGCGGCGGCCTGGTCGGCATGCTGCTGAGTTTGCTGGTGGCCGAGAAGTCGGGCTTTATGCCTACGGACAACGCTGAAGTGGCCACGCTCCGCGAGTTCGCCGATCGCATGACGCGGGAGGCGATGGCTTCGATGGAGGCGAAGAATGGGGAGGTGGTGGGGCGGACCTAGGTCGTGGACGCCAACTATAGAGTCAACCCGTTAGCTCCCGCTCCCCGCGGGAGTTAACGGGGCCTTGGCGCGAAGGAGCGCGCCGTTGTGATTGCCGTCAGCGGGTTAGAATCTCCCACGAACGATTTTGGCCTTGGCTGGCCCTCGATATGAAGCGTGACACTCTTGCGTTGCTCCTTCTCCTGAGCTTTCCAGCAGCAGGGATTCTGGTAGCCTGGGTGACCGTTGCGGTCATGCGCCGAGCTGGGACGTTTCGCTGCCCACTATGCAACCGGCGAATCGCCAAGACGGAAATTCTGGTGACCGGCGTACGCTGCCCGCATTGCGATTGGGCGGTGGAGACGGCGCCAAATCGCGGCTCGCTGACTGAGGACGGCCACGACCAGGCCAGTGCGCGGCAATGACTCCTCAGGTGCTGATCGCATGGGTGCTCAACGCCTTGGTCGTCGGCGCGGTCGGCTGGCTCGTACTGCGCGTCCTGCGTCGGGCTCAATGGTTCCAGTGTCCTCACTGCAAGGGGAAGGCGCCGGTTTCGGACATTCGCGTCGATTTGGTCCACTGCCACCTGTGCGGTTGGACCGCGCGCCGTGTCACTCCTTACATCGGGAAGGCGGCTGCTTCCGAAACATCCGTCGGGACCCCGTGCGCCTGGTGCGGCAAGGAGCTGGCGGCCGATGGGATGCTGAGGCTGATGGATGGCAAGGAATACTGCAGCGCCTGCGTTTTGCAGGAGTCTCCTGATCTCGCGCGACTGGCCGCCGCCTTCGAACCGCTGGAGGAGCGCAATCCGATCACGACGACTCGGTATTGCCTCGTCCAATTCGCCTTGTGCTTGGGCGCGGTGGTTTGCTTCTTTGGTGGATTCCTCCTGCTCTATGCGCTCCTCACGGGGGATTGGCGGGGATTCCCCGGCATGATGGCGGTCATCGCGGCGTTGGGATGCGCGGTGGCCCTGATGCGCGCTGGCGCCGCAACAGTTGGGTATGGCATGTTGCGGCTGCACGTGACGGTTAGCGACGGCCTCTTGACGGCTCGCTTCGGCGAAACAAGATCGATTCATTGCTCTCTGGAGAAGTGCCAGTGGTATCTCGGACCCTTGATGCAAGAAAGCGGTCAACAGTTCCTCGGCTACGTGCGGCAGGTGGTCTTGCTGGTTCTACCGGGCGCGAACGGGCAGGAACCAACCATCATCCCGGTCGGGTTCACCCCTCAGAGTCGCGCTCTTTGGCAGGCGTTCTTGAAGTTGGCTCGTGTCCGCCAGCGCCAAGCCCACCAACCTTCCGGCGTACATACGCTAACTTCGACCGTCGTGGTTTTCGCGTGCCTTCCTGTCGCCTTTTTCCTGTCGATGTTCCTGGGGCGAGCGATCGGTGACGTGCTGGCGACAGCGACGGGCGATCGCGGACTTGGCAATGCGGTGAGCCTCGTCTGCTTCATGCTCGGCACGATGACGCTCTGGTTGGTCGCCGTCTTCTCGCTGGATCGCCGCGAACGGCGGCAAATTGCGAGCACCGCGCCGTCTCGCCAGCGTCGCTTGAAGTGGTGGGGGGCCTTCCTAATCGCACTCCTGGTTTGCGGTTACCTCGGAGTGTTCATCGCACGCGACGCCACGTTTGGCCCCAACGGGCAGTTAGCGGGCCTGGCGCTTTCCTTGACCTGGGGCGTCTTGGGAGGCTCGGCGCTTGCGAGGCACGCGTCACGAATGGATCATTCGACGATTGCTGCAGATGACGGACCGTGCGACGCGAACCCTCGCTGAGAAGCGGCGTCGAGATGCTCGGTCGCTCCTACTCCGCATCCCGCTGCTTCGCCCGTTGCAGCTTTTTGCGCAGCGTCATGCGGTGCAGCCCCAGCGTCGCGGCGGCTTGCTGCCGGTTGCCTTGGCGATGGGCCAACACGCCGCGGAGGAGCGGCGGCTCGATTTCGTCGAGCAACTGAGAATAAACGTCGGCGGCGTTCGGGTCAGAGAGGAGCCGCTCGTCGAGCCATTGCTGCACGAGCGGGGCGAAGCGGTCGGCGCTCGCCGGCGCGGCGTCGCCGAGCGGCAGCGGCGCCGGCAAGTGTTCGGCCAACACCGTCTGCCCGCGGGCAAGGATCGCCGCATGTTCCACGGCGTTGCGCAGCTCGCGGACGTTGCCGGGCCAGGGGCGCTGCCGCAGCGCTTCGAGCGCATCGTCGCTGAAGCGGGCCTGCTCATTGCGCGTCGCCGCCCTCAGGAAGTGCTCGGCGAGCAGCAGCACGTCGTCGCCGCGCTTGCGCAGCGGAGGCGTGGCGATCTCGAACACGGCCAGGCGATAGTACAGGTCCTCGCGGAACCGGCCGCGGCGGACCTCGGCCAGCAGATCGCGGTGCGTGGCCGCCAGCACGCGGAACGAGGCCGGCCGAGCGGCGTTGCCCCCCACAGGAGTCACCTCCTGCTCCTCGAGCACGCGGAGCAACTTGACCTGCGCCTCGAGCGGCATGTCGCCCACTTCGTCGAAGAAGACGGTGCTGCCGGCAGCCTGTTCGAGCAACCCTTGCCGCGCAGTGGTGGCGCCCGTGAAGGCCCCGCGCACGTGGCCAAACAGCTCGCTCTCGAGCAAGCCGGGGCTGAGCGCGGCCACGTTGATCGGCGCCCAAGGGCGCGCGGCGCGCGGCGAGTGCCTGTGAATCGCGCGGGCAATCAGCTCCTTGCCGGTGCCGCTCTCGCCGGTGATCAGCACCGAGGCCTCGGTTGGGGCTACAAGCGCGATCCGCTTGTAAACGTTCTGCATGGCCGGACTCCGGCCGACGAGTCCGTCGGCGCCCACCCCTTCGTCCGCCGCCGGCGCGCGGCTCCGCGGCGCGCGGGCGAGCGCCTTGCGCACCGCTTCGACCGCCTGATCGGGATCGAACGGCTTGGTGAGGTACTCGCTCGCGCCGCCGCCCAGCGCGCCCACGGCGGTCTCCACGTTGCCGAAGGCCGTCATGATCACGACCGGCAGCCGCTGGGCAAGCATTTGAAACTGACGAAGCGCCGTCAGGCCGTCGATGCCTGGCAGCCGCACGTCGAGGAGCACTACGTCGGGCAGCGCCCGCTGCGCCTCGCGCAGCCCCTCTTCGGCGCTGGCCGCCACGCGCACCAGATGGCCTTCATCTCCCAGCACGCGGCGGAGCGCCCAGCAGATGGCCGGCTCGTCGTCGATGATCAGGACGTTGCTCATGCCCAGGCCTCCCGCAGCGCCGCCCCGGACGACGCGCGGGCGTCGACGCGCGGGGCGCGAAACTCGAAACACGTGGCCCCATCCTGACGAAAGTAGTGCAACGAGCCACCGGACTGGGCGGCCAATTGCCGGCACAGCGCGAGCCCCAGGCCGGCCCCCTCGCGCTTCGTGGTGACGAACGGCTCGAACATCCGGGGCGCGAGCGACGGCGACACACCGGCCCCGCCATCGAGCACGCGGACGATCGTTTCGTCGGCGGCTGTCTCGACCTCTACCCGCACCCAGCCCGAAACGCCGGCGGCCTCGAGCGCGTTGAACAGCAGGTTCGAGAGCAGGCTGCGGGCTTGTTCGCGCCCCAAGGGGAGCGTCGCGCACGTTTCATTTTCCCCAGGCATCGCCAGCTCGACGCCGCGGTGCTTGAACGCGGGCCCCAGCAGCCGCCCAACTTCCGCGAGCACGGGACCCAGCTCCGCCGGCTCGTCGCTGCGGCAGGCAGCGCCTTGCGTCAGCAGATAGCGCTGCAACTGCTCGCGCACCAGGTCGAGCTGCTGCAGAGCGACTTCGAGGCTTTCGGCGTCGGCGGTGTGGCAGTGCCGCTCGTGAATCTTAATCGCCATGCGGGCGCCGGCGATGCCGTTGCGCAGCTCATGAGCGAGCCCGCCGCCGAGCTGCCCTAGCGCTTCGCGCTGCTCGTGGGTGCGAATCTCGCGCTCGAGCCCGGCGAGTTGCCCGGCCAGGGCGTTGGCGGAACCGGCCAGATCGCCGAGCTCGTCGTCGACTTGCGACAGGGGCGCAGGCGTGTAGTCGCCGGCGGCCATCCGCCCCAGATGCCTGCGCAGCGAACCGATCCGCCGGCAGAACCGCCGCGAGAGCAGCGCGCCGCAAGGAACGCCGAGCGCCAGCGCCACCAAGGCCACCGCCAGCGGCGGCGCCACGGCGGTGCGGAGCGATTGCCGCCAAAGCTCCTCGGGAAAGAGGACGTGCAGCACGTAGGGCGAACCGCCGCGGGCCGGCGAGCGGACGGCTGCGTGCAGGTAGCGCACGCCGGCGGCTTCGACCGTTTGGCCCAACCGCAGCTCCTTGGCGCTGGCGGCCGGGGGCGGCATGTCGACCGGCGTCCTCAGCGCGGCCGTCGAGAGTGCGATTTGCCCCGCTTCGTCGGCCACCACGAACTCAGCGCTCGACAGCCCTCGCATCTGCGCGAGCACCGCCGGCGTGAGCGGAAAGTTCGACGACTCGACCGTCGCCGTCAGCCGTTGCAATTGATGTTCGATCCGCTCGCGGGCGAACTTTGCCGCCCACCAGGCGTCGACCACGGCGGCGCCCACGACCGCGGCCAGGAGAATCAGCGCCTGCGGCAACACGATTTGATAGAGCAGCGGCACGCGCACCCGCTCGCGCGGCGAAGTTTTCGCCACCAAGAGCGAGGGATTGTCCACGCTGGCTCGCCTGGCGCCCTGCCGCGGCAGCGATTCTTGATCGTTAAGTGATGTCATGCCTAGTCTTCCGTCCGTCGTGCGTCGCTGCGACCTCCTAGCCGAGCAGGACGCAAACACAAACGCCGTTCCGAGCTGCGCAGCCAGCGACCGCAAGTACCTGACCGCCTTCAAGATGATGGATGGCGGGAACGCCCGCAACGGTCCCACCTGGCGCACCAGCCAGCAGCGCCAGAAGCGCCAGCAAGGGAAGTCGGCCGCGTTGGGCGAAGCCGCTGAGGATGCCGCCCGGCACGCACGCGTTCCCTCGGTGAGAAATGCCTGCCCAACCGCTCTACAACAGCCCCGCTAAAAACTCCTTCGACTCCCGCGCCGCTCCGTCGGGGTCATCGATGCAGGTATAGAGTTCGACCGTCAGCCAGCCGTCGTAGCCGGTGTCGCGAATCGCTTGCAGCGTGGCCGGAAAGTCGATTGCCCCGCGCCCCGGAATCAGGTGCTTGTGCTCCCGCGTCGCGGCGATGTCTTCGAGGTGGTAGTGGCGGGTATGCGCGGCCATCCGCGGCACCCACTCCTGCGGCTCCTCACCCACGCAGTAGGCATGGCCCACGTCGAAATTGAGGCCCACCCAAGGGGAGTCGATGCGTGCCATGAACTCCAGGTACTGCCCAAAGCGCTCGAGGAGCAAGCCGGGCTCCGGTTCGATGAGCAGCCGCACGCGGGTTTCTTCGGCCACTTCGACGCAGGGCATCAACTCCTCATAGAAGATGGCCGCCCCTTCTTTCCAACTCACGCCGGGCTCGAGCCGGCCGCCGGGCTCAGTGGTGATGTTGGGAGCGCCCAGTTCAGCCGCCAGATGCAACACGCGCTTCGTGTGCTCGCGGCGGATGGCCCGGTAATGCGGGTCGGGATCGGTCCAGCCGGGATACCAATACGGCTGCCGGGGATCGGCGATGGCGTTCATCATGAACGCGTTGATGTTGGAAATCTCCAGCCCGCAGCGCTCCAGCGTGCGGCGGATCGAATCCTTCCGCTCCGGCAGCAACCCGGCGGGCCAGGCATGCGGCACGTCGGCCAAGAGCTCGATTCCCTGATACCCTGCCGAGGCAATCTGCTCCATCGCCCGTTCGATGGAAAAGTGCATGTAGGCGTTGGAGCTGAACGCAAGCTTCATGAAGGGATTCCAGGCAGGATGGCGCAACCGCGGCGAGCCGCGAGCGGCCACGGAGGGAGCGGGAAAGCCAATTATAGTCCAGGCTCGATCTGGAAGGCAGGCTTACCCAGCCTCTCCTACGCACCTAGTTTTCCCGGAACGCAACTCGGATAGCGCGCGAAAAGGCCGCGGCAGACCGGAGCGTGCCGTTCCGGTCTGTCGCGGCCGTAGCTTCCTGCGAGTGCGAACGTGGCTTACAGGCCCAGCGACCAGTCGAAGCCGTCGTCGCCAAAGGCTTCGTCGAGGGCCTCGGAATCGTCGCCGCTCGAGGCGGTCGAGATCGCGATCCCCAGCGCGGCGGAGTCGCTGGCCACCGCGGGCAGCGCCGCATCGACCACCGCCGGCAGCACATAGGCCGCCGGATCGCTTTCGATCTCGAGGGCGGCCAGCGCCGCGGCTACGCGTGGCAGGCCCACAACCTGGGCCGACGCGACCGCCGGGGCCTCCGCTGCGCCCGCGGGCGCCGCAGGCGAGGCGGGGGGCGGGTTGAACACCGGCTCGCCCACCGGCAGCGTCTTGAACTGACTGTTGCTCGTGCGCACCGTGTCGAAGATGTTCACCGAGCCGTTGCCCGTCAGATCGGCGAAGATCGAGTAGTTCAGGTCGCCGATGGCGGTGAACTGGCGGTCGCGGACCAGGATCGTGTCGAAGATGTTCGTGCGGCCGTTGCGATCGATGTCGCCGGGCAGCACGTTGAAGCGGAAGTGGAAATCTCCGCCTGCCTCGCCATTGCCGGAGGCGCCCACGGTGATGCCGTTTTCCCATTCGCCGTCGAGCGCCTTGCCCGAGGGAGTGCGGATGGGATCGACGCCGTCGGCGTTGAGCGAGAGCAGCAGCTTATCGTTGGCGACCGGGCCGTTGAGTTGCCAGGTGGCCACGAACGTGCTCGGGTCGTAGCTGAAGCCGGCCACGTCGTAGCGGGCAACGTTTACGCCGTTGAGCACCAGGTCGGCGGCGTCGACGTCGACATCGCGGGTGAACCGCACCTTGATCGTGCTCAGCGTGTCCCACGGCAGGGCGTCGAGCTGGGCGGCCGAACCGGTGGGGATGGCGTAGCCGCCGTCGCCGCGGCCGGTCGCCTGCAGGTGATTGAGGAAGGGAGGGGTCCAGCCGGTGGCCGTGCCATCGCTGATCATGACCTGCGCCACCTGCGGGGCGGGGTTGGCCGCCGGCACCAGCGTGATCGTGCCAGTGACGAGGCCGCCGAGCGGAATCGCCTGGGCCACGCTGTTCGAAATGTTGGTGAAGCCGGTGTCGAAGGTCACGTGAAACGTGCCGACCACGCCCGCCTCGGCCACGAAGTGCGCCCGGAACAGGCCGCGGCCGTTGGCCAGGGCCACCGTGCCGGACGGGGCGAAGTCGGTGACCTGCAACGTCTGGCCCAAGCCGACCACGGTGGGCGTTTGGCCTGGCAACAGGGCGGGCCGCGCGGGAGCCGTGCTCTGCGCGCCGACGAAGGTGATGCCGGAACTCTGCTCCACCATGCGCATCTGCACTTCGTAGCCGGTGACCTGCTGGGCGGCGCCCGCCAGGTCGACGTAGACATCGAAGAAGCCTTCGGTCGAAGCGTCGGTCTGCGCCGTGATCGTGACGTTCTCGGTGCGGATGATCGGCCGATTGGTGATGAACACCGTGGCGATGTTCGAATTGCCGACTCCGTCGAACACGCGATAGGTGAACGAATCGACGCCGGTGAAGGTGACGTTGGGCGTATAAACGAACGCGCCGTTGGTGTTGAGCACCACCACGCCCCGCGTGGCGCCGCTGACGATCGAGGCGGTGATGCCTGTGCCGTCGGCGTCGAAATCGTTGGCCAGCACGCCCAGGGCCGCCGGCACGTTCAGCGCGCCGCCGGCGAGCGGGTAAGCGTCATCAAAGGCGACCGGCGGATCGTTCACGCCCGTCACGTTGATCGTCACCGTGGCCACGTTCGAGTCGAAGGCGTCCTGCAACACGCCCAGGCTGGAACGCTGGATTTTGTCGGTGTCGAGGTCGGTCCAGTACATGCGGCCGTTCGTCACATCGAGCGCCAGGCCCGACGGATTGACGATCGAAGTGGCGATCAAATCTTCGACGTTCGCTCCGCTCAGATCGCTGCGCTTGATCTTGCCGCTCTCGGCCCAGTAGACCTTGCCGCCGGCCACATCGAGGGCCACGCCCTGCGGGGAGTTGAGCGAGCTGGCGATGGCCTCGAGGTTGGTGCCTGCCGTGTCGACCCGCAGAATGCGGCCCGAGGCGCTGTCGGAGAAGTAGAGCTTGGCGCCAGCGGCGTCGAGGGCCAAGCCGGTGGGCGAATTGAGCCCCGTGGTGAGGACATCCTGCACCTGGGCGCCGTTGAGGTTCGCCCGTTGAATCTTGGCGCCCCCCTGGTCGGTCCAGTAGATCTTGCCGCCCGCGGCGTCGACCACGACGTCGCGAGGATCGATCAGCCCGGTCGACACGATGTCTTCCACCGTGGTGCCGTTGAGGTTCGCCCGCTGGATCTTGTTGGTCCCCAGATCGGTCCAATAGATCTTGCCATTGGTCTTGTCGATCGCAATGCCGGCGGGCACGCTGAGTCCGGTGCTGACCAGGTTCTCGACGTTGGCGCCGTTCAAATCGGCGCGGCGGATGGTGCGACTCGTGGCGTCGGTCCAGTAGATCTTGCCAGCCGCCGTGTCCAGCGCGGTGGCATTGGGCGTGCCTTGGCCGGTGATCAGGTCTTCGATGCCGCCCAGGCGAGCCACGTAGGTGAAGGTGTCGACGCCCGAGAAGTTGGGGCTCGGCGTGTAGAGGAACGAGCCGTCGCGCCGCAGGCTGAGCGTGCCGTTCGAAGGCCCGGCAATGAGCGCCGCGGAGATCGGATCGGGAGTCGACGGCAGCGAATCGTTTTCCAGCACGCCGGCGCCGGCCGCCACGTTGAGGGAGTTGTCCTCGAGGACCGTGTAAACGTCGTTGGCGGCCACGAGCACCGGAGTCACGCGAATCCGCACCGTGGCCAGGTTCGAGTCGGCCTGGCCGTCGTTGGCCCGGTAGGTGAACGAGTCTTCGCCGATGAAGGCGTTGCCCGGCGTATAGGTGAAGGAGCCGTTGCTGTTGAGGGTGACCGTGCCCTTGGTGGGGCCCGCGCCCAGCTTGGCGGTCAGGACGTCGCCGTCGGCGTCGGTGTCGTTGGCCAAAACCCCCTGCAGGGCGGGCACGACCAAGGCTTGCGCCTCGAAGGCGTTATAGCTGTCGTCCACCGCCACCGGATCGTCGGGCACCGGATTGACGGTGAGCGCCACGGTCGCCGGCGCCGACAAGTTCGTGCCGTCGCTGGCGCGATAGGTAAAGGTGTCGGTGCCGAAGAAGTTGTCGGCCGGCTTGTAGGCGAAGGAGCCATCGGCCGCCAGCGTCAGCGTGCCGTGGGTGGGGCCGTTGACGAGCACGGCGGTCAGGGCGTCGCCGGCGACGTCGGTGTCGTTCTTCAGCACCCCCTGGGCGGCCGTGGCCTTGAGCTGTGTGTCTTCATCGACAGAGTAGCTGTCTGCCCGCGCGATCGGGGTTCCATCGACGACCGAGAGCGAGACGGTCACGGTGTTCGACAGCAGGGCGCCGTCGCTGGCGCGATAGGAGAACGTGTCGGGACCGAGGTAGTTCAAGTTGGGGGTGTAACTGAACGAACCGTCGGCAGCCAAGCTGAGGGCGCCATGCAGGGGGCCTTGCACGAGCTGCGCGGTGAGCGCGTCGTCATCGGCGTCCGTGTCGTTGGCGAGCACGCCGGGGCCGGAGACATCGAGAGTGGCGTTGGCCACCGCACCGTACGTGTCGGCCACGGCCACGGGCGCCGCGGCCAACAAGCAACGCGATTCGAGCGGTTCCAGACTGAGCGCCGACTGAAGACGGGGCAACCTAGAAAGACTGGATAAAACGCGATGGGCGATAGTGGGTTTCGAGTGGCGCTTCATCGGGGTGGTCATCGATCGCCTCTTGCTTCAGACAGGTAAGGGGGGGCAGCGGTGCTGGGGTCGGCGGGGAGCGCAGTCGGCAAAGTCGCTATAATCGGCATTTGGGCCCCAGATTAATTGCAACCCAAACCGTAAGCAATAGTTTGCGCGACCCTGCAGAGGGGATTTTACCGGTCGGAATGGGGAAAACCGGTCATCCAAAGGAGGGGACCGTAAAGCGGTTGTCCTTGCAATTCCGCCCTGCGTCTAAGACGCTCTCGGCCCAACAAAGTGGCCGCGCAGCAGTCAACTTGGCACCGAATCGGCCCACTTCTTTCCACGGAATCGTGCGGAGTTGTCTCAAAACAAGGCCACTCGTCTCACCTCAAGACGTTTGGGCCAATCGCTGGCGGCTCGGCGGAGTGACGGCCACTGCGGCAGTTCTCGGCCAGAACTTGAATGAAACCAACGCCTTGAAGCCGGATTTGGCCAAAAAGCGCTGGGGTCTTCCGCCCATGCCAGGGCCTCGCTGGCCCTCCAGGCACGAGAGTTGCAACCTTTTGGGCCGCAATGACACAGCCGGGCAAACTGGCGTTCCGCAGTCGACGCATCGTGTGCGAACGAGGGAGGGACGCGAAGGGATGCCGCATATCGAAACGGTGGAGGATTCAGCCGTGCTGGTGCTCAGTCGAAAGATCGGCGAAACGATTAGTGTCGGAGACGGAATCGAAATCGTCGTCAACCGCATTTCAGGCAACCGCGTGACCCTGGGCATCAAGGCGCCGGGGAGCGTGCGCATCGTCCGTGGCGAGCTCGACCGCTTTGACGGACCGACGACCTTTGAGTGGGCTGCCTCGGATCCCGAGATGGTCGCCCGCTAAACCTAGCTAGCAACGACGACCTGCCAAGCCCGGCTTGTAGCGTCTTGACCGTTTCGCTACAAACGCCCCCCTTGTCTGATTCTCTATCGACATGGGAGCGCGCTGCCGATGCATGCCGGGCCGAGCAAGGTCGTGACGGCATGCCTCCGTTGCGCGGCCGTGTTGGCCCTTGTAGGGCTCGTGATCGGCGTACAGGCGCTCGCGGCAGCAGGGCCTGCCGCCGAAACAACCGCAAGTTCTGCGGCGTGGGGGTCTCTGACGATCCCCGCGCCTCCCGGGGCCGGCGTGTTCCCGGCGCCTGCATCAGCATTGCAGTCTCCGCTCACCATGGAGGAGGCTGGCGGTCTCGACGCCGGAGCGGGAACCTTGGGGCCCGCGTTCCAACTCGTCAAGCAGGAAGAGTTGCCGCCCCCTGAGCCGCTGCCCCCGATCGGCGTTGAGCCTTCGCCGCTCGCTCCGATTCCGGATCTGGGAATTCCGGACCTCGACCTCGATGGTGAGTGCGTGGGCTGCGGCGATCGGCCGTGCGTTCCGGGCCAGGGCCCGTGCTATCCTTGCGAGGCCGATACGCGGCTCGGACGATTCGCCTGTGGCATCTATCAGGCGGTGTGCTGTCCCGATCCCTGCTACGATCCCCGCTGGAAGGCAATTGCCGATTCGTCGTTCTTCACGGAGTCGGCCCGCCCCGTTACCCAGCAGCGGTTCCGTTGGGACGCGGGGCTCAACGTCGTTTTTCCCGACCGTGCGGAGTACTTTTGGGCCCAGGACAACGGGGCGGGGGCCGGCCCGCCCCCTGTTCCCCCGTGGCTCGGCGAACGCTCCGTCACGTACCACGATCTGAGCCTGTACACCGAAACCGCCGTCGAACGCTTCTCGTTCTTTGTCGAGGTGCCCTACCGCTCGGTGTTTCCGCTCGACGACCCGCACGCCGCGAGCTTCGGCGACATGAACCTGGGGACCAAGAGCCTGGTCTTCGACTGCGAGCTACTGCAGATCGCGCTCATGTTTCGCACGTACATCCCCGTGGGCAACCCGTTCACCGGGACGGGCAACGGCCACGTGTCGCTCGAGCCCTCGCTCGTGTTCGGCCTCAAGCTGTCTCCCATCTCCTATCTCCAGGCGCAGATTGCCGAGTGGATTCCGCTGGGGGGCGATCCTCTGTACGCCGGCTCCCTGCTGAACTTCCGCGGCAGCTACAACCGCGTATTGTTCACGCCCCTGCCCAACGTGCCGGTGATCGGCACGTTCGAGCTGATGGGCTGGTCATTCCAAGCGGGCGCCTACACCGATCCAGTCTTGGGCACGCAGCCCGCGAACCGCAGCACCTATCTGAGCGTGGGCCCCGGCTTACGAACTGTTATCTGCGACAAGGTCGACTTCGGCGTGGGCGCCGCCTTCTCGCTGACGCAGGATCACTTCGCGGAACAGCTCATCCGCTCGGAATTCCGGTATCGCTACTAGCGCTTGCAAGCTGTGAATGCCGAGCCGCATTGACGCTTTCCGGCGGCTTGTGCTAGCCTCTTCGATTCAACTCCCGTCCCGCGAAGCCATTGCGCTCGCGCCCTGGGGGCGGGGCGAGCAACCACGAGGGATCGTCGCGGTGAAGTACGCGGCCATCGGACCCATCGCCATCCACTTGCCTGAGCGGGTGGAGACGAACGCGCAGCTTCAGGCCGAGCATCCCGAGTGGGATATGGAGCTCATTGGGGCCAAGACCGGCGTCTATGCGCGTCACATCGCGGCCCCCGGCGAATGCTCGTCAGACCTGGCGGTAGCTGCTTGCGAGCGGCTGTTTGGCGAGTTCGGCGTGGACCGCCAGAGCGTCGATTTTCTCTTGCTCTGCACGCAAACGCCCGACTACCCCCTGCCCACCACCGCCTGTCTGGTTCAAGAGCGGCTCGGGCTGAAGACTTCGATCGGCGCGCTCGACTTCAACTTGGGATGCTCAGGGTTCGTCTACGGCTTGTCGCTGGCCGATGGGCTGATCCGCAGCGGCGCCGTGCGCCGCGTGTTGCTGGTGACGGCTGAAACGTACTCGAAGTTCATTGCTCCCGAAGACCGTTCGCTGCGGCCGATTTTTGGGGATGGCGCGGCCGCCACGCTGATCGAGGCGGCCGATGAGCCCTCGCTCGGGGCCTTCGTGTTCAGCACCGATGGACGCGGGGCGGATACGTTGCTGGTCAACCGTGGCGGCGCGCGGCCGCCGGAGCAAGCGATCAAGCCGCGCGGCCGCTGGCGATGGCCGAGCGCCCTCTACATGGATGGCCCCAGCCTGATCCAAATCACGATCGAGGCCATCCCCAAGTTGGTCGACGACGTGCTGCGGCAGTCTCCCTGGAACAAGGAGCAGATCGACCTATTTCTCATGCACCAGGCCACGCGGCTGATGCTCGATCAGTTGCGTAATCACCTGCACGTCCCGGCCGACAAGATGCCGCTCTTCATGCGCGACTGCGGCAACACGGTTTCTTCCACGCTGCCGCTGCTGATCGACGACCAACGCCGCTCCGGTCGCCTGCACCCCGGCGCGAAGAGCGTGCTCGTCGGTTTCGGCGTCGGCTATTCCTCGGCGGGTTGCACCTGGGTCGAGCGCTGGGGGCAATAGCCCGCTTTGTCGGCGGCGTTCGGGGGGGGCCGGCAAACTCATCTCGACAAGGTTTCGCCTTCGCGCCAGGATGATCGCCTGAGGTCACGGCGCCGCCGCGGCGCCCCGTTGGCCCCTTCTGAGTACGTCGGATCTTGGCGCATGGAACCGATCATCAGCGTGTCTGGCCTGCGGGGCATCGTTGGGCAAAGCCTGACGCCCGAGATTGCCGGCCGCTACGCTGCGGCCTTTGCCGCCGAACTGCCGCCGGGGCCGCTCGTGCTCACGCGCGACGGCCGCACCACGGGTCCGATGGTCGCCTCTGCGCTGCAGGCCGCCCTCTGCGCCGTGGGCCGAGACGTGATCGACGCGGGGGTGGCCGCCACCCCCACCACAGGCGTCCTCGTGCGCCAGGCGCAAGCTGCCGGCGGCCTGCAGATTTCAGCCAGCCACAATCCCGCCGAATACAACGGACTCAAGCTCTTCTCGGCCGAGGGGCGCGTCGTGCCTGCTGGCTTCGGACAGCGCGTGGTCGCGCGGTACCGCCAGGGCTCACCCGCCTGGGTGAGCCACGATCGCCTGGGCGCAGCCCGCGCCTGGCCGGGAGACACGACCTCGCGGCATCTCGAACTCGTGCTGGCGCTCGTTGACGTCGCACGAATTCGCCGCCGGAAGTTTCGCGTGTTGCTCGATGCGACGCACGGCGCCGGCAGCCTACTGGGCGTGCGCTTGCTCGAGGCGCTGGATTGCCAAACAACGGTGCTCGGCGGCGAACCCAACGGCCTTTTCGAGCATCCCCCCGAGCCGACGGCGGAGAACCTCACCGGCGTGACCAAGGCAGCCCTGGCGGCCAAAGCCGATGTCGGGTTTTGTCAAGATCCCGACGCCGATCGGCTCGCTTTGATCGACGAAACGGGCCGCTACGTGGGCGAGGAATACACGCTCGCCCTCTGTGCCGATCATTGGCTGGCCCGTCATCCGGGGCCCGTGGTGATCAACTGCTCCTCGAGCAGAATGACCGAAGATCTGGCCGCCCGCCACAAGTGCCCCAGCTATCGTTCGGCGGTGGGCGAAGCGAACGTAGTGGACGAAATGCTTCGCCGCGGCGCCGTCCTGGGGGGCGAAGGCAACGGCGGCGTGATCCACCCTCAGGTGGGCCTGGTGCGCGACAGCTTCGTGGCCATGGCGCTGGTGCTCGACGCCCTGGCGGCGGGACGGGGCGCCTTGAGCGCGTGGGTCGATTCGCTCCCGCGCTATGGGATCGCCAAAACCAAGTTCACACTTCCCGCCGAGCAAGTGGCCGCCGCGCTGTCGGCCCTGGAACAACGGTTCCCCGACGCCCAGGCTGACCGCCTGGATGGGCTGCGGCTCGATTGGCCAGGGCGGTGGCTCTTGGTCCGGGCGAGCAACACCGAGCCCATCGTGCGGGCAATCGCCGAGGCGGAAAGCGAGGCGGCGGCCCTGGAGCTGTGCCGAGCCGCCGGCAAGGTGCTGACCGCCGCAGAAATTGGCTAAAGGGCCGAAAAACGGTGGATGGGATCCCCTGACGTCCCCCCCAAGAGTGCATCAGGAAGCGAAGTTTACAGAAAAAACGTCCGCCGAAAGCTTTACGGCAGCGGTTGCGTTTTCCATAATCTCTCACTAGTCCCCTCAAACCGCCGCAGCCCCTCGGCAGGGTGGCCGAGCCTGTAGCGGAATATGCCTCGAGGCCACACCAATGAGTCCCTACGCGCTGCGGCGGGTTGCCCTGGCGCTGGTTCTATGCCTGGTCGGGTCGACCAGCGCGCGGGCCCAGCTTGGCACATTGCTCACGACCTTTCAAGACCCAGCCGCGGGCAAGGGCAGCCGCTTCGGCTCTTCGATCGCTGCGGTGGGCAAGAACATCTTGGTCGGCGCCCCGCGCGACAGCGCGCTCGGCGACGAGACGGGGGCCGCGTATCTGCTCGACGGCGCGGGCAAGCGGCTGGCTACGTTTCACGATCCTTCGCCCACCAAGGACGACTGGTTTGGCTACGCGGTCGCCGCCGCCGGCGACAACGTGGTGATCTCTGCGCTCCGCAAGGACACCGGAGGCCAGGACGTCGGCACGGCCTATGTCTTTGACCTCAACGGCGACCTGCTGAGCACGATCAACAGCCCCAATCCCAGCGGCTTCGATTCCTTTGGTCAGTCGATCGTGGGGGTGGGCGACAACATCCTCATCGGCGCCGATCGTTGGAAGGATCCCAGCGGCGCCTATGACTCCGGCATCGCCTACCTCTTCAGTCCTCAGGGCAAACTGCTGGAGACCTTTGAGAACCCAACTCCGGCGTTCGGCGACCACTTCGGCAAGTCGCTGGCCGTGGTCGACGACCGCATCGTGATCGGCGCCATGGGAGACAGCAGCAAGTCGTTTGGTTCGGGCGCCGCCTATGTCTTCGATCAGGCGGGCGATTTGTTGACGACCTTGCACAGCCCCGGCGGCGCGGTGGGAGACAATTTCGGCGTCTCCGTGGCCGGTATGGGCTTCAACGAAATCCTGGTCGGCGCGAACCTCGCCGATGGCTCAGGCAAGGACGCCGGCGCCGTCTATCGCTACGACCTCAACGGTCAGTTGCTCGGCGTCATCAACAATCCCACCGGCAATGCGGGCGACAATTTCGGCCTTTCCGTGGCAGCCCTCGAGGATCACGTCCTGGTGGGCGTCGATAGCCTGCATCAAGGCATCAATCCGGTCGGTGGCGCCTATCTATTCTCTCCCTCGGGCGCGCTGGCTCATACGTTCGCCAATCCGGCCCCTTCGCGTAACGACGACTTCGGCGCGAGCCTGGCCGTGGTGGGCAACAGCGTGCTAGTGGGGGCGCCGCTGGAAGACGCGGCGAACCGAGACGCCGGCGCGGTATATTTGTTTCAGGGCCTTCACGAGCCCGAACTCGTCGGCGACGCCAACCTGGACGGCCGCGTCGATCTCTCCGATTTTCAGATTCTCCGCCAGAACTTCGGCAAGGCCGGTACGGCGCGCCAGGGCGATTTTACCGCCGACGGTTGGGTGTCCCTCTCCGACTTGGGGCCGCTTAAGACGAACTTCGGCGCCACGCGCAATACTCCTGGCGCCGCCGCGGTGCCGGAGCCTAGTGGCATCGTGTTGGCGGCGCTGGCGGCCGCAGGCGCTTGCCTGCTGGGCTGGCGGCGCGGACGGCGCTAGTTGTTCGGCGTCGGGTTGGAATCCGCTTTTGAGCCGGCGGGCTCTGGCGTGAACCCAGCCGCTACGAGATCGTCGTATCCCGGCTTGAGCGCCGTGGCCTGATAACCGTGGGCCGTGAGGATTTTGGCCGCGGCCAGCGCGCGCACTCCCTTGGCGCAGTGGCAATAGATAGGCTTGTCCTTCGGCAGGCCCGCGAGCAATTCGGCCAGGCGGGCGGTTTCATTCGTGCCATGCGCCTTGGCCAGGGCCTTGGTGGGCAGCCAATAGGCGCCCGCCACGTGCCCTGCGTTCCACTCGCTTTGCTCGCGTACGTCGACGAGCACGGCCTCCAGCTGATCGATGCGTTGCTTGACCGCTCCCAGGTCGTCGGGCGCATGGCCAGCCTTGGACGAACACGCACAAGCCAGCGCCGTTGCCAACAGGGCCAAGGGCCAGCCGCCAATCCGCAACCGCCACGCAAGCCGCACGAGATTCTCCTTCACAGACATGGTTCTTTCTCGAATCAGGCGACGGGCCGCGCGACGGGAGACGCCGGCAAGGCCTCGTCACGGGGGGAGCGTGTCGGCCAACCGGGCAGCTCCACCACAAAGACCGTGCCCGGCGCGTCGCCCCGGTCCCGCACGGTGACTGTGCCCAGCATGCGCTTGACCAGCGACCGCACAATGTAGAGGCCGAGCCCCGTCCCCTGACGCGAACGCTCGAGTTCGTTGCCTAGCCGCACAAACCGGCCGAAAATCTTGCGGCGCAGCTTGGCCGGAATGCCGGGCCCGTTGTCCGCGACCTGCACCACAACGCGCTCGCCGCGCGCTGCGTTGGCCTTGACCTCCACCCGCGGCGCGGCCGCGGCGTATTTCACCGCATTGTCGAAGAGGTTGCGGAAAATCATTTCGACCTCCACGCGCTGCCCCGGCGCCACGAGGTCCGGGCACTCGATCGAGATCGTCGACGCGGGCAGTTGGTAGCGCAAGCACACGGTTTTGGCGCAGCTCTCGAGCAGAGGCGCGAGCTCGAGCGGCTCGGGAGCCGCAGCCACGTCGGTTTGGTCGAGCCGCGCCGCGTCGAGCAAGTGGTCGATCAGGGCGTCGAGCCGCTGCACGTCCTCGAGCATGAAGCGGTGGAACTCCGCCCGCTGAGCCTCGGTCGTCGGCCGCCTGTGAAGGGTTTGCAGATACAGCTTGAGCGAGGCGATGGGGCTCTTGAGCTCGTGCGTCACGCTGTCGATGAAGTTCGACTGCCGCTGGTTGAGCCGGATCTCCTTCACCGAGAGCGACAAATAGAGGACCACGCCCACCAGCACGAGCACCAGCAGCCCGGCGCCTACGCCGAGCAGAGTCCAATACAGCGGCGCGTTCGACTCGGCGTTTCTAGCAATGTTAATCAGGCTGACGATCCAGCCGGTGAGGATCGCCACCAAGAGGACGATCATCACCACGCCCAGCGTGATCGGCCAACCCAGGCTGCGCGGCTTCCACATGGCGGGTGATCAATGCGAAGGTCTTGGGGTGCGGCCGCAGCCGGTGCGGCCCGGAACCTCTCTATTGTAGCCGACTTTCAGCGTCGGTCGGAGCTTCCCGAGCCGCCCCCCGGTTCAAGCGGTCATGCACCGCTTGCCACTCGGGCGCGGTCGGCGGGCGGCTGACCACGATCCGCTCGACACCCGCGTCCTCCAGCCGGTGCAGCGCGGCGTACAGCTCGGCCGCATAGGCAGCGGCATCGCGGCGTAAGTCGGTCCGTTCGAGCGTCCCACGCACTGCCGGTCCTGATTCGCCCAGCGACAACCAGCCTACGTGACGACCTTGGTCGAGCAACTCGGCAACGCGCCGCGTCGCGTCGTCGGCAAGCTCGAGCGGCACGACCGGCGCGTAGTGGATCGCCATCTGCCCCGGAGACTTTGCCGGGGCGAGCGCCGGCCCCCCTCGCCCGGACACTCCGGCCAAGGGACGGCCGAGCGCCGACTCGAGCGCCGTCGCCCCAATCAGTCCCGGCCGCAGCACCCGCGGCGGCTCGACCGATACGTCGACCACCGTCGACTCGAGCCCGCCATCGGCCGGGCCGCCATCGAGCACGAGCGGCACGCGCCCCGCGAGCTGCTTGAGCACGTGCGCGGCAGTGGTCGGCGACAACCGCGTCGAACGATTCGCGCTCGGCGCAGCGATCGGCGCGCCCACCGCGCGCAACAACGCCAGCGCCACCGGATGCGCCGGGCAGCGCAGCGCCACCGTCGCTCCGCCGGCGGTGACGATCGCAGGGACCTGCGGCGCTCGCTCCACGACCAGCGTCAGCGGCCCCGGCCAAAAAGCCTGCGCTAGAGTCTCAGCCGCCGCAGGCCAAGAGGCCGCGAGCCCGCGTGCGGCGGCGACATCGGCCACGTGAACGATCACGGGATTGTCGGCCGGCCGTCCCTTCGCGGCGAAGATCCGCGACACGGCTTGCCCATCGAGCGCGAGTGCGCCCAGGCCATACACCGTTTCCGTGGGAAAGGCGACCAGTCCCCCGGAGCGCAGCAACTCGGCCGCGCGGGCCAGAACTCGCTCATCCGGCGCTCGCGGGTCGACCTTGAGCACCTCCGTCGGCGCGGCGGGCTCAGGCGGGCTGGGCATCGAGCAACTCGCGCAAGTGAACCTCGATGCAGCCGGCCAGCGCGCCCGTGTTGTAGCCCCCCTCGAGCAAACTCACCACGCGTCCGTCCGCGTGCTCCTTGGCCACGTCCAAAACGATCCGCGTCAACTCGGCGAAGTCCTCGGTCTCGAGTTCGAGCGAGCCGATGGGGTCGTCGCGATGGGCGTCGAACCCAGCGCTGACGAGCACAAGTTGCGGCTTCATGCGACTGGCCAAGTCGTTGAGGCCCCGTTCGAAGAGGCTGAAGAACTGTGCGCGGGGCGTGCCGAACTCCACCGGCACGTTGAGCGTCGTTCCGAGTCCCTTGCCGGCGCCGGTCTCGTTCGCTGCGCCCGAACCTGGATAGAACGGCCAACGGTGGATCGAGAAGAACCCTACCTGCGGGTCTTCCCAAAAGGCGTCCTGCGTGCCGTTGCCGTGGTGGACGTCCCAATCGGCGATCAGCACGCGGTCGAGTTGGTGCTCGGCGAGCGCCGCCCGCGCCGCAACCGCCACATTGTTGAACAGGCAAAACCCCATCGCGCTCTGCTGCAGGGCGTGGTGTCCCGGCGGACGCGCCAAACAGAGCGCGCTGGAATCCTCCCCTTTGACCACGCGGGCCACTGCGTCGCAGGCGGCGCCGGCGGCCAGGCGGGCCACGTCGTAGGAACGCGGCGAGACCACAGTGTCGACCTCGATCCGGCCACCCCCCCGGTTGGCGAACGCCTGCACGCTGCGGACGTACTCCAGGTCGTGCGAGCGCGCGAGCTGCGTGTCGGTAACCGGTTGCCAGGCCGGATGTTGGCAACGAGCGTCGAGGCCCGTTCGCTCGAGTTGCCGACGGATGGCCGTCAGTCGCTCCGGGCGCTCGGGATGCCGGCCCGTGTCGTGCTCGAGAAAGGCTTCGTGCTGATAGAGCAGGGTCATGGGGCTACCATTTTGGGGCGGAGCATCGATTCTAACGGGCGACGGCCCCGGCTTCGACCGGCCGAAACAGCCCGCCCCGCGTGCCTGCCCGTTTGACTTCGCGTGGGAGAGCGAATAACTTCCTCGGGAAGTGGCCGCCCGCGGGAAACCCACCGCTCGCAGATGGTCTGTCCCTCCTGGCGACGATCGCGCCCCCGCGCGTCGCCCTACCCGCCTTCAGACCCATTCCGACCCTTTCCCCGGAGATTCGTGGTGATGGACAAGTTGCTTGCGTTTGCCTCGCTGCTCGTGTTGGCCTGCGCCCTGCCGGCGGCCGCGGCCGATTCGAAGGACGCCAAGTCCCCCTTGGACTTCAAGGTGAAGAGCATCGACGGCAAGGACGTCGACCTGGCCGACTACAAGGGCAAGGTCGTGCTGATCGTCAACACCGCCAGCAAGTGCGGCCTGACGCCCCAATACGCTGCCCTGGAGAAGCTGCACGAAGAGTACGGCGACAAGGGGCTGGCCATCCTCGGCTTCCCGGCCAATGAGTTCGGCAAGCAAGAGCCAGGCTCGAACAAGGAGATCGCCGAGTTCTGCTCCGCGAAGTACGACGTCAAGTTTCCCATGTTCGAGAAGATCGTCGTCAAGGGCGAGGGCATCAACCCGCTCTACGACTATCTGACCTCGGAGAAGACCAATCCCAAGTTCCCCGGCGAGATCAGTTGGAACTTCGAGAAGTTCCTGATCGGCCGCGATGGGCAAGTGGTCGCCCGCTTCGCTCCCCGCACCAAGCCCGAGGCCGAAGAGGTGGTCGAAACGATCACCGCGGAGTTGGCTAAGGAAGCGCCGGAAGAGAAGAAGTAGCGCGGACCGCAGCTCAAATCGCTTGTTCACGAAGGCCGCATAGACGCTCGCGTCTGTGCGGTCTTTTCGTTTTTTAGTCGCGAGTCCGGGCGTGCGCTAACGCAACCCGCCCATCGTCGTCAGTCCCAGCGGTTCGCGGCTCGCATAGGGTTCGCCGTAACGGGCGTTGATGAGGCCGCCCCAGTAGCCGGCCTGTTCTTCCAGGCGATCGATGAAATTCGGCCGCTCGGCCGGCCGGCCGGCGATGAACTGGCTCTGGTAACACTCGATCGACGCCCGCTTCCGCGCCCACTCAGCGCTAATGTCCAAGACGAAGGCCGGCGGCACGGAGAGCCGCAGGTGGACGCAGAAGTAATGGAACACGCGCTCGGGATGGTAGGGCTCGTGCGGCAGATCGCTCTTCGTGAGCTTCGACCAGAACCGCGCGGCCTCGATCAGCTCGGTGGCCGCCACATGGTCGGGGTGAGCGTCGACCCAGTAGGGGGCAAACAGCCACCGCGGCCGTAGTTCGCGGAACACGCCGGCCAGCTTATGCCGAGCGGCCAGGGTCGCCTCGAGGCTGCGGTTGGGCAGCCCCAAGTTTCCTCGCCAATCGAGCCCCAGGATTTCCGTGGCAGCGGCCGTCTCCTTCGCCCGCTGTTCGAGCGAGCCATGAGGGGTGGGCTCGCCGCTCGTGAGGTCGAGCACGCCCACGCGGCGCCCTTCGGACTTGAACTTGAGGATGGCGCCCGCCGCGCCGAGCTCGGCATCGTCGGGATGGGGAGCAACGACCAAGACATCGAGCACAGGGCTAACTCGTTTCGTGGAGGAGAATGCTAGCTGCGTCCGGCGGAGCGCGGCCGACTGATCTAGACCCGAATGCCCGATTCTGGCAGACTTCCGGCCCGCAGAAAACCGCTCCGCGCGTTGCGTTCATGCCCGCTCCCAAAGCACTCTTGCCTTCGCTCCGCCTTGCGGCCGCCGCCTGCGTAATGGTCGCCGCCTCGGCTTGCACTTCTTGGACCTACAAGCCAAGCAAGGAAATGAACGAATTCAAGGCGGCCGTGAAGTCCTTGGGAGGCCACGGAGACATGGCCGGCGTCGATCCTCGGGCTCAACAGATCGAGCGCGATCTGGGCGTCGGGCGATAAGAGGTCCCACCTGGCGGCGCAAACCCTACCGATTTCGCGCACGCAGCCAATCTGCGATCCGGTCCTCGAGCGCCGCATACGTGCCGGTGTACAGGTGATTGGCGCCGGGGATCACGGCGGTGTCGAGCGCATGGTCGGCGGCCATGGCGTTGATCTCCTCCGGTAGGCCCTGAAAGGCCGCTGCGTCCAAGAGTTCGAGAGCGCCGAAGGTCACGAGCGCAGGGCAGCCGATCCGCGGTAGGTAGCGGAGGATGTTGTAGCGCTCGGCCGGGCCATACTTGTCGACGTAGCCGGCCGCCGAGATGACGAGCGGAATCGGAAAAGTCGCCTCGAGCAGCGTGTGAGGCTTGCCGTCGGCAATGGCCGCCTCGGCCTCCGTCAGAGTCTGCAGGAAGTTCGCCGCCAGCTTGCAGTCGCGGAATCTCGAGTAGGAGAGCCGCGGCGGCGAGATCGCCACCAGGCAGGCCACATCGGGACGCGGCTCGTTGGCCAGCGAATAAATCGCCTTGAGCCCTCCCAGGCTGTGCCCCATCAGCCCCACGCGCTGATAGCCCCGTCCGCGCAAGAACTCGACCCAGGCCAATACGTCGTGCCGGCTCTCGTCGACGATTTCGTGCGCCGCGCCGAACCGGCGGCGGCCGCGGTTGGTGGCCGCGTTCGACAGCCCATCATGCCCTCGGGTGTTCACGCGCAGCGCGGCGACGCCGATCGTGGGGAGCCAGGGGCCGAGGCCGTCGAAGGGGGGCGTGGAGTAGAAGTTCCCGCCGGCGCCGTGCAGGCAGACGAAGGCGTCGACCCCGAGATCGACGTCCGGCGGTCGCGGCGCTTCGTGCAGCACGCCGTCGAGGCGGACGCCGTCGTTCGTGGTGGCTTGGACGAGATCGACGAGCATAGGAACGGCGCCGCACGGGTTCGCAAAACGAGACAACCCATCCTGCCCGCTGGGGCCGTTGCTAGCAACTGTGCGCGGGCTCCTGCGGGCCCAAACGTGGGGATTTGCCGAGGATTTCGGCCTATATGTCTCTAGGTCGATTTGCCGGACATCGAGTATGCTGCGCAGGCTTGGCCGGAAAGGAACCCAGAAGCCTTTCCTCCGCAAGGCCGAGTGGCGCCCCAGGGACTTGGGGGCCGATGCGAACGCCGCAGGAGGGACCGGAGCATGGAAGCTCGACGCTTAGGGGCCATTGTCTTCGCCGTGCTGGCCGTCGGGGGAGTGGGGGCGAGCGAATCGGCCGCGGCCGATTTCCGCACGCCCAACTTCGTGATCAACGCTCCCACGCCGGAACTGGCTCAAGAGATGGGGCGCGAAGCCGAGCGGCTGCGCAAGGCGCTCGCCCTGGAGTGGCTGGGGCGCGAAATGCCCAACTGGTTCCAGCCCTGCCCCGTGCAGATTCAAGTGGGCGATCATTTGGGCGCGGGGGGCGAGACGAGCTTCGTGTTCGATCGCGGCGAAGTCTTCGGCTGGAAGATGTCGATCCAAGGGAGCCGCGAGCGGCTGCTCGATTCGGTGCTGCCCCACGAGATCACGCACACGGTGTTCGCCAGCCACTTTCGCCAGGCCCTGCCGCGCTGGGCCGACGAGGGGGCCTGCACCACGGTGGAACACCCGAGCGAACAGCGCCGCCACCAGCAGATGCTCGTGCAGTTTCTGCAGACCAACCGTGGGTTGGCCTTCAACCGCATGTTCGCGATGATGGACTATCCGCGCGACATCATGCCCCTCTACGCCCAAGGACATTCGGTGTCGCGCTACTTCATCGAACAAGGGGGCAAGCGGAAGTACGTCAATTTCGTGAGTGAAGGCCTCAAGACGCGCGACTGGCCCGGCGCCGTGCGAAATCACTACGGCGTGCGCGATCTGAGCGTGCTGCAAACCACCTGGCTCGAGTGGGTGAAGCAAGGAAGCCCGCCCCTGAAGCGCGAAGCAGCGCCCGAAATGCAGATGGCTTCGGCGGCTGGCCAGCGTCGGCCGCGCCCATCGGCGCAGATCTATCGCGGGCAATCGGCCGATACGCCCACTCCGGTGCAGCCGGCGGCGCTCGAGCAAGCGCCAGGCGCAGCCGGCGAACGCGTTTCCTGGCCGCCGCAAGGCTCGGCGCCGCTCCGCCGCGCGGCCAGCCCGGTGGACGGCAAGAACACCGATGCCCGCGCCAAGGCGGCGGCGGCTGTGCCGTTTCCGCCGGGTGACCCCAAGGTTCCGCTGGGCGCCCCGCGCGAAGTGCTGCTCGAATGGGGCGCCGGCGCTCCACCGGCACTCCCCATGCCGCACGACGAGTTGGCCGAAGAACGCTCGGCGATGCGCCGCACTCCGCTGCTCGAAGCCGGAAGCTTGGGTTCCGCCCTACGTTAGTTGGTCCGGCGTCTACGCCACGTCGGTGAAGAAGAACCGCGTGAAGTGGAAGAAGACCGGCGCGGCGAAGCAGATCGAGTCGATCCGATCGAGCACGCCGCCGTGCCCTTCCACCAGGGTGCCGTAGTCTTCGACGCCGCGGTCGCGCTTGATGGCCGACATCGTCAGCCCGCCGGCAAAGCCCATCACGTTGATCACGATCGCCATGCCGGCGGCTTCCAGCGGATTGAAGGGCGTGGCCCACCACAGCGCGGCGCCAAGCAGCGCCGTGCCGGCCGCGCCTCCCAGGAAGCCCTCCCAGGTGCGGCTGGGCGCAATGGCCGGGGCAATGGGCTGTTTGCCCAACCACTTGCTGATCAAGAACTGCAACGCCTCGCCCACCTGCACGACGACGATCAGGAACAGTAGCAAGCGCGTGTTCATGTTTTGGCGATTGAGCCGCAGGTCGTCGCTGTCGGTTGGCTCCATGGGGGCGGCGCTGACCGCCGGCTCCGCAGGCATTTCGGCCGCCGGCGTGACCGACCGCGGCCCAAGCAGCTCAGGCAAGAGTTCTAAACTCAACAGCGCCGGCGCGTAACTCAAGCAATACACGCAGATCATCAAGCCGGCCTGAATGTTGGCCGTGCGGGCCAGAAACCGCTTGCAATCGCCGGCCAGCGCCACCCGCGCGTAGATGAACAAGAAGGCGTAGACCGGAATTAGCACGCTGTAGAGGCCGTACTTCTCCCAGCCCACGAGCACATACTGCAGGGGCGTGAACAAGAAGAAGACCCAGAATAGCGCGCGATGGTCGCCGGTGCGCGTAGGGGTGACCGTGATGTACTCGCGCAGTGCCCAGAACGAGATGCCGAAGAACAGCAGCACGGTCACGATGCGGCCGGCCAGGAAGGCCGCCACGAGCACGCCGGCCATCAACCACCAGGCGCGAATCCGCTGGTTGAAGTTGCGAACCGCCGGTAGGTCGAGCCCGCTGGCGGGTTGCCTGCGCAGCATCTGCCCGACGGCCGTGGCGACCGTGAGCACGGTGAGCACGCCGATGACGAGCGTGTATGTCCGCCAATCCCAGCTCATGCGGCGCCTCGCACGAGCCTATCCATGAATCGCGGGGAACGGCTCATAGTTCGCTCAGCCGCTGCACCGAGGCGCGGGCACGCGTGAGGAAGGCGTCTTTGCTCTCGCCCGCCTCGAGCCAGATCGGCGCGCCGAAGGTGATGCAACTCAGCAGTGGAACCGGCAAGAACTCGCCGCGCGGCAACACCCGATTCAGGTTGTCGATGTGCACCGGCACCAGCTCCAGGTCGGGCCGCTTCTTGCACAGGTAGTAGAGCCCGCTCTTGAATTCGCCGATCTCCTCGCCGGTGTTGCGGTGGCCCTCGGGAAACACGATCAGCGAGTAGCGATCGGCGATTTCCCGGATCATCACGTCCACGGGGCTCTGGTGTACCTTGATCTCGGTGCGGTCGATGAGCAGGGCGTTGAACGTGCGGGCCATGTAGCGGCGGGCACGCCCTTTTTCCCAGTAGTCTTTGGCCGCCACGGGGCGGGTCACCTGCCGCACCGCCAGCGGCAGCGCCGACCAGACCACGATCGCGTCGAGGTGGCTCGTATGGTTGGCGAAGTAAACCCGCTGGCAAGTATCGGGCTGGCAGTCGATCCAGCGCACGCTGGCCCCGCTGAGCACCCGCGCCACCAGCGACAACACCGTCTGGGTCACGGGGACGTGAGGGCCCCGCTCGATCCATTCGCGACGGCGCTGGGCCAACCAATCGCGGCCAAAATCGTGGCTGATGTTCATCGCACCTGGATCGTATCGCACCGTGGGAAGCGGGACTAGGGCAGGCCAGCCGACGGCCCCGCGTTTCGTAACCCCTAGGGAACCAACTCTTTGGCAGGCTCGACGGGCGGCCGGGCGCCGGCCTCGGCGTCGACCGACTTGCGACGATACACCCGCTCGAAGAGTTCTTCGTAGCCGCGGACCATTTGTTCGACCGACGCCTGCGAGACCACCCATTCGCGTCCCGCCCGCCCCTGCGCCGCCCGCTCGGCCGGGTCGCGCAGCAGCCGCCGCAGCCGGGCGGTCAGTGCTGCCTCGTCTCCCTCGGGCACGAGGTAGCCGCTCACCCCGTCGCGCACGCTTTCGGCCAAGGAACCCACGTTCGTGGCCACCACGGGCCGGCCGCAGGCTAGGGCTTCGAGCACCGACACCGGGCTCGCCTCGACATGGGAGCAAAGGGCCACCACATCGATCGCCGCGAGCACCTCGGGCACGTCGGTCCGGTTCCCCAAGAACCGCACGCTGCGGGCAATGCCTAGGTCGGCCGCCAGTAATTCGAGCCGGCCCCGCTCCGGACCATCGCCGATGATCAGGAAGCGGGCCTCGGGTAAATCCGCCAACAGGTTGCGGGCCGCCCGCAGAAACAGGGCGTGGTTCTTTTCGGGGCGCAACGCCGCCAGGATGCCGGCGACCGGCACACCGGCCGGGATCCCCAGTTCGGCCCGCACCGCGGCCCCGTCTCGCGGGCAGAATCGCGCGACGTCGACGCCGTTGCGAATCATCTGCACCTTGCGGCGCGGGAAGCCTTCGACCTCGACCAGGTGCCGGGCGTGCCCCGCGGCGACCGCCACGAAGGCGTCGGTCCAGGGGGTGAGGCGGCGGTTGAGCCGGCCGATCGAGTCGGGCCAGCCGGTGGAGTGGAGCGCCGAAATCACCACAGGCGTGCCGGCCTGGCGAGCGGCGAGCCTCCCCCAGAACATCTTGTCGCCGGCCCCTACCGTCACCACGGCGTCGATCCGCCGCTCGCGAAACAAGCGTGCAAGCCGGGGGACGACCGCCAGGTCATACTTGCTGTGAATCAAACCGGCATGCAACGGCGCGAGGCGCGCAGCTTGTTTGGCGAGCGCGCCAGGCTGTTTCAGGCAACAGATTTCCGGGAGCACGCGCGCCGGATCGAGCCGCTCGACGAGGCTGAGCAGCAGCGTTTCGGCGCCGCCGACCGGCAGACTCGTCACGAGGAACATTGCCCGCAGCGGGCCCCGGTCTTCGAGCGGCGTCAGTTTGCTCGCCATGGAGCGCACCTTCAGCAAGGGGTTAGGCGGGGGCGGAGCCGCGGGGCGTACGCAACCGAGCGACGACGGCGCCAGCGGTTTCGAACAGTTGTCGCTTCTCGCGCGGGTCGAACACCCAATCGCAGCGCGTGGCCTGCCCCAGCGCGGCGGCCAGCGCCAGCCCCACCGCCCAGGCGCCGCATGGAAGCAGCAGTGGCAGCAGCGACACTACGATCGTGCCGGAGTCGATCCGCCAACCCAACCAGTGGCCGAAGAGGTAGGTGATTGAAAGGGCGATGAAATTGGCGGTGGCCGTGGCCAGCACGACTCCCTTGAGCCCTAGGGTTGGCGCGAGCAGCAAGTTCAGGAGCACGTTGACCACCAAGCCAACGGCCAGCGCCAAGCTCATCAGCCGGGCGCGTTCGGCGCACCACAAGTAAGTGGCCGCCACCGTCGTCAACCCGCTCCAAACGCAATACACCAAGGTCCAGGGGAGCACGGCCATGCCGCCGGCGTACTTGCCTTCGAACAGCGTGTCGAACAAGAACGGGCCCGCGACCAGGATTACGGCGCTGCCGGCGGTGAGGCCCAGGCCGGCGACCTTGAGAATCAGGTTCAAGCGCTCGCCGACGCGATCCTGCCGGCCGGCCTCCCAATCGTGGCTCAGGTGGGGCGTGGTCGTTTGGGCCAGCATGGCCGCCAGCGACACGAGCAAGAGCGGCACCACGCGCGAACTGTGGTACACGCCCACCTCGGCCAGCGCCACGTGCTCGGCCATGCCGGAGCAGTGCACCAGCATGGTGCGATCGACGATGTCGAATAGGTTGGCCAGCATGTTCGTCACCCACAGCCAGGCGGCGAAGGGGGCCAGTTTGCGCCACACCTCGCCGCGCACGAGCCCCTCGGGAGCGACGGGCGCCTCCCGCCAGGCGGCACGCAGAGCCGGCAGCGCCAACAAGCACGACAGCGCGCAGGCAACGCCGTAGGCCGCAACCACGGCCAGCGCCGTAGGCCAAACGGCGATCAGGCCCGTGCCCAACACGGCGAACAGCAGACTGTTGCGGAAGTTCATGGCCGAGACGACGCGAAACTGCCGCAGCCCCGCGAACAACTCCGCCAGGTAGTTGAATCCAACGACAGCCAACAAACTACAGGCCAGCGTTTCGACAACGCCCCATTCGGCGCGTCCGAAGACGAGCCAGCCAAAGTAATCGGGGCGCGAGGCGATCAGGCTGACCACCGCCACCGCCGAGCCCAAGCTCACCAGCGTCGTCCGCTTGAGGAAACGCTGGAACTGTCCCCGTCGGCGATAGTGCTCCAAGTAGCGGCCGAACGAGCCCGGCAGACCAATCACCGCCAGCGGCGCCGCCAGCGAGAAGAAGCCGAAGGCCAGATCCCACTGCCCTAGTTCTTCGGGCGCAAGCCACCGGCAAAAAAAGACGCTGCGGGCAAAGCCGATAATCCGCTGCACGACCGCGGCTGCCAGCAACAGCGCCACGCTCTCGCCCAGCGACTCGACGCGCGGACTCGGGGCCGGCGCCGGCGCAAGCTCGTCGACCACCGTGGCCATCAAGACACCTCCACGGGGCCGGCTGGCTCGTGCGGCAGACTGGCGCCGAGATACTCGAAACGCCGCACCGACGACACCTTGCGGGGATCGAGCGTCACCCAGTTCTTCAGCCGGATCAAATCGTCGTCGACGGCGATCCGTTGCAGGTGAAAGGCGTCGTCCCCCGGAAAGTTGTAGCCGCCGTAGGCCGAGCAGACGCCGTCGTAACCGGCTTCATGCGCAAGCTCGAAGGCCTCGACGCTCAGGTTCCAGTGCTGGCCATAGGGGAAGGCAAAGTAACGCACCGGGCGGCCCAGCGCCGCTTGCAAATCGGCGCCTGCGGTCACCACTTCGTCCACGAGCTGGCGAGGGTCGCGCACTCGGCCCAGGTCGGCATGCGTGCGCGTATGAGCGCCGATCTCGAGTCCGGCGTCGGCCAGGTCGCGCAGTTGTTTGATGTTGTTGGGCGCGAGCGGCTGGTTGCGGGCCAGGTCGTGGGGGAAGGGCTTGCCAGTCAGCACGTGCTCGGTCGACACAAAGTACGTGCAGGGGATCTTGGCCTCGAGCAGTCGCGGGAGGGCGAACTGGCAGTTGTCGGCATAGCCGTCGTCGAACGTAATGCAGACGGCCGGATGGTCGTTGAACCCGCTGCGGAGCCGCTGCTGCGCCTCCTCGAGCGAGAGCAGATCGAAATGCTGCGCAAGCCATTCGAGCTGCCGCGCGAAAACCGCCTCAGGCGTCGTCCAAGGGTTCGCCCGATCGTTGGCCACGCGGTGATAGAACAAAATGCACACCGGGGCGCGGCCCGCCGCGCGGCGGCGCGCGTCTTCCCAGGCGCGCAGCGGGCGCGTCGCCTGATAATAGGCGTGCAGCGCAGCGCTCTTCCACAGCGGAAAACTCGGGTCCGAGCTCTTCATGACGCTTGAGGGGGACTATTTCTTCCGCAGGCCTGCCAACTGCAGTCCGCGCTTGATCCAGGATTTCGCTCGGCCGCCGGCTTGCCACACGCTGTTGTGCAAGCGGGCGGCGCCGCGGCGTGAGAGGATTTGGAGATCGACCGCCGCGCGGGGCTCGAACCGCCAGCGGCGCTTGTATTCCTCGCTGCCGCGGAGGTAGTCGATCAGCGTGAAGCCCTCCTCGAGCGCGGCGCGGAACGTGGCGATCTTCGAGAGCTTTCCCGGCTCGTCGTCGAGCGCTGCGGGCTCGATGCCGGACTGGTAGCCGTAGAGCACGCCGGCCGATTGCAGTTGGTACTCGATCGCGATTGGCCGGCCGTCGAGCTCGAGCCATTGCAGCCGCAACACGCCCGCTTCGAGCAATCGCTCGGCGACGGCGCGCTGGAAGCCGGCGTACTTGGCCGAGGCAAAGCACCCCGGCTGCCCCAGACTTTCCCAGCGCCGCTGGTGGAGTTCGACGAACATCGCCCAGGCCCGCTCGAAAGCGGCGCGATCGGCCGCGGTGTACAAGCGGGCGCGCCCCGTGTCGAACAGGTTCTGCTCGGCCAACCGCACCGACTTGCGCAGGTTCTTCGACAGCGTCGCGGCGTAGGCCTCCCAGGTGCGCTCCAGCGGCAATTGCCAGCAATCGTTGCCAGGTTGCCGGACGACGGTGAACTCGAGCGCCTCGAACTGCGCGGCGAGCTCGTTCCAGGCTGGATCGTCAGCCAGCACGTTTTCGAGCTCGAGCCGCAACCAGCCCGGACCCGGCGTACGGCCGGCGTCCACCTCGGCGAGCCAGCCGGCCACCGCGGCGGCCACGCGTTGCCGGTCCTCCGGCGCGGCGAGGAGGCTGAGATAGTCGGAGCAGACTTCCCCGCTCCCGAGCAGCCGCAGGGCCATGCCGCCCGTGGGCAAAGGCGCGAGGTAGAACGGCGCAACGCCGATCAGCGCCGGCCCCTCGTACACGGCTAGCGTACACAGCGCTTGCCGGTCTTGGGCCGAGCCGGGGCCATAGTGTTCCCACCAGGTGTGCAGCCACTGCCAAGAGCGAAAGGGAATGCCGCCCGTCAGGGCGTTCCAGCTTGCGCGCAGCGCGGCCAACCGGTCGTCCGTATCGACTAGCTCAACTCGCAACATCGTTGCCATCGGCTCCTGAAACCAAAAGGCCGCTTGCACTTCGGGCGCAACCGCCCCTCAAACTTCGCTCACTCCCCGGCAAAGGCAAGCTGCTGAGCAGCCAGGCTCGCACGTTCGGCAGGTTGCGCGATCGCCTCGCGGATGAGGCCGTTTGGCAACGCCGCCCGCGGGCAGGCGGCGCGATTCGTAGAAATCGGTCGGGCTGGCAACCGGCCGCGGTGTAAAGACTTCGTTACGTCCTGTGGGAGCAAGGTAAGCTCGCTTATCGCCGGAGGCGCCGCAGTTGCATCGTTCCGTCGCGGGGACGACTGCGATCTCATCTTGGGGGAATTCAATCATGCCGACCGCGATGCCTACGCCCGCCGACCTGGGGCAGCACCTCGTGCGTCATTGGCGGACGATTCTGATCGCGACGGTGGCCATGGTCGCGCTCGCGGTGACGTTTGCGCTGCTCCGCCAGCCCACCTGGCGGGCGACCCAGGCCCTCATCGTGCGGGCGGAAGCGTCGACCAGCGCCGAGCGGGCCGGCAAGTTCCGCGACGCGGACGACATGAAGACGGTTCAGGAAACGATCCTGCAACTGGCCACCAGCCGGGCCGTGCTCGATCGGGCGCTGCGCGAAGTGGGGCCGGCCCCTGGCAAGACGCGCGCTGCGAACTTCCCCGACGAACAAGACATCGACGACCTGCGCGGGGCCGTGGCGGTGAAGCCCCCCAAAGGCGCCGAGTTCGGCAAGACCGAGCTGTTCTATGTCAGCGTCGGCGACCGCAGCCGCGACCGGGCCATTCAACTCTCGGCCGCCGTGAGCCGCGCCCTGCAGCATCGCTACGCCGAGCTGCTCGAAACCAAGGCCCAAGGCATGATCCAAGAGCTCGAGCGGGCCGTGGCCGTGGCGGAAGGAGATCTCGCCAAGGCCGCCGGACGGCTCGGCGCGCTCGAAGCCTCGGTCGGCCCCGACTTGGCCGAGCTGCGCATCCTCAACGATTCCCCCGCCGGCAGCAGCGATTTGCGGCAGCGGCTCATCGCCATCGAAAACGAGCAGCGGCAAGCCAAGAACGAGATGCGCCAGGCCGAAGAGCTCTACGCCTTGCTTCAGTCGGCGCAGGCCGATCCGGAGATGCTGCTGGCCACCCCCAGCCGGCTGATCGAATCGCAGCCGGGGCTCAAGCGGCTGAAGGAAGGGCTCGTCGACGCCCAGCTCCGCTCCGCAGCGCTCCTCGGCAGCGTGTCGAAAGAACATCCTCGCGCCCAAGCCGCCGTGCGTGCCGAGGCGGAGGTGCGAGGGAACTTGCATTCCGAGTTGGGCACGGCCCTCCGCGGCGCTCAGGCTGAAATTCGCCTGGCCCAAGCCCGTATCGAATCGCTCGAGGAACAACTCGGCGACACCAAGCAGCGGTTGGAGAAGCTGGCCGGTCTGCGGGCGAACTACGCCTCGCTCGCCGCCGCCAACACGAATGCCCTGCAGTTGGTTGAGAAGGCCCGCCGCGACCTGACCGAGGCCCGCTCGACGCAAATCGCCGCCCGCACCGCCGGCATGCTCTCGGCAGTGGACCAGCCCGAAACCGGCCCCCGTCCCATCGGTCCCGGCAAGACGATGATCGCGCTGGCGGGGCTCGTAGGCGGGTTGGCGAGCGGCATCGGCCTCGTGCTGCTGCTGACGCCGCTCCCCAAGCCGAATCAACCGGATTCGGCGGCCCCGGCCGCTCGCACCAATGGCCACTCGATTCCCAAGGCAAGCGTCTCCGCCGATACGGCCGGGCTATCTTTGAAGGAGGCCCTCCGGAAGGTCGCCCCGGGCCGCTGGAACTAGGGCAGGGTCGCCACACCAACCCGCTGCGCAAGCAAGGGACGCGAGCGTCGGATCGGCGCGCTGGCCGAAAATGCCGCCCGGCTTGCACTGCGATCCGGCTGGGCTGAACCGCAAACGCTGTCGGCCTGACAAAGCACAAAGGCAGTCGCGGCCATGAACACGTTTTTTCCAGTCATTCCGTAAAGGCGATTCGCGGCGTGGAAGCTCTGGCCCTCATCGGCGCGGTAGTGGCCCTGGTCGCGCTGGCGGTCTATGCCCTCCACGGCTCGTTGCCGCTTGGCTGCCTGGTGGTGATCGTGGCCGGCAGCGTGTTTGGCCATGCCTTCGCCCGCTTCGATCTGGGGCCGCTGCCGCTGACGACCGATCGGCTGGCGCTCGTGGTGCTGGTCGGCGTTTACGTGTTGCGGCGGCGCTGGGGGGGTGTCGACCCTAAGCCCCTGGCCGCGGTCGATTGGGCGCTCCTCGCGCTCCTTTCCGTGCTCACGGCCAGCGTGGCCACGCATCCGTTTCACGTTGGGCTGGCCGAGGTGCCGCCGCCGATCTGGCTGCTCGTTACGGCCTATGTCATGCCGGCGGTCATCTACTGGATCGCTCGCCAGTCGAATTGGACCGAAGCCCAAGTCAAAGCGATCGATCGCGGGCTGCTGGTGTTCGGCGTCTACCTGGCGGTCACCGCCGTCTGCGAAGTGTCGGGCCTGCAAGCGCTCGTCTTTCCGCGCTACATCTCCGATCCAACGATTGGCTTGCACTTCGGCCGCGCCCGCGGCCCCTTCGTCCACTCGGTGACGCTTGGCTTCGTGCTGAGCGTGTGCTTTGCCACGGCGCTGGTAGCCTGGCCGCGAGCCCAGCAGATTGGGCGAGTGTGGCTGGTGGGCTTGGCGGGCCTCTTCGCTTTGGCCCAGTACGTCACCTACACCCGTAGCGTGTGGATGGGGGCCGGGGCGGTCGTCTTCGTGGTGTTGGGGCTGGCGGCGGCGTCGGAGTGGCGGCGGTGGATCGTGGGCGCCTTGGCGCTTGCGAGCCTCGTCGTCGTGGCGGCCAAGTGGGAAACGCTGCTCGAGTTCAAACGCGACGAAGGGCTCTCCGCCCAAGAAACGGCCGACTCCGCCCGCCTGCGGCCGGTGATGGCTTACATCGCCTGGACGATGTTTCTCGATCGGCCGCTCTTGGGCTGCGGGTTGGGGCGCTACATTGTCGACAAGGACGAGTACCTTTCCGACCGCAGCACGGAACTGCGGCTCGAACTCGCCCGCGGCTACGGCCCGCACAACCAGTTTCTGGCCCTGCTCACCGAAACGGGGCTGATCGGCGTGGGGCTGTTCTGCGCGGTGCTTCTCGGCTGGACCTACAACGCCTGGCGTCTCTGGCGGAGCAGCGCACCCGACTGGGCCCGACGCCAAGGCCTGCTGACGCTGGCCGTGATGTCGGCCTACGTGACCTCGGCGATGTTCCACGACATGTCGTTCTCGGCAACCTGCCACATGCTGCTGTTCTTCGTGGCGGGGGCGAGCGAGGGGGTGCGGCGGCTGGCGTGTGGGGAATCCACGGACGCGGCAACACGCACTTCAGAGGCTATCGACCAATCGGTGGCGGTGTTCGCATGAGGCGCCGGGACTTCCAGCGTTGAGCCGCCTGTGCCGGACTTGATTGTTCGAGACGAGCTTCGGCGGCGAACGATTTATTTTGCCGACATCAGGGCGGCTGGGGCCTTCCGCCTGGCTTGGGCAAGGGCAAGTGCCTGCTCGCCGCTTGCATCGGGGCGGCGCCCATTCCTTCTGCCCCAGTTCGAATAGGGGGTTGCCGGACGACTGCATTTCGATAACCCGCAAAGTAGGCGGCGAAGATGATGGTTGCGTAGAGCAACGTCCGCATCGAGTATTGCCAGTTCTGCCGGACCTCATTGCCACCGTGCGTCATGCTGGCGGCTCCTGGCTGTCCGTGCTGTCCAGAAACCTGGCGAACAGGAAGACCAGTTCGTTCGTTCGGTACAAGAGTCTCCGCTTTTCAGCACGCGACGGCGTCGACGCCTCGACGGCCGCGCGAAGTGCGATTAGCTCTTCGATGATCCTGATCGCCGAGGAATTGGACAGCGACCGCAGGAGCCTTGTCAGCTCTTCGACCGATTCACCGTTACGAAGATCGACGACGAGTTGGGCAAACCGATCTTCGAGAGTGTCCGGGTGGCACTCGATGATTGCCAGTTGAATCGATCGCCGGAACTCCTCGCCGTCGTTGTAAGGCACGAGCAACGCTATGGCAGTTGCGTCGTCAACGATTTCGATGGCGTTTGGATCCTGGCCGCATTCTCGGATCGTGACCATTCGTCGATTATCCGCGCAGTCGGCTGGGGAGAGGTTGGCTTCGAGTCTCAACGCGCCTTCCGGCGTCTTGGAATAGTTGACGCGCGATCGCAGATCGAACGGCAGCAATTCGATCGCCTCGACGGCTGCAACGAACCAGGCGACGGGCGTTCGATTCACGGCGCTGGCTCCACGGACTCTTGGTGGATATGCGCCCGGCCGAATCGGCGATCGTGCTCGAGACCGCTGGGCAACCCGTTAGTGGCGCCTGCCGAGACAACGGTTTCATCTTTTCGCGCGAAAATGCGCCCCACCAAGACGGGGGCGCGACCGCGGCGCCGCCGTTCCTCGCGCGCTCCCCTTCTCGCGCGTGGCTGCGATCGCGGAATTGGCGCGCGTGAGCCTTCAATACCACGCCCGCTTATCCACCACATTTCGCAGCGGCTCTCCCCGCACGAAGCGCCCCACGTTGTCGGCCAAGAGCGCCAGGTGCCGCCCTGCGATCCGCGGCGAGCAGGCCGCCACGTGCGGCGTGATGATTACCTGCTCCATCCGCCACAGCGGGTGCTCGGCCGGCAGCGGTTCCGTCTCGCACACGTCGAGCCCGGCACCGGCGATCTCGCCGGCGTCGAGCGCGGCCGCCAGGTCGTCGAGCGCGACGATCGCCCCGCGACCGACGTTGATCAGCCGCGCCGAACGCTTCATCGCCTGAAACTGCGGGCGGCGAAACCAACCGGCCGTCTGCGGCGTGTGGGGCGCGGCAATCACCACGAAGTCGCTCTCGGCCAAGAGCTGCCCCAGTTCCTCCGGCGGCCACAGCCGCGCCACTTCGGGCGGGACAGCGCCTGACCGCGGATCGACCGCCACCACGCGCATCCCCAGGGCCCGCCCGCGCCGAGCAATATCGAGACCGATTTCTCCCAGGCCGACCACGCCAAGCGTCGATTCTGCCAGGTGCGTGTGCGCCTGGTCTGCGCCGCTGGCGATGCCAGGGCCGCGGGCAAAGTCGGGAGCGAGCCCCGGGTCACCCACCGGCCGCCACACACCCGTTTGCTGTTGGCGGATATACGTCGGCAAGTTGCGGGCAAGTGCAAGCACCAACAGCAACGCATGGTCGGCCACGACGTCGGAATAGAGGCCCCGCATGTTCGTGAGCACGCAGGGATGCTCGACGAGCTCGGGGAACACGTAGTGCTCCAGGCTGGCGGTCGGCGATTGCACCCAGGTGAGTTGCGGGGCCGCCGCCAAGAGGGCGGGCGTGATCTTGCCCACGAACCCGCGGGCCTCCGGCATGGCGGCCAGGGCCTGCGGCTCGTCAGCGGCGTTGCAGAGCGCCGTCTCGCCGGCGGCCTGTTGCAGGTGGGCCAACCGATGCCCATCGAGCGCGGGAAACAACACGATGCTCATGGGCGGTTCCGAGGGCTCGGCGGTTGGGGCGAAGCAAAGATGGGGAAGCTAGGGCAGGGCGTGGAGGCGCCCTACGGCGGCCTGCACTCTCGCTGCAAGCGTTGCCGAAAGCATTGGTGGTGAAATCGGCAACGCCCTGAACTCTCGGCCAGCAAAGCTCGGCGGGAGGTCAGGCATGGCCGGCGTCGCCCCTGCCTGTGATTTTCCCGCCGCCCGCGCACGCTGATGGACCTGCGGTAATGCTGCTCAGCTCCGGACGTCTCAACAGCCTGTATCTTTCGTATTTCTCCAAGCCCGCCCAGGATCGCGCGATCTATCGGGCCATCGACCAACTCCGCCCCACCAAGGTCATGGAGTTGGGAGTCGGGGGCGGCCAGCGGGCGCTGCGGATGATCAGTTTGGTCAGCAAGCTGCGCCCCGATCAACCGCCCGAGTACATCGGCATCGATGAATTCGAGGGCCGGGCACAGGGAGGCGGGCTTTCGCTGCGCGAGGCCTATAAGCTGCTGCGCCCTAGCGGCGCTCGCATCGTGTTGCTGCCAGGCAAGCCGTACGAAGCGCTCGCGCCGCGGGCCAACGAGCTCAAGGGGATCGAGCTGGTGATCGTAGCCGCCGACCAAGATCGGGCATCGCTCGCCCAGGCCTGGTTCTACCTGCCGCGCACGCTTGCGCCGGATGCCCTGGTGCTCGCGGAGCCGAGCGAAACCGGCGGCGACGTGCGCCCGCTCGCCCCGGGCGAACTCGAGAAGTTGGCCCGAACGCGCACCCCGCGCAGGGCCGCGGCTTAATTAGGGCTCGTGCTCTCGCTCGCGCCACCGAGCAGATCCGCGGTCGCTCCTTGCCGCTGCACCTTGCCGGCGTCGAGCAGCACGACTTGCGTCGCCAGCCGACTCACTTCGGCCCGATGGTGGCTCACCAGCAGTGTGGGGATTTGCCAGCGCTCGACGACGCGCTGAACGTACTCGAGGCTCTTGGCCCGCAGCTCCACGTCGAGGCTCGTCCACGGCTCGTCGAGGAGGAGCAGCCGGGGTCCGGCGAGCAGTGTCCGGCCCAAGGCCACACGCTGGCGTTCCCCGCCGCTGAGCCGCGCCGGCTGGCGCTCGAGCAAGGGGCCAAGCTCGAGCACTTCGACGGCTTCTGTGAAATCGATCGCCCCGCTGCGCCGCCGCTGTCCGTAGCGGAGGTTTCCCGCCACGGTGAGATGCGGGAACAACCTCTGGTCCTGGAACACCAGCCCCACGCCCCGCCGCTCAGGCGGCACGAAGAGCCGTTTGCGTGTATCGACGAGCGGCTCGTCGCCCAGGCGAATCACGCCGTCGAGCGGCCGCAGCAAGCCCGCGATCAGGGCCAAGCAGGTGCTCTTGCCGGACCCCGAGGGACCGAACAGCGCCGTGGGGCCGAGGGGGGCCGTGAAGGCGACGTCGAGTGCGAAGCCTTGGGCGTAGCGATGCCGGCAGTCGAAGAAGAGCTGCATCTAACGGATCGCTGCTCCGCGAGCGTAGGATCCGCGGCGGCTATTCGTCGTCCTTGAGCCCCAGGCGGCTGAGCCAGCGGCCGCGGGTCGGCTTGGCGGGCGTCTTGCCGCCCGCGTTGCGCGGTTCGTCGCGGCCGATGCGCGACATCTGCGACTGCAGATCTTGCAAGCGCTCGTCGATTTCGGCCCGCTCGCGGGCCATCTTGGCGCGCTCGACCGAGAGATCGATCTCGGCGGTGCGGAGTTTTTCTCGCCATTCATCTTGCAGCCTGCGAAGGTTCTCGCGCTCCTGCTGCACGACCGTGTCTTGGTCGAGCATGCCGGCGATGGCGGCGGCCCCGACGGCGACTTCGCCGACACTGCGGCTCTGATCCTCGAGCAGCTTGCGGAGCTCGTCGAGCTCGCGGTCGCGGGCGGCGATCACGGCCTCGGTCTTCTCGATTGTCTTCTCGATCGAGATCCGCTCCTGCCGCTGATCGGGGTCGTTCTCATCGAATTCCGATTCGAGGGCCTCGAGCAGCTTGCGCTTCTGGGCTTCCCAATCGAGGGCCACGCCCGCGCCGCTGTCGTTCGCGCGGGCGCCGGCGGCCTTGGCCTTAGCCAACTCGACCTTGAGTTCCTCGCTGCGGGTTTTGTAGTCGCGCAGGTCCTGCATGGCAAGCTCGAGTCGCCGCTGCAGGTCTTCGGTGCGTTTGGTGTCGCCGGCGCCGGCGGCCAGCTCTTGGACCTTGGCCTCGGCGGTCGACAGGCGGGCAATCAGCGCCGAGTTCTCGGCCCGGAGCGCTTCGGCGGCGGCCAGAGAGGCGGCCGCGCCGCGGAGCGGCTCGAGCTCGTCCTTGAGCGTCTGATTCTCGTGCTGCAACAGTTCGGAGCGGGCGCGCCACTCTTCGCGCTCGCGTTCGGCGGTTTCCTGCCGCGCGGACCACTCGTCCCGGTTGCGCTGCAGTTCGTCTTGGCTGCGTTGGCCTTCGGCCTGCTGGGCCTCGGTTTCGGAGCGGGCTTCGGCGAGCGCGGCTTGGAGGCCGGTGACCTGGCGTTTGGCGTCAGCCGCCTGGCGCGAGAGCGACTCATGCTCTTGCGTGAGGCGGGCGCATTGTTCGTGCCACTGCGTTTGCTGCGCTTGCAGGGTGCGCAGCTCGTCTTCCTTGCCGCGCAACTCGCGCGCATGCCCTTCGTACCGCTTCTGCAGTTCGTCCCGTTGCTGCCGCGCTTCTTCGACCTGCTGCAGGAGCGATTGAATTTGGGCGCGGTCTTCGGGTGAGAAGCCATCGCGGCTGGCGTCGGCGAGCTGGGCCTGCAAGTGTTCGGTGTTGCGGAGGGCGGACTCGCGCTCGCCGTTGGCCCGGTCGAGTTCGGCGCGCACTTCAGCCAATTGACGGGCGAGCGCGTCGCGTTCGCCGGCGGCCGCGGCCAGTTGGCCTTCGAGCACGGCGTTGTCGGCCGAGCGCAAACGTTCAAGCTCGGCCCGCTCGCGTTCGATTTCCTGGCGGTCCGCGGCCTTCTGGTTTTGCAGTTCGCGGGCAATCCGGCGGCGCTGGGCCTTGAGCTCCGAGCGATCGACCTCGAGTTGTTCGCGGGCGGCCTCGAGTTCGGCCAGCTTCTTGGCGCACAACTCACGACTGGCCGCCGCCTCGATCGACTCGGCGACCAGGGCCTGCCGTTCGCCGGCCAAACTCTGTTGGTCTTTACGCAGGGCCTCGAGGGCCGCATCGATTTGCCGCTGGCGCTCGGCGAGCCGCTCCTCGGCTTCCGTGGATTGCCGGCGCACGCTGTCGAGCCGCACTTGCTGTTCGGCCAGCTCCTGTTCGAGGCGGGCCAGCGTTTCGGCCCGCTCCAAGAGTTCGAGCGAACGGCGCCCTTGCTCTTCCTCGCGGGCTTCCATTGCCTGCTGGCGTTCGCCGATCTCCCCGTGGAGTTGCTCGGTCTGCTCCGTGAGCAGCCGGCCAAGCTCGGCCAGATGCTGCCGGCGCCCCTCGAAGAACGCAACCGCGCGGCGGCGCTGTTCGGTCAGCCGAGGGCCCAACGCGGGCTCGGAGGCCAGGTCCGCCAACGAGGAATCGTCCATGGGAGCCAATTACCAGAGAAGGCCGCCGGGCAGGGGCGGGGGATTCCTTTGCTACGCCGACGGGACGGTCTTCCACGTTGCCCTGGGGCAACGCCTTGCTGCCGCGCTGTCTGCGCAAACTAATACGCCTAACGATCTATAGGCCAAAGGTCCGCCCCGGTCAAAAGCGGCGCCAGGCGTTGCCCGAATCGAACAGCACGCCAAGTGAGGCGCGACGCGCGACCTCTGCGAATTACAGTCCTTACGTCGTCGGCACAGCCGTTCGATCCCTGCGCTGCAGGCCATTAAGCTGGAACAATGTTGCCACGCTCCCCCTGAACCCGCCGCGTTGCGCCCCGCGTATCGATCACCAGCGGTGCATGCCGCACAATCAGCTCGTAGTCGTAAGCCGAGTGGTCGGTGGCGATCAGTACGCAGTCCTGGGCGGCCAACAGTTCGGGCGACAAGGGTTGGCTTTGTAGCGGCGGCACGTCGTGACGCCGCATCTTCGGCAGAACCGGCACATGCGGATCGTTGTAGGCCAGTTCCGCCCCCCCTGCCCGCAGCAGATCCATGAGTTCGAAGGAGGGGCTTTCGCGGGGGTCGTCGACATCGCGTTTGTAGGCGACGCCCAGGATCAGCACCCTGCTGCCGCGAAGCGGCTTGCCCCGTTCGTTGAGCGCCTCGACCAACCGCCGCACCACGTACCGCGGCATGCTCGTGTTGATCTCGCCGGCCAGCTCGATGAACCGCGTCGGCAGGCCGTGGCGCCGGGCGAGCCAGCTCAGATAGAACGGGTCGATGGGGATGCAGTGCCCCCCCAGGCCGGGACCAGGATAGAAAGCCTGAAAGCCGAAGGGCTTCGTCCGCGCGGCGTCGATCACCTCCCAGATGTCCAGGCCGATGCCGTCGAACAGCATCTTCAGCTCGTTGACCATGGCGATGTTCACCGAGCGGTAGGTGTTTTCGAGAATCTTGCAGGCCTCGGCCGCCTCGCAGCTCGACACCGGCACCACCTCGACCACCACCTGGCGATAGAGGTCGGCGGCCATGCGGCCGCTCTCGGCGTCGAGCCCGCCCACCACTTTCGGGATCGAAGGGGCTGAGTGGCGCGGATTGCCCGGATCTTCGCGCTCGGGACTGTAGGCCAGGAAGAAGTCGCGCCCTGCCTTCAGGCCGCTGGTTTCCAGGATCGGCAGCACGACTTCGCGGGTGGTGCCGGGGTAGGTGGTGCTTTCGAGGACGATGAGCTGTCCGGGCCGCAGCCTGCGGGCGATGGCCTGCGTCGTTTGTTCGACAAAGCTGAGGTCGGGGTCGCGCGAGGGGGTGAGCGGCGTGGGCACGCAGATCAGGATCGCGTCGGGCTCGTCAAGGCGGTTGAGATCGGCCGTGGCGTCGAAACGGCCCACCGCCAGCAGTTCGGCGATCTGCTGGCTAGGAATGTGGCCGATGTAGCTTTGCCCGGCGCGGAGCTTTTCGATCTTGCCGGCGTCTACGTCGAACCCCAGGGTGCGAAAGCCCGCGGCTGCAAAGGCTTGCACGAGCGGCAGCCCGACGTAACCCAAGCCCACCACGCCGACGAGCGCTCGTCGATGGGCGAGCAGCGAGGCGAGCGATTCGCTCATGCGGAACCAGGGCCTGCAAGGGAGTGGGGAACGGACCGCTCTGGACTGCCGCAATCGCGGCTAACTAAGATACTGTACTAGGTTACGCCGTCGCGGCTAGCCGCACCTTCCCCCGCAGAACCCATTCATGCCCACCACGACGTACCTCGAGGGAAGCCTGACGCTGGATTACCACGGGCCCCAACCCGTGCGTTGCCCTGAAGAGCTGCTGGAGCGTTACCACTCGATTCTGTCGGAACAGCGGATCAGTTGGACCGAGCACCACCGGCTGCTCAAGCTGCTGGGGTCGGGGGGCCAAGGGGTCGTTTACCTTGGGCAGCGGCGCGGCACCGACAACTTCACCCTGCCGCTGGCGCTCAAGGTCTTTTCGCCGGAGCGCTATCCCGACTCGGCCAGCTACGACAAGGCGATGCAGCGGATCGCCCGCGTGTCGGCTAGCGTGGCCCAGATTCAGCAAGACAACCTGCTCGACGTACACAACTTTGTCGAGCGCAATCGCATTCGCGTCATGGAGATGGAATGGATCGACGGCTTCGATCTGAGCCGCCTCCTCACCCCGGAGTCTTACGAGCAAACGCGGGAGAAGGTGCCTCCCTGGCGCTGGGAGTACCTGAACAACGTGATCGTCACTTCGGGGCCCGAGCAGCCGCGGCTGAAGCCCGGCATCGCCATCGCCGTGATGCGCGACTGCTTGGCGGCCCTGGCCGCCCTGCACCGCGAGAACATCGTGCATGGAGACCTCAAGCCCTCGAACATCATGCTCAAGCGGACGGGCAACGCCAAGATCATCGACATTGGCTCGGCGTTCGAGCTCGACAACGCCCCGCCGCAGCGGATGTGCACCCCCACGGCCGCGGCGCCCGAGGTGCTCGAAGGGGGCGAGTTCACGCCCCGGTCCGACCTGGCGAGCCTGGGCTATGTGCTGATCGAAATCCTGGCCGGCCGGCCTCCCTTCGCGGGATTGACCACCTTCCGCGAACTGCTCGAGGCCAAGCGCACGCTGCCGCAGCGGCTCGAAAAGATCCTCCCCTCGGAAGTCGCCTGCAACGAGTTGCTGATGAACTTCTGCAAAGGGTTGATCGCCCCCGATCCGATGCGCCGCTTTCCCAACGCCGAGGCCGCCGACCTGCTGCACGAAGGGGCGGCTGCGTTCCATCGGCAGCTCATCAAGGGGGATTTGGCCAGCGAATACGACAACGAGATTCGGCTCTGGCTGGCCGAGATCGACTAAGTTTCACGGGGCTCGGCCCCAGCCTATCAAGCCGCAGGGAGGCGCCGCTTGTTGAAAGTCGCCGATTACGCCGTCTATCTCGTCGTCCGCTCGCTTGTCTGCGTGGTGCAGGCGGTGCGCCTCGAAACCGCCGAGAAGTGCGCCCGGGCGCTGGCCTGGGTCTTCTGCCACGTGGCGCCGATTCGCCGCAAAGTGATCGACGGCAACCTGCTGATCGCGTTTCCGGATTGGCCGCTCGAGCGCCGGCGGCAAGCTGCCCGCGCGATGTGGGAACACCTGTTCCTGATGGTGGCCGAAATCGCCCACGCGTCGCGGAAGATCCATGTCACCAATTGGCGCCGGCACGTGCGGCTGGTGAACGCAAGGCCGATGATTGCGGCGCTCGTCGACGAGCGTCCCTGCGTGCTCGTCACGGGGCACTACGGCAACTTCGAACTCTCGGGCTACGTGCTGGGCCTGTTCGGCTTTCCCACCTACACCGTGGCCCGCCCGCTCGACAACCCGCACTTGAACCGCTTTGTGAACCGCTTCCGCGGCTCGCGCGGGCAGCACATCCTGCCCAAGCAGGGAAGCGGACCGGAGATTGCCGAGATGCTGGCCGCCGGCGGCACGCTCGCGCTGTTGGCCGATCAAAGCGCCGGCCCCCGCGGCTGTTTCGTGCCCTTCTTCGGCCGTCCGGCCTCGACGCACAAGGCGATCGCCGTATTCGCCCTGCACCACGACGCTCCGCTCGTGCTCGGCTACGCTCGCCGCCGCGGCCGGCCCTTGTGCTACGATATGGGCACGGAAACGGTGATCGATCCTCGTGATCTCGCAGGCGCGGGCTCGCCGGTGGCGGCGCTGACCGAGCAGTTCTCCCGCGGGCTCGAAACCGTGATCCGCCGCGATCCGGACCAATATTGGTGGATCCACCGCCGCTGGAAAGAAACGCCCCCCGTGCGCAAGGCGCGGCAGGCCGCCTAATCGTCTGTTCGACGCTCCCGAGCCTCCCATGTCCGCCGAATCTGTCTCCTCCGGTTGGCATCCGGTTTGCCGCATTGAGGATTGCCCGCCGGGCGCGTCGCGCGAGTTCGTGGTTGGCGACCGGATCGTGGCCCTGTTCCAGGTCGACGGTCAGTTCTATGCCCTCGACGGCGTGTGCCCTCACCAGGGCGGGCCGCTGGGCAAGGGCTGCCTGACAGGGCACTGGGTCATGTGCCCCTGGCACGGCTGGCAGTTCGATGTCCGCACGGGTCAACACCGCACGAGCGCCACCGTGCGCCAGCCGGCGCTGCCGGTCGAGGTCAAATCCGGTATGATTCTCGTGCAACTTCAAGATTCGCCCTGATGCTGGCAGCGGCGCGGCGCCGGCCCCGAGTGGTGGTCGGCGGGCGGCGCTCGAAATGTGCTCGACACGGCGTGATTCAGTACCGAACGTTTCGCAATACCGACCCGCCGCGCTTGGCCGAGATTTGGCGCAGCCAAGGGGCCGCGCGCCGCGGACTCATGCAGCCGATGTCGACGGCCGTATTCGAGCACTTTGTGCTCGCCAAGCCCTACTTTGAGCCGGCCGGCCTGATCGTGGCAACGCAGGACGAAGCGCCCATCGGCTTCGCCCATGCGGGATTTGGGCCCACGGAGGACGAGAGCGAGTTGTCGACCGAACTGGGCGTCACCTGCCAAGTGGTGCTGGCCGACGCCGAGCCGCAGGGCGAAGTTTCCGGGGAACTGCTGACCCGCTGCGAAGAGTTTCTCCGCGGACGAGGGGCCAAGGTCCTCTATGGCGGCAGCCTGCGGCCGCTCAACCCCTTCTACTTGGGCCTCTACGGCGGCAGCGAACTGCCGGGCGTGCTCGATTCGGATCAGGCCACGCAGCAGTTGTTCCGCGATCATAGCTACCGCGAAATCGACCGCTCGGTGCTCTTCGAGCGCGAACTGCAAGGGTTTCGGCCGCCGGTCGACCGCACGCAGATGCTGATCCGCCGCAGCACTAGCTTCACGGCCGTCCCCGACCCACCGCCGCGCACGTGGTGGGAGGCCTGCACGCTGAGCGGCTTTGACCGCCTGCGCTTCGAACTGGTCGATCGCGCAAGCGGTCGCGAGCTGGCGCAGGCGACCTTCCGCAACATGGAGCCGATGTCGGCCGGCTGGGGTGTGCCGACGATGGGGCTTGTGGAGCTCGAGGTGCATTCCGACCGCCGCCGCCAAGGATTGGCCACCTACGTCCTGGGCGAATCGTTCCGGGCCCTCCAGGCCCAAGGAATTGCCCGCGTGCAGGTGCAGACCATGCGCCGCAATACGGCTGCCCGGGCGCTCTACGCCAAGCTAGGCTTCGAGCAGATCGACGAGGGGGCGGTGTTCCGCAAGGAATAGCGCGCCTATGCTGCCAACAGGCGGCGTTGCTCGCGTTTCTACCGCCGTCAGTTCCGAGCCTCGGCATCCATGCCTAAGACCTATCGCCTCGAGCGTGCGCAATTCGTTCCCCGGCCGCGGAGCGAAGTTTTTCCGTTCTTCGCCGACGCCGGCAACCTGGAGTCGATTACGCCGGATTTCGTCGGCTTTCGCATCCTCACGCCGCGGCCGATCGCGATGGGCGCCGGGACGATCATCGACTACCAGATCAAGCTCTTCGGCCTGCCGCTGAATTGGCGGACCGAGATCGAGTCGTTCGACCCGCCGGAGGAGTTCGTCGACGTGCAGCGGCGCGGCCCGTACCGGCTCTGGCGGCACACGCACCGATTCTTGGAGCAGCCCGGCGGCACGCTGCTCGTGGACGAAGTCGACTACCAACTGCCGGCCGGCCCTCTCGGGCCCCTCGCACACGCGCTCTTCGTGCGACGCTCGCTCGACCGGATCTTCGCTCATCGGCAGGCGGTGATCGCCCGGCTGTTTGGCGAGCCTGCCAGCTCGGCGGCGAAGCCGGTGGTCACAGGCTGATTTCGCCCGCGGCGAGAGCGAGCAGGAACCGGTGGTTGCTTTCGAGCAGCCCCGGGAGCCGCGCCAGGTCGCCCGGCGTGTGCCAGTGGATCGAGGCGACTTCGTCTTCGCAGGGGATCAGAGAGTCGGCCAGCAATTCGCACCGCCACCACGCCAGATGAACCTGCCAGGCCGTAGTGCATTCCCAGATGCGGCGCGCGGGGCGCACGCTTGCGGCCAGTTCCTCCTGAAGCTCCCGCACGACGGCTTGTTCCTCAGTCTCGCCGAGCTCGATGCCTCCGCCAGGGAAGCAGAATGCGCCCGGCGCCGCCACGAGCTGCGAGCGGCGGATCACGAGCAACTCGCCGCCGCGTTCGATGACGGCCACCACGCCCCGCTTCCTCGGCGGCGCCGTGAAGCCGGCTTCCTGAGTGTCGGCGGCGTTTTCAGGCTTCAAGGCGTCGATTCCGGCGGAGCGATAAGCGGTCTCGAGCGGCCGATTTGCCCTCGAATTCGGCATTCTAGTCGCAATCGACGGGCGCCGCCTATGGGCCCTCAGCCCCCTGCATTCTCTTGTCGGGTGGGCTAGAATACCAACGTAACCGATTGGCAAGCCACGGTTTCGCTTGCCTTTAAGCCCGCGAAAGGACGTTCATGGACAATCCCGGCCAGCCCAACGGCGGCGCCGCTGCGCCCCAGCCTCGTCGGCGTCTCAGCGCCTCGAGCGTGTGGCTGTTTCTCGTGCTGCTGTTGGTCATCGGGCTGATGCTGGTGCGGCAAACGCCGCGGCAAACCGAGATCAGCTACGGTTTGTTTTGGCGGCAACTCGAGGCCAAGAACGTCGAGTCGGTGACCGCCCTGGGCCGGCAATTGAAGGGGGAGTTCAAGAAGGTTCCCGGCCCAGCGGCTGCGGGCGCGCCTAAATCGGCCGCGGCCGAAAAGGCCAGCCGGGCCTTCACCACGAACGTGCCCGACTTTGTAACGGGGGAGGACTTGGATCGCGCGCTCCGCGCCGATCTGGGCGACAACTACAAGGTCGACGTCGTGCCCGACTACAACGGCGTCTTCATGCTCATTCTGCTCACGCTGCCGCTCGTGCTGCTGCTGGGCTCCTGGCTGATGTACCGCCGGGCCCGCGACCAGATCATGGGAGGCGGCATCCTCTCCGGCTTCAGCAAGAGCCCCGCCAAGCGCTATGAGGCCACGAAGCAGCGGGTAACGTTCGAAAACGTCGCCGGACTCGAGGGAGTGAAGAACGATCTGCAAGAGATCGTCGAGTTCCTCAAGAACCCGGAAAAATTCCAGCGGCTGGGCGGCCGCGTGCCCAAGGGGGTGCTGCTGATTGGCCCCCCCGGCACCGGCAAAACGCTGCTGGCCCGGGCCGTGGCCGGCGAGGCAGGCGTCCCCTTCTTCTCGATCTCGGGCAGCGAATTCATTCAGATGTTCGTGGGCGTGGGCGCGAGCCGCGTCCGCGACATGTTCAAGACCGCCAAAGACGCCTCGCCGTCGATCCTGTTCATCGACGAGATCGACGCGGTGGGCCGCATCCGCGGCGCCGGCTTGGGAGGCGGGCACGACGAGCGCGAGCAGACGCTGAACCAGATTCTGAGCGAGATGGACGGCTTTACGCAGGCCGAATCGGTGATCGTGCTCGCGGCCACGAACCGGCCCGACGTGCTCGATCCCGCGCTGCTGCGGCCGGGGCGTTTCGACCGCCACATCACGGTCGACCGGCCGAATCACAAGGGGCGCCTGGAGATCTTCAAGGTCCACACCCGCACGGTGCCCCTGGCCGACGACGTCGACCTCGACCGCCTAGCCTCCGGCACGGTGGGTCTGACCGGCGCCGACATCCGCAACCTGGTGAACGAGGCCGCGCTGTGGGCCACGCGGCAGGGGAAGGACCGGGTCGACATGCACGACTTCGAGTTCGCCCGCGACAAGGTGCTGATGGGCCCGAAGCGCGAGGAAGTGCTGTCGGACAAGGAAAAGAAGATGACCGCCTACCACGAGGCGGGGCACGCGCTCTTGGCCTGGATGATCCCCGGCGCCGATCGACTGCACAAGGTGACGATCATCCCCCGCGGCCGGGCCCTGGGCGTGACGCAGCTTGTGCCCGAGGAAGACCGGCTGAACATCGGCGAGAGCGATCTGCACTCGCGGCTGGTGTTCATGCTCGGCGGCCGGGCGGCCGAAAAGATCGTGTTCAACGAGTACACGGCCGGCGCCGAAAACGACCTGACCCAGGTCACGAAGCTCGCCCGGCGGATGGTCACCGCCTGGGGCATGAGCGAGCGGCTGGGCCCGGTGGCGTACCGGACGACCGAGGAGCATCCGTTCCTCGGCAAAGAGTTCCACGAGCAGCGCGACTTTAGCGAGCACACGGCCCAGGTCATCGACGAAGAGGTTGCCCGGATTCTGCACGGCGCCGCCAACCGGGCGAGCTCACTGCTTACGGAGCACCGCGACCAACTCGACAAGCTTGCCCAAGCGCTAGAAGAGCGCGAAGTGCTCGACGAAATGGAGATCGCCGCCCTCATCGGCCCCTCGGCCAATCGCCGGCACGAGGCGAACGGCCACCTCGACCCGGCGCCGACGCCGGGGGCGCCGGCCGAGACGCCGTAGCTGAGGGCCCGGCCTTCTGCCTGGGAACTAGACCGGCTGTGCCTGTGCGCTTGGCACGGGCCGCGCAGCCGCGACGCCTTCATCGAGGATGGCTTTGCGATAAACTTCTAGGCGAGCGGACCTTACAGCTCGCGGTCGAATCGCGCGGATGCGCGCGGCGCGCGACTTGCTCTTCTGCAGGCATCCTTCTTGTTTGCCAGAATCGCCGTTGCCAACCATGGGTCAAACCAGCAACGTCAATCCGATCTCTGAGCACTGCCTCGATCTGACGCTCTACGTCAGTTGCGCGGGCGGCGTTTAGTCCGCGCCGCATGTTCTCTCGCTGTCCTGCGCTGACCTAGCGCGCCTGCTTGCCGCAGACTGCTGCGTGTCGAGTCTTGCGGCTTCCGCGGCCGCCGCCAGCCGCGCGCTCCGTTCGTCCTTTCCGTCGGCGATGGCGCCGGAGGAAAGTTCTCGCTTAATGTCGTCGCGCGTGTGAAGTGGGGTATTTACCCTAGATGATCTTCGCGCGGTTCCTTTCGTTTCCTCCTTCCTTCAACTGGCAAGCCTTATGTACTCCTTCTCGAAGTCCAGCGGCTGGTGGTCGCTGTTGATCCTGGCGGGCCTGGTGTTCGTGGCCGGGCCGCTTCTCCATGCACAGGAGACGCCGCCGGCGGCCGCTGAAACCCCCGCCGCGGCGCCGGCCGAGGCGCCTGCTGCCGAACCCGAGGTCACGCTCATTTCCGTGAATGAAACGGTGACGACCAAGAGCGTGGCCCTCGACACCGTGTGGGTCATGGTGGCCGCCTGCCTCGTCATGTGGATGCAGGCGGGCTTCGCGCTCGTCGAAACCGGCCTCACCCGCGCGAAGAACGCGGTGAACATCTGCATGAAGAACCTGCTCGACTTCTGCTTCGGCACGATGAGCTACTGGGCCGTCGGCTTCGGCCTGATGTTCGGCGCCGGCACGGCCTTCATGGGGCAGACGGGTTGGTTCCTCAATCCCGACGCCGATTTCGGCTCACTCTCTTGGACTTCGGTGCCGCTGGAAGCGAAGTTCTTCTTCCAGTTGGTGTTCGCCGCCACTACGGCCACGATCGTCTCCGGCGCCATGGCCGAACGGACCAAGTTCGTCTCCTACATGGTCTACAGCATCTTCGTCTCGGCGCTGATCTACCCCATTTCCGGCCACTGGATCTGGGGCGGCGGCTGGTTGCAAACCAACGGCTTCTGGGATTTCGCCGGCTCGACGGTGGTGCATAGCTGCGGCGGCTGGCTCTCGCTGATCGGCGCCTTCATCCTCGGCCCCCGGCTGGGCAAGTACGGCCCGGGCGGCAAGGTGAACGCCATTCCCGGCCACAATCTGGTGCTCGTCACCTTGGGCGTGTTCATCCTCTGGCTGGGTTGGTTCGGCTTCAATCCGGGCAGCACGATGGCCGCCGCGCCCAATGACATCGCGCACATTTTCTGCACCACGAACGCCGCCGGAGCGGCAGGCGCCATCACCGCCCTGTTCACGGCGAAGATGCTGTTCAAGAAGTGGGAGGCCACGATGGCGCTCAACGGCGTGCTGGCCGGCCTGGTGTCGATCACGGCGCCCTGCCCCTGGGTGACGATCGGCGGGGCGATCGCCATCGGCGCCGTGGGCGGCGTGCTTGTGGTGCTCTCGGTCGTGGCGATCGACCAGTACTTGAAGATCGACGACCCGGTGGGCGCGATCTCCGTGCATGGCGTGTGCGGGGCCTTCGGCACCCTGGCCGTGGGGCTCTTCTCCACGGGCGCGGGCGCCAGCGAAGGCACTACGCCGCTCAAGGGCCTGTTCTATGGCGGCGGCACGGAACAACTCGTCAAGCAGCTCATGGGCGTGGGCGCTGTGTTCGCTTGGGCCATGGTCACGGGCGCCATCCTCTTCCTGGCCATCAAGTACACGATCGGCCTGCGGGTCTCCGAACAGGAAGAGCGCGAAGGGCTCGACCTGGGCGAGCACGGCAATGAGGCCTACCACGGCTTCCAGTTCGTCGAAGGACCCTAAGCCCGAGGGAGAGCTCTATCGGTTGGGGCGCTCGTGCCCTGGTCCGACTGCTCCGCATGACTTTCAGGGAACCTGGCTCCGCTTGCCAGGAAGGAAGGCCCCATGGCTTGGGTGGGCGTTCTCGCCCGCCCAAGCCGGGGGTTTTTTGTTGGGATTGCTGGGCACACGTCTCCTCCCGTCATCCCCGGGCTTTCCCACCCGCGTTCACCTCGGCGCCGCATTCCTCGCACGTCCAGCCCCCGACAAGGAGTTGCCGCACGCTCGTCGGCTTGCGGAACGTCGGCAGTTGTTTCCCGCAGGCCGGACAGTCGGGGTTGAGCCGCCGCAGGGTGAGGAGAAAGAACACGACGAACACGGTGCTGAGCAGGACGATCAACATGGTTTGGCTCCCAGGCTAGGACCTTCGGGGCCAGTCCTCTTTGGCCGACCCTCGTCACCCAAGGTTCTCAGCGGCTCTGCGGGGAAACTGTTACCCCTGACGGCCGGTTTCGGCCCCCAGGACTACGCGGCTCGCCGGCCTTCTTCCTGTTCGCCCTGGCCGGCAAATGGGTGACGCGACCGGCGAAGCTCGTTAGGATGGAAGTACTTGCCGAGCCTGCCGGTTCGGGTCCCTTCGAAGCCGCCGCCGCCCGATCTCCTGGGTGCTCCCGGCCGTGCCTCCCCCCTCACCCCCGGAACGGAAGGATGGAGACCATGAACTTGCGATGGAAACTGGCCATTGGCTGCTGTCTCGTCGCGCTCCCCCTCGTTGCTCAAGTAGGGGCCCAGGATGAGGAGGCCGAGGTCGACCCTCAGAAGCTCTACCGCGAGCTCGACAAGAACAACGACGGCACGATCCTGCCCTCTGAGGTGACCGGCAAGAACCGCGCGCTTGTCAATCGCCTGATCCGCAACGGCGACACGAACTCCGATAAGAGCCTCAGCAAGGACGAGTTCTTCGTGGCCTACGACGAAGACAAGAAGCGTCCCCAGGAGGAGGAGCCCGAGGCCGAGCCGAATGTCGGCGGCCCCCAGCCCGGCCTCGACCCCACGGCGATGCTGAACCCCCAAGTGGTCTTCGCTCAGCTCGACCGCACCCGCGATCAGATGATTACGCTCGACGAGCTGACTCCTGCTTATCGCCAGATGTTGGGTCCCGTGCTCAGCCGGCTCGACCGCACGGGCGACGGCGGGATCGACCAGCGAGAGTTCCTGGCCGGCTGGCCAGCAGTGCGGACCGTGATCGCAGGCGTGAATAACCAGGTGCAGAACAACCTGCGGGCGAGCCAAGGCAACCCCCTGTTCCAAGCCCTCGACACGGACAACAGCGGGTCGCTCTCGGCCGAAGAGATCGACGCCGCGCCCGATGCCCTGCGCAAGCTCGACGCCAATGGCGACGGGGTGGTCGAGCTGGCCGAGATCGGGCCACGCATGGGACCGGCCGCGGGCGCCGCTGACCGACGGGCCTCGGCCCAGTCCGCGGGCGCCGATCGCCTGGTGAAGCGCTACATGCAGTCCGACGCCGATAAGGATGGCAAGCCATCCCTTTCTAGCTGTCATCTGGGTTGACGTTGGTTGAGGATTCGTTGGGTGCTGACGTGGGGTGAGTTGCCGGTTCGCGGGGGCGGCTTCTTCTTGGGGCCGCGGGGGTGTTTGCGGTAGCGGGCCAACTTCGTGT
>JBGAPH010000042.1:0-37500 GCA_044221365.1 Pirellulales bacterium
CAGCAAATCGGTGGTTCGCTTCGTTCCGCCGCCGGCGCCGCTGCCGGCGCTGCTGGGGCAGAGCCCGCCCGACCTTTTACTGACGGACCTCGATGGCCAGCGAATCGAGAGCAACTCGCTGGCCTGCAAGGCGACGGTGCTCGAGTTCTGGTTCAAGGACTGCCCGCCCTGCCCACAACGCATGCCGCGGCTGCAAAAGGTCTACGACCAGTTCAAGGACAACGACCAAGTCCGCTTCCTGACCGTCAGCGTCGACGCGCCCGAGGTGACCAGCGATCAACTCGCCGCCAAGCTCGCCGAGTGGAAAGCCGATGTTCCGGTCGCCCGCGATTCCCAGGGCAAGGCGGCCGAGGCGTTGCAGATTCAGGGCTACCCGTACATGGTCGTCCTCGGCGCCGACGGCAAGGTGCAGGCGCTCGACACGGCGCTCGGCGGCGAGTTGCTGCCCGACTTGCCGGCGTTGCTCGAGCGGCTGATCAAGGGTGAAGACGTGGCGGCGGACTTGCGGGGCCGCTTCGAAGACCATCGCCGGGCCTTCGAGCAGGCCCTAGCCGACGCCGCCCCCGGCCAGAGCGACGCAGCGCAGCCCGTGGTGGCGCAAATTGCGCCGGCGAGCGAGCCCGAGCGCATCCAGCTCGAGAAGTTGTGGACGAACTCCGAGCTGCAGTTCCCCGGCAACATCCTGCCCGTCGTCGATGGCGCCGATTCCCTGCGGCTGCTGGTGACCGAAGGGGCCGCGAGCGTCGCCGAACTCGACGCGGCGGGGCAAGTCGTCGCACGGTATGCGCTGCCGATTCCCGAAGGCTCGCTCGTCACCTATCTGCGCACGGCGCTCGATGGGCAGGGCAAGCGCTACTTCGCCGGCTCGGCGAGCAGCCAGCCCCAGGCGCACGTCTTCGACGATCAATGGAACCTGGTGCTCAGCTATCCGCCGCCAGGCGCGAGCACGGCCGGCCTGGGCGACGTGCGGCTGGCGGACCTCGACGCCAACGGCGCGCTCGAACTGCTGGTCGGCTATTGGGGCGAAGTGGGCGTGCAGGGGGTGAGCTTCGCGGGGCAACGCAAGTGGTTCAACCGCACCCCGCGGAACGTGCCGAGCCTGGCCCTCGCGCCCCCGGATGGCGCCAACTGGCGGAAGGTCTGGGCGCTCCACGAAAAGGGCACGATCCTGCCGATCGACCCTCAGGGCAAAGCGGAAGCGGAGCTCGAGACGCCTGGCCGGTTCTTGATCTCGCTGGCTGAGGCCGCCGACGATCCCCAGCGTTACGCCGCACTGGCGATCAGTGCGCCCGGCACGCAAACGGCTGTGGGCCTCGACGCTCAGGCTCGCGAAACCTGGCATTACAAGCTCCCGGCTGGCATGCATCGCAAGCCGATCGAGCCGATCGCCTCGGGGCCAGTCGTGGCGGGGCGCGCCAACTATTGGCTGCTGGCCGCGCCCGACGGCACGGTGCATTTGCTCTCGTCCGACGGCGACGTGCTCGATCAGTTCGCCGTCGGCAGCGAGCTTACCGGCATCGCCGCCGCGCAGCTCCAGGGAGAGCCGGCGATCTTGGTCTCCACTCCCCAGGGCGTCACGGCCTGGCGCGTAACCGAAAAGCCCTAGAAATCGCCGCGCTTCCCCAGGCTTTCGCCCCTCCTAGAGGGCGGCCCGCGAACCTGCTAGGTTAGTCGCTCGTTCGCACAGGCGGGAAGCTGCGTCGCCGGCCGGCCCGCGCTTCCCCGCCAGGTTCTCGCCTATCCTTTCGGGAGCGCTCCCATGCCGCCGGTGACGGCCGAGTCGATGTTGCAGTGGTGCCAGAACTTGCTTCGCGTCGGGCCTTCGGGGCCGCCGCTGTCGCTCGAAGACTACCTGGCCTCCATTCCCCGGCTCGGAGCGCTGGCCGATCTCCCCTCAGGCACGCCGGTGCTCGTGCGGGGAGACGTCGACGCCAAACCGGGCGCCGAACTCGGCGACGGCGACATTCGTCTCCGCTCCATGAAGGACACGCTGCAATTCGGCCGCGATCAAGGCTGGAAGCAAATCATCTTCGGCCACATCGGCCGCAAGCCCGAAGGGAGCCTGAAGGCGGTGGCCGCCCGGCTGAGCCTGATTCTCGGCTGCGAAGTGCCGCTCCTTGCCGACTGGCTCGATGAAAGCACGCTCTCGATCAGCGACGCGGCAGCCCAAGCGGTGCGCAGCGCCCCTCCGGGCAGCGTGCTCGTGCTCGAGAACACGCGCAAGTACAAGATCGAAACGGTGCTCTGGAAGGCGAAGTCCGGCGATCTGCCCCAACTTGCCCCGCAATTGGCCGCGCTGGCCAAGCAGTTCGCCGACCGGCTGGCCCGCGTGTACGTGAACGAAGCGCTTTCGGCCGGCAGCCTCGACGCCTCGAGCACGATCGTGCCGGCGGCGATGGACCGCGTGGCGCTCGGCAGCTACGTGGCCCGCGAGTTCCACGGCCCCATGCGCCGCTGCCTGCGGGCGAGCCTGGTGGTGTTCTCGGGTCTCAAGGCCGACAAGCTCGACGACATGGAGGCGATGATCGCCCGCGGCACGGTTCGCTGGGTGTTCACCGCGGGCTCGCTGGCGATGGCGCTCAAGAAGGCAGCCGCCGAGCTCGACGGCAAGGCCTTTGGCCTGGGCGTGGCTGAAGATCCAGCGCATGCCGACAAGCCGTATTTCATTCCGCGCGACCGCATCGAGCAGGCGAAGAAGATGATCGCCGACGGCCGGGCCAAGGGCATTCGCTTCGTGCTGCCGGTCGACTTCGTGCTGGCAGACGGCCGCGCGGTCGAAGAACTCGGCCCGACCGACCAGCAGTTCGACGTGGGGCCGAAGACGTCGGCCTATTTCGAGCAGCAGCTCGGCGAGTTCCTGGCCGAGGCCAAGAGCGCCGGCGGCTCGGAGCCTCCGGTGGCGTTCTACAACGGCGTGTTCGGCATGTTCGAAGACCCGCGCTTCGAAGACGGCACGCGCAAGTTCATCAGCCAGCTCAAGCGGCTCAAGGACGCCGGGGTCGAGGTCTACGTGGGGGGCGGCGAAGGGGGCGCGGCCCTCGACCGCTACGGTCAACCCGACTGGGTGACCCACTGCTTCACCGCCGGCGGCACGGTGCTCAATGCGCTGGGGAGCGAGCCGGTGCCGTATCTGGTGGCGCTGCGGATGGCGGCGCGAAGCTAATACGCCTCCCGCGTAGCTACGCACTCACGGGTCCTTACACCGTCGTCGACTCCGGCAATCCCGCGCGCATCCGCTGGCAGAGCTGCACCAGGTTGTCAAGCGCGCAGCGGAGTTGCTCTTCGGGCCAGGCGTCGCGGACCGCCGCTTCCAGCCGCGCGGCGGCGGGGGAAATCGGCTCGAAGCCATAGCTGCCGGCTGCGCCTTTGAGTTGGTGCGCAAGGCGCTCGAGCTCCGACCAGTCGTGCGACTGAGCATAGCTCAGCAGCCGCTCGATCCGGTCGGGCATTTCCGCCACGAACAGGTCGACGATTTCGCCCAGATCTTCGTCGTCGGCCAAGCTGGAATGAATGGGCTCGGCGCCAGAAACTCTCATGAGGGGTTCCGCCATACTGTGCTGGGAGCGCGCCCTTGCCTGGGGGCGGTCTGCTGATTCGTTGGTCCGCAGCAATCCTAGCTCACCGCTTGCACGCGGCTCGCCGACTGGATGCATCATGCACAAGGATCGGGACCGCAAAGCTTCATCGATTGTAGCGTTTGTTGCGACGAGGCAAGCCTAGTAAATCTCAGGGAATTTTTTGTTTGCCAGGGGTCGACAGAGGACGACGGGGCCCAAGTTTCCTACCCCCCCATCGAGGCTCCGAGTCTGGCCTTGGCCGGGCCCTCCGATCGTTCGTCGTAAGTCGGAACCAATTCATGCCCACCGACCGCGAATCCCCTGCCGGCGGCGCCGCCCCCCGTGCGAGCCGCACCGTGTTCCATATTGATGACGACATCGTCGTCACCCGCATGGTGGCGCAGCAGCTCCAGCTGGCCGGGTATCAGGTCATCTCGGTGAACGACTCGACCGCGGCGTTCGAAAAGCTGCTCAGCAGCCAAGCCCGCGTGGTGCTGCTCGACATCATGATGCCGAGCAAGACGGGGCTGGAGTTGCTCGACGAGATCAAGGAGCACGATGGAGGGATCCAGGTCATTTTGTTGACGGGGCAGATCGATTTGTCGACCACGATGCACGCCATGCGGCACGGCGCCGAGGCTTGTTTCTTCAAACCGCTGAACGACTTCGGACCGCTGCTCGAGTCGCTCGAACTCACCTTTCGCAAGATCGACCGCTGGTGGTCGTCGCTCGAAGAGCTGCACGGCCGCCGCCGGGCGCTGTCGACCGCTTGATCCACCCCAGCTAGCCGCGCTTCCTCACCCCGCCCTGCTCCAACCAGCCTAGACCTCGATGACCGAAGCCCCCGCCGAAAATGCGCAGGAGCTGATCGCAGAATTCGTCGACGAAGCGCGCGCATCGCTCGAGCCGCTGCCGGAGCTGCTCGCGCGCTTCACCGCGCAACCCGAGGTCGAGGAGCCCATCCACGGCGTGTTCCGCGCCGTTCACTCGATCAAGGGGTGCGCTGGCTTCCTCGGGCTGGCGGCGGTCAAGGCCTTCGCCCACTCGCTCGAAAACACGCTCGACGAAGTCCGCAATCACAAGCTGAACTGCCGCGACGAGCTCCGCCGCTCGCTCGTGGAAATGCTCGACATCCTCGATGGGTTGCTCGAGCAGGCGCTCAGCGATCCGGCCGCGGCCCTCACCGCGGAGCAGCAAGCGGCCCTCGATCATCTGGGGGAAGTGGCCCAAACCTGCCGCGTCGACCCCGAGAACGCGCTGCTCGACCAGATGCTGCAGTTGGCTCGCGAGATCGCGGCCAACGGCCATCCCTCGGCCGCGCAGTGGGCAGCTCGGCTCGAAGGCTTGGTGGCCGACCAGCAACTCACCGACGAGCCCGACGAAGAGTTGGGCGCCGCCGCCCCCAAGCGCCCGAAGGCCAGCGAGTTGGCCAATAAAACGTTTCGCTGCGGAACGGCCGACGCCGCCTCGCACGTGCAGGGAGTGCTCGAGCTCTTCCTGCGGGCGGAACAAGGCGAACACGACCGCGCAGCGGGCGAGCGTTTCGTCGCGGGGGCCCAGTCGCTCGCGGAGCTCTGCGACCAACAAGCGCAGCCGTCGCCGGCCGCGCAATTGCGGCAGGCCGCGACCGAATACCAGACGCTGCTCAATAGCCCGCTCGACGTCGACGCCAACCTGCTCTCGATCGTGTGGGACACGCTCGAGCTCGCGCTCAGTGCGCTGGCGGTCGACACCTCGGCCCCGCGGGAAGGCGACGCCGGCGGGGCCAAGGCCGAAACCTCGAAGGCCCGCGTGCTCCGCGTGCGCGAGGACCGACTCGACGAGTTCCTCCGCCATGTGTCGAGCCTGTTCATCACCTGCGAGCTCTACAAGGACTTGCAGCAACGGATGGCCGGCAGCGACGACCGCGCCGCCCTGCTCGACGAGATGCGGCAGATCAACCGCGATTTCTCGGCCCAATCGGCAGACCTGCAGCAGCACGTGCTCGCGCTCACGCGCGTCTCGGCGGCCGGACTGTTCTCGAAGTTCCCCAAGATGGCCCGCGGCCTGGCAACCCAGTTGGGCAAGCAGGTCGAGGTGATCGTCGAAGGGGAAGACACCGAGTTCGACAAGGCCTTGATCGACGATCTCGACGCGGCGCTCACGCATCTAGTGCGCAACGTCATGGATCATGGGCTCGAGACGCCCGAAGACCGCACCCGCGCCGGCAAGTCGCCGGTGGGCAAGCTGTGGCTGACCGCCGAGCAAACGCGGACTCACACGCTGATCACCGTGCGCGACAACGGCCGCGGCATCGACGCCAACCGGGTGCGCCGCAAAGCGGTCGAAAAGGAGCTGCTCACACAGGCCAAGGCCGACGCCCTGACCGATCAGGAAGCGGTCGAACTGATCTTTCACGCCGGGTTTTCGACCGCCGAACAGGTGTCGGAAGTCTCCGGCCGCGGCGTCGGCATGGACGTCGTGCGGGCAACCCTGGCGGCGCATGGCGGCCGCGTGCTCTTGGAGACGCAGCTTGGCCAAGGCACCGTTTTTCGCCTAGAAATCCCGATTCGCTCGGCGGTCCTGGTCGTCGACGGCTTGATGGTTGAGGAGCGCGGCGTGCCGTTCGTGGTGGCCTTCGAGCACATCCGCGAGATCATCGGGATCGTACCGCAGGACTTGAAGAGCGTGCGCGGCGAGTGCATCGCTCAGGTCCGCGGTCAGCCTTATCATGCGGCGCGGCTCGGCAAGCTCGTGGGACTGCCGGAATCCGTGGCGCCGCAGGGAATGCCGACCGGCATCGTCGTCAGTTGCCGCGCCGGCGCCGCCTGCTTGCTCGTCGAAAAGGTGCGCGGGCACCGGCAGGTGGTGGTTAGCCCACTGCGGCAAATCCTACCCAAGGCACGGCGCGTATCCGGCGTGGCTCGGCTTGGCGGCGGCCGTTTGGCGCTCGTCCTCGATGTCGAGGATTTGATCCGCTGCATGCAGAGCTAGCTAGAAGTTCGGGTTGCCCGATCGATACTAGCCCGCAGCGCGAGCAAGGGAGAGCCACTCGTCCCTGGTCAAGTCTCGCGGACCCCTGCACGGACCGGGCAGCAATTTCGGCCAGCGCGCCCAGCCGGCGCTCGCGTCCCTTGCTCGCGCTGCGGGTTGGTATTGGGGAGGCTTGCTTCGTGCGAAACGAGCCAACGCGCCGACTCTTTTCGCGCTCGCCGCAATCGTTCCCATCGTCGCTCTACGGCATATCGCGCAAAGCCGGCAGACTCCCTTTATCTTCACATCTGTGGCCATAGGGCCAATGGAGAAAATGAGTAGTTTGGCTAACACGCAAAGAAAGCGTTGACGATACCTCCTTGTAGCACACACACCCATTCCGCGACGCGTCGGCGGCGGAGAGTTTCCGCCACGCAGCCGACCGCGGCGCAAGAATTCCGCGTGTTACCCCTCGATTGCAAGGAGCACTCCCCATGAAACTGCGTCTTCTGGTGCCCGCGTTGGCGGTGGCTGCCCTGGCCACGATGTTCAGCGCTGGCGAGGCCAAGGCTTTCGGCCACCTGTTTGGCCGTCACCATGGCTGTGGCTGTTGTGAGCAAACCTGCTGCGAGCCGGAGCCGACCTGCTGCGCTCCCGAGCCGAGCTGCTGCGCTCCGGAGCCGAGCTGCTGCGAGCCGGCGCCCTGCTGCGGCCACAAGCACTGCCGTCCGTTCGGTGGCTTCTTCAAGCGGCTGTTTGCCCACAAGCACCGCTGCTGCGCCCCCGCCTGCGACTCGTGCTGCGCTCCCGAGCCGAGCTGCGGCTGCGCTGCTGAGCCGAGCTGCGGCTGCAACTAAGCGCGACCTGACACGGTCTGGCCAGACTCGCCGTCTCCGCGAGTCTTGCTAAACACGCGGCCCTGCCGAATCCTGAGCTTCGGCAGGGCCGTTTTTCTTTTTCGCGGGCCCGCTCTGGGCACAAACGCAGGACTGCGGCCGCTCAACCGTTGCAGCGTTTGTAATGCCGGGCCGTCAGATAGCGCTCGACGACCACGCCCATCAGCACGATGAACCCCCCGATGCAAATGATGCGGCCAAAAACGAACAGTTCATGCGACATGGGGCGGCGCCTCCGAAACGGGGAAAAGATGAGGGCGGCCGAGCGCCGGGATCGCTGGCCATGCGCAAGGGTAGGCCACGTCCTGCGCGGCGCTGCAACAGCACTCGATTTGGGTCCCGGCCGGCGCCCTCCCTGCTGGGGGCCGGCCCCCGTCCCAGCCGGAACAACCGTCGCCGGCTCCACATAGCCCGACCCGCGTCGGGCTACGCTTATCTCAGAAACAGCCGATAGACCGGGTTCTCCGTCTCCTCGACGTACGGATACGACAACGTTTCCAGGAACTCCTGGAACGCCCCCCGGTCGGACTCCGGCGCTTGCAGGCCCACGAGGATCCGACCGTAGTCGGCCCCTTGGTTGCGGTAGTGGAACAGGCTGATGTTCCAGTTCGGGTGCATGCTCGAGAGAAAACGCATCAGCGCGCCCGGCCGCTCGGGGAACTCGAAGCGGAACAGCCGCTCGTCGGCCGCGCATGGGCTGCGGCCGCCCACCATGTAGCGCACGTGTTCCTTCGAGAGCTCGTCGGGCGCGAGGTTGATCGCCGCGAAGCCGTGCCCCTCGAAGGTCGCCAGCAGCGCGTCGATTTCGCCGCGGTCGTGGATGGCCAGGCCCACGAACACGTGGGCCTGGGCCGTATCGGACATGCGGTAGCTGAACTCAGTGACGTTGCGCCGCCCCATCGCCTCGCACAGCCGGCGGAAGCTGCCGCGCTCCTCGGGAATCGTGACGGCGAACAGCGCCTCGCGCTCGTCCCCCACGTCGGCCCGCTCGGCCACGAACCGCAGCCGGTCGAAATTCAGGTTCGCCCCGCTGGCGATCGCCACCAGCGATTTCTCGCGCCAACCGCGCGCCGCGGCATACTGCTTGAGCCCGGCGACGCTCATCGCCCCGGCCGGCTCGAGGATGCTCCGGGTATCCTCAAAAACGTCCTTGATCGCCGCGCTCACGGCGTCGGCGTCGACCACGACGAAGTCGTCGACGAGCGTCCGCACGAGTTCGAACGTCCGCTGGCCCACCAGCTTCACGGCCGTGCCGTCGGAAAAGAGCCCCACGTCGTGCAGCGTTACCCGCTCGCCTGCCTGCACTGAGCGGAGCATGGCGTCGGAATCGCACATTTGCACGCCGATGATTTTGATCTCCGGCCGCACCGCCTTGAGATAGGCCGCCACCCCGGCGATCAGCCCGCCGCCGCCGATGGGGGCGAAGACCGCCTCGATGGGCTGGCCATGTTGCCGCAGGATCTCCATGCCGATCGTCCCCTGTCCGGCGATCACGTCGGGGTCGTCGAACGGATGGACGAAGGTGTGGCCCCGTTCGGCCCCCAGCTGGTGGGCTTGGCCAAAGGCGTCGGAGTAGCTGTCGCCGTGGAGGACGACTTCGCCACCCAGTGCCCGCACAGCGTCGCACTTGAGACTGGGCGTGGTGACCGGCATCACCACGACCGCGCGGCAGCCGAGCTTGCGCGCCGCCAGCGCCACCCCCTGCGCATGGTTGCCGGCCGAGGCGCAGATCACGCCGCGGGCGAGCTCCTCGGCCGAGAGGCGGGCCATTTTGTTGTAGGCCCCGCGGAGCTTGAAGCTGAAGACCGGCTGTGCGTCTTCGCGCTTGAGCCACACCTGATTCCCCAGCCGCGCCGAGAGCTTAGGCGCCAGCTCGAGCGGCGACTCGATCGCCACGTCGTACACGCGGGCAGTCAAAATCCGCTGCAGGTAGTCCATCAGGAGCGGTTGCATAGTGTAGTGTAGCTCCCCACGTAGGGTGGGGCGCCAGCCCCACGCGGAACCGGGCCTGAACCATCTGCAAACGCCCGCGACTGGAAACTCCCGAGCCTGGTAGCGTTCTTGCTCCGCGGCAGCGGGCTCAGCGCTTCGATTTTCGGCCAGCGACTTCGCCGTGAAGCCAAAACGCTTCGCGCAACGCCTCCTCGGCGAGGGGCGACTGCTCGAAGCGGAAGTTGATCTGCCGTAGATCGCTCATCGCCACCATCCGCTTGGCTGTCTCCGGCGAGATGGTTCCCGACTTTACAAGAAGGGTTTAGCAGCCCGTGGGCTCTGGATGCTGCCGCCACTTGAAGTCGTACTCGCAACCATCGCGTTTCAGCGACGCGCTCAACGCCAGCCACGCGGGCGCGGAACGGATTGGCGTTTGCAGGGACGGAAAGCAGGCCAACAACACGAGCGAGGCGAACAAGAGAGCGATCGTGATCGCGCCTGCGAGGAACCACGGCCGTAGTGTCCACCAGCGCATTGGACATAGGCTATTGGCCATATTGCCTCGATCGCTCAGTCTCGCTTGGGCGGGCCTTGTCGCGGGGTCCAGGCAAAGTAGTAAACGATGCCGAAGAACCCAAGCATGACCCCCAACGGCAGGCAAAAGGCCATATACCCGGATCGCTTACCGTACGTGAGGATTTCGCTCCAACCGAGCGCCACTAAAGCTATCACTGCAACGGCGATGGGGGCGACGTTCGGTCGTGGCGGTCTCCTTCTCACGTCCGCATCGAACCCGGGGCCGGAGATTGCGGCAAAACGCTCAAAGGCCTAAGGAGAATTGGGGCCGGACGGGTACTCGCCGGCAAACCGCAACGGACTCAAACGTCAGCATTTGCGTCGGCCAAAAAGACGAGAGGCGCCGGTGGGAGTCGAACCCACGGTGGCGGATTTGCAATCCGCTGCCTTAGCCACTTGGCTACGGCGCCTTCGCGAAGGCAGGAACCGTCGCCAAATCGGACGGCCGCCAGGCAGAGGTCGTTCGCCAAAACCCCCACGGCGCCCGATGGGCTCCGCGGCCGACAAACGACTGGAGAAGGATACCCAAACTACGGCCTTGGGGAAAGACCGTTCTCTCCGGCCGGAAAATGGGCGGCGTGCGGCAGAGCGATTGGTCCGCGAGGGGAGCGCCGAAGGGGCGCAAAGAGGTTAGCCAGAGGCGCAAGCCCCTGGAAATGCGTGCGCGGCCGGAAGGAAGCCCCGAAGGGGCGAAAGAGCGCCGCCGATGGACCCTCGGTCGCCCTTTCAGGGCTTTTGCATTTGGTTTCTTGCTGCCGTCCCAGGGGCTTGCGCCCCTAGCTAACATCTCGTCGCCCCTTCGGGGCTGTCTGATTCGGCCGCCTTCGCTCCGCTCGCCGCGGCTATCGCTCATGCGTCTGGTGGAAATACGGCCCGCCGCGCATTCCGCCCGTAACCCTCGCCCGGCACGCTTCGGGGCCGTGCTATCGTAGAGCCACGAATTCCTTGGCGCGGCTCGGCCAACCTGCAATAATCAAAGGCGATTGATGCGTTGCAGCTCGCCGCTGGGACGCTCAGGCAACCCACTTGGCCTGAGCCGCCTGGCATGGAGCCGACCTCGTGTGACCTCTATCCCCTGGAGGCGCGTGGGGCGGAAGCGAGCTGTGGAGGGGCAGTTCCAAGGGAATGAACAACCCGCCTGGAGGGAATCGCCCATGCCTCGCTTTGTCGTTGGCTTGTGCTTGGCAGTGCTGCTGCTAGCAGACGTCGTTCGCGCCGCCGACTCGTCGGTTCCGCCGGCCAACCCCGCTCCTGCGGCGGTTCCTGCTGCAGAGCAGCCTGCCCTCGTCGAACTGCGCATCGACGCCGGCCTCGGCCCCAGCGCGATCCCGGCCCTCCGCGGCAGCGACGCCCGCCAACAGCTTGTGGTCACGGGGCGCGACGCCGGCGGCGGCGAGCGCGACGTTACGGGCGATGTGCAGTACTCGGCCGAGCCGGTCGACGTCGTCGAAATTTCGCCCACGGGCCTGGTGCGCCCATTGCGCGAAGGGGAAGCCAAGGTCCGCGTCGTTGGGCCCCAAGGCCTGGCTGCCGAGGCGACGCTGCACGTCACGAACATTGCCCACGAGTTGCAGATCAACTTCCCGAATCAGATCGTGCCCATCTTCACGAAGCTGGGCTGCAACGGCGGCGGCTGCCACGGCAAGGCCAGCGGCCAGAACGGCTTCAAGCTCTCGCTCTTGGGCTTCGAGCCAACCGAGGACTACGAACACCTGGTGAAGGAAGGTCGCGGCCGGCGGCTCTTTCCCGCCGCCCCCGACCGCAGCCTGCTGATCACCAAAGGGGCCGGCATTTTGCCCCACGGCGGCGGCCCGCGGCTGGAGAAAGACAGCACCTCCTATGCCCTCTTGCGGCGGTGGATCGCCCAAGGCATGCCCTACGGCAAAGCCGACGACCCTACGCTGAGCCGGATCGAAATCTTCCCGCAGCAGCGGACGATGCAGAAGGACTCGCGGCAGCAGTTGGCCGTGGTCGCCCACTACAGCGACGGCTCGACCGAAGACGTGACCCTCTCGGTTCAGTTCGAGTCGAATGACCCCGAGTTGGCTCAGTGCAGCGCGACCGGCCTGGTGAAGACCGGCAGCCAAACGGGCGGCGCCGCGATCATGGCTCGCTACCAAGGCAAAGTGGCGGTGTTTCGGGCGAGCGTCCCGCTGGGCGCGCCGGTCGACAACCTGCCGCCGGCCAAGAACTTTATCGATGAGTTGGTCTTCGCCCGGCTCAAGCAGCTTGGGCTTCCCCCCTCGGCCGTCTGCGACGACGCCACGTTCGTCCGCCGCGCGTTTCTCGACGTTTGCGGCCGCCTCCCCACGCCCGCCGAGGTGCAGACCTTTGTCGACGACGCCGCCGCTGACAAACGCGACCGCTTGATCGACCGCCTGCTCGAGTCGAGCGAGTACGCCGACTTCTTCGCGGCCAAGTGGAACGCCGTGCTCCGCAACCGCCGCCAGGACGACAACTTCAAGCGCGGCTCGATCGCCCTGCACGCCTGGATTCGCGAGAGTCTTTACCAAAACAAGCCGTTCGACCAGTTCGTGGGCGAGTTGCTGGCCTCCTCCGGCGAGGCGACCTCGAACCCGCCGGTCGTCTGGTATCGCCAGGTGCGCGAGTCGCACGAGCAGGTGGAAGACGCCGCCCAGCTCTTCCTGGGCATGCGTCTTCAATGTGCCCGCTGCCATCACCACCCGTTCGAGAAGTGGAGCCAGCAAGACTACTACGGTCTGGCGGCCTTCTTCTCCCGCGTGGGGCGCAAGCCCGGCTCGCGGCCCGGTGAGGAGCGGATCGTCCACCAGCGGGGCGAAGCCTCGGCGACGCACCCGAAGACCGGCAAGCCGATCAAGCCGGCCCCGCTCGACGGCGCGCCCCTCGAGCTCACCAGCGACGACGACCCGCGGCAGGCCCTGGCCGACTGGCTGGCCCAGCCCGACAACCCGTTCTTCGCCCCGGCGCTCGTCAACCGCTACTGGAAGCACTTCTTCGGCCGGGCGCTCGTCGAACCCGAAGACGACATGCGGGTAACGAACCCCGCGACGAACCCCGAGCTGATCGACGCCTTGGCCAAGCACTTCGTGGCCCACAAGTTCGACCTCAAAGACCTCGTGCGGACGATCTGCACCTCGCAGACCTACGCCCTGAGTTCGGAGCCGAACGAGTTCAACCAGGCCGACAAGCAGAGTTACTCGCGCTACTATCCCAAGCGGCTGCCCGCCGAGGTGCTGCTCGACGCGCTCGATCAGGTGACCGGCGGCGCGACGGCCTTTGGCGGCATGCCGGCCGGCACGCGGGCCCTGCAGCTTCCCTCGGCCAACCAAGACTCGTACTTCCTCACGGTCTTCGGCCGCCCTGAGGGGGCCACCGCCTGTGAGTGCGAACGGTCGAACGAGGCCAACCTGGCGCAGAGCCTGCACCTGCTCAACTCCGACGAAGTGCAGAACAAGCTCTCGAGCGGCAGCGGGCGGGCGGCCGTGCTCGCGCAAGACAAGAATCGCCCCGCGGCCGACAAGATCCGCGAGCTCTATCAATACGCGTATGGCCGCGTCCCCACCGCCGACGAGCAAACGGTCGCCACGGCCCACGTCGAAAAGGGGGCCGGAGGGCAGCAGGCCTACGAAGACATCGTATGGGCCTTGGTGAACACCAAGGAGTTCTTGTTCAACCACTAATCCCGTTGCGTTGATTTTTGCCGCGCCTGCTGCGGGCCACGAAGGCTTGGGGCGCTCGACCCGTCCACATCCCCCGCCCGAACCTGTGGCACGAGCCCGCCCAACGCTCGCGCCGCCGAACCCACCTAGATCAATGCCTGTCAAATCGCTTCGAGCCGGCGCAGGGAGCGTCGCGCTCGCCTGGACGGTTTTGCTCGCCTGCGCCGCGCCCGCGACGGCTCAGCTGCCGGGCGCACGGCTCTACACGGTGTTCCCGCTCGGCGCCGAAGCCGGCACGACGCGCGAAATCACGCTCGGCGGCGCCGATCTCGACGACGTGGCCGAACTGCGCTTCTCGCACCCAGGCCTCCAAGCACGGCCCAAGCTGCAGCCGGCCGGCCCGTTCGATGAAGGCCCGCAGGCGTCGCCCGGCGTCTTCGAACTGTCGGTCGACGAGGACGTGCCTGAGGGTGCGTACGAAGTGTGGGCGGTGGGGCGCTACGGAGTGTCGAACCCGCGGCAGTTCGTCGTCTCGCGGGGCCCAGAGTCGCAAGAGGTCGAGCCGAACAACGAACGTGCCCAAGCCACGCCGGCGCCGCTCGAAACGGGGTTCAGCGGCCGCATCGACGGCGGGGCCGACGTCGATTGGTTCAAGATCACGGCCCGCAAGGGAGAGCGGATCTTGATCCGCTGCCAGGCCAAGAGCCTCGACTCACGGCTCGACCCGGCGATGACGCTCTTCGACGGCTCAGGGCGCGAACTGCAAACCCACCGCGACGCCTCGGGGCACGACCTGGTGCTCGATCTCCGCGCCCCGGCCGACGGCGAGTACTTCGTCAAGCTGCACGACTTCGTCTATTCCGGCGGCGGCGAATACTTCTATCGCCTTACCGCCTCGACGCGCCCCTACGTCGACTTCGTCTGGCCGCCGGTGGTCGTCGCCGGCCGCCGCCAGGCACACACACTGTTCGGCCGCAACTTGCCGGGCGGCGCGGCCGCCGAGGGTCTGGCCATTGAGGGGCAGCCCCTCGAGCAAGCGCAGGTGACGATCGACGTGCCGGTGGGCGCGGCGGCCGATCCGCTGGCCGCGCTGTTGCGTCCACGTTCGGCGGCGGCGTTTCTCGACCTACTCCCCTACCGCCTGCGGACTCCGCAGGGGGACTCGAACCAAACGCCGCTCGCGTTGGGCCGCGGCGACGTGGTGGCCGAGCAGGAGCCTAACGACCGCTTCGACGCCGCGCAGCAGATTGCCGTGCCGGCCGAGTTCGCAGGCCGCTTCCAGGGGCGCCGCGACCGCGACTGGCTGAAGTTCGAGGCCAAGGCCGGCGACGTCTTCTGGCTCTCGCTCGCCTCGGATCGCCTGGGGCAGCCCACCGATCCCTTCTTCGTGATCCGCTCCCTCAAGACCGACGAGCAGGGCAAGCCGCAACTCGCCGACGTGCTCGAAGCCGACGATCTGCCGGAGCGCCCCGGCGGCCGCGAATTTCCCGCGGGCTCGGTCGACGCCCAGGCCCGCTTCGCCGTACCGGCCGACGGCACGTACCTGGTCGCCGTGCAAGACCGCGCCGCGGCCAACGATCCGCGGAGCGTGTACTGGCTGTCGATCCACCGCGAGGCCCCTGACTTTGCGCTGGTTGCCAAGGCCGCACGGGTTCGCCCCGACCCGCGCGACAACAACACCACGGCCGACGTCTGGCAGCCACTCGTCCGCTCCGGCGGCGCCGATGCGCTGCAGGTGCTGGTCGAGCGCCGCGACGGCTTCGACGGCCCGATCGAGCTCGAGGTCGAAGGGCTGCCGGCCGGCGTCCGCGCGGAACCGGCCGTGGTTGCCCCCGGCCAGAACACGGCGACGATCGTCCTCTCGGCCGCCGCCGGCGCCCCCGCGTGGTCGGGTCCCGTAGAAGTGCTGGGCCGTGCCCGCATTGGTGATAGCGACGTGGTGCGGGCTGCCCGCAAGGCGACGCTCGTGTGGCCCTGCCGCCCCAACGATGGCAACATGCCGCCGGCGGAGGCGCGGCTCACCGCCGCGTTGTTCGTGTCGGTCAGCGGCAACGAAACGGCGCCCTTCGTGGCCGTGCCCAAGGGGGCGGTCGCCGAGTTGGCCCCCGGCGGGCAGGTGACCGTGCCGTTCACCATCGAGCGCCGCGGGGATTTCAAAGGCAATGTGGTCGTGTCGGCCCAGCGCCTGCCCCCCAACCTCGAGGCCGAGCCGGTCACGGTGAACGCGGACCAGGCCGAAGGCGCCCTCGTACTCAAGGCCAAGCCCGATGCGCCCGTCGGCGAGTTCAACTTGGTGCTGGCCGCCGTGGCGGACGCGGCCTATGCCCGCAATCCCGAGGCGGCCCAGCGCGCCGCCGAACGCAAAACGCGGCTCGAGGCCAAGGTGGCCGAGCTGACCGCCGCCTCACAGAAGCAGACCGAAGCGCAAGCTGCGACCACCACCGCCGCCGCCAGCGCCGCCGAGCAGTTGGCCGCAGCCACGACCCGCCAGACCGAAGCCGCTGCCCGCGCCGCCGACCTGGCCGCCAAGCTCAAAACGGCCGACGAAGCCCGCGCCGCCGCCGAGGCCGCTTCAGTCGAAGCCGCCGCCAAGGCCAAGGCCGCTGCCGAAGTGTTAGCTGCCGTCACTCAGCACGCCGCCGACGCCAAGGCCGCCGCCGAAGCTGCTGCCCAAGCGCAGCAGACCGCAACGGCAGCCCTAGACACGGCCCGACAACAATCCGAAGCCGCCGCACAAGCCAAGACGCAGGCAGACCAGGCCACGGCTGCGGCCGCCGCCACGCTGCAGGCCGCGACCGATGCCCGCGCCGCCGCCGAGAAGCGGGCCAACGAGTTGGCCGAAGCGGCCAAGCCGCAAAACGTAAAGGTGGCGGCCCCTGTCGCCGCGCCGCGGCTGCGGCTCCTCTCGGCCCCCGTGAAGCTGGGCTGCCTCCATCGCATGAACGTCCCCAGCGGCGGCCAGGCCGAGTTCGAGGTCTCGCTCGTCCGCCTGCCAGGCTTCGCCGATGCGGTCGAGCTGTCGCTTGTTCCCCCCGACGGCGTCGCCGGGCTCCCCGCCGCCAAGGCCCAAGTGCCCGGCGACCAGAGCGCCGTGAAGCTGGCCATCGCGCCGACTGCCGAAACGCCGGCCGGCGCGCAGCGCTACGAGCTGCGGGCAAGTGTGAAGCAGGGAGACAAGACGCTCGAAGCCAAACGCCCGGTGTGGCTCGTCTTCGAGCCGGCCGCCGCCAAGCCGTGACCGAGTCTGCGACGAGGCTCGATTCGTTCATGCCAAGATTCTCGCGCGGGAGCCGCCTGTGAGTCGCACTGTTCTTTCGCTTCGTCCGCTCGTCCGGCTGATCAGCGCGGCTTGCTGTTGCTTGTTGGCCGCTTCAGCATGGGCCGAGGACGCCGAGATCCAGCCCCTCGAGATCGCCAAGGTCGAGCGCAACGCGCCGGTCGACTTCGGCCGCGACATCGCACCCATCCTGTCGGCCAAGTGTCTCGCCTGCCACAGCGCGAGCTCGGCCGAAGGGGACCTGGTGCTCGAGTCCCCCGCGTCGCTGCTCGAGGGAGGCGGCAACGGGCCGGCGGCCGTGCCCAGCAAGTCCGCCGAAAGCCTGGTGCTCAAGCTAGCCGCCCATCAGGCCGAGCCCCTCATGCCCCCGCCCGACAACGACGTGGGCGCCGCGCCCCTCTCGCCACAAGAGCTAGGACTGCTCGCCCTCTGGATCGACCAAGGAGCGCGGGAAGGGAGCACCGGAGCGGCCGCCGAGGCCATCGCCTGGCAAAACCTGCCGGCCCACGTGCGGCCGATCCTGTCGGTCGCCCTCTCCCCCGATGGCCAGTACGTCGCCTGCAGCCGCGGCAATCAGGTGTACGTCTATCACCTCGGCACGGGGCAGCAGATCGCGCGGCTCGTCGATCCCAGCCTGGCCGCCGCGGGGCATGCGACGGCCGAAGGCGCCGCCGACGTCGATCTCGTGCAGGCGCTCGCCTTTGCTCCCGATGGCCGCACACTGGCCACCGGCGGCTACCGCACCGTGCGGCTCTGGCGGCGCGAAGCCAGCGTGGCGCCCGCGAAGCTCGCCGAGGCGCCCGCCAAACCCGTTGCGCCGGCGGTCTCGCCCACAGGCGACCGCGCGGCCCTTGCCGGCGAGCGCGACGGGCAGCCCAGCGTGCAAATCGTGAAGCTGCCGGAGGGCTCGACCGTTTCGACGCTCGCCGGCCACACGGGCGAGTTGACCGGCGTGCAGTTCGCCCGCGACGGGCAAACCATGTTCACCGCCAGCCGCGATGGCTCGCTCCGCGCCTGGAACGCGGCCGACGGCGCGCTGCTGGCGACGCTCGACGCCAAGACGCCGCTCACGGCGCTGGCCCTTGTAGCCGAAGGCAAGCAGCTTGCGGCCGCCGGAGCGGATGGCAAGTTGCGGCTCTGGACCCTGCCGGAGAAGCCGGCCGACTTGGCGACAGCCGAAGCGCGCGAGCTGGCTGCGCCTGGCGCCTTGAACGCGCTGTGCGCGGTCGGCGCAGGACAGCTTTTGGCGGGCGGGGCCGACGGCGTCGGCATTCTCTACGACCTGGCCAGCCGGCAGCCCATTCGACAGTGGAAGCACCAGGGCCCGATCACCGCGGTCGCCGCACGGGGAGACGGCGCGCGGCTGGCCACGGCCACAGCCGCCGGAGTGGCTCAGCTTTGGGCCCCCGATCGCGACGAGCCCCTCTCCCAGCTCACGCGCGACGGCGAATTGTCCCGCCGCGCCACGCTTGCCCAACGGCTCCTGAACGCGCTCGCCGGCAAGGCCGATCGCCGCAAGGCCGCCGCCGAACAAGCGGCCCAGGACCTGACGACGCGCCAGGAAGCCGAAAAGAAAACCGCCGAAGCGCTCGCCGCCGCCGAGAAGGCGCTCGCGGAGAAGACCGCAGCGCACACTCAGGCCAAGACCGCCAAGGAAGCCGCCGACAAGACCGGAGGCGACGCGGCCGCGGCGGCGGCCAAGACGCTCGAAGAGGCCGCCAAGGCCGAGGCGGCGGCGCAAACCGCGCATAAAGAGGCCAACCGCGCCGCCGAGGATGCCCGCGACGAAGTCCGCCGCGCGGGCGAGGCGCTGCCGAAGGCCGAAGCGGCCGCAAAGCTTGCGGCCGAGGAGCGCGATCGGCAGGCCAAGGTCGTCGAGGCGGCCAATGCGGCCGCCCAAGCGGCGAACGTCGGTTGGACGAGCTTGGCCTTTTCCCCTGACGGCCGCCAAGTCTGCGGGGCTGATGCGAGCGGCGCCCTGGAACTCTGGGACGCCGAGCGCGGCGGCTGGCTCGACCGGATCGCGGCGCCGGCCGCCGGCGGATCGCTCGCCGCCTTTACCTCAACCGCTCAGGTCGTCGCGCTCGGCCCGAACGGCGCTCACCTGGCTAGCGCGACGCCCGCCTGGCGGCTCGCGCAGACGCTCGGAGGCCTCGAAGGCGAGAGCCCGATCGTCGACCGCGTGACGGCGCTCGCCTATAGCCCCGACGGCGCTGTGCTCGTCTCCGCTGGGGGCGAACCTTCGCGAGCCGGCGAGCTCGAACTGTGGAACGCGGCCGACGGCGCGCACCTGCGGTCGCTGGCTGACATCCATAGCGACGTGATCGGCGCGGTTTCCTTCTCCCCCGATGGACGGCTCTTGGCCACCGGGTCGGCCGACCGCCTGGCCAAGCTCGTCGACCTGGCTGCCGGCAAGGTCGTGCGCACGCTCGAGGGGCACACGCACCACGTGCTGGGCACGGCCTGGCGCGGCAATCAGTACCTGGTGGCCACGAGCAGCGGCGACGGCAGCGTGAAGCTGTGGAATGCCGAAACGGGCGAGCAAGTGCGCACGCTCAGCGGCTTCGGCAAGGAGGTGACCGGCGTGCGGTTTGCGGCCGATAGCCCGCAGTGCGTGGCCGCGAGCGGCGACACCACGATCCGCCTGTTCAACTCCGACTCCGGCGGCCACGACCGCAGCTTCGGCGGCTCCCCCGACTTCGTGCAAGCCCTCGACATCAGCTTCGACGGCCAAACGGTAGCCGCCGGCGGCGAAGACGGCGTGCTCCGCGTGTGGAAGGCGGCCGATGGGGCGCTGCTCCACAGCTTCGCGCCGCCGGAACCGGCAGGCAAGTAGACGCCTTCTCGGCAACACGACGCCCCTCGCCAAACCACGCCCCCGGCGAGCGGCCGGCGTCAGCCGGCTGACCGAACCGCGCGGTTGCTCATTCCACCGCGTCGGGCAAACGCAATCCACCCGATCAGCCCCACGGCCATCAAGATCCCCGCGGCCGGCTCAGGCACGGCGACCGGCGGCGCCGAGCGGCCAAAGTTGAGCTTGAGCAGCCCGAAGTCGGAGAGGTCGACCGCGCCATCGCCGTTGGCGTCCCCCGCGCCGCGGCCGCCCGCCTGACCGAAATTCTGCTTGAGCAACCCAAAGTCGGAGAGGTCGACTTTGCCATCGCCGGTCGCATCGCCCGCGATCACGCCGGCAGCCGCCAGCAGCGTGATCTGCCCCGAGGAGTAGAGTTGGCTCAAGTCCCAATCATAGTCGCTCACCACGCCAAACTGCCCGACGGGCGACACGCCCGTCCAATCGAAGACGCGCATCGTCCGCCCGACCTGCGCCGCGGGATCGACTCCCTTGGCAAACGTGAGTTCGAGAGAGCCGCCGAGATCGACGGGAATACCGGGCTCGAAGGAGATGAGGGAGTTCCAGGGGTCGGCGTCGAAGCGGAGTTCGAGGGAACCGCCGGAATGCAGTGCGAACCCATCGAGTATCGAGACTGCAATCGGGTCAGACGTCCCATTCTCCGAGTCGTTTCTGACTACGAACCGCTCATTCGTGAGTACTTCTAGACGATCTACCACACCATCTGGGCCAATTGCCCGGTGTAAGACCCCAGAACTCCAAAGTACGAGTGCGTGTCGAAGGTCCGCAAGATCCAAATCGGCCCCTGTCACCCTAAACAGATTGGCATTGCGCAGGTCGGTGTTTCGAAAAGTGGCGCCAGTCAGTCGGGCATCCTCCATCACGGCGCAAGCTAAGTCAGCGCCGTCAAAGTTGGCGCCCGACAGGTTCGCTCGATCGAGCCGCGCCCCAGCTAGCCGCGCACCATGGAAGTCCCAACCCAAGAGATCGTCATCCATGAGCCAAATCCCTTCGAGACGGCCCTCCTGATAGCTCCTGGTGGAGTAAAGCTGACTGGGCTCGAAGCCCGCAGCGGTTGCGTTCCCGAAATGTGCACCCGCGACGATGGCGTCTGAGAAATCGACGCTGCTTAACTGAGTGTTCGAGAAATCAGCCTTGGTCAGATCGACTCCGCGAAAGCTCCAGTCCCGCAAGTCGTTGTCGCTCCAATTGACTCCGGCCAAGTTCTTACGTTGAAAGCTGGCTGTCGAGTAGATCTGTTCCTTCCGTAGCCCGCGTGAAACGGTTCCCCGAAGGTTGGTTGACGCGATCGACCCATCGGAAAGATCCGTTCCAGCGAGCGACGTTGCCTCGAAATCGGCCCCGGTGAGATCCTGTCCGGACAGATTCCAAGCCGAAAGGTCGACAAATGCCAAGCCAACGCCTTGCAACGTCTTTTCTTGGTAGCTCGTTGTTGCATAGAACTGCGCTGCCTGAAGGCCCAAAGAACGGTCGAAGCTCGCCCCGCTGATCTTGGCGCCGTCGAAACGTGCGCCCGCAAGTTGTGCCTGGAGGAAGCTGGCCCCACGCAAATCCGCTGTGCGAAAGTCCGTTGCAGCGGCTGCCGCTGATTCGAAGTTCGCGTCTCGTAGATCCTGGTCCTGAAAATCCCAGCCTGACACATCGTTCGCTTGCATCCCAACCGCTCCCAGACTCTTCTGGCCGTAACTCATTGCCGCATACAGTTGGGCCTGAACGAACCCGCGCTGAGTCGTTCCGCTGAGATTCAGGTTACGGATGATTGCTCCATCGAAGCTGGCGCTCGATAGGTCCGCGCCGACGAGCGATGCGCCCGTGAGATCTGCGTTCCGCAGATTGGCGCCCGTCAGGTTGCAATAGGCCAAATTGGCCTCGGTGAGCGCCATCCCGCCGAAGTTCCACGCTGAAAGGTCGCACCTAGCAAGCTCAATGCGGCTCAAATCCTTGGCTCGATAGCTCGCGGTCGCGTAGAGTTGATCCTTCGTGAATCCGCCGTCGGTCGCGTACCACAACTTCGTACCGCGTACATCCGCATCGGTCAGATCCGCGCCGGTAAGTTGGACCGAGACCAACGACGCGCCATTCAGTACAGTCTGCCTCAGGCTTGCACCTGCCAAATTGGCCCTATCGAGAACTCCCGCGGTCAAATCGGCATCACGCAGATCCGCGCCACCCAGAGAAGATCCCGACAGATCCGACTCTACTAGATTCTGCGAGGAAAAAGCCCAGCCCGACAGGTCGTTCTTTCGCAACACGACTCCGGACAAGTCGCCTTGTTTGTAGCTTAGGGTCGTATAGAACTGCTGCGCGATAAAGCCCAAGTGCGTCGTTGCGCTCAGATCCGCTTTCGCAATCCGCGCATCGGACATAGCGGCGCTGTCCAGGGCCGCGTCAGTCAACGACGCCCCCGTCAAGTCGCACCCGCGAAAATCGGCTCCATGAGCAACTACCGAGCTTAGATTTGCACCAACGAGTCGCGCGTCTTGGAAGGAGGCCTGGGAGAGTTCAGCGCCCGCGAACGAAACGTTGTTTGCATCCACGTTGGTGAAATCTGCCGCTCGACCCGAGACATTGGCGAACGTGGCGTTTTCCATTGCGGCGCCTCCGAAGCGCGTGCCGGAGACAACCGTTCTATCGAAAGTTGCACGACTAAGGTCTGCGCCGCGCAAATCGGCGCCTTGGAGGTTGCTATCCGCAAATGCTGCGTCTCCGAGGGATTGGTCGGCAAAGCTCCACCCCGCAAGGTCATTCGCCACGAAGACTACGTTGCCGAGCGCCCTTTCTTGGTACGTCGCGGTCGAATAGAGTTGAGCCTCCGTGAACCCGCGCATCGTCGCGCTGCGAAAGCTCGCACCCTGTATCCGGGCGTTTGCCAGGTTTGCTCCGGACCAGGTCGCTTCGTTGAGCTGCGCTCCGTCGAGGACGGCATCGCGGAGATCGGTGGCCGACAAGATAGCCCGGTCTAATCGCGCGCGGGACATATCTTGGTGCGAGAAATCCCACGAAGTAAGGTCATTCGAGGCCAACCCTATTTGTCCCAAGGCATGTGAACGATAGCTCTGGGTCGAATAGAGCTGTTCCCGCGTGAAGCCGCGTTCAGTGGTGCCCTGAAAGTCTGCGTCCCGCACGTCCGAATCCGCCAACGACGTGCTATCGAGTCGCGACCATTCGAGGCGCGCGCCACGCAGGTTGGCACCCAGCATTTTGGCCCCGCTGAGGTTGGCGTCGCGGAACCAAGACTGCGAGAGATCGGCGCCTTCAAAGGTGGACCCATGAAGATCAAGGTTCCCCGAGAAATCAGCGAACTGGAGTTGCTTTTCACGGTAGTCAGAAAAGGGGCCCGGCCGAAGTCCCTCCGTTCCCGGAATCACCTCGCCCGTATCCCATCGCGTGATCTGGGCCAGCGCCGAGCGGCGATCAGCGTCCTGCAAAGCGCAGGCACTCAGAATGCCGAGCGCCACCATGCATACACGTCGGAGCATATGAGCAGGTTCGAATTCGCCACATTCCTAGGAATCGCCGCCAGCCAACCCGCCCCATTCTGGCTACGGACTGAACGATTCGCAAGAATTCGGCTCGGCGAGTTCGTTTGGGGGACCGCTCGCGACAACTAGTTACTGCGATTCGACCACGTGCGGTTCCGCCTTGTCCGTTTTCGCCGGTGCTAGGAGGCCGCTTCTCCCGAGATTCGTGCGTACCCGCGCCGAGATCACCTGCGTCGGCGCACAGCTCGCAAGCGGCCGATCCGGCAACAAGGCCTTCGTCAAGCGCCGCGCGCGCCGCGTCACCCCGTCCCATCGCTGCGCAACGTACTCCCCGGCGTGCGCCATCAACCCAGCATGCGGCGGGAACGCGTACTCTGGGAACACCGGCGCCACGGTCAGTTCGTCGAGCGTGAACCAGAACCACTGCGCCGTCCGGTCGAACCACCCGCCGAAGGTCGCCGCGAGCTCTTCCGCCTGCTCCGCGGACAGCCCGTGCAGGCTTTCGTCCGCCGAGTGCAGCGGCAGTTCGTTGCGGGTGGTGAAGTCGAGGGCCGAAATCGCCTGACCCACGCGCGAGAAGACGTGTCCTAGGTGCATGCCGGGGAGGTCGGCGTTGCCCCCTTTCCAGAGCGGCGTGGCCTGGTAGCTGCGGTCGAGGCCGCAATAGCGGCGGTCGGCCAGGTCGTGCATCACGATCCGCTGCGACCCCAGCGAGAGCCGCGGCAGCAGATGCCCCAGCACCCACTCGGCCACCGCGAAGCCATGCGCGTCCCAGAACACCAGGCAGCGCTCGCTCCCCTCGAGGTCGAGCGCCGTGCGGAGGATGTCGACCTCGCGGATGTCGCCGGCCGCGAAGAATTCGGCGTCGCACTCGCGGGCAAGCTTATGGCGGGTCTTCTTCCGCCAGGCGTGCGAGTTGCACAGGCTGAGCACCTGGCAGTCGCCCAACTGGCGGGCGACTTCGAGGAACACGACCGTCGAGTTGCCGTAGCCGCGCCCCAGCTCGATGATCAGGTCGGGGCGGTAATCGAGCGCAAACGCGGCCAACTGCAGCCACTGCGCGGGGGCCAAGTCCTGCGGCCGCCCGACCAGCTCTTGCAGGCGTTGCCAGCGCGGGAAGTGCCGCGCAAGCTGCTCGCGCTGGGCGTAGAGGGCCTCTCCAGGCGTACGCATCGAAACCGCCTCATTCCGTTGGGGTGGCTAGGTTGAAATCAGGGATCAACCTAAAGCGCGCGGGTCCGGCGGGGCAAGAGAGGATTTCGAGGCTGCCGGTCGGCCGGGCGGGTCAGTCAGCCAGCTTACGCTGGCCGCTCGCCGGGAGAGGGGATGCCGGTTCGCAGGATGGCGAGCGGCCCGGCGTAAGCCGGCCGATCAGTTCTAATGCGGGGCGTTCGCAAGTTTCCGCCGCACCGCCTCGAGCCGCGGTCCCTCGTCGGCCGGATCGAGGAGTTCAGCCGAGCGCCGCCAGGCTCGCTGGGCGTCTGGCGTGCGGCCGGCGCCCTGGTAGGCGTCTCCTAGGTGGTCGAAGACGATGCCATCGGGCGGATCGACGGCGGCCGCCTGCTCCAGTTCGACAACGGACTCCGGGAAGCGGCCGAGCTGGAAGAACGCCCAGCCCAGCGAGTCGCGATAGGCGGCATTCTCTGGCTGCTGGGCGACGGCGGCCTGAGCGAGCGTCAGCGCCCGCTCGCGGTGCCATCCGCGGTCGGCCCACAGGTAGGCCAGGTCGTTCTGTGCGCCAGCGTCGCTGGGAAACTCGTCCAGCACTTGCTCCAGCAGCTCTTCGGCCGCAGGCAAATTGCCGAGCAGCAGGTTCGCATGGGAACCGGTGAGCCGAGCGACGCGCAGAGCCTCGCGGGCCGAGGCGGGTTCGTGTTTGTCGTCGAAGCGGGCGAGCGCCTTGTCGAACTCGGCGGCGGCCTCTGCGTAGCGCTTCGCTTGGTAGAGCACCCACGGGGGGCGCACGGCGAACTCGGCCGATTGCGAGCGCAGCGCGGCGGCGCGGCGGGCCTCGGCCAGGGCTTCGTCGTAGCGCTCGGCAAGGCTGAGTGCGCCGGACAGTTGAAAGCGCAAGAGCGAGCCGGCCGGCTCGGCAAAGCCCTGGGCCACCGCGCGCTCGAGCACCTTGACGCCGCGCGCCGATTCGTCGGCGAGCAGCAGCCCTATGCCCCAGCCCAACAGCAGATCGGCCGACTGGTCTTTGGTCGAATCGACGAGCGCCGCCTCGAACCAGCGCTGGGCCAGTTCGAATTGGCGCCCTTCAAGCGCTACCAGCGCCAGCGCCAACCGCGCGGGGCGGGGCAGCGGCGCTTCGCTCTGATCGGCCGCGGCCGAGAGCGCGGCAAGCTGGGCCGGATCGGCCGCCAGCATTCGCACGACGCCGCTCACGGAGGCCAAGCTTTCCCCTTTTTCCAAGGCCCGCCCCAACTGCCGCACGAGTGCCGACCAGTCGTTTTGCAGCCGATGGATTTCGGCCAGCTCGCTGAGCGCTTCCACCGGTTGCCGCTCGGGGGCAAGCGCCTCGAGCACTGCGCGCGCAGCCTGCAAGTCTCCCGCAGCCACGAGTTGCCGGGCAAGCGCTACGCTGAGGGGCACGTTGCCCGGCGCAGCAGCGTGCAATCGCTGCAGCTCCACTAGGCCTGCGGCAGCGTCCTCGGAGTCGGCCGCGCTCCAGGCGACCAGCAGCTCGTAGGGTTCGAGCCCGGCCGCTTCCGAACCGCTCGCCAGGCAGCGATCGAGCTGACGGCGCGCTTCGGCCCGGTCGCCGCGCGCTCGGGCCAGCTTGGCCTCCGCCAGGGCGTGCAGCGCTTGGTCGGGGATTGCCTGCTGCGCGGCGTCGAAGGCGGTTTGCGCGGGCTCGAGGCGTCCGTCGGCGAGGAACGCTTCGCCAAAGAGTCTCCAGACTACGGCTGGCGGCTCGAGCAGTGCGCGACGATCGTCGGCCGTGAGCCGAGAATCACTGGCGTCGCGCAGCGCGAGGAACACGGGGCCGAGGCGGTCGGCGGCGCGCGGCGAGTCGCCGGCGAGAAAGTACAAGCGGCCGAGATCGAAGCGTAGCCGCAGCGCCTCGCCGGAATCTGCGGGCGCGGCCTCGAGCGCTCGTTCGTAGTAGCGGATCGCGGTGTCGCGGTCGCCCGTTTGCGCCAGGTAGACGGCGAGCTGCCGTAGAAGCGCCGGCTCGACCGGACCGCGCTCGGCGGCCAGCAGCGCGTAGCGAATGGCCTCGTCGGGGCGTTCGAGATCGAAGGCCAGGCCGACGACGACGGGCCAAACGGCGCCGAACTCGGCGCCGTAGCGCAGGGCGCGCTCGTACTGGCGCAGCGCGGCTGCGGGCTCGCCTTTTTGCTCCTTGAGCCGCGCGGCTGAGTACAGGGCCAAGGCGCTAAGCCGATCGGCTGCCTGCTCGCTCCGAGGGTGGGCCAGCGGCGCCGGGTGATCGTCGAGGCTCGTCGCTTCGACGGCCAAGACGCCTGCGACCGGCGTCGAGAACAGGAGGAGTGCGGCCCACGCCCTCCACGGACGCAGACACGCGACGCGGCGGCGGAGCCAGGTTCTAGGCATGGCGGGCGCAGAAAGTGAGGCAGCGGAAAAGCCGGGCGCACGAGTCGACGCCGACCGGCGGCCGCGTTAGCGCGGCTTGCGCTTGGCGAGTCCCTTGGCCGAAGTGCGTGCGCCGGCCTTGGCGAGCCGTCCGGCCTTGGGCGTCGACTTCGGCGCGGGGGAGCCGTTCTTGTTCGCAGCCTTCGGCTTGGCAGGACTGGCCTTAGCCGGGGCAGGCTTCTCGGCGGCCCGCGGCTTTTCCACGGGCGCCTTTTCAGCGGGGGGCTTTTCGGCCGGGGCCTTGGGCTTCTCGCTCACCGGCGCCGGCGCAGCCTCGCGCGGCGGCTCCGCTTCTTCGCCGGCCTTTTTGGCGCCGCGTTTGGGGAAGCGATCCTTGGCGTCGGCGGCGATGGCCAGCAAGGTGTTGCGGGCATTGGTGGAAAACGGATTGGCCCAGAAATCAGCGGCCAACTCGTGGAGCAGGTAGCCGAATTCGACGCCCTTATTCTTGGGAATGGCGCGGGTCAGCCCCGGTACGTCGTCGGCGGCCACATTCGCCGCCGGAACCAGCCCGACGACATAAAGCACCTGCAAGGCCGCCTCGTCGAGCGGAATCGCATGGCCGCCGAGCGCGGCCTGCGTAACGAAGGCGACGACGAAGGGAGTAGCGCCGTCGAGCTTGCGAAGCTGCTTGTCGGCCACCGACAGGTTGACCTTCTTCAGGCCTTCGAGGTCATACGAATAGCTGGCCTCGAAGACGTTTTGCAGCACCCGCTTGAAACGCGTGGCCGCGGCCAGTGGATCGGGGAGCGCGTGACCGATTTCGGCCAGCTCTTTCACGCTGCTCACGCGGACTTCGTTCAGGTCGAAGAACGACGACTGGAACTTGGCCAACACGCTGGCGGCCGTGTCGTAGTGAGCGTTCTCGAGGAGGCAGGCAAACAGCAGATTCTCGAGCACCGTACGATCGGCAGCCGGCGGCGGCGGCGACTTGCCGGCCTTCTTAAGGGTGCGGTGCAGCTTGGTGATCAGAGCCGCGCGATTCGGGGTAGCCATACGAACTCAAGACGACCAAGAAACAGGTGAGCGGAGTTTAGGGCCGCGGGGGAACGGCGGCCGCGGGGTGGGCCTCGAGGCTAAGGGGTGTCGGCCGGCAACGACTCCTGCTGCTCGGCTTCAACCTCGGATTCGTCCTCGCCGACGACAGCTTCCGTCGCCGGCGGCAGCACTTCGCGGAGGATCCGGGCGATCTCGATCGACTTCTTGACGCCGTCGTCCACGAGGAACTCGATCCGCGGGGTGTAGCGCGTGTCAATGCGCTGGGCGACCTTCGACTGCAGGTAGCCTGCCGCGCTCTGCAAGCCATGCAGCGTGAGCCGCTGGCGCGTCTCGTCTCCCATGATCGACACGTACACCCGGGCCTGCCGCATGTCGGGGGTCATTTCCACGCGGGTGACGGTGACGCCTTGGATGCGCGGGTCTTTGAGATCGGCCAAGATGGCCATCCCCACCACTTCGCGAACGGCTTCGGCAGCTTTGAGCACTCGGCGAGAGGTCATGGTGCGTGTTGGCGCTTCTGCCCCTTACAGGGCCCGCGCCACCTCCTCCACCTTGTAGGCCTCGAGCACGTCGCCTTCCTTCACGTCGTTGAAGCCGGCCAGCTTGATGCCGCACTCGAGGCCCTCGCGAACCTCGCGGGCGTCGTCCTTTTCGCGCTTGAGCGAATCGAGCCCGTAGTCGCCGATCACGCGGTTCTCGCGAATCACCCGCACGCGGGCATTGCGCTGAATGACGCCCGAGAGCACGCGGCAGCCGGCGATCGAGCCGATGCGGCTGATCGTGAACACGCGTTGCACCAGAGCCCGGCCGAGTTCGACGTCGCGCTGCTCGGGCTTGAGCATGCCTTCGAGCGCAGCCTTCAGGTCTTCGGTCAGCTTGTAGATGATCTCATAGCGGCGAATCTGCACGCCCTGGCGGTCGGCCAACGAGCGGGCCTTGTCGTCGGGCACGACGTTGAACCCGAGGATGATGGCGTCCGACGCGTCGGCCAAGTAAACGTCGGCCTCGGTGATGCCGCCCACCGCCTTGTGGAGGACCCGAATCTTGACCTCCGGGTGCTCGAGCTTGCCGAGCTCCTTGAGGATCGCTTCGGTCGAGCCCTGCACGTCTGCCCGCAGAATGATGTTCAGGGTTTGCACCTCGTCGCCGCCAAGCCGCTCGAAGAGATTCTCGAGCGTGACGTGCGAGGTCTGACTGCCCAACGTGGCCGAGCGCGATTGCTGTGCTCGCTGCTCGGCGATGTCGCGGGCCTCACCAATGTCGGGCAGCACGTAAAAGTTCTCGCCAGCGCCCGGCGGCACGTCGAGCCCCGTCATGTTGACGGGCGTCGAGGGGCCTGCCTCGGCCAGCGAGACCGAGGGCTTCAGGGTGTCGTATAGCGCCTTGACGCGGCCGTAGGCGGAACCGCAGACCACGACGTCTCCCACCCGCAGCGTTCCCCGCTGCACCAACAGCTTGCTGATGACGCCGCGGCCCTCGTGGAGTTCGCTCTCGAGGCAGGTGCCGTAGGCCGGTCGGTCGGAGTTGACCTTGTACTCGTGCAGTTCGGCGATCGTGAGCAGCGTTTCGAGCAGATCGTCGATGCCTTGGCCCGTGGTGGCGCTCGTCTTCACGAGCTCCGTGTCGCCCCCCCACTCGGTAGGCAGCAGACCGGCGGTGGCCAACTGCTGATAGATCCGCTGCGTGTCGATGCCCGGCAGATCGATCTTGTTGAGCGCCACGACGATCGGCACGCCGGCTGCGCGGGCATGTGCAATCGCTTCTTCCGTTTGCGGCATGACGCCGTCGTCGGCGGCGACCACGAGCACGGCAATGTCGGTCACATTGGCGCCGCGGGCTCGCATTTGCGTGAAGGCCTCGTGGCCCGGAGTGTCGACGAACGAAATCTTGCGGCCGTTCTTTTCGATTTGGTAGGCGCGGATGTGCTGGGTAATGCCGCCGCTTTCGCCGCTGGCCACGTCGATGCCAATGATCTTGTCCAACAGCGACGTCTTGCCGTGGTCGACGTGTCCGAGGAACGTAATCACAGGCGCCCGGGGCGTCATGTGCTCAGCGTCGGCCGACAGGTCGCGGAGCCCGTCGAGCAGCTCGTTCGTGCGGTCTTCCTCGCTGCGGAAGTCCGCCTCGATGCCAAGTTCCACGGCCAGGAGTTCCGCCAGCTCGCGGTCGATGTTCGAAGTGATCGAGGCCATGACCTTCATCTCGAGCAGCTTGGCCTGGATGCGCGCGGCCGGCAGACCCAACGCCTGCGAAAGGCTGCGGACCGTGCAGGGCAACTCGACGGTGACCTTGGTCTTGCGCGGGGCAGCCGTGTTGGTGCCCAGGCGGCGCAAACCGCGCGGTCCACGCGCGGCCGTGGCCGCGGGGGCCAGCGTGTCGTCGTCGTCGCGACGACGACCAGCGGCCGCTTTGCGATTCAACTGACGGCTCGCGTCCGCCCAGTCCGCCGGCCTCTTCCTTCGTTTCCCACGACCTTGCGCCGCTGCGGCGATTACGATCGCTCCGGCCGGGGCCCGCCGGACCGCCAGGGGCCGGCGGCGCGGGCGTGCGCGGAGCATTGCTGCGCGGCGCGGCGGGCGCGCCTTGCTCGGCCTTCCGCTTCTGCTCGTGCTTCTTGAGATGCTCCGACAGCGGCTTCGCCCCAGCGCCGCCGGCGCGGCTGGCGCGAATCGCGTCGATGGGCAGCTTGAGATCGGGCTTCTGCGGCGGCGGCTCGTTGGAGACGGCCGGGGCCGTGGGTTGAGCGGCCGTAGGCAGCGGCGCGAGCTTGATCGCCGGGCCGGTCCGCGCGGGAGGCTGATTGCCGCCGTCGCTGGGAGGTCTGCGCTTCGATTCGATCTGCCCCAAAGGACGCGGCCGGCCCAACAGCGGCGGACGTCCGACGACGGCGCCTCCGGGGGGCAAATAGTCTTCGCGTCGCAACGCGGGGGGCTCGTCGCTCTTCGTCTGCGCGGCCGCCGGCATCACGGGGCTCGGCGCCGGCACTGGCGCAGCAACGGGCGGCGCGGGGGGCGGCGCCGCAACGGGGCTGCTCACCGGAGTGACGGGCCTGGGGGCCGGAGGAGGCGACGGCATCATCGGCACCGGCGTCGTCACGCCCGGGCTGGCCACCGGCCGCGGGGCCGGACGGCTCGACTGCCCCGACATGAAGGCCTTGAGCTTGACGACTTCGTCTTCCGTCAAACTAGCCAGCGCAGAACCCTTCCCCGGCAGACCGGCCTTGGTGCAAATGTCCACCAAAAGCTTGCTGTCGAGCTTGAGCTCTTTCGCCAGCGTGTAGATACGAACAGCCAAACCGGCTCTCCCTTTCTGGCCCGCGGGCAAGTGTCTGCCGTCGGGCGCTCCGTCACGTTCAACTCATGTCCAGTTCTCCAACCCAACGCGTCGCGCGACTGCCGTGGCCCTCGAGCGATTCCGGGTCTCCCCGCAGATGCTAAGAGGACCGATCCTCGATCGGTTCCTGCGACTCGCCGCCCTCGCTGGCAGCGTCGGCCTCGTGCATTCCGTTCACCGGAGGCACGGCGTCTTCGTGTTCGGTTTCGGCCGCCGTCTCGTCCACGGCCGTTTCGACGACGGCCTCCGCAAGGGCAGTCTCTTCCACCGCGGCCTCAGCCACTTCGGCCGGCGGCCCGCTTTCAGCCGCCTGCTTGTCGAGTTCGCGCTGCTTGCGGCGGCCTTCAGCCGCCGCCTTTTCGGCCTGCTCGGCCAACTCCTCGGCCTGCGCAACGATCGTGTTGACCTGATCCTCGCTCAGCTCGCCCATTTCCATCAGGGCGTCGGGCTCGATCACCGCTAAGTCTTCGTAGTCGAGGAAGCCTTCGGCCACGAGCCGCTCGGCCAGCGACTCTTCTACGCCTTCGAGGGCATTGAAGTCGTTCACCGCGCGGTCGATCTGCTCGTCGAGCTCTTCGCGGGTCATGATCTCGATGTCCCAGCCGCAGAGCTTGCTGGCCAGGCGGACGTTCTGGCCGCGGCGGCCGATCGCCAGCGACAACTGATCTTCCCGCACGAGCACGATCGCCCGGCCCAACATGGGGCAGAGGATCACCTCGTCGACCTCGGCCGGCTGCAATGCGTTGGGCACGAGGACCTGCAAGTCCTCGCTCCAGCGGACGATGTCGATCCGCTCGCCGGCCAACTCGTCGACAATGTTTTTGATGCGGTTGCCGCGCACGCCCACGCAGGCGCCGACGCAATCCACCCGTTGGTCGGAACTGCTGACCGCCACCTTGGTGCGGTAGCCCGGCTCACGCGCCATGGCCCGGATTTCGATCACGCCGTCGGCGATTTCCGGAATCTCCTGCTCGAACATCCGCTGCACGAGCTGCGGGCGCGTGCGGCTGAGAATGATCTTCACCCGCGTCTTGTCTTTGCGGACCTCGAACACGGTGGCCCGCACCCGCTCGTTCACGTGGTGCGTTTCGCCGGGAATTTGCTCGCCGCGCGGCAGGATCGACTCGGTGTTGTTGAGCGTGACCGTGGCCGTGCCGGACTCGTAGCGCTGCACGACTCCGGTGACCATCTGGCCGACCTGCGCCTGGTATTCGTCGAACAAGGCGTCGCGTTCGGCTTCGCGGATCTTTTGGATCATCACCTGCTTGGCGGTTTGAGCGCCAATGCGGCCGACGGTTTCCTCAGGATCGAGCGGGGCGCCGTTGTGCACGCCCGAGATCGACCCGTCCTTGCGGTCGATGTGGACCGAGATGTCTTCTTCTTCGCCGTAGTGCTTCTTGGCCGCCGAGACCAGGGCCGCCTCGATGCCTTCGAAGACGATCTCTTTGTCGATGTTCTTGTCGCGATGGATCGCGTCGACGATACGCAAGATTTCGACGGGGTTCATGCAGCGTTCGCTTTGACGGCTTCGTGTGCGGGTGGTTGGCGTCGGGGCCTACGCTGACCTGGCCCGCACTCGGGAGCGCGGCGGCCGGCTATCCATGTCGGCTTAAGGGAAAGTTGAGTTGGGCTGGGCTCGCAGTTGTCAGTTCTCTCGGCGCCAAACAAAAAAACGGGAACCAGGGATTCGCCACGCGGCCTTGCCCCGCGCGCCGAATACGGCTAGTTGCCGTTTCCACGACTGCTGCCCCGCAAGTCCGCCAGCAGCGGAAGCAGAGCAATTCAGCTTGCGCGCGACTCCGGCAAACCGAGGCCGCACGGGTACAAATCACAACGTCTCTACGGCGGCAATCCTGTCTTGGGTTGCGGGGCAACCGCCGGCTCCCACCAAGGCACCGACGGCAGAAATCGTTCTCACACCTTGATTTACCATTTCCGCAATCAAGTAAAGATATCGGGGCAGGGGGTGACTGTCAAGCCGGCGAAACGGGGCGACCCCCGCCCTCGGCGCTCCTGAGAGGCACAGCCGGCCTGCACTGCGTTCGAGCCCAAACAATACCCCTCCTTTGGGTGATATGTGACACGCGAACCAACGCTCCTCAACCCGAAAGGGAACCCTTCAGGCCCCGCCCCATCTCGGACCCACCGGATCGACCGGCCGTTCCCTCCTTCAAAGCTCGACCCCACTACATGTTGCGTCCCATCTTAGGGGTGCGACCGCTGCCACTCGGCCAAGGCGCCTCCCTGGTGCAAAGCTCCGGCAGGAATGAGCTTTCCTAATCTCCTCATTTCAAGCTGGCGGCCCATTTTGACGATAGTTCCCGACGATAGCCATTTCGACGGGAAAGCTGGCTGGGCTGCGTGCCATACGACGCGGTGGCGCAATGAGGCGCATGCGCAAGCTGGCTAATGCCGATCGAGTGCGCAGGACGAATATTCCAGAGGCGAGAGTCTTCTCGCGGCGGTTCGACCAGACCCCATCCTGATTGGTCCACGAAGGAGAGACGAACATGAAAGCGTTGTCGGGTATCCCGATCATCGCAGTCTTGCTGACTGCGATCTCGGTGAACCAGGCCGAAGCCGGCTGGCTCGGCGCAGCCCGGTACAAGAGCTGTTCGGCGTGCTGCGACACGTCCAGCTATGCCGACTGCAATCAGTGCTGCACGGTCATGAAGACCTGCAAAGAAACGGTGTACGAGAAGCAGAACTACACCTGCTACAAGACGGTGTACGAGACGGTCTGCGAGAACAAGACCATCGACTGCGTCAAGTACGTGCGCGAGACCTGCTACCGCGATTGCGAGTACACGGTCTGCAAGCCGGTCTGGGAAACCAAGACCAAGGAAATCCCCTACACGGTCTGCAAGCCGGTGTGGGAGACCAAGACCAAGGAGATCTGCTACACCGTCTGCAAGCCGGTGTACGAGACGCGGACCAAGGACATCTGCTACACGGTCTGCAAGCCGGTGTGGGAGACCAAGACCAAGGAAATCCGCTACACGGTCTGCAACCCGGTCTGGGAAACCAAGACCAAGGAGATCTGCTACACCGTCTGCAAGCCGGTGTGGGAGACCAAGACCAAGGACATCTGCTACACCGTCTGCAAGCCGGTGTACGAGACGAAGACCAAGGACATCTGCTACACCGTCTGCAAGCCGGTGTGGGAGACGAAGACCAAGGAAATTCGCTACACCGTGTGCAACCCGGTGTGGGAAACCAAGACGCGCGAGATCAACTACACGGTCTGCAAGCCCGTGTACGAGACCAAGACGCGCGAGATCAACTACACGGTCTGCAAGCCCGTGTACGAGACGAAGACCCGCGACATCTGCTACTCGGTGTGCAAGCCGGTTCACTATACGAAGACGGTTCAGGAATGCTGCGGCCGCTGGGAGACCCAGGTCTCCGAGTGCCCGGGCCCCGTGGTCTGCAAGACGGTGCGTGAGCCCGGCTGCTGGAGCTACGATCCCTGCACCTGCAAGTGCGTCTACTGCCCTGGCGCCTGCAAGACGGTCCAGGTCCAGTGCCCGCCGGTCAAGGTCTGCAAGAAGGTCTGGGTGCCGGAAACCCGCACCCGCACGATCAATTGCGTCCGCTACGAGACCGAGCAGCGCGTGAAGCAGTGCAGCTACACGGTGTGCAAGATGGTGCCCGAATGCCGCACCAAGACTTGCACCTACACCGTCTGCAAGATGGTGCCCGAGTGCCGCACGAAGACCTGCACCTACAAGGTCTGCCACATGGTGCCCGAGGAGCGGGTCAAGACCTGCACCTACAAGGTGTGCCACATGACGACCGAGCAGCGGGTCAAGCAGTGCACCTACACGGTGTGCAAGATGGTGCCCGAGCAACGCGTGAAGACCTGCACGTACAAGGTCTGCCACATGGTGCCCGAGCAGCGCGTCAAGACCTGCACCTACAAGGTCTGCCACATGGTGCCTGAGGAGCGGGTCAAGACCTGCACCTACAAGGTCTGCCACATGACGACCGAGCAGCGGGTCAAGCAGTGCACCTACACGGTGTGCAAGATGGTGCCCGAGCAACGCGTGAAGACCTGCACGTACAAGGTCTGCCACATGGTGCCCGAGCAGCACGTGAAGACCTGCACCTACAAGGTCTGCCACATGGTGCCCGAGCAACGGGTCAAGACGTGCACCTACAAGGTGTGCCACATGACCACCGAGCAGCATGTGAAGACCTGCACCTACAAGGTCTGCCACATGGTGGCCGAGAAGCACGTCAAGCAAGTGCCGTACACGGTCTGCAAGCCGGTCCACGAGACCAAGGTGGTGCAGGTCAAGCGGTGCGTGCCCAAGCAGGTGGCCTACACGGTGACCCGCTGCGTGCCCAAGGTTGTTTGCAAGCAAGTGCCCGTGCAGGTTTGCTGCCCGGCTCCTTGCTGCCCGAGCGCACCCGCTTGCGGTTGTGGCGGCTAACGCCCTTCCGCCGATCGGGAAGGTTCCCTAGCCACTGAAGGCCGGGGAGCCAGGTCTGGTCTGCCGCGGCGGTCCGATCCCTTCGGGGGTCGGACCGCCCTTTTCGTTTGGTGGGGGCGGTTTTGGGCGGCGGAGTGCCGCCTTCTCTTCGTGTGTTGGCGCCGGTTTGTCAGCCGGCTTACGCCGGCCGCTCGCCATTTGCGGCGGCTTGACGAACAACTCGCCACGATCTACCTTGCCGTTGCCTTGGCGGTGCGAACAGCACAGGCCGATGTTTCGTCGGCCGGGTCGCGCTACGTCGGCCTGTTCAGTCGGTTGTTGGTGTCGCTCGCGTCGCGCGCGACACCAAAGCAAGGCCGGGCGAGAAGCGCCTCTCCGCGCTTCCGCCCGTTTTGTTCCTCAGGCCTGGGCCGCAATGTTCGGGTTTCTCCGGTTTGTCGCTCAGTTCGCGCTGGCGATCCTGATCGTACCGCTGCTGCTCCTCGCAGCAGTTGTGATTCTGCCGGTGTGGGGCCTCTTGGAATTGCGGCGGCGGATCCGCTGGGCTACGTCAGGCAGCGTCGTCGGCTGGGCTCGCGCTCGACTGGGTTGGGGCCGCAGTGTCGACCGCCTCGCCCGTTCGCTCGGCATCGATCGCGCCGAGTTGTCGGCCTTCGAGCCGGCCTACCAGGAGGCGTTCATCCCCAAGCGCTCCGGCGGGCGGCGACGCTTGCTCGTGCCCGACGCGGCCACCAAGGGGCTACAACGCCGAATCTTGCGAGTCTTGGCTCGCTTGCGCGTCCACCCGGCGGCCACCGGCTTCGAACGGGGCCGCTCGATCGTCGACAATGCCCGGCCGCATGTGGGCCAGGCGGTCGTGATCCACCTGGACGTCGTCGACTTCTTCCCTTCCACGACTTCCTTGCGCATCGAGGCCTATTTTCGCCGCATCGGCTGGAACGCCGAGGCCGCGGCGCTGCTGACTCGCCTGACGACCTACGAAGGGGGCTTGCCGCAGGGGGCGCCCACCAGCCCACGACTCTCGAACCTAGTGAACTACGGCCTCGATGCCCGTCTCTCCTCCTACGTCAGGCGGCGCGGCGGCCGCTACACGCGCTACGCCGACGACATCACGATCTCGCTCGACCGCGACTGGGGACGGCGGGCGCGAGGGTTCGTGCAGAAGACGCGGGCCATGCTGCGGGCGTGCGGCTATCGTGCCCACGGCCGGCCGAAGCTCTCGATCCGCCGGCGGCATCAGCGGCAAGAAGTGACCGGCCTGGTCGTGAACGACAAAGTGCAGCTCTCCCGCGAACGCCGCCGCTGGCTGCGAGCCGTAAAGCACCGGCACGCGACCGGGCGGCCGACGAGCGTGAGCCGCGAGCAGCTTGCCGGGCTGTTGGCGTATGAGCGGATGATCGAGCGGCAGCGGGACGGGGGCCGATCGCCTCGCTGACCTCGCCGCTCGTCTCGAGGTCAGGCTAAACTGACCGAGCGGGACCCGGGGACAAAAGGCATGGCCTGGTATCAAGACCTCGCTCCGCTCGACTATTTCGGCGCTCAACATGCGACGACGCTAAGAGCAGTCGGTTGGCTCTCGCACGATCACGAGTATCCGTCCGGCCTCGTCGACCGAGCCGTCTTCGATCGCTTGGAGGAGCTGCTCCGCGACCCTTGGCAGCCCACGATCTGCATGGGCGTCTTCGGCTGCGAGCTCTGCCGATTCGCGCCCGAAGCTCACGGCGCAAGGAATCTCTTCGTCCCGTCTGGCGGCGTCGTTTTCGTGTGCCCTGAGCTGATCCTGCACTACATAAACGCCCACGGCTATGCGCCGCCGGATCAATTCTTGAGCGCATTGATGTCGTGCCCCGACACGCGGAGCCTTGAATACAAGCGAATGTTGCTCAGGTCCGGGTTTCGGCCGAACTGACGCCGCCCGCCGCGTCTGCGGCTTCCCGCCGCGCATCG
>JBGAPH010000042.1:42500-57868 GCA_044221365.1 Pirellulales bacterium
GGGCCGCGAATGTCAGCGTCACACTGCCGCTCTTGCCGCCGTCGTCGAAGGTCGCCCGCAACCAGGGCGGCGCGCCCGCCGGCGCCGTGCCGGAGCTGTACTCGAAGGAGGAGTCGAAAACTACGGTGCCCGCCGTCAGGGGCCCTGCCGCCCCTGCCAGGGCCAGCGCGGCCAAGAAAACTGCCCGCATGTTCATCGTGGTCGTCTCGAAGGGGTAAGTGTGTTCCAGGTGGTTGTCAGCCGTACTGCCCCACCGGCTTTACGTTTCAGGCTACTTACGCCTGTCGCGGAGCGCTCCCCTGAGTCTGGGAGATTTCCCTGGAATTGGGCCTCGGCGGGCCCTTCCCCCCGTATCGCCGCCGTAACCCCCCCGACAAATTCGGAACGGCCCGACTTACCGGGCCCGGGCCTTTCAGGCGGCAGCCGGCTTCTGCGCCTGCGGCGAGCCGAGTGTCGGCCCCGACCTCCACTGGTGCCGCACGTCGCGCATCACGAGCGCGCTGTCGTACTCCACCGAGCCGGGCGGAAACCGCAGAGGATCGTCGAAAAACGTCGACCGCAAGTGCGACACGGCGAAGGCTTCGGCCGGCCAGCAGTCGCAGCCCAGTTCCATCCCCTGGAAGCACGCCCCCGTTGAACTTGGCGAAAAGCCCAGCGAGCCGCCTCGCAAGCAGGCCGACGCCGCCGCCAGCGATCCGAACACCGATCCCCGCGGCCAATCCTGGCTGCGCCGCCCGGCCAGTTCGATCTCGCTGCGGGCGTCGTCGCTCCGCATCGCCAGGCGAACCTGCTCGCCATCATCATCCACGCGGAAGCAGGCATGCTGCTGCCGACCGGGAAACAGGCGGCCGCCGGCCAGGGCGTTGAGCCAGGCGTCGGTGTCGCGCCGCCAGATGAACACGCCTTGCCGCGTTTCGCCGGCCTCGTCCCACTCGACGGCCGCCCGGTGCGCCGCGTTCTCGGAGACCAGCCCCAGGCAAACCGGCAAATGCCGGGGCCGCAATTGTTCGAGCCGAATCAGGCAAATGCCCACCAGCCCCGCGCCGCCGACCAACTGCGGCCTAAATGGCGCCGGCAGCAGCTCGGCCAGCACCTGGGGGTCGGCCCGGTAGTTGACCAAGATTCGCCGGCGAATCAGACCTTGGAGTTGCGGCAGCCGCATGGGAGGAATGCTCGGGTAGGGTTCGGTTGCTGAACTTCAGCCACTCCAACCGCACCGAGCCGACCGCCTTAACTCCCCGGGCTGCCGGCGCCCCCGCTGCCCGCCATCCAGTTGCGGCGAATCTCCCGCTGCATCATCACCCACGATACGATCCAGCCCGCTCCCACCACAGCCGCCAGCGGCGCGAGCCGGCGGAAGGGGCTCGGCGGCGCATGCGTGGTGACGATCTCCTTGACCGGCTGCCCATAGGCGATCCGCTCGCGGACCTCGGCCCGCCGCTCGAGCTGCGCCTGCCGCCGCGTGAACTTGGGCCCCACGGTGAGGATGCCGATCAAGGCCACGCTGCAAAACAGCATGGCCCAGAACCAGGGAATGTCGGTGATCGGGCGGATCTGGGGCATGAATCGATTATGACGGACAACTTTCGTCAGCGGGAGCGCACTGCTTGAGACGCCGCGCTCGGGTTTGCTAGGCTGGCCGGTCCCGGTTGCGGATCTTTCACTCACCCCTCGACGCGCGCTCCCATGTCCGACACCCCCATGATGCGGCAGTATCGGGAGGCCAAGGCGGCCTGTCCGGATGCCGTGTTGCTGTTTCGCATGGGGGATTTTTATGAGCTGTTCCACGAGGATGCCCGCACCGCGGCCCGCGTGCTGCACCTCACGCTCACCAGCCGCGAGAAGGGGGAGAACGCCATCCCCATGGCCGGCTTTCCCTACCATCAGTTGGAAAGCTACCTAGCCAAGCTGATTCACGCCGGCTTCCGGGCGGCGATCTGCGAGCAGGTCGAAGACCCGAAGCAGGCCAAGGGGCTCGTGCGGCGCGAAGTGACCCGCGTTGTCACCGCCGGCACGCTCGTCGAAGACGCCCTGCTCGACCCGACCGAGAGCAACTACCTGGCCGCGGTCGCCCCCGGCGATACGGCCGGCCTGGCCTGGATCGAGCTTTCCACTGGGCGATTTCAAGCCTGCGACGTGCCGGCGGCTCGCTTGGCCGACGAGTTGGCCCGCATCGCGCCGTCGGAGCTGCTGTGGCCTGAAGGGCAAGACGCCCCGCGCGGCGACCGCTGGCGCGTGACGCTGCGGCCGGCTTGGTCCTTCGGCGCGTCCGCCGCGGCGGAAACGATTTCGCGGCATTTCCAAACCGCCGGCGTCGAAGGCTTCGGCTTCGACGATGCGGCCAGCCCCGCCGTGCGCGCGGCCGGCGCGGCGCTCGCGTATCTTGCGGAAACGCAGCGGACCTCGCTCGAGCATATTGAGCGGATCGAGCCCTATGCCGCCAGCGGCGTGCTGCAGATCGACGCCGCCACGCGCCGCAGCCTGGAAATCACGCGCACCATGCGCGAAGGCCGCCGCGAGGGTTCGCTCCTCGCGGTGATCGACCGCACGGTCACCGCCATGGGCTCGCGGCTCTTGGCCGAGTGGCTGAGCCAACCGCTGACCGACGTTCTGCAGATCCGTGCCCGCCACGACGCCGTGGCCGAGTTGCTCGAATCGGAAGGGCTCACGGCCGATTTGCGCGAACGGCTCTCCGGCGTCTACGATCTCGAACGCTTGCTCGCTCGCGTGTCGACCGGCCGCGCTACGCCGCGCGACCTGAGCTTCCTGGCCCGCACGCTGCGGCTGCTGCCGGCGCTCAAGGCACGGCTCACTGCTCGCTCGAGCGGCCTGTTGCAGCGGCTCGAGCGCGAGCTCGATCTGTGCGAAGAGATTCGCGCCAAGCTCGACGGCGCGCTCGTCGACGATTGCCCACTGCTAAGCCGCGAAGGGGGCTTCATTCGCCCGGAGTTTAGCCCCGAGCTCGACAACCTCCGCGACCTGGCCGCCGGCGGCAAGCAGTGGATTGCCCGCTATCAAGCGCAAGAGGTCGAGCGGACCGGCATCTCGAGCCTCAAGGTCGGCTTCAACAAGGTCTTTGGCTACTACCTCGAGATCTCGCACATTCACGGCGCCAAGGTTCCGCCGGAATACATCCGCAAGCAAACGGTGAAGAACGCCGAGCGGTACGTGACGCCGGAGCTCAAGGAATACGAAGAAAAGGTGCTCGCGGCCGACGAGCGCGGCAAGGAACTCGAGTACGAGTTGTTCACGCAGTTGCGCGACGCCGTGGCCGGCGAACTGCGGCGGATTCAAGGCAGTGCGCGCGTGCTAGCCCGACTCGATGTTCTGGCGTCGCTCGCGGAGCTCGCCCGTCGACAAGGCTATTGCCGGCCCGAAGTCGTCGCCGATCCGGTGCTCGAGATTCACGACGGTCGGCACCCGGTGCTCGAAGCGATCCTGCCCACCGGGGCGTTCGTCCCCAACGATACGCAGGCCGGCGGCGAGCAGCCGCTGCTCCTGATCACCGGGCCGAACATGGCCGGCAAGAGCACCTACATTCGCCAGGTGGCGCTGATCTCGCTCTTGGGGCAGATGGGCAGCTTCGTGCCGGCGCGGGCGGCGAAGCTGGGCGTGGCCGATCGCATTTTTGCCCGCGTCGGCGCCAGCGACGAGCTCTCCCGCGGGCAGAGCACCTTCATGGTCGAAATGACCGAGGCCGCGCGGATTCTCAACACCGCCACGAGCCAAAGCCTGGTGATCCTCGACGAGATCGGCCGCGGCACGAGCACCTACGACGGCGTGTCGCTGGCTTGGGCCATTGTCGAGCATCTGCACGACCGCATCGGCTGCCGCACACTGTTCGCCACTCATTACCACGAGTTGACTGAGCTCGATCAAACGCTCTCCGGCGTGGTGAACCTGAACGTGGCGGTGCGGGAGTGGGAAGATCAGGTGGTGTTCCTCCACAAGATCGTGCCAGGTGCGGCTGACCGCAGCTATGGGATTCACGTGGCTCGTCTGGCTGGCGTGCCGCGTGCGGTTTATCGCCGCGCGGAGAACATTCTCAAGAAGCTCGAGGCAGAACACGGCAGCCAGTCGGCCAGCGGCCGCCGCAAGCCGAAGCTGCGGGCAACGGTCGACGGCGCGTTGCAGCTCACGCTCTTCGAGCCGGCCGAACACCCGCTGGCCGACAAGCTCCGCCAAGTCGACCTGAACGGCACCACGCCCCTCGAAGCGCTGCGGATGCTGAAGGAGTTTCAGGAAGAGTTGGCGCCGAAGTAGGCTCATTAGCCCCCATTAGCCCCCGGCGAGTCGCCGGGGGGACGGATCGAAACCCCGCCACCCCCGCTTTTTGGCCTCGCATCGGCATGTGCAGATGACGGTGGACGCCCCCCCGTGACTCACGGGGGGCTAATGGCGGCACAAGAAGCCAAATCGGATTTGCCCATGGCCTGCTGCCAAGACTTGCAAGACCGCCGCAAGGCAACGATCCGCTATGACCTCATGGTCGTGAGCAACTGGTACGACGGCGCGATCAACGGCGCGTTCCGCTGCGCGAAGTGCAGCCGCGCCTTTTCGCTCGACATGGCAGCGGAAGACTTTGAGCTCGAGATCCGCGTTTTTGGGATTGCGCCTCTGCCGGGGGAGGCATTCGAAAGGCTCTTCCAAGCCCCCTGCCTTGCAGGGAAGCGGCCACGCTTTACGCACGATCTCGCCAAGGCGACCGAGCAGGAGAAGCTAGTGCTGCGTCACGCACGGATTTTAGGGTTGTGCCACACTAACCCGCAGCGCAAGCAAGGGACGTGAGCGTCGCTTGGGCGCGCTGGCCGAAAATGCCGCCCGGCCCGTGCAGGGGTCTGCGAGGCTCGGCCAGGGAGCTCGGCCAGGGAAACGTGGCTCTCCCTTGCTTGCGCTGCGGGCTAGTATCGGAGGGGCAACCCGAACTTCTAGCTGTGACGCAGCACTAGTGATTGCGACTGTCTGGGACGAGCTTGATCGGCAGCGCGGCGAGCCGACCTGGATCGCAAGCGGTCGCGCCATCGACAAGCCGCTCTGGTGGCGGGCCATCACGCCGGAGCTGGCCGCGCGACTGCCGCCCTTGGAGAAGCCCGATCATTCGCTCGACGCGTGGCAAGACTGCCTGCGCAGCTAGCCGGCGTGCTCAAACGCCAAACTCGCCGCGCTCCGAAGGCGCTCCGTCAGCCGGCTTACGCCGGCCGCTCGCCAGGGCGCTACTCCGCCATTTCCGCCGTGGCTGACTTGTCAGCGGCCGGTTCGCTGGTCGGCGGCGCCGAGAAGCGCAGCCGGAGGCGGCGCAGCTCGCTGCGCACCCGCTCTTCGTCGGCGCCCACCTCGGGGAGCAACATCGCCGCCAACCCCACGGCGGCTTCCCCCTCCTCGAAGCAGATGCCGTCGGCGCCCATCTCCTCGAGCCAGGCCCGCTCTTCGAGATAGCGGGCCCGCACGAAGACCTTGAGCTGGGGATTGAGCTCGCGGGCGGCCAGCATGGCCGCCGTGCGAGTTTCGATCTGCGGAATCGTGATCAGCAGGTACTTGGCCTTTTCGATGCCGGCCACTTGCAGCACGGAGCGCTGCGCAGCGTCGCCATACACGGCGGCCTTGCCCTGCGACTTGAGCATGCCGATCGTGTCGACGTTGAGATCGATGACCACGGTCTTGAGGCCGAAATCTTCGAGAATCTTTGCTGCCGTGCGCCCCACCGGCCCATAGCCGATCAGGATCGCGCGGCTTTGGCCGCCCTTGTCCTCGAGCGGGGCCGGTTGCGTGAGGTCGGTTCGCACCCGCTTCTCCGACCGTCCGCCGACCACGGCCCACAGCTTCCGCCGCCGCCGCATCCAGGCTTCGAGCGGTGCGATCGAGCGGAACAACAGCGGGTTGAGCACGATCGAGGCGATCGAACAGGCCACGAGCAGGCTCTGCTCATCCTGCGACACCAGCCCCAACCCTTCGGCTTGCGCGGCGAGAATGAACGAGAACTCGCCGATTTGAGCCAAACCCACTGCCACGGTGAGGGCGGTTCGCGGCGAGTAGCCGAGCGCCCACACCAGCACGATCGCGGTGAGCGGCTTAGCGATGAGCACGATCGCCAACAGCGCCACGAACAATAGCGGATGCGCAAGGATCACGCCGGTGCTGAACAGCATGCCTACCGAAACGAAGAACAACACGGCGAAGGCGTCGCGCATGGGCAAGGCGTCGGCCGCCGCCTGGTGGCTGACCTCCGATTGCCCCACGACCATGCCGGCCAAGAAGGCCCCCAGCGCCATCGACACGCCAAACACCACGGCCGAGCCCGTGGCCACCGTGAGCGCCACGCCCAGGATCGCCAGTGTGAACAGCTCGCGGGTGCGGGTGCGGGCGACCGCCTCGAGCAGCCAGGGGATGAGCTTACGGCCCCCCCGGAGCACGAGCACGCCGAGGACCAGCATCTTGATGACGGCCCAGGTGACCGAGAGAAGCACGCCCCCGACGCTGTAGTCGTCGCCTTTGGCCACGGCCGCCAGGGCCGGCAGGGTGACGAGCACGAAGACCGTGAACAGGTCCTCGACGATCAGCCAGCCCACCGCGATGTGCCCCTGCTCGCTCTGCAGCACGTCGTTGTCGGTGAGCACGCGGATCAGCACCACGGTGCTGGCGACCGACACCGCCACGCCAATCACCAGCCCGGCCAGCCAACTGCCCCCCGTGGCCACCGTGGCCAACAGGCCGAGCGCGGCGGCCACGGCGATCTGGCCAATGGCCCCCGGCACGGCCACGCGTTTGACCGCGAGCAGATCGTCGAGGTGGAAATGGAGCCCCACCCCGAACATCAACAGAATCACGCCGATCTCGGCGAACAGCGAGGCGGTGTGAGGTTCGGCGACGAAGCCGGGGGTATAAGGGCCGACGAACACGCCTGCCAGCAAGTAGCCCAAGATGGGCGACAGCTTCAGTCGCTGCGTGATGTACCCCAGCGCGAGCGCCGCCGTCAGGCTCACCGAGAGGGTGAGCAGGATTTTCACATCGGGTTCGTGCATCGGCTCGCTCCCCGCGGCGGGCCGCGGTCTGGGGTCAGTCGCTGACGGCGTCGGCGCTAGAGCCAGACCTCGAGCAGCTTGTTCAAGAACCAGGCGCTGCCCAGCAGGGCGGCGACCAAGGCCGTCAATTTGAAAACATCTTTCAGTCCATTGTTGGGAGACGGGTTGTTCGAGTCAGGATCGGGGCTCACGGGAAAAACTCCAAGAAATAGGCGCAGACTGCATGCGCAGCCGGATGGGGTGCAAACCGAGGACAAGAGCCGCTCGGCTGCGCCTAAATCTGGAGTCGGACGCGAACTTCTTGGAGCGTGGGCGACGACTTCCGCCGGGCAGCCACGATGTCGGGCCGCACGGGCCGTCGCAGCGCCACGAACACGGGATCGAGGCACGGCGTCGTCAGCGGCCACGATCGCGCACAGCGCCAGGATACGGGCTGCACCCGAGAATCCAGGCAGGCGGCTTGCGGAGGTTGTTCCGCGGGCGCCTCGGCCCGCCGCGACTCGGTGGCCGGCCGTCTCGGCGCAAGCTCAGCGGGCGCCGCCGCCGGCCCCGCACACCACGCCCCCACCAAAAGCAGCAGATAAGTGACCACAGGGCGAGTATAGCCCTCACGGCTGGGACCGGAAACCTCGAATGGACCTGCTGGCCGAGTTCGCGGGCCCGTTGCTCGTGCCGTGTCGCCCCGCGCGGTACGATGCTTTCCAACGGTGGCGTCAGCGATTCTCAGGGAGAGCGATACCCATGCTGACTTTCTTCGACCACGGCCGCGGGCTCGGGCGCCGCGAGTTTTTGCGATTGGGCGCTTGGAGCCTAGCGGGGCTTCCTTGGGCGGCGCAAAGCGCGGCTGCCGCCGCCGCGAGTTCGGCCGTGCGCGATCGCTCGGTAGTCCTTTTGTTCCTTCACGGCGGTCCCAGCCAGATCGAAACGTTCGATCCCAAAGGGGAAGCGCCCTCCGGCATCCGCAGCGTCACCGGCGAGATCGCGACATCGATTCCCGGCGTCACCTTGGGCGGGTCGTTTCCGCGGCTCGCGCGCTTGGCCGACCGGCTGGCGATCGTCCGCTCCTTCGTGCCAGGGGACGCCAACCACGACATTAAACCGGTGGTGCACCGCGAAACGCTCGGGGCCAACCTGGGGTCGATTTATGCCCGCGTGGCCGGCGTGAACAATGCGGTCACGGGGCTGCCGACCAATACCTTGCTGTTTCCGCAGGCCGTGGACCCCGAGACGCAACCGGGCGAGATGAGTTTTGGGAGATTCGGCGCGAGCGGTCCGTTCGGCGCCGCGTATGCGCCCTTCGAGCCAGGGGCCGCCGGCACGCTGCAGGAGGACCTCAAGCTCAAGCTGCCCCGCGACCGGCTCGACGACCGCCGCCGGCTGCTGTCGCAGCTCGACGCCTTGCGGCGCCGCGCCGCGGCCAGCGACGCGCTCACGGCCGTCGACCGCCTGCAAGGACAGGCCTTCGAGGTCATCCTCCGCGGCGTGGGAACCGCGTTCGACCTCAATCAAGAAGACCCGCGGATCGTTGCCCGCTACGACACGGCGCCGCTCGTGCGGGCGGAGAACATCAGCCGCCACTGGAACAATCACCGCAACTACGCCGACAATGCCCGCTCGCTGGGCAAGCTGCTCCTATTGGCCCGGCGGCTCTGCGAGTCGGGCTGCGGCTTCGTAACCGTGACCACGAACTTCGTGTGGGACATGCATGCCGACGTGAACAACGCCCCCATGGGCGAAGGGATGAGCTACATGGGGCCTCCGCTCGACCACGCGGTGTCGGCGTTTCTCGAGGATGTGGCGGCGCGGGGGCTGAGCGACAAGATCCTGCTCGTGGTGTGCGGCGAAATGGGGCGCACGCCGAAACTCAACGCCCAAGGGGGCCGCGACCACTGGGGCAACCTGGGGCCGCTCTTGCTGGCCGGCGGCGGGCTGCCGATGGGGCAGATCATCGGCCGCTCGTCGCGCGACGGCGGCGAACCCGCCGGCGACCCCGTTTCGTTGAGCAACCTCATCGCCACGATCATGCACACGCTGTTCGATCCCGGCGTGCTGCGGCTGCAGGACAAAGTTCCCCGCGACATCGTGCGCCTGGTGAGCGAAGGGACGCCGATCCGACAGCTTGTGGGCTAAAGTCCCCCGAAGCGAAGCGACTCCCGCCGCCGCTTCGGCATTTAAGGAAAAAAACGACATTCTTGGGTCACGGCGCGTATATTCGTTCCTGGTGGGTACAGTGCGGTCGGGCTGTCTCTTGAGAGGATGCCCACATGAGTGGTCTCTGTCGCATGTCGAGGTTCGCGTTACGAGGATCTTCGGGCGCGCTGTGGCTGTTGGCGTGCTCTACGGGCGTGTTCGCCCAGTCGCCGCACTTCTTCACGGCGCCATTTGGCGAAGGGGGAACTTGGAATCTCTACGAAATCGAGGGCCTACCGGGAACTCCGGGCAACCCGCGCCTGGCGCTTTCGGTGTCTGGGGAAATCGCCGCCGCACCCGCAACTTGGCACGCGGCGCTAGCCGACGCCGAGGGACGCTTCGAATCCTTGTCCGGCAAGAACGTGTCTGGGCACCTCTTATCAGTGGGCGGCGCCGAAGAAAATGCGGCGATTCGCAGCCGCGTGCCTGACGCGTCCAGCTACTGGATTGGCCTCACCGATAACGAGGCCTTTGGCGGCGGCGAAACGGCAACGGGTCAGCCGCTCTTGGATGGGCTGAGCGGGTTGAACGGTCCGGCGGGCGATGGCATCGGCTGGGAATGGAGCAACGGCGAACCATTCCGGTATGCCAACTGGCGGCAGAACTCCGGCCCTCAGGGGGCCAGCGGCGCAGACTATGTGGCCGTCTTGGGTCGCTCGGCCTCGGGACAATGGAGCGATGCCCAAAACGAAGACAAACTTCTTTGGGTGGTCGAATACGAAACGCAAATGCCATCGGACTTCCTGCCGGACGCTCGGGCCGCCCAGGCGCCGGGACCGCAAGGTAGTTGGGGCACTTGGGGGGTGCGCGAGATCGTCGACCCCGCTCAGGGCGAGGGCTTGGCGGGCGCGTTGACCACGCTCTTCTCGCCGGGCCCCCAGGCGAAGACCGTCGACTATCAAACGCCCGTTCTGGACTACGTGGACCAAACCCTGGACGGCCAGTTCACGATTGATCAAGAATTTGCCTCGGGCCGAGCGCTCGACAAGCTGGCGCTCGTCGCTCATGGAAAGATCCGGGTGCCGGAAGGCCGGGGCGGAGCCTGGCAGTTTCGGGTCGACAGCGACGACGCCTTTGAGATTTACATCCCCGGCAAACGCTTCGACCCAATTGCCGCACCGGTCCAGAACCCCAACGACGCAACCCAGACCACGAATTATGGTTCCTTGACCTATCCCGCCGATCGCGCCATGTACCAAGGGCCCTCCGTGGGCTCGATCCAACTCGAGCCGGGAGACCACGACGTCGAGGTGGTTTACCACGAGTACAACGGCCTGGCTGCCCTCGAGGTTTCGGCCAAAGGGCCCGGCGACCAACAGTTTGCACTCGTCGGAGACCCAGGCGTCGCCCTGCAAGCGGCAACGCCGTTCGTGCGCGGGGGCTTTCAGGTGCGAGAGGTCGTCCGGCCGGTTCTCGGGCCCGCGGACCCGATCGACACGCTTGCCGAGGCCCGAGCGATCCTGGCCTCGCCCGCTCCGACGGACGCCGTGTTCCAAGGAACTCTGCCAGGGCTCGATCTCTCGGCTACCGGCTGGGCAGGCTGGATTCCGGGCCAAAGCCAGTTCCTGCACGGTCAAGCCAGCAACTTTGCCCTCCAGGCAGACGGAATTCTGCAGATCGATGTCGCGGGGGAGTACACGTTCGGCTTTCAAGGCGCCGGAGGCGCGGCGCTGACGATCGCTGGCGCCGACTTCTCGTCGCTGTCGGAAGTCGGCGTGGTCACGGATACCGGTCAGACGTTAGCGATCGAAGTTGAGCCCAGCCAGATTACGCAGGTGTTCGGCACAGTGTGGCTCGAGGCGGGCGACCATCCGCTCGAGCTCTTGATGTTCGATAGCAACGGACCGGCGATGATCGAATTGATGGTGTCGCCGAGCGGTTCGCCCATCGTTTCCCGCGACGCCTTCCGCTTGCTGGGCGATGCGCCGCAGACGATCAATCTGCATCGCCCAGCGGGTTTGCGGCTTGTGCCGGAGCCGTCGTACGCAGGTGCACTGCTCGTGGCGGGGTTGATCGGCGGCGCGGTTCGGCGGCGCCGACGGCCTGGCTGATTCCGAATCGCGAACCGCCTAGAGCCATGATCTGGCGAACCACCAAACCAGTCCCTCGGCAGTCGTCCCACAACTTCATCGTGGGCTTTGCTCCTGCCGTTCCCGTTTCGCGAACGGGGTTGCTGGCAGCGGCCGGCTGGTTTGGCGCCTTTATGCTTTTGATCGGCGTCGCTCGTGCGTATGCGGCGAGCATTCCCAACGATGCCTGCGGCCTTGCGGTGCTTCCGGTCATGTTCTTCGTTTTCAGTGCGATTACGTTCCTTGGGGCGGCGGTTGGTAAACTGGCGGGCCGCGGATGGCTCGGCTGCATCGTGGCCCTGGCCCTCGTAGCCTTTATTCTGGTCTGGCCGGCGATCAGTTCACATTCCTGAGCTTCGCTGGACAGCCGGCCGCCGATCGAGACTCGCGCCGATTCGTGGTCGGCGCGGCCGGCTTGCCTTAGACGGTCGCTAGCTGCGGCCGAGTGGACTGCTTGGCGCGGCTGCGCTCGATGATCCAGCCCAAAGATCAGGCGGCCGCACGAAGCTGCTCAATCGGCACGAACTGCGGCTGCGGCGCACACCGCTTGCACATGTCCATCAGCGGGCCTTCCTTGAGGCTGCGCCTTAGGGCGACCATCGCCGGGCTGTTCCAGGCCTCGAAGAACCCGTGCGCGCCATCGAACTTGATGAACCGATGGCCGGGCACCGAATCCATGTAGCAGCAGGGGCGCAACAGGAAATAGAAGTCGTTCATGTGGAAGATCGAGTAGATGTCCCAGCACTGGTAGGGCGCCGTGCGCCCGTACGGACTGTCGGCGAAGGTCGACGACGATTGGTGCGGCCCCTCCTGCCCCTCGGGACATGCCTCGCCGCACGACGCCACCTCGGCGTACCAGCGGTACTCCTCCTTCATCTGGCTGACGAGCTTGCGTCCTTCGGCCCTCGAGAGCGCCGTCGGCGGCTCGCGGCGAATCCGCTCTTGCTGCTCCTCGGTGAACACCGGATTGCTCCAGGAGTCCGGATCGGCCGAGACAGGCACGCGGGACTGAGCGATCGCCTCGACGGCTTCGCGGCGATGGAGCTCGAAATCGGGGTGCAGGTACGGGGGGAGCAAGTGGTAGTTGAGCCCGGCCAGCAACTCCTGCGTGGGCAGCAACGTGCGCAGATTCGCGTGGGAGGCGCCCAGTTCATTGCAAAGCCGTACGAAGCCGGCGGCCTCGTGGATGTTCTCGCTCGTCACCACCATCGACAGGTTGATCGCCTGCTCGCCGTCCTTGTCCTGGGCCCGCTTGAGCTGGATCAGCCGCCGGATGCTGCGCACGATCTTGTGGAACGCCCGCTCCCCCAAGTGCATCACCTTGTGATGGGTGGGAGCGCTCGCCGCATTAAGGCTGATGTTGTAGACGTTGATGCCCAGCTTCTGCAGCAGCTCGAACTTCTCCTCGAGCAGCCAGGCGTTGGTGATGATGTACTTCCGGCAGCGGCGATCGGCCATGCCGTGCAGCCGTTCGACGATGGCCTCGAACTCCGGATGCACGAGCGGCTCGCCGTGCCCCTCGAGCCCCAGCATGGCCGCGTGGCGCACCAAAGGCTCGAAACGGTCGAGTTCCTCCAGCTTGAGCAGCCGCTTGCCCCGCAGCCAGGCGTTGCAGAACGAGCAGCTCGCGTTGCAAACATCGGAGATCGGGATCACGACGTTCCAGGGGTACGACGTGCATTCCGCCGCGCCGTGGGCGAACTCCCAATGGTTCACCAGGAAGTTGGCCAAGAATGGATCGTGGGCAAAGGTCTCGCGGATTTGCTCCCGGCTGTGCGGCCGCACCAGTTCGATGATTTCGCCGCGGCTGGCCTGGTAGGGATGGAAGAACTGCGGGAGCGTCGTAAGCATCGCTCTGCCCTCGGCTTGTTGCCCGCGCCGGGGCACGGCTGCTAGCGGCCGTGGTTCGCAGTTCAGATAAGTTCGGCGAACGGCGCGAGTGAGAAAAGTGTCGACCGCCGCACAGGCGCAGGGGCCGGCTACGGTCACCCAACAGATCGGCGTTCGCACGCGAACGACTTGATCAAGATTGCCGCTTGCGGCCTTCTGGCAAACGGCGCAAGACAATCGCCGCCAGATGCCCCCCGAAGGCGATCGAGAGCTTCAGGGCATGCTCGGTGTTCAGGGAATGCCCTGACGGGGGCACCACGTTCAGATCGCACTCGGGATCAGGGTCGGTAAGGTTCAACGTGGGGGGGGCGAACTGATCGCGGAGCGCCAGCGTGGCGAGCGCGAGCTCCACGCTCCCCGAGGCGTTCACCAGGTGCCCCAGCATCGATTTGGTCCCGGAAACGAGCACATCGCTCGCCGCCGGGCCAAAAGCCTTATGAATGCCGCGGGCCTCTACAAGGTCGTTCTGCTGAGTGCCCGTGCCGTGGGCATTGATATGGCCGATTTCGGCCGGCCGCACCTTGGCCCGGCTCAGCGCCCGATCGATCAGGTGCGCCAGGGCGTCGCTCTCGGCGTCGAGCCCCGTCACGTGGTGGGCTTCGGCCAGCATAGCGCCGCCGGCGATCTCCGCGTAGGGCACGGCCCCGCGGGCCCGCGCGTGGCTTTCGCGCTCGAGCACGAACACCGCGGCGCCCTCGCCCATTACGAACCCCTGCCGGTTGCGGTCGAAGGGGCGGCAAGCCTGGGTCGGATCGTCGTGGTGCGCCAGCACTCGCATCTGGTAGAAGCCGGCCGCGAACACCGGATGAAACGCTTCGGCGCCGCCGGCGAGCGCGATGTCGCACTGGCCGTCTTGAATGGCCCGCACGGCGCCCAGAATGTCGATCATCCCACTCGCGCAAGCCGTGGAATGCGCGAGGAGCGGTCCCCCCAACCCATAGCGCTGCGCTACCGACGTGCAGGCGGTAAGCGGAAAAAACTGCTCGCACCACGGGCGGGCATAGGCGCCCAGCAGCTCTTCTTTGTGCAGCTTCTCATTCACATAGGCCGTGTCGCCCATATGGGCGCTCAGCGCACAGCCGAAGTTGGCTCGGTCGATCGAACTGAGATCGACGCCGGCGTCGCCGAGCGCCTCGCGCGTGGCATGCTGCGTGAGCGAGATCACCTTGAGCTGGCCGGGATACTCGGGAGCGACGTCGGCCGGGGCGCCCTGCAGGAGCCCGGCAGGGATGCCCATCAGCCCGTGGAGGTTCCGCACGCCGGAGCGTCCGGCGCGGACGGCCCGCCACACGGCTTCGCGTTCGCCGCCAACCGACGTGATCATGCCGATCCCGGTGATCACCACAGAGTCGGGGCGTTGGCTGGCAGCGTCAGAGGTATTGGAGCTGGCGATCATGAGTTCCGCGCTGCTGGTTGGCCTGGCGGCCCACCGCGTGTAGGCCAGGGGAGTGCGCTCGTCCTAGCCGCAGCCACTAAGTACGCGAAACCATCATATTTTGCCAGCCGAATCCGTACAGGACCCCTAATCGATCCAGCTTCCGAGGAACACGTGGGCGGGGAAAATTCCAACTGGGGGCGTTGCACCGCCAAATCGGTTTGCTAAACTCTGCCCGTGGGAAATATGCCCAACTATGATTGATTGTTGGCATGATTGTGGGATAATTGCCCAACAGTTGGTCCGCTCATGCCACCTCATCACGACCAGGAGCGTTCGCAGCGGCCTTGCCGCCGACGATCGGTTGCCCGGGATGACCGCCGCCAACGATTTCCTGCTGGGAGAGCACCCAAGGTCCCTGGACGACCGCTTCCGGCTGTCGCTGCCCTCCGAGCTGGCCGAGCCGTTGCTGGCGGCCGGGGCCGATCTGATCTTGGCCAAGGAACGGCCCGGATGCCTGAGCCTGTGGCCGGCCGCCGCCTGGCAGACCAAGCTCGATACCGGCGTGGAGCTCATCAAAGCCCGGATCGCCGCGGGCCGGCTCGAGGGGCGTTTGGGCGAGGTGCAGTTGCTGGGGCGGCTGCTTTCCTCGCGGCACAAGACCGTGCAGATCTCCGGCCGCAGTCGCCTGCTGATTCCCGAAGGCTTTCGGGAGTTCTTGCAGGTCGAGGCCGGGGGCGAGGTGATCGTCGTGGGAGCGGCCGTATGTGTCGAAATCTGGCAGCCCGCCGCCTGGCTGCAGTACCTGGCGCGCCGGATGCCTAA
>JBGAPH010000043.1:0-56746 GCA_044221365.1 Pirellulales bacterium
GGAGGCCGAGCGACTGGCACCATCCCAGAATCGCCGGCTGCCACTCGTCCACGAGCTCTGCAAACGCCGCCGCGTCGCGGCGCTGCAGACGCCGGAGGCTGGCTTCAGGGCTCGTAGGCGCCGCATCAGGCATCGGGCTTCCATTGGGTAGGGTGCGTCAAGCAAAGCGCGCACGCACCACCGGGACACGCCACCGGGCAGCGACCGCGGTTCATCGTTGGTGCGTCTGCGCTTTGCTTGACACACCCTACAACTACCTTCCCATCTTAGTGGCGCGGACGCGGATCGCGGTTTCACTTGCGGAAAAAATCGATCCGGCTGAAACCGCGCGGGTTCGCCCCGCCACTAACGAGTGCAGTTCGCGGCAACGAAGCGAGGACCTGGTTCATGGCACATGCATTTTGGTCGGGATTTGGCGTCGTCTTTGCCCTGCTGGCCGTGGGGGGCTATGTGCTCCTCCGCTGGCAGAGCGACCGGCATCGCTTCGAACTCGTGAAGACCGCCTTGGAACGGGGCATCCCCCTGCCCAGCGGCGGGCCCCCCTACTGGCTCGATTCGCTGCGGGCAGGCGTGCTCACGCTCACGCTGGGGCTCGGGCTGCTGTTGGCCGGCGGCCTGGCGATTGGCCTGGCGCCGGACATCGCAATGCCGGAGGCCAAAACGCTGGGCGCCTTGTTCGAACCGCCTGACGAACCGCCCCCGCCGGCGGCCAAAGGCAAAGGGCCGCCGCCACGCCGCCCTCCTCCGCCCCCGCCGAACCCCGCGCACGAAGCCTGGCAGCGCGCCCAAACGCAGGCCGCCCTGGGGCTGGCCAGCGTGGCGGCGGGCCTGGTGTTGTCGCTCTTGGGCGCGGTCCGCATCGGCTTCGCCCAATACGAACGGAAGTACTCGCAGAACGATTCGCGCTTCGAGGCCCTGCCCGCCGACGCGGCGCCCGCCTCGAGCCCAACCCCTGGTGAAGGAGAACTCGCATGAACTACGCCCCGTTGATCACATTGGCCGGCCTGGTGCTGTCGGCCGTGCTGTGGGAAGGTCCGGCCGACGGCCCCGAGCCGCCCCCTGGTCCGCCGCACGAAAAGGGCCGACCGCGCGAAGAGGTCGCCGGCCAACTCAAGGGCTACAACTACAACCCGCAGGGAACCTACGACAGCCTGATGTTGGCCACCGAACAGGGCGTGGTGCAGCTCAACTTCCCGGCCGAACTGGCCGAGCAGGTGGCTGCGATCGCCGAGTCAGGCGCGCTGACCGCCGAAGTCCGCCCCGAGCGGAGCGAGGGCGATCACCGTGTCTACCGGCTCGAAAAGCTGGCCGCCGGCGAGAAGACGCTCGTCGTGGCTGAAGAAGACGCGCCTCCGGCCGAGCTCAAGGGCGTCATCAAGTCGCTCAACTATGGCCGCCACGGCGAGACCAACGGCTTCGTGCTCGAGAACGGAGACTTCGTGCAGCTCGGCCCCCGCGAGGCGCAGCGCGTTCGGCTCGAGGTCGGGCAAGAGCTCACCGCGGAGGGCCGCCTGCGCAAACTCGCCAGCGGGAAGCAAATCCTGCGGGCGACCACCATCAACGGCGTACTCGTCGAACCCGCGCCGCCGCACGACGGCCCTGCCGGCGGACCGAAGGGAGGGCCCAAAGGTGGCCCTAAGGGCGGTCCAAAGGGTGGACCGAAGGGAGGTCCCAAAGGCCGCCCGCGCTAGCGCACGGCCCGCGCCGCCCATTAGCCGCCCGTGAGTCACGGGGGGACAGAAGCGGCGCAGCGTCCACCTCGTCCAACCACTCCCCGCTCAGCAAGGCGCGAAATCGGCCCAAGTCGGTTTCGTGCCTTTGCGGCGTTACTCGCCGGCCGGGGTTCCCAGCGCCTGCCGCAACCCGCCGATCCGGTCCTCGAGCAGCGCCACCTGTTTGTCGAGGTGCGAGCGCATCAGCTCGGCGTTCTTGGCCACTTCGTCGGCGTTGCGTTTGATCGTCTCGGCGGCCGAGGTGAACTTGTCGAGCCGCTCGATCTCCTTCTGCACCGTGGCCAGCGCCTTGTCGATCGCCGCGAAGTCGTCTTGATGCGGATCGTCCTGCTTCCGCCCGACCACGCACATGCCCCGGCAGAGCATGAGCGCCGCCTTGAGATACAGATCGCTGCTCGGGTCCTCGGCGTCCCAGAGCACGAACACGTCGTTGCCCAGCCGCTCGAGCTCGCACTGGCCCGCCGGGGCCACGCGTTTCGAGTAGACGAACAGCCCCACCTCGGCCCCGCGGTTGCGGCGGGCTTCGTCGAGCTCCTTGCGGGCGTCGGCCTGCGTGTAGCCGGCTTCCTGCTTGGCCTCGATCACGATCTTGGCGCCCGGCGCACGCGTATCGGGCCCCAGCTCGATCACGCAGTCGCCGGTTTTGCAATGCCGGATGATGCCGGTGCGGGCGCCGACGTGCTCGAAGCAGTCGTGCTGTTCCTGCGTCAGCCGCTGCACGTATTCGACCACCGCCGCTTCGAAGTCTTCGCCGTGCCGGGTGCCGCGGTCCTTTTCCGCCTTGCGGGCGGTCATCTCCTTGATCGCGCCGGTCACCTCGAGCTGGAACTTGGCCTGCGCCTCGCCGTGCGTACGGATGATTTCGAACAGCTCGCGTTTCAATCGCGCGAGGGCCGAATGCTCGTCGTCGAGCGTGAGGTTGCTGTGGATCGCCAGGCTGTTCGATTCGAGCATTACCCGCAGCCGTGAGAAGGCCGATTGCTCGTTGTCGAGCGAGAATTCGCTCGTGATCGTGCGGCGGGCATGGTCGACGTTCTTCACCAGCCGGCTGAGCGCTGAGTTCTCTTCATCGAGTGAGAACTGCTTGACCACTTCGTCGATGCGCTTTTGCAAGCCATCGGTGAGCTGCCCGTGGCACTCGGCCAACTCGTCGAGCAGGCGGGCCAGGGCGCCCTGCTTGTTGTCGAGCGAGAACTCGGAGAGCACCTTTTCGCGTTGGCCGGCCAGTTCTTCGTCGAGCGTTGTCCGCAGCGCCGAGAGCAGCCCCTGCGATTCGCGCGGATCGAGCAGCTTGAAGAGCGGGCTCTGCTGCCCCACGTGCGAGACGAGCGTTTTCACGAGCTCCGAGTCCTGCCCGCCGATCTGCCGGCGGAGGAGCTGCTCGAGCTCGCCGTCGCGCTTGACCAGGCTCTCCACGCGCTGCGGAAAGCGGCCGTTCTCGGGGTCGAAGTATTCGCGCAGCGAGCCGGAGAGCGAGTCTTGCAGGGAGCGCGAGTGGAGGCCGAGCTGCCCCTGCAAGTCGGCCAGCATGCGCTGGCTCTCACGGCGCACGAGCTCGGCGTCGAGCTGGCCGCGGGCATGCCGCAGCGCGAGCACGCCGATCCGCAGCGCATGCAGCGCGTAGTCCTCGCGCTCTTTGCCGGGCTCATGATCGCACAGGGCGGCGATCGTATCGTGATCGTGAACGCTCAGCTCGAGCAGCAGCTCGGAGGGCAGATCGTTCGCATCGTCGGGAAACAGGGGCCGGGAATCGACCTCGCACGACGTAGCCACAGACGGGCTCCTTGGGGCTCGTTTCGCAAGCATCCAGACCGACACGGCAGGGCTTTGCGAAGCATCCGTTCCAATCGCGAGCAGTCGAAGCAAATGTACAGTACAGGCACGCGTGCCGGCAAGAGGCGAACCCTCGGGAATCTTGCGCGAAAGCGCGGTCCGCCGCTGCTATTCCGCGAGATCCCAGGCCGCCAGTTCTTCATCCCGTGCGAACAGCGAGTCGAGAGCCACTTGCCAGGCGGCGCTCGAACTGTACGAGTCGTTCGCGGCCGGGCCAACCGCAGGCGCCGAGCGCGTTTCAGCAACCACCGCCGCGGCCGCACGCGCCACTGCCCCTTGCGAGCCGAAGTTCGCCTTAAGAATGCCGAAGTCGCTCAGATCGACCTTGCCGTTGCCGTCGAGATCCCCCTCGGCCAAGGAATCGCCCGTGCCGAAGTTCGCCTTGAGCACGCCGAAGTCGCTCAGGTCGACCTTGCCGTCGCCGTTCACGTCGCCAGGCACGAGCAAGCTCTTCACCGTCAAGGTGACGGTGGCCACGTTCGAGAGCAGCGCGCCGTCGCTCACGCGGTAGCTGAACGAATCCACGCCCGAGAAGCCGGCCGCCGGCTGATAGGTGAACGTGCCGTCTGCGTGGAGGTCGAGCGCGCCGTGCGAGACGTTGCTCACCAGTTGCGCCTGCAGCGCATCGCCCTGGGGATCGTGGTCGTTGCCGAGCACGCCGATCTGGTCGGCGCCCAGGGCCTTGATCTCGGCGGGGGAGAGCAAGCGGTTGTAGATCCGCAGGTCGTCGATCAAGCCTTTCCAGGTGTCGATGGTGTTGCCCATCATCGGGTGGTGGCCGATGATCCAGGTGTCGCTGAGATCGTTGTACTCGGCGTTCCCCTGGGCGACCTTCGCCCCATCGCGGTAGACGGTCACCTGGTTGAAGATGCGATCGATCTCGACCGCATAGTGCTCCCACTTGCCCAGCGCCGGGGGTGTTGGGGCGAAAACGCTGATTGCGCCCACGCCTTGGCCGGCCTCTCCGTAGACCACGATCGGCGCGAGAATCCGCGGGTTGTGAATCGCGCCGGTCCGTTCGAGCCAGAAGCTGAACGTGTATTGGCTGAACGTATCGCCGTGCAGCGAGATCGCCGCGTTGTTGGCGTTCACGTACGCCAGGGCGCCCCCCTTCTTGCCGGCCACCCACGGGTCGTCGCTCGGGCCGTAGCCAAACAAAGTGGCGTCGTTGTCGCTAACCGAGTCATGGGCGACGTTGCCCGAGGTCTCGTCGAACGTCCAGTGGTGGATGAGCCCGTTCTCCACGTTGTCCGGCGCAGCCACAGTGAGCGTTTGCCCCTCCTTGAGCTCGTAAGCGTCGTCGACCGCCACCGGATTGGGCGCCACGGGCAGCACGTTGATCGACACCGTAGCAATCGCCGACCCATAGCCGTGGCTGAATGCCTGGTAGGTGAAGCTGTCGGGCCCTGAGTAACCAGCCGCCGGCTGGTATGCGAAAGTGCCGTTGGGATGCAGCTCGAGCGTGCCGTGTTGCGCGGTCGCCACCACCACTGCCGACAACGGCCCTCCCAGCGCGCTCTGATCGTTCTGCAGCACGCCCGGCGTAGGATCGACGGGCCGGCCCGCGAGTTCCCGCACCTCGTCCGTCGTCAGCAGCCGATCGTAGATTCGCAAATCATCGAGCAGGCCGCGCCAAGCGTCGACGTCGACCTTGGGATTCGTGCTGTGCCCGATGACCCAGGGAGATCCGTCAAAAGCGAACTCGAACGTCGAGGCGCCTTCCGCGACCTGGACTCCGTTGCGGAAGACCGTAACCTGGCCCGCCGTGCGGTCGATCTCGACCGCGTAATGTTCCCACTGGCCTAGAGTGGGCAACGACGGCGCATAGACCGTGCCAGCGCCGAACCCATGGTTGATCTCGGTATAGGCCATTACCGGCGTGATGATCCGGGAATTAAGGATGTCGAGCCCGGTGCGGTAGGACCAAAACGTGAAGGTATACTGGTCCTCGATGTCGCCGATCTCCGTCACGACCTTGTCCTTGTTGCCGACCCAGGCCAGCGCGCCGCCGATCTTCCCCGGCACCCAGCGCGTTTCCGTCGGCGCCCAGCCTGACAGCGTGCCATCGTTTCCGCCTACCACGTCGTGCGCCACGTTGCCCGACGTCTCATCGAACGTCCAGTGGCGGATCAGCCCCAGCTCCAGGCTGTCAGAAACGTGCGTGACGAGCGTGGTGTCTTGGTTCACCGTGTAGTTGTCGTCGGCGACGACCGGAATGTCCTGCACCTGGATCGTCACGGTGGCCAGGGCCGAGGCCAGGGCGCCGTCGCTCGCGCGATAGGTGAACGAGTCGGGGCCCGCGTAGCCGGGATTCGGTGTGTAGGTGAACGTGCCGTCGGCCTGCAGGGCAAGCTGGCCGTGGGCGGGGCCGGTGTCGAGGACGGCGGTCAGCGGATCGCCGTCGACGTCGCTGTCGTTGTGCAGCAATCCGAGCAAGACATCGGTCACCTGCAGCGGATTGTTGGCGGCCACTGCATAGTCGTCGTTCCCGGCGACCGGGGCATGAGGCTGGGCGGCCACTCTGATCAAGACCGACACGGGGTCCGACAGATGCGCGCCGTCGCTCGTGCGATAGCTAAACGAGTCGTCGCCGGCGAAGCCCGGCGTCGGCGTGTAGGTGAATGTGCCGTTCGGCGCGAGCGCCAACTGCCCGTGCGACACGCCGCTCACCAGCTCGGCCGAAAGCGGCAAGGCATCGATGCTGCGGTCGTTGGCCAGCACGCCGGGAAGAGCGCTGCCGGTGTGGACCTGAAAGCCGTCGATGTGCAGCGTGCCGATCGGCACCGCAAAGTTGACCGCGCTCACGAGCGCCGGCGTGCCGCGGAAGTTCAGCGGGTCAGGCGTTTGCAGGATCTGGCCATCGAACACAAAGCGATAGGTCTTGGCGTCCTGGTCGATCAGGAAGCTGACGTCGTGCCACGTGCCCGGCTTGTAGACCAGGCCCGAGAACTTCGAGTCGCCGCCGTCGACGACATACACGTTCCCCTCGCTGCCGACGTTGATCTGGGCCGCTCCCACGACGTCGGCGTTGACGTTGATGCTCCCTCCCGTGCCATCGATCAGGTAGACCGAGATTGCCGAGCCCGCGTCGAACTTGATGCGGAAGGATACGGTGACTTCGCCCCCCACCACTCCCTGCCAGCGCCGGCCGGTCTGAGTGTTGGAACCAGAGAGTTCGAGCGAGCCATCTCCCTCCAAGGGGGCGTCGCTCGAGATCACCGCGCCGTTCGCCGAGTTCTGCCACGGCTCGAGCCAGCCCGGCTCGCCGCTTCCCTGGCCGGGCGCCGGCGCCCCCAGCGAATACGGCGAGTTCGGCGCCGCGGTGGCGTTGATGCCTGTCGCGTCGTTGAAGCCGGTCTCAGCGAGCATCGTGCCTGTGCCCAGCGCCTCGAGCGGCGTGCTCTGGCGGGCGAAGTACACGTCGGCCGCGGGCGCGATCGGCTCGTCGGCCACCGGCAACACGGTGATCTGCACCGTGGCTGGGTTCGACTGCGTCGTTCCGTCGCTCGTGCGATAGGTAAAACTGTCGGCGCCAAAGTAGTTGGCGTCGGGCTGATACGTGAAGTGGCCGTTCGCCTCGAGCGTGAGTGCGCCGTGAGCAGGGTTCGTCGCCAACACGGCCGAGAGCGCGGCCTGGCCGCCGTAGTCATTGAGCAGCACGCCGGGCGAAGCAATCGAGAGGCTCGTATCTTCCGACACGACGAACAAGTCGTTGACCGCCACCGGGTCGCCCGCAAGCAGGGCCCGTAGTTCGAGCGCCTCGGGCCGCAGGAGCAAGCGGCTTCGCGCCGGCAAGGAACGAGTCTTGTGCGAAGCTAGACGACGGGCGCGGCGTGACGAACGGGGCATACGAGGGCTCCCTCCAAAATGGCACTGGCCTGGGCATTTGGGAACTATTGTAATCGGACTTAGGCCGCCCGCGCAGCATTTGGCGTCCGCGCCATTGACGCTCCCGTGGCCCGCGAATATATTCACCTAAACATTTAGGTTCTCAGCCCACGCACGGCGAAGGATGCACGCCCGGTGGCCGAATCGAATCCCAGTGGCCGCGAGCTCGAAATCCTCAAGATCCTCTGGGACTTGGGGCCGGCCAGCGTGCGCCAGGTGTATGAGCAAATGTGCCCCGGCGGGGAACTAGCGTTCAACACCGTGCAAACGCTGCTGCGGATCATGGACGACAAGGGGCTCGTGCGGCATCGCCGGCAGGGACGCAAGCTCGTTTACACCCCTTGCCACAGCCGCGAGCGCGAGGCCGCCCGCCTGCTCGACCGCCTCTTCGACGGCGCCCTCGACCGCCTGGTGCTGAGCCTGATCTCGGCCCGCGACACGAGCCCGGCGGAGCTGCGCGAACTGGAAAAACTACTCGCCGACGCCCGCAAGCAGAAGCAGGGCGAGGCGGAAGGGAAATAGCAGAGTTGATTTACCGCGGAGGACACGGAGGACGCAGAGAGGAGGATTGCCAGTAACTCGGGGCAGGTGATTGGTGGCCGGCAGTCGATGTCGGTCCACGAGTCAAGGAACACTAGCGCACGCCCCTCTGCGTCCTCTGTGTCCTCCGCGGTAAAAAGAAGACGGATTATCCGCTGACCACGTCGAGAGTCGTTCCGATGAGTGCGACGGCTGCGTTTGCTTGGTTGGTTGCCGCTACGGGGATGGGGTTCGTGCTCTCAGGCTTGGGGGCGGCGGTCGTGCTGCTGTTGCGCGAGCCGGCGCGGCGCGTGCGGGCGATCGAGTTGACGCTGCTCGCCTGCCTCGTGGCGCCCTGGCTGCCGGCTGTGCCGGGGTTGCCGCGGGTGGCGTGGCGCGAGTGGCTGGCTGCGCCTGATGGCGCTGAGAGCGAAATTCGCGAAACTGCCTCGGCGCTCTCCGAGCCTGCCGAGCCGATTGCGGCGTCGGCTGTGCCAGAGTCGACAGAGAGAGCTAGCTCGGCGCCGATCATTGAGCTTGCGGTCGATCCCGAGCCGAGCGCTGCGCCACCGCTTGACCTAACCGTCGACCGCGAACCGTTGCCCGCCGCCGAGCCGGCGGTCCTCGCGCCGATCGAGCGTGCGGAGATTGCCACGGTGGTCACCGCAACTGCAGCGGAACCGGTTGCGCCTTCGCCGCCGTCACCCGCAGTCGAATTGTCGGCGGCGCGTCAGGTTGATTGGCAGGCCGTTGTCGTGACTCTTTACTTCGCCGGCGTCGCAGCGATCGTCCTACTCGACGCGCTGGGCGGCCTCGCCCTGCTTCGCGTGTGGAAGTCGTCGCGCGGCGCAGATCCGCGTGTGCAGGCTCTGCTGTCCGACGTAGCGGGGCAAAGCGCTGGCCGCGTGTCGCTGCTCGTCAGCCCGCGCTGCCGGCAGCCCTTTACGTTTGCCTGGCTGTGGCCCGTGATCGTGCTGCCGCCGGCGCTCGTCGTGCCTGGCAAGGAGCGCGAGTTGCGCTGGGCGCTCGCGCACGAGTGGTCGCACGTCGCCCACCGGCATACCTGGGGCTGGGCGCTGGCGGGCCTCGCGAGGGCAATCTACTGGCCGCAGCCGCTGGTGTGGCTGCTCCGCCGCCGGCTGCGTCTCGAACAAGACTTCCTCGCCGACGCCCAGGCCGCGGGCCGCGCATCGGAGGCGCCTGACTACGCCACGTTCCTCACCACCCAAGCCGCCACCGCCCACGGCCTCACGCCCGGCCTCGGCATCGCCGGCGGGAAATCCGAACTCGCCAGGAGAGTCGTCATGCTCGTGCAAGGAAAACGACCGGTTGCGGCGACTTGCGGGTGGAAGTGCAATGTCGGCTTGGCCGTCGTGACGGCGCTGGCGATGATGGGGGCGGCGAGTTTGGCCGGCGCCCCCCAACGCACCGCAAACCGCCAAACGCCAGCGGCAGATCAGCGCGGTGAAGTTGCAGGCGAGCAAGCGCAAGACTCGACGCAAAGCGCGACGGCCGCAGACGCCCCCAAGTCCGGGCAGTCGGCCGAAGGAGGTGAGCCGACCGGTGTGACATCAGGGCCGGTTATCGAGCCCTTCGACCTACTCCAAATCCACGTCGTTGGGCTGCCGCCGCCGAAGGCCCCGGTCGAAGGCATGGCCCAGACCGAGAGACGGTTCGGCGGCGCCGTAGATCGGGAAGGTCAAGTGTCGTTGGGCGCTCGCTTTGGTCGGTTTCCGGTTGCCGGGCTTACCGTAGTCGACGCCGAGGCGAAGATCCTTGACCATCTGAAAAAGATCATTCGAGAGGATGTCGAAGCCGAACGTCGCTCGGAGTCGAATTCCCCTGTGACACTTCAGGTTGTCGTGGGCGGCCGCGCTCGATCCATGCGCATCTGGGAGGGGTCGGCGCAAGTGGTTCGGCTGATCCGGGCCGGCGACGGTTTGCAAGTCAACACGACCGGGGCGGCGGTCCTTTCGCCCAATGACCGTTTTCAGGTCGAGCCACAAGGGACCCTGGCTCTGGGACCGGAATTGGGGCGAGTCGAGGTGAAAGGGCTGACTCGCGAGGCTGCCGCCGACCGTATCCTGGCGCGGATCCGCGAAGCAATTCCCAAGTACCGCCCCGGCGTTCAGAACGCCATCCGAGCAAATGCAACCGTCTCGGTGACATTTCCTGATTCTCCGCAACCAGCTTCGTCAACGAAGTTGGTTCCTCTTCCGGAGCCTGGCTACCGGATTGTGCCAGGCAACTGGATTGGCATCGAAGCCTTGGGACCGAATCTCGAACCACGGCTGCTTGGCGCCGCGACTGTCGATTCAGACGGAAACCTTTCACTGCGGCGATCGGGCGACCGTTACGTGCACCAAGCGGGAGATCGACTCTGGGCCGTTGGCATCGACGCCGAGTTGCCGGCCGCGGGCTTGACGGAAAAAGAGCTAGAAGCGGAGGTGCGGCGTGAGCTCGAGAAAACGGGTCCCGTGCCCTGGCTCCAGGTAAAGCTTGGCTCGTTCGACGCCCGGCTGCCGGATTCGAGGCATGAGCCGCAGGGCAACCAGCCAGCGAAGGGCACGATTGCCCCTGGGCAGCGACTCAAGATTGCGGCAGTTGGCATGCTGCCCGACCAGCCGATCGATGGCGAGTTCGTTGTCGAGCCGGAGGGGACGGTGATGCTCGGCCCGCAGTACGGCCGAGTGCTGGTCAGTGGTCTCACGTTGATCGAGGCTGAGCAGCACATTGAGCGCGACCTGAGCAGGCTCGTCTCGGAGCCAAGAGTATCGGTCTCGCTTGTCGATCAGCGCCCCAACTTGCGCTACGCCGGCAAGTCCTTCGACCAGTGGAACGAAGAGCTGCAGAACGACCTCGATCCCGAGACGAGGATTCAAGCGATCGCCGCCCTTGGCCAGTTTGGCGCCAATGGCCTCACCGACCAGGCCATCGCTGCCCTCGTGCCGCTGCTGGGCAATGAGACCACGACGCCTGACGGCAAGCAGATTGTCGGGCGGGTCGCCGGCGAGACGCTCGCGTCGTTTGGGAAGGCCGTGGTTCCGGCGTTGATCGAGACTCTGAAGGGGGCAGATGAAAAGGCTCGCTTAGGGGCGGCGTGGGCGCTGGGCCGACTCGGCGACGATGCCGCGCCGGCCGCGGAAGCCCTGGTGGCTGCGGCGGCCGCGTCGGAACGGAAGTACGACTTTGTCGGCGCTATCGCCGCCATTCGCACGCGGCCGGAGGTCACTCTGCCCTACTTGAAAGAGGCGGCGCTAAGTCCTCAAGGCGGCGTTCGCTGGGCGTCGCTGCGCGGACTTGGCGGCCTCAAGCTTGCGGACGGGGAGATCGTGCCACTCATCGTTGAGTCGCTCGAAACCTGGCCTCCGGCGGACGCACACATGATCGCCCTGGGCCAGATGATGAAATGGAATTCGTCTGCCCAAAACGTCGCTGTCCTCCGAGAACTGTTGAAGGGGGCGAAGGGCAAAGATCTTCAACAGCGAAATACGCTGATCCTGGCCGTGAAGGAGTTGGGCCCGGCGGGGGCACCCTTGATCTCTGACGCGATCGAGCTCGTGAAGGCGACCTCACCGCAGGAACAGCAGCAGGAAGTTCAGTTGCTCCAGCAGGTCTTGTTGGCGATCGGGCCAAGCGCCAAGGACGCATTGCCCGCACTGAGGCAATGGCGAGACGAATTGGGGGATGAACCCTTGGAGCGGTTCCTCGCACAGCAAATCGAACGGATCATCGACGACGTCTTGCGTTCCTTGGGCGAGGCGCCGGTCACGCCGACGGGTCGGCGCGGGCGCGCGGCGCCACGTCAGAGCAGTGAGCAGGAAGCCGCGGCCAGCCGACAATACGCCGGCAAATCGTTCACCCAGTGGCGAGGGGTCCTGGATCGCGACCTCGATCCCGCCACGCGGGTCGAGGCGATCGCGGCCATCGGCGAGTTCGGGGCAAACGGCCAAGCGGACGAGGCGATCCGCGTGCTCATCCCGCTGCTTGGCAGCCAAGCTCGAAGCGACAAACAGGGGGTTGCGACCGCCGCGCAACAGGCGTTGTCGAAGATCGGCGCACCGGCCGTTCCCGCACTGATCGAGTGTCTGACGAATGGCGACGGGGCAACACAGCTCAAGGCGACGGACGCGTTCATCTACATGGGAGAAGCGGCAGCGCCGGCGGCCGATGCGCTGCTCGACCTAGCGAAGGCAAAGGCAGCGGAACCAGATTGGCAACTGCCCCTCGTTCGTGCGATCGCGGGCATCCAGTCGAGGCCCGAAGCAACGCTTCCCTTTCTCAAAGCGATGGCCAGTAGTCCCAACCAGGATGTTCGCGTAGCGGCGATTCACGGACTGTCAGGCCTTAAGACTTCTGACGAAGAGGTGGTGCCCCTGGTCGTCAACGCGATCTGGTCATACAGCGGCTTGCAGGGCCGGTCGAACTTCTTTCAGCACCTCCCGATCGGCGGCGGACGGACCGCCGCCGTCCTGCGAGGACTTCTCGAGCGTGCTAAGAAAGACGTGAGTTCAGACGGCATGGTGCAGGTGCTCTTCATAAGGGCTGGAGAAATGGGCCCTGCCGCAGCCCCGCTCGTGCCATTGATGATTGAAGTGTCTCAGCACGAGCCAAACTGGCAAGGAGCGGCGATCTACCTCGTGCAGGCTCTCGAGCGAATCGGCCCCGACGCAAAGGAGGCGCTTCCTTACCTGCGCGGAATGAGAGATGGTCAGACCGATCCAGGCCTCAGGAAATTGGTCAACGCCGCGATCAACGCCATTGAGGACAGCCAATAACGGTCAGTTTGCGGAAGCGGCCCACCGCGCCCTTCGCCGCCCCGCCCACGCCCCGCAAGCCGCCCCCAAAAGCGCCAGCGCCCACCCGCTCGGCTCCGGAACCGCCGCGCCGCTTGTGCCGAAGTTCGCCTTGAGTTGGCCGAAGTCGCTCAGGTCGATCTGGCCGTTCCCGTCCAGGTCTCCTTGCGTGCGGCTGCCGGCTTCGCCGAAGTGGGTTTTGAGGATGCCGAAGTCGGTGAGGTCGACGCGGCCGTCGCCGTTCACGTCGCCGGCCAGCGCCGGCGTGACGAGCAGATTGTCGGCCACGAAGATCGGCCCCCAATTCTCCGAGGCGCCCGGCGGCGGCTTGTCGCCGATAGGCGGTGATCCGCAGCGTGGCCGAGGTGTCGAGGGCCAACTCCTGCGGCGCAAACAAAATCGACAGGTCGGTCAGCGCCGTTTGCGGAAACGAAACCGTGAGGTCGGCCGGATAGACGCTGCTAGGCACGATGCCGAGGCCCGAAAACCCGCTCGGCAGCACGCCGATCACCTGGGCGGTGTTCTGGATCGAGAAGCCTTGCCCTGTGGCCGAGAAATGCGCCTGGACCCCGCCGACCGTGAGATCCAAGGGCAGCGGCGCATACTGCGGGCCGTCATTGAAATCGAACAGTACGCTCGTGGCCGACGCGGCCCCGCTTCCCGTGATGACCAGCAACAAAGCCCAGATCGCCGTTCGCATGGGCGCCTCTCACGCGCAGTTTCATGACGCCCCTTCATTGCTCCCGCCAACGAACAATCGCATTCCTCGTGCCGCGCGGCCTGTTGGGCCGGTTCGCATGTGCGTCGCTGGGGAATTTGGGCGAAAAACGCGGCGATCGGTCGTCGCGCTGCAGCCACGTTGTCCCGCTTCGCGCGCCCGGCAGCGCGCGGCGATGTTCATTATCGCACATCGGAGGCAGCCAGCCCGTACCCACCGCCGCGGCCATCCTTTAGAATGTCGGCTCCCAACCCCGGCCGATGGGCCTCGACCCCCTCGCCCAGCCCCCATCGCAAGGAACCGCGGTGCAGCAGCTTTTGTCGGAAGCGGAAATTCACGCCGGCGTGGCCCGCCTGGCGGCTGAGATCGAGGCGTTCTATGGTCCCCACCGACGGCTGACCATCGTCGGCGTGATGACCGGCAGCGTCGTGTTGCTGGCCGACCTCATTCGCCGGCTCCCCCGCCCCTTGCGCGTGGGCCTGGTGCAGGCCCGCAGCTACCGCGGCGCGAGCACCACGCCCGGCGCCCTGACGATCCGCGGCGAAATGCTGCCCGACGTGCGCGACCGCGACGTGCTGGTGGTCGACGACATCTTCGACACGGGGCAAACGCTGTTCGAGCTGTTCCTCGAGCTCGACGAGCTTGGCCCTGCGTCGATCCGCTCCTTGGTGCTGCTCCGCAAGCAGGGGCGCGCGCGCGTGCCCATCGCGCCCGACCACGTCGGCTTCGAAATCCCCGACCGTTTCGTGGTCGGCTACGGGCTCGACTTTCAAGACGCCTACCGCAACCTTCCCTACGTGGCCGCGCTCGACGAGGCCGAGCTTGCCGCGGGACCGCCGCCATGAGCCTGCCCCGAATCGTCATGGTGTCGCGGCGGTTCTGGCCGCTGGTGGGCGGGGCGGAGACCGCCATGGCGGGGCTGGCCGCGAGCTTCCAGGCCCGGGGGGCTGCGACCACGCTGCTCACCGCCCGCTGGAAGCCCGAGTGGCCGCTGACGATCGAGCACCGGGGAGTGCGCGTGGTGCGGATCGCGCAGCCGGCCAGGCGCTTTTGGGGGAGCGCCCGCTATATGATGCGGCTGGCGGGCTGGCTCGAGGCGCACGCCGGACAGTTCGACGTCGTCTACGTGTCGATGCTCAAGCACGACGCCTACGCCGCGCTCGGCGCTTGCCGGTCGCTGGGCGCGCCGGTCGTGCTGCGCGCAGAAGGGGGCGGCCCCAGCGGCGACTGCGCCTGGCAGGCTCAGTATCCGCTGGGGGGCGTCATCCGCCGCCGCTGCATGCGCCGCGCGGCCGCGATCGTGGCCCCGAGCGAAGTCATTGAAAACGAGCTGCTGGCCGCCGGCTACCCCGCCGAGAGCATCGAGCGCATTCCCAATGGCGTGGCCCTGCCGGAGCCGCGCTCCGCCGAACGCCAGGTGCGGGCCCGCGTGTCGCTCGCGCTCGCGAACCCCGCGCTGCGTTTCGGCCCGCGCGACCGGCTGACGCTCTACACCGGCCGCCTGCACCGGCTCAAGGGGCTCGATACGCTCGTGGCCGCCTGGGCCGAAGTGGCCCGCGATCATCCGCACGAGAAGCTCTGGCTGGTGGGGGAGGGGCCGGAAGAAGAGCGGCTCAAAGAGCAGATCGGCGCTGCCGGGCTCGAGGGGCAGGTGTCCCTCGCCGGCGCCTTCGACAGCGTCGACGACTTGCTCCTGGCCGCCGATCGCTTCGTGCTCCCTTCGCACGAAGAAGGCATGTCGCTCGCGCTCCTGGAGGCGATGGCCGCCGGTCTTCCGGTCGTAGCCAGCGACATCGCCGGCAACCGAGCCCTGATCGACCACAGCGTGCATGGCATGCTTGCGCCCCCCGGCGACGCAGCCACGCTCGCGGCGGCCGTGCTGTCGCTCGTGCGCGATCCGCTCCGCGGCGAACGGCTGGGCGCCGCTGCCCGCCGCCGCGTGGCGGAGCAGTACTCGCTCGAGCGCATGACCGACCGCCACCTGGCGCTTTTCGAACGCGTGCGGAAGGGGGCGGCTGGCTAGCCCTGGCGCGGGGCCGCGGGCTACTTGGCCTCGTGATACTTGTCGGCGGCCGGCTTATCGAGCCGCGTCAACTCGCCGTTCGGCCAGCGGACTTCGATCGCGTCGACATCGCTCGACTTGCCGAGGCCCCAGTGAACCACGTTGGGGTGCTGCGACCAAACCGAGTGGCCCGACACGTTTTGGGCCACGCGTTTGCCCTGCGGGGTGAGCAGGGTGATCTTGGCGCCCATGGGAGAGCGGCCTGGGCCGCCGTCGACGAGCCGCAGGCCGATCCAGTGGTTGTCGGTGGGCCACTCGTTCTTGAGCAGATGCAAGGTATAGGTCTTGCTCGCCCGGTCGAACTGCTCGACGAGCAGATCCATGCGGCCGTCGTTGTCGAAATCGGCGCTCACCACGGCCCGCGAGTCGAACTCGAAGCCCACACCCAGCAGGAAGGCCAGATTCAAAAACTCCTTGCCTTCGAAGTTCATGAACAACACGTCGTGCTCGAAGCCGTTCCACGATTCATCGACCTTCTCGAGTCCAGCCAGCGACTGGCCGAACAGCTCCTTGACCGCCGGGTCGGGCTTCGAACTGCCAGTGTAGATGTCGTGCGTCCAGTAGCGGGTGCAATAGTCCTTGCACGACTTGCCGCTCTGGTAGCCGTTGGCGATGAACAGGTCCTGGTCGCCGTCGTTGTCGGGATCGAAGGTGGTGCTGCCCCACGACCAGCCCGAGCGGGCGACCTGGTCGTTCGTGGGGTTCTGCACGAAGCCGTTCCCCGTCGACAGGTACATGCGGTTGCCGTAGCCCATGTTGGGCCGGGCCTTGGTGCGGTCCTCGAAATCGCCGCGCTTCAGGTTCATGTACTCGAGCCGCCGCGCCGTGGTCGAGCTCATGCCGATCACGTAGAAGTCGAGCAGCCCGTCTTGATTGTAGTCGCCAAAGGTGTGCGACATGCCAAAGGCGTATTTCACCGGAGCGACCTCTTCGGTCACGTCGCGGAACTTGCCCTGGCCGTCGCCGTAGTAGACATCGATGCCTGCGAAGTCGCTGACGACGAGCAGATCGAGCTTGTCGTCGTTGTTGAGATCGACGAACGAACTCGAGTAGGTGCGGCGGAGCCGCTTCTTGTCGAGCCCCGCGGCGGCGGTGCCGTCGGTGAATTCGCCCAGGCCGTTGTTCACGAGCAGGAACGAGGGGAAACCGTCGTTGGCGTCGTAGTAGGGGGTCGGCATGGCCCCGTCGAGGTAGGGCGGCTTGTACTGCCCCACCCACACGTCGAGATCGCCGTCGCCGTCGATGTCGCCGGCGGTCACCGAGGTGGGCGAGAGGAGCTTCGTGCCCGTGGCTTGGATCTCACGGCCCGCCGAGCTGAACTTGCCTTGTTCGTCTCCCAGATAGAGCCGCATATACCCGTTCTTGGGGCCGGCCAAGAAGTCGGTGCGCTTGTCGCCGTTGAAATCGGCCAGCACGCCGCCGTTGACGTGCCGGGGCTGATCGGCGCAGAGGACCTCTGGCTCGCTGAACTTCCCTCCTCCGAGATTCTTATACAGGCGATTGAAGCCTGCCACCGAGATATCGACCAGACCATCGCCGTCGAAATCGAAGACCTGGATGGGGTGGGTGGTGGAAGGGGCGGTTTTTCCAGAGGGATCGATGACGAAGGGCCAGCTCACCAGCTGCGAAAACGGAGGCTTGCCCGAGCGCTCGAACATCTGGAAGTTGCTGGCGTCGAGCTTGGCCGGAATCGGGTTGTTCGCCTTGTCGCGCTGGCCCGTCCATTCAATGGCCAGGTCGCCGCGAACGATCATGCGGGTTTGCGTGGAGTCGTTCACCAGATGGAAGACCGAGGCCATGATCGAGCGGGCCGGCTTGCCATCGGCCGCGGGGTCGAATTTGGAGTGGTGGAACTCGAGCTCCTCGAGCTTCCAGCCGGCCTTGCGCAGGCCTTCGATGGCCGCGGCCCACTCGGCGCGGGGAATCTGGCGGGCGGCCTGCCCGTCAGACCCTTGAGGGCCGAGCTTCGTGTGGCGAATGCCCCAGTCGAGCTCGCGGGTCTGAATCGGTTGGCCAACGACCAGCACATCCGATGCGACTTCGGCAAGTGCTGCGAGTTTGTCGTTGGCGGCCCGCACGTTGTCCCACAGGACCACAAACGTCTGCTCATGCTCCTGCGCGGCGACTTCGGTGGCCCAAATGCTTTGATCCAGGCGATCGCGAACGCGGGCCAGCGATTGGCCGGCCGGCGTCATTTTGGTGCGGGCGAGGGTGGACGCGGCGTCAACGGCCGAGTCGCCTACCATCGCCTCGGCAGCAGCGGGATCGGCCGCAGCCAGCAGTTGTTCGGCAGGCGGCGCGGCGGGCGCCTTTGCCGGCTCGGCAGCCGGCGCGGGAGCAGCAGCAGCAGCAGCAGCAGCAGCCGGAGGCGCGGCCGGCGGGGCGCTCGGCGCCGCGGAGTTGCCGGAGCAACCGCTCAACAGCGCCGCGGCGGAAAGCATTCCACCGGCGAGGACTCGAGCGCGCGATACGAAACCAGACAGACAGGTAGCGCGGCAGACAACACGCATGGCGACGGCTATGAAGGTGGTGGCGGGATGGGGCTGCGAAGTTGGACTAGTCGCGGGGCACGGTTCCGCGAGGAACCGCGCCACCGCCGGGCGGGCGTCGCGACCCGCCAAGCGCTAAGCAGGGGGCCGAAGCCCGGCGACTTTTCGCAGTTTTTCCAATCTAGACCCGGCGCGGGCGGCTGGCAAGAACTTAACGCCATTTAATGAGGAAAATCCGCACGCGCGGATTTCGCGCGCGCATCACACCGCCCCGTCCGCCCCCGTCGGCAGAGGCTGGGAAACGCCGTCGCCGTTGGCATGCGGGCGAATCGTCACCTCGGGGCCCACGAGCTTGCCAAAGTGCCGCGCCGGCAGTCGGCAATGCACTGTGACGCTGCCGTTGTGGTACTCCTTGCCCAGCACCTCGCCATGGGCCGCGAGCATCGCGAGTAGGCGGCCGTTGCCCACGCCGGTCTCGATGTCGAGATCGAGAAAGTTGCGGCTTAGGGCCGCGCTCACCGCGTCAGCCAGCCGATCGAGCCCTTCCCGCCGGCGAGCGCTCACCTGCAGGGCGTTGGGATACTGCCGCGACAGCCATTCGAGCTGGCCGCGGTCGGCCACGGCGTCGATCTTGTTGAGCACGAGCAGCGTGTCCTTGGCCTCGATGTCGAGCTCCTCGAGCACCTGATAGACGGCCGAAATCTGCTGCTTCACCGCCGGGTTCGAGGCGTCGGCCACGTGCAGCAGCAGGTCGGCCTGCCGCGATTCTTCGAGCGTGGCCTTGAAGCTCGCCACCAAATGGTGGGGCAGGTCGCGGATGAAGCCCACCGTGTCGCTGAGCAGCACCGGCCCCCACCCCGGGAGCTGCCAGCGGCGGGTGCGCGTGTCGAGCGTGGCAAAGAGCTTGTCTTCGGCCAATACACCGGCGCCCGTGAGCACGTTCATCAGCGTGCTCTTGCCGGCGTTCGTGTAGCCGACGAGGGAAACGGTCAGCCGGTCGTGGCGGGCGGCCACTTGCCGCTCCTTGCGTTTTTCCACTTCCTTGAGCTCGCCGGAGAGATCGTGAATCCGCTTCTCGACGAGCCGGCGGTCGACTTCGAGCTGCTTTTCGCCGGGGCCGCGCATGCCGATCCCCATCTTCAACCGCGACAAGTGGGTCCACATTCGCTTCAGCCGGGGCAGCGAATACTGAAGTTGCGCGAGTTCGACGGCCAGACGGGCTTCGTGCGTTTGCGCGCGGTGGGCGAAGATGTCGAGGATCAACTCGGTGCGATCGATCACCTTCACCCCGGTTGCCTGCTCCAGATTGCGCGTTTGGGCGGGCGAGAGGTCGTTGTCGAAGATGATGACGTCGGCGTCTTTGGCGGCCGACAGCCCCTTGAGCTCCTCGACCTTGCCCTTGCCCACGTAGGTCGTCATGTCCGGAGCCTGCCGCTTTTGCAGCAACTCCCCCACGACGCGGGCGCCGGCGGTGCTCGCCAAGCCGCCCAGTTCTTCGAGCGGCGCCTCGTTCAGCCCTTCCGACCTGTCGGGGAGCTGCACGCCCACGAGCACCGCCCGCTCGCTGGCAACGCTGTCTGCGCGATGAAGTTCGGTCACGATCGGTAGGCTGCTCCAGGTGTGAAAGACCCAACAGATTGGACGCACGCGGACCGTGCTCGGTTCGCGGAGGACCACGCGGTCGGGGCGAAATCAAGGCGAAAACCGCCGCTCATACCATATCTCCCTCGCGCACGTGGCAATAGCTCTCGTAGCGGCGGGCATCGAGCCGGCCGTCGGCCACGGCGTCCTTCACCGCGCACTCGGCCTCGTGCGTGTGGGTGCAACTCGGATACCGGCACAGGCTCTCGTACGGCCGCAAATCGCGGTAGTAGCCCGCGACTTCTTCGGGGGTCACGTCCCAAAGTTGAAACTGACGAATGCCCGGCGTGTCGACGACGTAGCCTCCCTCGGCGAGCGGCAGCAGGCGGGCCGCGGTGGTGGTGTGCCGCCCCTTTTGATTCTCTTGGCTCACTTGGCTGACCGCCAGCGAGAAGCCCGCCTCCACGGCGTTGAGCAGCGATGACTTGCCCACGCCGCTCTGCCCGGCGATCACGCTCTCCCGCCCGCGGAGCGCCCGCCGCAAGCGGTCGACATTTATGCCTTGGGCCGCACTGACGAGCAGCGTGTCGTAACCCATTTGGGCATAAACGCCGATGAGCGGCTGCAGATCGGCCGGGTCGATCAGGTCGATCTTGTTGATGCAAATCAGCGGCCGAATGCCCGACTTCTCGGCGCAGATCAGATAGCGGTCGATTAGATTCGGCTTGAGCCTGGGCTCGGCGGCACTCCCCACGATCACGAGTTGATCGACATTGCTCACGATCACATGCTGCCGCCCCTTGCTGGTGCGGCTGAGCACGCCGTAGCGCGGCTCGATGCGCTCGATGAAGCCTTCGTCGCCGCGCTCGGGGCGGATCATCACGCGATCGCCGACGGCCACCACGTGCCGGGCATCGATCGCCAGCGACTTGAGCAGCCCGCGCATCGCGCAGCGATAGACTGCGCCGTCAGCGGTTTGTACCCGGCTGGCCAAACCGTGGACGCTGAGCACACGCCCGGCGAGCACATCGGTTCCCAGTTCGCGGGCAGCGTCGTCGCCTACGAGGAGGGTGCGCTTGCGAGTGAGCGACCCTTTTCCGGAAACACGTTCGCCGCGAAGGGCTTCGTCGACGGCCTGGTCTTCGGTCGCAAAGCGGCGGGTCCAATCCGACTCGCGCCGCCGCGTTTCGTGGTTCTTGCGAAAGGCCGTGCGAACTTTCTTTTTCTTCGCCATCCGCTGGTCTGCTAGAGATGCCTGCCCGATCGAAGGCCGAGAACCAGCCAAATCGCGACAGCAGGGCACTGCGCAACCATACGACACCGCATCAGGTGGGACGGTTCGGGTCCTTGATCTGCCCCGGTCGGTCGTCCATCACGTCGAAGCGGCGGCCCTGGCCATGGCGCGGCGAACGGCCATCGTCCAGGTCGCGGCCGCGCTTTTCCAGTCCGGCGCGCTCGAGCAGCGATTTACTGAACAAATCGGAGTGCATGGTTTCTGGGGGCGGCGGCCCCACGGCCCCCAGATCCTCCGGATTGTACTGCACTTCGTAGCTGTGCTTGGCCACCGCCAGCGTGGCCCCGGGGTCGAGGCGACGCTCGAGCACCCGCACGTCGTTCACCTTGACGCCGTTCGAGCTGCCCAGGTCTTTGACGTACCAGTAGCCATTGTCGAGGGTCAATTCACAGTGATGAGCCGACACATTGGAGAATCGCAGCACAATGTCGCAACTCTCACGCCGCCCCACCAGCAGGTGTTTCTTCAAGAGAGGGATAGGATCGCCGCCTCCGATCGGAATCAATTCGCCAAACATGTTGTCGCTTGTGGCCGCCCGCCCGAAGAACGTAAGATGTTATGAGTACGCAACTAAGACCACCTGAGATCCAGTCTACGCGGGTCCAGCGGGCATGTCAATCAAGCCACCCCTGAGCGCCGAAGCTACGCTGCCGGATTGGCGGCAGGCGGGACTGCGCTATCATGCGCTGAACTTCCACCTGCGCAAGCGGTTCGGCCAGCGGGTGCAAAAGGTCAGCCTGGACGCGGGCTTCACTTGCCCCAACGTCGACGGCACGGTCGCCACGGGAGGCTGCGTCTTCTGCGACAACCGCAGCTTTAGCCCCAGCCGCCGGGTGCGCCGGCGACCGGTCCAGGAGCAACTCGACGACGGCATTCGCCGCCTCCGCGGCCGCTACCAAGTCGAGCGTTTTCTGGCCTACTTCCAGCCCGCCACCAACACCTACGCCCCCGTGGAACGGCTGCGCCCGCTCTACGAGGCGGCGCTGGCCGACCCTCGCGTCGTAGGGCTGGTGATCGGCACCCGCCCCGACTGCGTCCCCCCGGACGTGCTCGAACTGCTGGCCGAGCTCGCCCAGCGGACCTATCTATCGGTGGAGTACGGCCTCCAGACGATTCACGACCGCTCGCTCCAATGGATGAACCGCGGGCACGGGTACGATGCCTTTCTCGACGCCGTCGTGCGCAGCCGCGGACTCGGCTTCGAGATTTGCGCCCACGTGATGCTTGGCCTGCCTGGCGAGTCGCACGAGGACATGCTGGCGACGGCCCGCGCGGTGGCTCGGCTCGGGCTCGACGCCGTGAAGCTGCACAATTTGTATGTTGTGCAACACACGCCGCTGGCCGACCAAGTGGCGGCCGGCCAAGTGCGGCTGCTCGAGCGCGACGAGTACGTGCAGGTGCTCGTCGACTTCCTCGAGTTGCTGCCGCCGGAAACCGTGATCGAACGGATCAGCGGCGAAGCGCCCCCGCAGTACTTCATCGGCCCCGAATGGTGCCTCGACAAACCGGGGCTGCGCGCCGCGATCGACGCCGAACTCGTGCTCCGCGACTCTTGGCAGGGCAAGAAATGGCTTCCCCAGCCGGAGTGATGCGTCGGCGACCCGAGCCGTGAGGAACGGCCAGCACCTGCGCAAAAGAACAGCCGGCTGCGGAACTTCCGCAGCCGGCTGAAATGTGAAATGTGTTGTCTGTCTACCCACCCGCTACGGGCCAACGGCGATCTCTAGAAGCCGCCAACTCCCGGGCTGAGTGATTCGCCCTTGAGTTCGACCGTCGTCTCGGTCTTGCTCTCTTCCAGTTCCCGGGCACGGGCAACCGCGGTGGCAGCGATTCGCATGCCCCGCTGGATCTCGGCCGGATGGAAGTAGAGTTCGGCGGTGCCGTTGAGGTGTTCGATCCGCTTCGAGGCCAGCTCTTGCCAGCTCATGCCATTGGCCAAGTGCCAGGCCGCGGCCTGCGCTGCCCGCTGATCGATCTCGCCAGCGCCCAACAGCGCAAGCACCTGCTTCACGGCCGGGTCTTGATTGAACTCGTCGATCGGCTTGATCTCGTAGGGGATCTTGGCGTGTGGAATGTCCTTGCCATGCTCCAGGCAGACGCAGGTGACCTTGACCTTGGCGACCTGCTCGGGGCGGATGTTCATCATTCCCATCCCCATGCCACCCATGCCACCCATGCCACCCATGCCACCCATGCCGCCCATGCCCATGCCGCCGCCCATGCCCTGGTTCATGCCGCCGTTGCTGTTGTTATTGTTGCCAGCACCACCGCCCAGGCCGAGCCCGCCGGCGCCCCCCGCCCCTCCCGCTCCGGCGCCGCGCTGAGCGACCACCGGCACGCCGGCAAACGCCTCGGGCAGGCGGATGCTGAGCGGCTTGCCGGTCTTGTTCTTGATGATCACACGGGCTTCGGTGTCGTTCTTGGGAATGAACTTCACGTCGAGCTGCCCAGCCTTCATGGCGGCGAACATCTCCACCTGCTGGGCAGGGGTTGCATTTTTCTCCGCCTTCGTGGCGGGGCGGTCGGCGCCGACCGACACCACCGGCACGGCGAGGGCCGCCAACAACAGGGCCAAGCGGGCGGGCCGAGGAGAACGAGCGCTCCAGGACATGACGTGATCTCCGTGATTCTCTGAACCGCAAGACGGCCGGGTCGCGGACCGATCGCATCGGCCGTCGACGCGCCGTTTCATCACCAAAGAAAAGGCACTTGCGCGCGGCCCGACAAGCTCAACGCTTAAGATAATCGGTACTTGCGGAAAAGGAAAGCAAATTCGTTTGGGGGTGAAACGGCCCTAATTCCAGCCGAAAGACGGAATTCCGAGAGAGTGAATCGACTCGTGCAGGGCCGGCCGGAGCACATAGTCAGCGACGCGCGAGCTGCGTGCCACAAGGCACTACAGACATATGACTTAGGGCACGCAGGCGACGCCGACTCGCGGACGCCGCCCCCTTGCCTTTCCTGGGGTTCTGTGATTCGGCCCTCGTCTCGTCTTGGTGAAAACCAGCGCGGGGGGGAAACTTTGGGCCTGCCGCGTGCGTCGTACCTACGGGGATTCGTACCGCTCCGTCATACTCCCCGGCAAGTCGGTTCCCTCGGCGGGCTCGCGGCCGCCGGACGTCCGCCGCTCGTCTCCTCGCTTCTTGGGTCGGATCATGAAATCGCGGATCGCTGGCCTCCTCGCTCTTTTAGTTTTGTCGGTCATTGCCATGAGCACGACAGGTCGGTCGCAGCCCCAATCGACCGCCGACGTTCGCACGACGGCCCGCAAGCAACAGCGCGACGGCAACTTCCTCGACGCCTACACGGCGCTCGCGGCGCTCGCCCGCCGCGCCGACGCGGAACCGCGCCTGGTGAGCGAGGATTTGCAGGGGGCGATCGAATGCCTGCTCGCGCTCGGCCGCGTGAGCGAGATCGACGCGCTGCGCGAAGAAGTGATTCGCATCCATGCCGACAACTGGCGTTTGCTCTCCGCCGCCGCCGCGACCTATCAGCAGGTGCAGCACGGCGGCTTCTTGATCGCGGGGCAGTTCGAGCGCGGCGGCCATCGCGGCGGCGGACGCGTGGTGAACGCAACACGCCGCGATCGCGTTCGCGCCCTGCAACTCATGGAGCAGGCCCGCGCGAAGCTGCCCGCCGATCTGGCGGGCGCGGACAGGGCGCAGTTCTATTTGGACTTCGCCGACCAACTGCTGGGCGGCGAAGGCGCGGCGGGCGCCTGGCGGCTGCAAACGCTGACCGACCTCAGCCAGTTGCCCGACTACGAAGAAGGCTGGGGCCGCGGCTTCGAGCAGCCTGGGGCGCCGGTCGACGAGCAAGGCAACCCGATCTTCTATTCTGCCCCGCGCACCTGGGACGAAGCGCAGAGCGATGGCCAGCGCTGGCGCTGGGCGCTCGTGCAGGCCGCCGAAGCGTCGGCCGAGCGCCAGCCTGAAGTTCAGCTGCGGCTGGCCGACTTTCTCCGCGGCCAGTTCGGCGTGGAAACTTTGGCCTCTTTCGGTTGGCTTCGGGGCGGCGGGCTGGAAAGCAACGGCGACGAGACGGGCGTCTTCGCGCTGCACACGCTCGGCGAAGACGAAACGATCGCCCGCCTCGCCACGGGGGTGAAGCGGTTCAAGCTGCCCGACGAGTTCAACTATCTGAAGCTCTACCAGCAAGTTGCCGCGGGGCCCAAGTCCCCCGGGGCGGAGCGGGCGCTCGAGGCGCTCGCGCAGTGTTTCGAAAACCGCCGGCAGTATCCGCGGGCGGCCGTCGAGTGGAAGCGGCTCATCGACAGCTATCCCGACCCGCGCGGCGAGCGGCAAGCCCACCTTGAGCAAATCACCGGCAACTGGGGGCGCTTCGAGCCGGTGCTGGGGCAACCGGCCGGCGTGGGCGCTACGGTGGACTATCGCTACCGCAACGGCCGGAAGGTGAGCTTCGAAGCCCGCGAGATCCGCGTACCGAAGCTGCTGCAGGATGTGAAGAACTACCTCAAGTCCTCGCCGCCGCAGCTCGACTGGCAGAAGCTGAGCATCGACAACATCGGCTATCGGCTGGTGGTGGAAAACCAACGCGACTACGTCGGCGGCGTGGTGGCGCAGTGGTCGCTCGATCTCGAGCCGCGGCCAAACCACTTCGACCGCCGCGTTACGGTGTCGACGCCGCTGCAAAAGGCCGGCGCCTATCTGCTGACCGCTAAGCTCGAGGGAGGCAACGAGAGCAACATCGTGCTCTGGGTGAGCGACGCGGCGCTCGTGAAGAAGGCGCTGACGGACAAAACCCTGTACTTCCTGGCCGACGCAGTCACCGGCGCGCCGATTCCCAAAGCCAACCTCGAGTTCTTCGGCTACCGGCAACGGCACATCGACGGCAACCGCTTCACGGTCGACACGCAGAACTTCGCCGAGTTCACGAGCGTCGATGGGCAAGCGCTGGCCGGCAACGACCGCTTGCCGCACGACTTCACCTGGCTCGTCACCGCCCGCACCCCCGGCGGCCGCTTCGCTTGGCTGGGCTTCAGCGGCGTCTGGTACTCAGGCAACTACGACCAAGAGTACAACCAGGTCAAAGCGCTGGTCCTCACCGACCGCCCCGTCTACCGCCCTCAGCAAACGGTGCAGTTCAAGGCCTGGGTCCGCCGCGCCCAGTACGATCAGCCCGACGCCAGCGAGCGGCGGCGTCCTCGGCCAGCTCGAACTGCCCAAGGACGCCGCGCTCGGCCAGTACATGGTCGAGATCGTGAACCACGGCGCCGGGCAGTTCCGCGTGGAAGAATACAAGAAGCCCGAGTTCGAGGTCACGGTCGAGGCGCCGACCAAGCCGGTGATGCTGGGAGAGAAGATCACCGCCAAGGTCGCCGCCCGCTACTACTTTGGCGCGCCGGTGACCGAGGCCCGCGTGAAGTACAAGATCACGCGCACGAGCTACAACGAGCGCTGGTTCCCGCTCGGCCGCTGGGACTGGCTCTACGGCGCCGGCTATTGGTGGTTCAGCTACGACTACGCTTGGTATCCCGGCTGGCGCGACTGGGGTTGCCGGCGCCCCAGCCCCTGGTGGTGGGGCTCGCCGCAGCAGCCGCCAGAGATTGTCGCCGAGCGCGAGGTAGCCATCGGCGCCGACGGCGCGCTCGAAATCGAGATCGACACCGCCCTGGCCAAGGAGCTGCACTCCGACCAGGACCATCAGTACGAGATCACGGCCGAAGTGACCGACGCCTCGCGCCGCGTGATCGTCGGCCAAGGCAAGGTGCTGGTTGCCCGCAAGCCCTTCCAGGTGTTCGCCTGGGTCGACCGCGGCCACTACCGCGTGGGAGACGTCGTCGACGCCAGCTTCGCGGCCCACACGCTCGACCAGCGCCCCGTCGCCGGCAAGGGCGCGCTGCGGCTGCTGCAGGTCACCTACGACGATCAGGCTCGCCCGCAAGAAACCTTGGTCCGCGAGTGGGAGCTCGACACCAACGCCCAGGGCCAAGCCAACCTGAAGATCCAGGCCTCGGCCGCAGGGCAATACCGCCTCTCCTATCGCGTGACCGACGCCGAGGAACACACGATCGAAGGGGGCTACGTCTTCACCGTTGGCGGCGCTGGCAACGACGGCGCCGACTTCCGCTTCTCGGCCCTCGAGCTCGTGCCGGACAAGAAGGAGTATCGCCCCGGCGACACGGTGCAGCTCCAGATCAACACCAACCGCGTCGGCAGCACTGTGCTGCTCTTCGTGCGGCCCGCCAACGGCGTGGCCCTCCCCCCCAAGCTGCTGCGACTGAACGGCAAGACGACGATCGAACCGATCGCGGTTGTGCAAAAGGACATGCCCAACTTCTTCGTCGAAGCGATCACGGTGTCGGATGGCCGCGTGGTCAACGAAGCCCGCGACATCGTGGTGCCGCCGGAGAGTCGCGTGCTGCAGGTCGAGGTCAAGCCTTCGGCCGGCGAGTACAAGCCGGGAGAGAAGGCGCGGGTGCAACTCGAGGTGAAGGGCCCCGACGGCAAGCCGTTTGTGGGCTCGCTCGTGGCCACGATCTACGACAAGTCGGTCGAGTACATCTCGGGCGGCTCGAACGTGCCGGAGATCAAAGAGTTCTTCTGGAAGTGGCGCCGCTCCCACCATCCGGGCTACGAAAGCAGCCTGGAGCGCTCGAGCGACAACGTGGGCCCGCCCAACACGCCGGCGATGGGCGACCTGGGCGCGTTTGGGCACGAGCTGATGGACGGAGTGACGCGATTCCGACGGAATGGCGCCATGCTCGGCCGAGAAATGAAGCAGTTCGGATTGAGCGTCATGGCTCCCGCCGCAGCGCGCTCTGCCGCATCGGCAGACGGCTATGTGTCCGAGGTGTTTCTTTCCGCGGGTCGCGCGGCGCAGGCGGATGCGGCCCAGCAACCGGTCGTCCAACCCACCGTTCGCTCGCAATTCGCTGACACCGCTCTCTGGGCCGGCGAGCTGAAAACGAATTCCGACGGCCTGGCCGAAGTCTCGCTCGACATGCCGGAAAACCTGACGACCTGGAAGATTCGCACGTGGGCGATGGGGCACGGCACCAAGGTCGGCCAAGGGGAAGCCGAAGTCGTCACCAGCAAGGACCTGATCGTGCGCTTGCAGGCGCCGCGGTTCTTCGTCGAGAAGGACGAAGTGGTCCTCTCGGCCAACGTGCACAACTACCTGAAGAACGCCAAGCAGGTGCAGGTGCTGCTCGAACTCGACGGCCGCACGGTCGAGCCGCTCGGTCCGGCCGAGCGCACCGTGGAGGTGGCCGCCGGCGGCGAAGCGCGCGTCGATTGGCGCGTGAAGGCGGTGGGCGAGGGCCCGATCACCGTGCGGATGAAGGCCCTCACCGACGAAGAGTCGGACGCGACGCAGCTCACCTTCCCGGTCTATGTGCATGGCATGCTCAAGCTCGAGGCCCTGGCCGGCACGGTCCGCCCCGAGGAAACGTCGGACAGCTTTGTCTTCCGCGTCCCGGAGCAGCGCCGCCCCGAGCAAACGCGGCTCGAGATTCGCTACTCGCCGACGCTCGCCGGCGCCTTGGTCGACGCGCTGCCGTATTTGGTCGACTACCCCTACGGCTGCACCGAGCAAACGCTCAATCGCTTCTTGCCCACGATCATCACCCACAAGGTGCTGCTCGATCTGGGGCTCGACCTGAAAACGATTCGCGACAAGCAAAACAACCTGAACGCCCAGGAATTGGGCGATCCGGCCACGCGGGCCGCCGGCTGGAAGCGCGGCGACCGCAACCCAGTGTTCGATGAGGCCGAGGTGCAGCGGATGGTCCGCGCCGGCGTCGAACGGCTGGTGCAAATGCAACTGGCCGACGGCGGCTGGGGTTGGTTCTCCGGCTTCGGCGAACAATCCTCGCCCCACACCACGGCCTACGTCGTTCACGGCCTGCAAGTGGCGCAGCGCAACGACGTCGCCGTTCCGCCCGACGTGATCGAGCGGGGCGTGGCCTGGCTCACGAACTACCAGGCTCAGCAGCAGAAGCGGCTCGAGAACGCCGCCACGAAGACCGATCCGTACAAGACGGCGGCCGACGATGTCGACGCCTTCGTCTATATGGTGCTCGTTGACTCGGGGGGCAAGAACGCCGCGATGCGCGACTTCTTGTATCGCGATCGCACGGGACTCTCCCTCTACGCCAAGGCCATGTTCGGCCTCGCCTTGCATGCTCAGGGCGACACCGATCAGCTCGAGATGATTCTGGCCAACCTGCGGCAGTTCGAGGTGCAAGACGCCGAAAACGAAACGGCGTATCTACGGCTGCCGGCCGACAACGCCTGGTGGAACTGGTATGGCAGCGAGATCGAGTCCCAGGCCTACTACCTCAAGCTGCTCGCGAAGGTCGACCCGCGCGGGCAGACCGCGCCGCGGCTCGTGAAGTACCTGCTCAACAACCGCAAGCACGCCACCTATTGGAACTCGACGCGCGACACGGGGCTGGCGATCGAGGCCCTGGCCGACTACCTCAAGGCGAGCGGCGAGGCCAAGCCCGACCTGGCGGTCGAGATTTGGATCGACGGCCAGAAACGGCAAGAGGTGCAGATCACGCCGGAGAACCTGTTCCAGTTCGACGCCTCGTTCGTGCTCGTCGGCGCCGACGTGGCGGCCGGCGAACGCCGCATCGAGCTCCGCAAGCGCGGCCAGGGGCCGCTCTACTACAACGCCTACCTCACCAACTTCACGCTCGAAGACCCGATCCAAAAGGCCGGCCTCGAGATCAAAGTCGACCGCAAGGTCTATCGCCTCGAACGCCTGGATGCCCAAGCCCAGGTGCGTGGGCAGCGCGGCCAGGCGGTGAACCAGAACGTCGAGAAGTACGCCCGCCACGAGCTGGCCGCCGGCGACAAGGTGAAGAGCGGCGATCTGCTCGAGGTCGAACTGACGATCGAGAGCAAGAACGACTACGAGTACCTGATCTTCGAAGACTATAAGGCGGCCGGCTGCGAGCCGGTGGAAATGCAGAGCGGCTACAACGGCAACGACCTGGGGGCCTATGTCGAGTTCCGCGACGAGCGCGTGGCCTTCTTCAAGCAAGCCCTGGCCCGCGGCAAGCACAGCGTGTCGTATCGCCTGCGGGCGGAAATCCCCGGCCGGTTCAGCGCCCTGCCGGCCAAGGGCTGGGCGATGTACGCCCCCGAACTGAAGGCGAACTCGGACGAGACGAAGGTGGAGATCGTGGACTAAAGCGCGGGTTGTCCCACACGAGCCCGCAGCGCGAGCAAGGGACGCGAGCGGCGTTGGGCGTTGCAACCGCGAATGCTGCCCCGCGGGCGCAGGGTTCGACAGCAACTTGCCAAGGAGACGTGGCTCTCCCTTGCTTGGGCCGCTGCCAAGGCTGGCTGTAGAGCCAACGAGCTACCCGCCCGGCGCGCCGCGCTCGCGCAGCCGCTCGAGCAAATACTTGACCGCGTCGCCGATGGTGAGCACCTTGGCGGCCGCGTCGTCGGGGATATCGAGGTCGAACTCTTCCTCGAGCTCCATCACCAGTTCAACGGCGTCCAGCGAGTCCCCCGCCTCCTTGCCTAACAGTTCGGAGAACCTCATGTCGGGCGTGACCAACTCTGGCGATACGCCCCACAGCTCGCTGATCCGATTGCGCAGCGCCACCCACCGCTGCTCCGCCTCCCACACCAGACAACCGCACTGCGGACACACGGCGTCTCCCGCTGGCGCGGCAAACTCGACCGCGAGCTCCGCCCCGCAGAGCGGGCAGCGGCCCGGAGTGCCTTCGGGGGTGCGGGAGGAGATGGACATGACGATCCTCTCTTCAATTCGGGCCTGCGGGCAGCCGCCTCGAACCCGAGTTGCCTTATTCTGGCTTGAACTCCTCTCCCGCGTAGAACTCGAGATGCCCGCACCGCTCGCAGCGAAAGGCGGAGACCGGGAGGCCGGAGCGGGGCTTGCGGATGCCAAACAGCGGGTAGAAGAGGTTGCGGACCGCGGCGCCGGGATACCAGTAGCCGACGTCGCTTTGGCCATGTCCTTTGTCGGCGCAAAAGCCTTGCACCATCGGCCCTCCACAGTCGCGACAGGGTTCCATCGATCTCTCCGTTCGGCGGCACGCGATCACAATCTGGCTGGCGCGTTGCACTCCTGTCGGCGATCGTGCGAGCCCCAAAGCATGTCCCTTGTCCCGGACCACCGATCGACCGGAGTGCCGCTCTCGCGACAGAGGGTATTGCCCTTCAGCGTACGAAGTACAAAGCCACGGCCACGAGGCCCAGCGCCACCGAATAGAATCTCAGCCGCCCCGGAAGGCCAGCGTAGGCTGAGCCCAACGCCGCCAGCGCCAGGGCCAGGCCCAGGTTGCCATGCCAATCGGTCTGCGCGGCGAGCGTCTCTCGGTCGTTGCCGGTGGCAACCAGGAGTTGCCCATGGTATCTCATGGCCGCGAGCTGGCAGGCCAACGCGGCGACAGCCGCCACGGCGGCGAGCGGCGCGGCGAGAGCCACGAGCTTGTTAGCCTTGCCTGTCAAGGTCGCCCTCCTAGTCCTAGTGCTGCGTCACAGCTCAAAGTTCGGATTGCCCTCCGATACTAGCCCGCAGCGCAAGCAAGGAAGAGCCACGTTTCCCTGGTCGGGCCTCGCAGACCCCTGCACGGGCCGGACAGCAGTTTCGGCCAGCGCGCCCAAGCGGCGCTCGCGTCCCTTGCTTGCGCTGCGGGTTAGTGTGGCGCACTCGAAAACCAAGCTGTAACGCCGCACTAGGGCCGGTCGGTAGGTGTGCTGTCGGCGGAGCACGGGCGTCAAGATCGCGTTCGATCGGTTCTATCGGCTCCGGCGTGGGGTCGCCGCTCCACGAGCCAAGCGATTGCGCATGCCAGGCCTGTGCCCAACACGGCGACGATGGCTGGCCCCAACACGTGCCCGGTGAAGGCCGCGGCGACCACCGGGAAGAGTCCGCCCGTCACGAGGCAGGTCTTGTAGGTGTCGTTCATGCTGATTTCGAATCGCTGATCACTCGGAAGCGTTGCGGCCAGTCCCGTACGCTCATGGCCGCGACTCCGCCGTCTTCCCGTCGGTCGACAAGGTGCACCGGCCCTCGTCGGCCACGAAGCCGACGAACGTGCAGTGCGAGCAGCGGACTGCGGTGCGCTGAGTCCCCTTGCTGAACAGCCCGACCACCGGAAAGTAGGTGTGCTCGAGGAGCTGCTCGCCATTGAAGAAGAGCACCGCCTGCGGCGAAGCGCCGTATCCCCCAGCCCGCAGCGCGAGCGTGCCGACTTCGAGTTCGTGACGACAGAGTGGGCAGTGCATGACCATGGCTCATGGGACGTATTCTGCCACCCGCGCCTCTGGGAACAGCCGCTTTGCAGTGGCCAAGTCGACTTTCGCTTCACCTCCCATCAGCACAACTCGCTCCACCGGTTCGTCACCGAACAGCATGCGGACCAGCGAAATCTTGGCCGGCGCCGACGGCGGGTTCAGGCTTCCGGGAATTGTGACTACGCCGGTTTCGACGATGACGCCACTGTCCCTCGCCCACGCCTCGCGAGCTGACCTACGTTCCATGGCGAATCGCCACTCACTTGCCAACCAGGCGAACAGAAGGCCAGCCACCCCGACCAGCACCATCTGCGTGCGAAGCGAGAACGGGCGGAAGCGCCGGCGGAGGATACGCATCGCAGTCCAGGTGTGGTTGGCCGCGGAAAAGTCCACAGCACATTATCGCGCCGAGAGTATTGCGCCACAATCGCGACAGATTCCTCGTCCGCTCAACACGCAGCAGACCTCGCGACGATTCGTTCGCAGGCAAATTACCGGTCGGTTGGCGCAGTCTCCTATTGCCCCAACGAAAGCTGCTTGATCGGGCTCGCGCCGCGCAGGCGGCCGACCTCCTGCGGATTGGTCAGGATCGGCTGTTCCCCTTTGATCCGCAAGGACTCGAGGTTCGGCAATTGCGTGAGCCGTTCGATGCCTTGGTCGGACAGCTTCGCGTTCCAGATATCGAGGTGCTTGAGTTTGGGCAGCCGGCAAATCTCGTCGACGGCGCGATCGTCTAAGGGGCCGCCAATGATCGTTAGCGTTTCGAGCTCCGCGGCGTTTGCCAGCCCAGGCCCCGCGATTTGGCAATCCCCCAAGAGCAAGACTCGCAGGGCCGGGAGTTTTGGCAAGACCGCCAACCCATCGTCGGAAACCGGCAGCCCCCGCAGCACTAATTCTCTTAGCGCGACTGCACCTGCGAGTTGTTCTAGTTCGGCGTTAGTGGTGCCCGTTCGCGACAACAAGAGCGTGTCCAACGCCGGCGGCAAATGCGCGAGCGCGCCGGCGGGCAATGCCCCGCCGAAGTAAAGACTGCGGATCGATTTGGTGTCCGCCAACGGGAGCAAGTCCTCGGCGCTCGGCGTGTTCTCGGAGAAAGATAGGGAGACCGATTCGAGCGCGGGCATGCGCGACAGCGCCTCGGCCAGCGGGCGATCGATCGGGCAATGCGACAAGCCGATTTCCTGCACCGGCGGTCCCTTGGCCAGGGCGGCGAGACGTTGCCCATTGCAGAGCGGCCCCCGTAAATGGAGGACCGTCAGTCGTGGAAACGACTCGGTCAGCAACCGCCATTCCTCGTCGCCGCTCAAGTCCTCGCGCAGGCTGATTCTGACGACGCTGCCGAGCCCCTGGCTCGGGTCCCATAACGAGGTCGGGCCTTGGCCGCCAACCCCCTCAATCGACCAACCGAACCGTCGAGTCGCTTCGGCCACGTCCATCGCTCGTTGCGATTCCCGCCACGTCCAAATCCAAAACGCCGCTGCGCCGGCGAATCCGACAAGCGTGAGCGAGATCAATCTCGCAAACCGAACGAGTGCGTGTCGCTTCTCGCTCTGCTCACTCATTGTCAAGTTCCTTGCGTTCGCGGTCGTCTGCGGTCGCGCGTTGGGCAAAACACCCGAACAGCGCCGCCAGCAAAGCCATCACTTTTGGCCATTATCTAGCCAGGAGTAGTTCGCCACAATCGCGGCGAGATTTCGGCGACTGCTCAACTGGCAGCCCCACGACTACATTCATTCGCAGGCGAACGACTAGCTTGGCGGAGTCGACGCTCGACCGGGCAAGGGAGCGGCTTGCGATGAATCCGGCCGCATTGGCGGCTACGCCGCGTTAGGATGAGACTTGTGCCATTGGGGTTGCCTCGGCGCCTTCGCAAATGGCGCCCCAGCGCCCACCAACGGCATTGCCAGTGGAATGCCCGAGAGGCGCCTTGAAGGAGGCCCGCTATGGCTGCTGCACCGAAAGTAAGCCCCATGAAACGCAGAGCCGTCTGGATGGCCGCGATGTTGGCTGGCGGTTTTCTCCTGCTGGCCGCAGCGCTGCTGCCGGAGTGGTATCATCGTGCGCTGGTTTCGATCGCCGTGGCGATGTACCTCTGCTACGGCACGGTCTGGGCTATGCGTCACAATGTGGTGAGGTAGGCCGGCAGTCCCCAGCCAGCAGCCTTCAGGAGCACGATCGATGGTGTTCGAACAAGATCCCGACGGCATGGGGATGGACCCAACGATGGTCGACGTGCAGGTGCGAAATGCGCTGCTGACTTGTTGGATGACCCTGCCGGCCGCCAAGAAATCGCTCGACGGCCTGGAGGCCGAGTTCCGCCGCATCGTCGACCGCGCGCTCCGCGATGCCCGCGAAGACGGCGAGGCGTTTGGGATGCGAACTCCGCCGGAGACCAATCTATGAACGCTCAACCAACTGTCTTCGCAATGGTCGCACTGGCTGCCTTCGCCGGCTCGCCTGCCGTCGCTGCCGACCAGGAGTGGGGCACGCTCACCGGGCGGTTCGTGCTGGCGGGGCCCGTGCCGGCGGCGCGGTTCCTGCGGCCCGTTGGTGGATTCGGAGCGGTGATGGTGCCGGTAGAAGATCTGGTGGTTCACCCGCAGAACCGCGGCGTCGCCAACGTCGTCTTGTATCTGCGGACGAAGAAAGGCGTCGAACTGCCGGTGCATCCCGACGACGATCTTGCGAAGATCAAGGAGACCGAAGTCAAGATCGAACAGCGGGGCTATCGGTTCGTGCCCCATGTGTCGATCGTCCGCGTGGGCCAATCCATGGTCGTCACGAACGCTGACCCCAACAGCCACGATCTGAATCTGCAATCGATCACTGGCCAAAACCCGCCCTTCAACCAGATCATGCCGGCCGGGGGCCGAGTCGAATATCGCTTTCGCGCGCCGGAGAACTTTCCCGCCCTGCTCTCGGACAACATCTACCCGTGGATGAAGGGGCTCGTGTACGTGCGCGACAACCCCTACGCCGCCGTCTCCGACACGAGCGGCAAGTTCGAGATCAAGAACCTGCCCGTCGGCGAACTCGAGTTCCGAATTCGCCACGACAGCGGCTACATCACCAAGGCGACTTTGGGCGGCAACCCGGTCGAATGGAGGAAGGGGGTGGCCAAGTTCACGATCAAGCCGAGTGAAAACGACCTCGGCGAGATCATGGTCAAGCTCCCGCAAAACTGATTCCTCGGGCGGCCCGCGGTTGCGGACGAAAGACCATGCCAGACTACACGCTCAACGACCTGCGGTCTCACCTGAAGTACCTGTCGCTGCCCGGCAACTTCAAAGTCCTGGAGCAGGACCAACCGCGGATCAGCAGATGATCGCCTGGATCGGCTCGCTGACGCGCGAAGAGCGGCAATGCCCGGCGCTCGTGCTCGAATCGCGCTCGCGCTGGCGGCGAGCAACGCGCGGGGCCGGGGCAGCGCCGGTTGGGCGGCGCACGCTGCGGCGCTGGCTCGAGCTGATGAACAAGGTCCGCGACGAACTGCGCTAGTGCATCGGTCACAGCTTGTTTATCGGATGCCCCACACTAGCCCGCAGCGCGAGCAAGGGACGCGAGCGGCCGTTTAGCGCGCTGGCGGACGACGCTGCCCGGCCCGTGAAGGGGTCCGGCGAGGTTCGACCAGGGACGGGTAGCTCTCCCTTGCCCGCGCTGCGGGTTAGTGTGGGTGTGCCACCCCGAACTCTGGGCAGCGACAGTGCACTAGTGCTGCGTCACAGCTAGAAGTTCGGGTTGCCCCTCCGATACTAGCCCGCAGCGCAAGCAAGGGAGAGCCACGTTTCCCTGGCCGAGCCTCGCAGACCCCTGCACGGGCCGGGCGGCATTTTCGGCCAGCGCGCCTTGCTTGCGCTGCGGGTTAGTGTGGCACAACCCTAAAATCCGTGCGTGACGCAGCACTAGGTCGGTCTGCGCGGTTCGCAAGGAAACCCACCTACCGCGGCCAAGCGTCAGCCGGCGCCAGATGCTCCGCCGGAACCTCAACGACGGTCGGACGGCCGAAGATGTTCACCGCGACGAGCACGAGGCCTCCTTGGAAGCCCTCGACGACCCCGTCGAAGTTGGCGAACGTGCCGTCGGTGATCAGAACCCTGTCGCCGGGGCCAAAGGTAGGTACGCCAGAATCGGCCATGGCACTTGTCATTCAGGGGACTCGGAAGCAGCGGGATCAGGCGGTCGGCGCCGCAGCAGCACCCACGCAAGGACCGCCGAGCCTCCCAGCGCGACTCCAACCGCGCGTCCTACGGCCTCCTCAGTCACTCGCGCGAGGGGCGCAACCAACAGTTGGCCGATGACGAACGCCGCGAACGCGAGGATGGCCGTTTTACCGACGCGGCCAATGGGATTGAGCTTCATGACGCCCTCCGACGGGCTAGAGGAGCAGCGTAAATGAATTTCCGCTGCCGGCCCAAACTCCGGCTAGCGGCAAATGGTCGACCGAGGCCACCCGCATGACTCATCGGCCGGCGAACAAACCGAACAGCACCCACAGCGACACGCACATCAGCCCCAGGCCCAGCAAACGCACCCGCCACGGCGTGGTGAAATAATTGCGAAAGCCAGTGCGTGCGCAAATCCCTTGGTTCAGGCGGAAGATGATCCCCGGACACAGGGCATAGAACAAGCCCGCGTCCAGGAAGAAGCAAGCGTAGATCGAAAGGAACTGAGTCGAGTGCATGGTACCGTGATCCCCCAAAAGGTATTCGACTCTCGTTTCCCAAGCTTGAGCGTGGTTGGCAAATCAGCTTTGAGCCACATGTGCTTTTGCTGACATACCGTTGGTTGCCGACCGAGTGGGCGAACCGCGCCAGGTAACTCGAACGGAACAACGTGTCGGCGGCCCGGCGCCTCCCAGGCTACAATAGAGCCTAGCAAGCCCCCGAACGCCGCCCGCGCCGAACCTCATGTCGCTCGAACGCGAAGAATACATCGAACAGGCCTACTTCTTCCGCGCGCTCTCGGAGCGGATGGCCCAGGCATTCACCGCTCAGGAGCTGTTGGCGGTGGTGCGCGAGGAGTTGCTCTCCACCGCCAAGCTGCCGATCGCCATCGACTTCATGTCGGCCGAGTTGCGGCACTCCGGCGTGTTCCATACGGCCATGGCCAAGCTGCCGCACTACTTCACCCCGTTTCAAACCTTCGTGGTGGCGGAGGCCGAAAAGGAGCGCGGACGCTTCGATCTCTACGTGGCCGCCCAAATCCTCGAGCGCGAGGCGACCTACCGGGCGCAGGGGGCCACGCCGCAGGGCATTTTTCTCTACCAGTTCGAATGCCTGTGCCGGAACCGGTTGGGCTACGACCATGGCCTGGCGGCGATCACCGGCGATCCGATCTTCGACGCCGGCTGGCGGGAGTGGATCGATACGGTGCGGCGGCAGATCGGCCTGGTCGACTTCGCCGACATGCTCTATGTCCGCAGCGAACACTACGTCCGCACGCAAGCCCGCCGGGGCCTGAGCGAGGAGCTCGAGAAGCCGGTGCTGTTCGGCGAGAAGGAAGGCAAGATCGCCGCGGCCAACCGGCGGAAGGACCCGCTCTTCATGTTCGCCGCGCTCGCCCGCCAGTTGGGCTACCCTTCGGTGCCGCGGCCGGCGCGGGTCGACGAAACGGCCGAAATCGTGCCGCAGTTGGTCAAAAAGGTCGACCGCCTGGAAACGCGGGTGAAGCTGCTCGAGGAAGAGCAGAAAGGGGGCATCGACCTGAGCAAGTTCTACGGCAAGCCGCCGTCGGCAGACGAGGCTTGAGCGTTTGCCGCCGCCGGGGAAGGGCAGCCTTCTGGCGTAGGGCGGCCCCGACGGAGGTTCGAACGTCAACGGTCCCTCACCCCCGGCCCCTCTCCCACGGGGAGAGGGGAGAGTGTCCGGCTCCCTCTCCCTGTGGGAGAGGGTTGGGGTGAGGGACCGTTGGTTGGCCGCTCGCTTTTGTTAACACACTACTGCTGACTGGCCGACCTCGGCTCAGCCGCGGCGTCGTCGCCACTCGCTGCGGCCTGCAGCGACTTGATCAGCTCCTCAACCTGCTCGAGGTCGCCGGCCGCACCCGCGACGATCAAGGTTCCCCCGCGCGCTTCGCCCGCCGTGGGATTGTTTTCCCCCCGGTTGCGCACCTCGACCACGCGGACGTTGACTCCCAACTGCACGATGAGCTGAGCGATCTCGTCTCCCGAGGCGTTCTCGAAGTTGAACACGCGGAGGTCGCCGAAGCGTTCGAGCTTGCCGACGGGCTGGCCTTCGTCGACGTCGAACGCCTGCACGATGTCGGCCACCTTGTCGACCGACGACTTGGGCCCCTTGGCGGCGAGGCTGTTGTTGCGGTCCATCGTGGCGATGCGGAGGCCGTCGGGGAACGAGGTGGCGTAGGAACGGAGGACGGCGGTCGAGCGGAGGCCTAAGCCGCCCCCCGGCGGGCCGTAACTTGCCGGGTCGGTCGTGGTCTCAGGCGCCGGACGTCCATAGCCGCCGCCCGCCTGGCCATACCCCGCGCCGGCCCGCGGAGGACCATAGCCCGGCCCACCGTGGCCTCCCGGGACGTAGCCCGCGCCGCCGCGTCCGTATCCCCCGCCGCCGTAGTTGCCCGCAACGGGCGGCGTCTCATCGGGGTCGGCGCCGACCATGAGCAATTGCGACACGAGGCTGGCCATCTCCTGCGGCTGCCGATGCTTGAGCTTGAAGACGCGCAGGACGTGCTTTTCGTTGTTGGGGGCGGTTGGGCGGCGGCCTCGGACCGGCTTGCCAGTTCCTTGGTCAATCTCGACTTCCGGATCGACTACTGCGTCACTCTCGCGAACAGGTTCCTCCAAGCTCGGAGGCCCGCCAGCGCCACGGCGTCCAGGTACTGTGCGCTTCGAAGGCTCGCCGAACGGATCGTTATCGCCCTTCCCCGGCGGAGTTCCGCCAGGAGCTACGGCGGGGTTGCCCGGGGCGGCCTCGGTGGCGGCTGCGCCCGGAGGGGCGCCCCGCCCGGGAACCGCCTCAGGCGCCGGGCTACTGGCTTCGTTTTGCGCGAAGGCAGCTGCAAAGTCCAAACTCAAACCAAAGCCCGGCGGAGCGCGCTCGAGTGCAGGCTCGTCTGCGGCAGGAGCCTTCTTCTCCGCCGGTGCATTGTCCGACTGCCCGGTCGACCAACTGGGCGCCGCCACCAGGGCCGCCAGGGCCACGAGCAGCATGCCCCCCCAACTCAACGTTCGCGGACACTTCTCGCGCAGAATCATGACCAACCTCCGCTCCAGGGTATGTCGGGCCTCGCCGGCGGCGCCCCACGCGGGCGTCGCCCAAGCGCGGCGACTGACATGTTCCGAAATCTCCACGAGCGACGTGGCGTACGAACGCCGCTCGCTCGGCAATGCCCACAGGACCCAGGCGTCGCAGGCCAGCTCGGCCGCGGCCCGCAGCCGCCGCCGCGCGAACCACACGAGCGGGCACCACCACCACAGGCAGCCGGCCGCGAGCTCGAGCCAACCGGTCCAAGGATCGCGCCGCTTGAGGTGCGCGAGTTCATGAACGATGACGCCTTGCAGCCGCCGCAGATCGGCGGGCGCGGTCAACTCGGCCGGCCAGAGCAACGTCGGCCGGCCGCAGCACCAGACGAAGGGGGAGCCGATGCCGGGGAGCGTGCGCACGCGAGGCGCTACGCGAAGCCGCGCGGCGAGCCGCGCGATTTCACCCGCGAGCGCCTCAGACGCGGGCTCGCTTCCAAAAACGAGCCGCCGCAGCCGGTGAATTCTGCGCCCCTGTGCGACCGCCATCACGAGGGCGCCAAGACCCCACGCGGCGATCACCGGTCCGGTCGCGAGCGTCCAGTTCCAATCGCGGAGCTTTAACAGGAAGCCTTCCGGAGCAGTCACCGAGGGCGGCGCCTGCGAAGACGATTCAGAAGCTTCGCTCGACGCTGCGGAATCACCGAGGTCGCCGCTGGCGAGGTCGAAGGCTTGCTGGATTTCGGCAGCCGTTGCGGCCGGCGCCGATTCGGCGAGCGGCGTCTCGGTCGCTGTGATGGCAGTTGGCGGCTGCTGATCGGAAGCGAGCTGCGCGATGTCGGCGGCGGGCCCGGGCGCAGCAATCGCCGGCCGCGAAAAGTCGGCCAGGCGAGACGTCATCCCTTGCGGCCACTCGAGCCAGGGCGGCGTCACGAGCTTCACGAGCACCAGCGCCCAGAGCAGATGTTCGAGCGCAGGCGTCACTTTGCCTGCTCGCCGTAGGCCCGAGGCGCAGAGCGCCAAGAGCGAGAGCCCGCTTGCCACAACCAACGTTTGCGCCAGCCACCACCACATGGATCGCACCTTCGCGTTGTTTCGAGCCGCTATGCCTTAACAAATTCCGCCGCGGCTGCGGCAGCGACGGCCTACTTCTGTTCCGGCCCCGCTTCCCCCGCATTGCCGGCGTCGAGCCGTTCGAGCAGTGCCCGCAGGTGCTCGATGTCGGCCGGTTCGAGCCCTTCGCCGTCGACAAGCGCGAGGACCAGCGGGGTCTTGGCCCCTTGGCAGAGCTCATGGGCCAAGGCGTCGAGCCGCTGCCGGAGGAGCGACTCGCGGGTCACGGTGGGACGGAAGACGTGGGCAAAGCCGCCGCGGTCGGCCTCGACATAGCCCTTCGACTCGAGGCGGCCGAGGAGCGTTTGCACCGTGGTGTAGGCCCAGCGGCGTTTGGCCACCAGGGCCTCGTGAAGCTGCCGGACGGTGGCGGCCCCCTGGTCCCAGAGGGCCTCGAGCACTTCGCGCTCGGTCTGGCTGATTTCAGTCCGCTTATCCGTCATGGGCCTTCCTTCGTTCGTTCAGTCCTGCACCGGGGCAGCAGCGTCCTACCAGCCCGCAGCGCGAGCAAGGGGGAGCTGCTCGCCCAAGTGCGAGCCCGGCCCGACCCCTTCACGGGGCGGAGCGGCATTTTCGGCTTGCGCGCCTAACCGGCGCTGACGTCCCTTGCTCGCGCTGCGGGCTCGTGTGTGCCGCCTATCCGGGCTTTGCCGGCCGCGCCTTGCACGCGGCCTGTATCACTTCCGCAGCCGCTCTCCTACGTCACGTAGGTGAGTTCTACTACGAACTGTAGTAGTTGTCAAGCTCCGCTCTGGAGTTTTCTTGGCGGGCCTCGTGGGGGGCTGTAACACCTACGGATTCTCTGCCGCTAGGGGGATTAGGGTCGCACGGGGGTCCAAGGGTCGGCCCGGTTGGCTTTGCCGTCCGCGGCGGGCCTTGCCGGTTCCGTTCCTTTGGCCCGACATGCCTGGGCCGCCGGCTGTGGGCGTCGTGCGACTCAGGCAAGCTCTGGCGGCGCGCCGCCTGGGCGGTGATGGGCGGTCCGAGGAACGTCCGAAACGTATGCAAGGTCGCCGGGCCCACGGGCCCTCAGCGCCCTACAACCGCTCTCATTGATCGAGGCGCGAATGTCGGAAGCGGCTCCACGTCCCCGCGCGGCCAAGGTTCGGGCCACGCTGTACCTTTCCGCCGACACGCTAGAGGAAGCACGCGACGCGGCGGTCCACCTGGCCGGATATCCCGCCCGGTTGACGCTCACCCAGCTCGTGGAAAACGCCCTGCAGGCCGAATTGGCCCGGCTGCGCGACCGCCACAACGGCGGCTGCGCCTTTCCACGACGGAGCGAAGACCTGCGGGGCGGACGGCCCATTGCCGCTTGAGGCGCGTGAACCCCATGGCTGAAACGAAGTCCGAATCGTCGCGTTTGTCCGAAGAAGCCCGCCTGCGGCAAGAACTGCTGCGGCGGATCGTGAAAAGCGAAACCGAACGCAGGGTCCGATCGAGGTTCGTCTGACCGTGAAACGCCTGCTCGCCGTAGCCATCCTGCTCGTGGCAGCCGGGCCGGCTTCGGCGCAGCTCGAGGGACTGACGAATCCCTTCAACCGGCGCCGCTCGGCCGGCGCGTTTCCGGCGGCCGTCGTTTCGACGCGGCCGCACCCGGCCGTTTGCCGCATCATCGTGCCCAACAGCGACGGCACGTCGTTCGGCACCGGCACGCTCGTCGACGCCCGCGGCAAACACGGCCTCGTGCTCACCAACTGGCACGTCGTCAACGAGGCATCGGGACCGATCGAAGTGGTGTTCCCCGACGGCTTCCGCACGCCGGGGCACGTTCACAAGGTCGACAAGGACTGGGACCTCGCGGCGCTGGCGATCTATCGCCCGAGCACTTCGCCCGTGACGCTCTCGCAGCAAGTGCCGCGCGAGGGAGACGCGCTCACGATCGCCGGCTACGGCCAGGGGGACTACCGCGCGGTCACCGGCCGCTGCCTGCAGTTCCTGGCGCCGAGCGACAACCAGCCGTTCGAGATCATCGAACTCGGCGCGGCGGCGCGGCAGGGAGACTCCGGCGGCCCGATCTTCAACACCCGCGGCGAACTGGCCGGCGTGCTCTTCGGCGAAGGGGACGGCCGCACCTGCGGCAGCCATTGCGGACGAGTGAACCGCTTTCTCGCCGGAGTACTGCCCGGCACGAGCGCGCAGAGCGACGCGCTGCTGGCCGCGCGGCCCCCGGCGAGCGCAAGCACGCAATCGGCCGCGGCCGCAGGCATCGTTCATGAAGAGCCGCTCGAGCCGGTCGGCGGATCTTCGTTGGGAGGCGGAATCTCGGCCGTCGCCGCGAGCGCGGCGGCCGCCGCGCCGCAGATCGAGGCCGCCGCTCCGCCGGCGTCGATCGCCGGTGATCCTCTCAGTCCTTCAGGGAATTTCCTTGCGGCCGGTTCCCCGGCGGCTGCGGGGGAGATGACGCCCCCTGCGGACAACAATTGGGTCCTCCCCACGGCAGCTTCGCCACCCGCCAGTTCGCCAGCGCCGATCGAATCGGCCCCGCCTCCTGGCGCCATGGTGCAGACTGCTGAGCCAACCGCAGCCCCGCCCGGGAGCGCGGCCGGAACAGCCGAAAGCCGCCCTGGTCCGGCCTGGCTCTACTCGCCGGTCGTGGAGATCACAAAGAACGTGCTGGCCGGCGTCGGTGTGCTCGCAATCTTCGGGCACTTGCTCCGCGCGATCTTCGCGAGGAAGCCGGCCGCAGCGTGATCGCGCAGCTCGAGTCGATTCTTATACGGCGACCGGCTCGCCGAGCGCCTTGCGGACGCCGACGAACGATTGCCGCGCCTTGAGCACCGTTTGCCGGAAGCCCTGCGGATGGAGCACGCCGATCAGGCGGAAGACTTCGAGCTTCCCTTGCCGAAACACGAGGTCGCCGCAGGGGTACCATTCCTGTCCGGGCTGCACCACGAGATCCACGGCGTCGAAGCGGTCGAGCGCGATCGACCGCTCGTCGCTCGCGCGAAAGCTAGGGCCGATCCGCTGCACGACCATCCGCCGGTTCGTCAGCCGATAGCGCTCGAGCGGGCTGGGAATCACCAGCAGCGGCCAGCCCAACACGGGAATGCCTTGCACGACCGGCAGAATGAATCGTCCGAGATAGAACGGAACCATGAAGGGAATCGACGCCAGCGCGATCAGATTCCCGACCGTCAGCACGTTGCCGATCCCTCCCCGCAATCGATAAAGCCGGCCGAGCGATTGCCCGATCGCCGTGCCGCCCAGCGAGGGGTAGACCTCCATCACAGTGACTTCGGCCAGACTGGGAGGCGCGACGCCGGAAATGGCTTGCTGCATGGGTGGCGGCTAGCGAGGGCCGGGAGGATTTCGGAGGAAAACGCACAACCTAATCAACTCGTCAAGAGGATGCCAGTCCCTTCCGGGCAGCCCTTCGACAAGACGTTGGCCAAGGGGCCGCAAACCTTTCCCGATCCGCCCGCCTCACCGCACGGCTCGTCGTTCTGAAGATGTCCTGCGGAGCGGGCTTGCAAGCGGTCGAAGGGGACCTATAATCTTGTGTTTTGCGGTCCGCGTTCCCGACCTGCCCAAGGCGAGGGAACGCAGGGGCTGTTCAAGCGGGTGTAGCTCAGTTGGTAGAGCACCACGTTGCCAACGTGGTTGTCGTCGGTTCGAATCCGATCACCCGCTCTTTTTCGTTGGCATTTCTCCTCCGCCCCACTGCGTGCGGAAACGGCCACCGCTGCCACGGCAGGAGTCTGCGGTCGCCTCTACCCGAAGGAACTCCACGAGCGTCATGGCTGAATCCAAGTCTGATTCCCCCGCGGATGCCGACGCCGTCGGCGTGGCCGAGCAAGAAGAGCAATCCCAACGGCTGGAGCTCGAAGTCTCCATCGCCAGCCCCACCGCCTGCGAGCGGAAGATCACGGTCACCGTGCCGCGGGCCGACATCGACCGCTACTTCAATAAGGCCTTTGGCGAGATGATGCCCTCGGCCGCCGTGCCGGGCTTTCGCGCCGGCCGCGCGCCGCGCAAGCTCGTCGAGGCCCGCTACCGCAAGGAAGTGGCGCCGCAGGTCAAGGGTTCGCTGCTGCTCGACAGCATCACCCAAGTCACCGACGACCAAAAGCTCGCGCCGATCAGCGAGCCCGAGTTCGATCTCGACGCCATCGAACTGCCCGACGACGGTCCGATGGTCTTCGAGTACAAGCTCGAAGTGCGCCCCGAATTCGACTTGCCGGAGTGGCGCGGGCTGTCGCTCGAGAAGCCGGTTCGCGACTTCGACGCGAAAGACGTGCAGCGCCGCCGCGATGCCTTGCTCGCGCAGCATGGCCGCCTGGTCCCCAAGGACGGCCCGGCCGTCGCTGGGGACTACCTGAGCACGAATCTGGCCTTCTACGAAGGCGACACGCTGATTTCGGAGAGCAAGGAAGAGGTCATCCGCATCCGGCCAATCCTCAGCTTCCGCGACGGGCGGATCACCGATTTCGACAAGCTGATGAAGGGCGTGAAGGCGGGCGAGACCCGCGACGTGAACGCCGACATCTCGTCCGACGCTCCCAACGCTGCGCTCCGCGGCAAGAAGGTGCGGGCAGTCTTCGAGGTGCTCGAGGTCAAGCAGCTCGAGCTGCCGGAAATCACGCCCCAGTTGCTCGACGAGTTGGGGGGCTTCGAGACGGAGGAAGAGTTGAACGCGGCCGTGAAGGCCGATCTCGAGCGGCAGCTCACCTATCATCAAGGACAACGGGCTCGTCAGCAGGTGACCGCCCTGCTCACGCAGGCCGCGGGCTGGGATCTGCCCCCCGATCTGCTGCGCCGCCAAAGCCAGCGCGAGCTGGAGCGGGCGGTGCTCGAGCTCCGCCGCAGCGGCTTCAGCGATCAGGAGATTCGGGCCCATTCCAATGATCTCCGGCAGAACAGCATGGCCAACACGGCGCGGGCGCTGAAGGAGCACTTCATCCTCGAGCGGATCGCCGAGTCGGAGAAGATCGAGGACGAGCCGGGCGACTACGATCAGGAGATCGAGCTCATCGCCGCGCAGTCGGGCGAGAGCGTCCGCCGCGTGCGGGCACAGCTCGAGAAGCGCGGCCTGTTCGACGTGCTGCGGAATCAGATCGTCGAGCGCAAGGTGCTCGAGCTGATCTACTCGCAGGCCAAGTTCAAGGAGGTGCCCTTCCAGCCCGAGGCCAGCGAGACCGAAGCAGTCGATCAATCGGCCACCGGCGAGGCGCCGGAGAGCGACATTCCCGAGGTCAAGTCGGCCGACTCCGCCGAAGGCGGCGACCGCGGGCCGGACCGGGAAGCCCGTTAAAGCCGCGTGCGCGTTCGCGGGTCAACGACTCGCCACCAGTTCCTAGGGCGACGGACCGACCTTTCCTAGCTTCCCCAGCCGACGCCTTTTCGGCTGCGGGCTGAAGTTCGTGGGGTCTTGTCGTGCCTGCGGTGCCGGTTGCGCTTGCTGGGGACAACGGACGGGGGGCTTAGCCGGGCTAACGACGCTGGCCTTTGGCGCACAGCGGCGAACAATTGAGCAGACGAGAAGCGGTTGCCCATAGATCGGCGGTGGCGGCTCGTCCGCAGTCTGAGTTTCACTTCGAGGATGGATAGGCATTCCATGACTAGCTTCGCATCAAGCGGGTTCGAGCCGCGGGCGTCGTATCGCGATTACCAGCGGCAGCGGATGCTGACCCTGGGCGATTTGCTGCTCGAGAATCGCATCATTCTCCTGCAGGGCGAAATCCACGACGGCAACGCCAACGAGCTGGTGATGAAGCTGCTGTACTTGCAGAGCGAGAACCGCCGCAAGGACATCCACTTCTACATCAACTCCCCCGGCGGCAGCGTGAGCGCTACGCTGGCCATCTACGACACGATGCAGATCCTCACCTGCCCCGTGGCCACCTACTGCGTAGGCTTGGCCGCCAGCGGCGGCTCGGTGCTGCTGGCCGGCGGCGCCAAGGGGAAGCGGTTCGCGCTCCCCAACGCCAAGGTGATGATGCACCAGCCCTACGGGCAGGTCGGCGGCCAAATCTCCGATATCGAGATCCAGGCCGAGGAGATCATCAAGACCCGCGACGTGCTCAACCAGATTTTGGCGAGCCACACCGGCCAGCCGATCGACCGGATCCGCAAGGACACCGACCGCGACTACTACATGTCGGCCCAGCAGGCCAAGGACTACGGCGTCGTCGACGACATCCTCACCAAGCCGCCGATCCAAGCCGACGACGAGGACAAGGACTAACCCCCGCCGGCCCGTCGCAGCGCTAACGAACACATAACCGCATTTCCCAGCGGATCGCCTCACATGCCACTGATTCCGTTCGTCATCGAGAAGAGCGGCCGCGAAGAGCGGGCGATGGACATCTACAGTCGCCTGCTCAAGGACCGCATCGTGTTCTTGGGCTCCAGCATCAACGACGAGGTGGCCAACTCCGTGGTCGCCCAACTGCTCTTCCTGCAGTCGGAAGACCCCAAGGCCGACATCCACCTGTACCTGAACTCTCCCGGCGGCAGCGTGACGGCCGGCATGGCGATCTACGACACCATGCAGTTCGTCACCTGCGACGTGGCGACCTACTGCATCGGGCAGTGCGCCTCGATGGCGGCGGTGCTGCTCACCGCCGGCGTCCATGGCAAGCGCAACGCCCTGCCCAACTCGCGGATCATGATCCACCAGCCGCTGGCCGGCATGGAAGGCACGGCCGAGGAGATCGCGATCCACGCCAAGGAATTCAAGAAGATCAAGCACCGGCTCAACCAGATCTTGATCAAGCACACCGGCCACCCGCTCGACCAGATCGAGCGCGACACCGACCGCGACCGCTTCATGACGGCCGAAGAAGCGCTCGACTACAAGCTGATCGACCGCGTGCTCGAGCGGATCGAGATCGTCAAGGCGAGCTCGAACGACAACGGGTAGACGGCGCTCTGGGGAGGAGTCATCGGCCGGGGAGGGCCGCTCGCCATCGGCGCTATGGCGAGCGGCCTGGCTCGCCATTATCGACCTGATGGTCGAGCGCTGGCCGCTCGCCGTAACGCGCAGGGGAAACGTCGTCCTGATGCGGTCGCCCGATCCTGCGATTCGTCGCCCCGTGATGGCCGAGCGGCCCGGCGCGCAAGCCGGCCGACAGAACCGCTCTTTCGCACTCTACTGCAACGCCCCCTTCGGCGTGTTCTCTTCGTAGTCGTAGAGCAGCCAGCGGCCGTTTTCTTTCCGCAACTGCACGGTGAACCGGCGGACGAAGTTCTCGTAGGGGAACGTGCCGGTCTTGTCCTTCACGTGGATTCGCCCCGTGAAGGTCGCTCGCGCGCTCGGGGGCGAGGTCAGTTCGTTGATCACGATCGTCAGGTCGCTGCCGATGTTGGCGTCCTGCACCTCGACCGCCGGCAGCCGCTGCTCCGCGTCGGAACGGATTCTCGGCGCATTGGGCGCTAGGAACTCGAGCACCTGCGGAATCTGGTTGGTCTCGAGCGCTGCGGCCAAGCCGTCGAGCGTTTGCTCGACCTCTTCGCGCTCCGTAACCACGAACCACTCCACCGCGAGCAGCAACAGGCACAGGCCGGCGACGCCGAGCGCCGCATAGAGGAACTCGCCGCGCCCCGACTGAACGAGCAGCACGACGAACACGGCCACCAGGAGCAGGCCGCCGATCAGGATCACATATGGGTTTTCGAAGAGCAGCGTCATTCGGGAGTCTCGCGGGAGGTACGGATTCACTATAGCATGGCGCCAAACGGCGATGACGATTGTGGACGAGCAGCAGATGCTCAACCTTGCCTACCCGTTCGAGCTGGCAGGTGTTTCCCATGCCGTGGAGCTTGTTTTCGTTGAGGGGACGCGCGGCCGACCCTATTCGTTCGGCGAAGCTCGGCGCCAAATCGAAGTGGAGCTCGCGCCCTTCTACCTAGGCCGCACGACGGTGACCCAAGCGGTCTGGGCTAAAGACCCTCATAAACCATGGTTCAGTCTTTCGATGGCAGGCCAAACTGACGGCGCCCTTGGCTCACTCAGTATCATCAGCTATCCTTGTGCAGTATCTACCTCACTCACTTAGGCAATCTCCGTGGCCAAAAAGAAGTCTGCATCCGGCGTCAACAAGAGCGAAGAGATTCGTCTGCTGCTCAAGTCCGGCGTAACAAGCCCCAAGGAAGTCCAAGCGGCGCTTGCCGCACGGGGGATTCAGGTAAGTCCGCAGATGGTTTCAACCGTCAAGAACAAGGTCACCGCCCGCCGCTCGGCGAGAAAGATCGGCCGCAATCGGTTGGCGGTCAACCAAAACGCCGCTCCTACCGACATTAAGACTCTGGCCCGCTTCATCCGCGCCGTGCATGACCTCGGCGGCGTGAGTGAGGCCCGCAAGGTGTTGGCTGAGCTAGAAGAGTAGGGTACGCATCCACCCGATCAGCGCCAGAATCGCCCGCTGGATCGGCGACGGCAGCGTAGGCCAGGCGGCCGGGCCCCTGGCTCGCTCGGGGTCGGAAAGCGCCGAGTACAGCGCCGAGTCTTTTTTCAGCGGCGTCAAAACTACCTGCGCTTTTCGGCGCTGCGTCAACGCTAGGGGGGGACTTTTGATCCGTAGGTCTTGGGTTCGGGTCCCAACAGCCTCACTTCTGCTAAACGGCAGTTGCCTTCGGTGCGGAGCTTGGCGGGTAGCTTACTCGGTCGAGGACCTTGGAAGGAGGCCCTAGGAGCGGGCTGAGTCGATCAACTCGGCCGCGCCGGCTGCCAGCAGTTCTGCCGCCACCGCCCGCCCTAAAGCAGCGGCGGCGTTCGGCTCGCCCCCCTGTTGTGCGTACAACCGCCGCGAGCCGTCGGCGTGGAGCACGGCGCCGCAGAGAACCACGCGAGAATCGTCGCTGCGGCCCCAAGCTCCCACCGGCGCTAAACAGCCGCCCCGCAGCGCTGCCAGCATCGCCCGTTCCGCGACCACCGCAGCGCGGGTAGACGCATCATCGAGCTGCGCGAGCCAAGCCTGGGTCGTCGTGTCGTCGGCGCGGCATTCGATGCCGAGCGCCCCCTGGCCCACGGCCGGGAGCATCAACTCCTTGGGGAGCACCTGCCGAATCCGTTCGCCCAGTCCCAGCCGCACGAGCCCGGCTTCGGCCAGGACAAGCGCGTCGAACTCCCCCGCGTCGAGCTTTCGCAGTCGCGTGTCGACGTTGCCGCGCACTTCGGCCATTTGCAGATCGGGCCTCGCATGCAGCAGTTGCGCGCGGCGGCGCGCGCTGCCGGTGCCGACGACTGCCCCATGGGGCAATTCGGCGACGCTGGCATACGTCGCGCTCACGAGCGCGTCGCCATTGGGGCCACGGAGAGGAACCGCTGCCAGCGCGAGTTCCGGCACCGGCTCCGTCGGCAGGTCCTTAAGGCTATGCACCGCAACGTCGGCGCGGCCGTCGAGCAGGGCCGCCTGAATCTCCTTCGTGAACAGCCCCTGTCCCCCGAGTTGGCCGATCGGCTCGATCTGCTCGCGGTCGCCGCGGGTGGAAAGGAGCACGAGTTCGACCTCGGCGCCCAGTTCGCGGAGGCGTGCGGCCACCCACTCGGCCTGCCAGCGGGCAAGCAAACTGGCGCGGGTGCCGATGCGCAGGGCGGCCGCCATGTCAGACGTGACCCTCTGCGCGGGCCAGACAGGCGACGGCCACGTCGGCGGCGCCGGCCGCCCGCAGCGCCTTGGCCGCCTCGCTGCAGGTGGCGCCCGTGGTAACGACGTCGTCGACCAGGAGCACGCGGGCCCCTTGGATCGTGTAGCCCCGCTCCAGGGCAAACGCCCCCCGCACGTTGCGAAACCGCTGGGCCGCTGGGATTTCGGTTTGCGGCTGCGTGTTCCGCACGCGCCGGAGCAGCCGCTCACCTGGCCCGAGGCCCAGTCGCTCCGACCAGCGCTCGGCCAGGAGCTCCGGTGGGTTGCCCCCATGAGACCAGCGTCGGCGCCAGAAGGTGGGGATGGCGCACACGACATCACACCCCAGAGCACGCAGTGCGTCGGCTCGCCGCTCCCACATGAGTTGGGCGGCGGCAAGCGCCAGCCCGCTCTGCCCGGCGTGCTTCGACCGCAGCACAGTCATTCGCAGTTCATGCTGGTAGACCCCCAGCGAGACCACTCGCGAGAAGTGCAGCTTGAGGTCATGGCAACGGGCGCAGTCGGGTCCCGGCGTTCGCAGATCGGGCGTGCGGGCGCCGCAGCGAACACAGGTGGGGCCGGGGTCGATGGTCAGACGGGCCGTGCAGGTGGAACAAATGGCGCCCGATTCGATCTCGGTGGCGCAAAAGGTGCATTGGGGCGGAAACAGCAGGTTGGCAAAATGGCCCGCCGCGCGGCGAACCGCGATGCGGCCCGCGCTGTCGATGCTGGCAACGCTAGGCCGCACGACGGCGCCTTGGCGCAGCGTGTTGCCCGGCCACCAGGAACTGCTTCGCACTGTTGCCAGCATTCGACCCATCTTGACCCACGGTAACGCTTTAACCTATGGTGTGCAATCCACCGTCGCCGCTTCGGAACGCCGTTTCTCGCTCGCTCATGACCGGGTTTCCCCTCAGTCAACGCGCTCTCCAGGCCGGCGGCCAACCGATTGGCCCGCTGATGCACCGGGCGCTTGCCCAGCCCGAGCTCATTTCGCTGGCGGCCGGGTTCGTGGATCAGCACACGCTGCCGGTGGAACTGGCGTCCGAGGCGCTTTCCGCCCTGCTCGGCGAAACCGACCGTGGCCAGGCCGCTTTGCAGTATGGCACGACCGCCGGCCACCGCCCGCTCCGGCAAGCGCTGCTCGACCGCATGTTGGCGGCCGACGGCGGGGGCGCTCATTCGGCGCCTGCGGTCGACCAGGTGATCGTGACCGCCGGCAGCAACGAATTGTTGTTCCTGCTGGCCGACACGCTGCTCGATCCGGGGGACATCGTGCTCTGCGCCGCCCCCACCTATTTCGTGTTTCTGGGAGCGCTTGCGAACCAGGGTGCGCGGGCCATCGGCGTGCCGACCGACGAAGAAGGCGTGATCCCAGCCGGCGTCGACGAAGCGCTCGCGCGGCTCGAGGCCGACGGCCAGCTCGAACGGGTGAAGGCCTTTTACCTGCCAAGCTACTTCGATAACCCGACGAGCGTCACGCTGTCGGCCGCGAGGCGGCCGGAACTTGTCGAAACGCTGGCCCTCTGGAACCGCAAGACGCCGCTCGTGCTGCTCGAAGACGCGGCTTATCGCGAGCTGCGCTACGACGGCGCCGACCTGCCGAGTCTGGCCCACTACGACGAGTCGGGCGAGCTGGTCGCCTCGACCGGCACGTTCTCGAAGTCGTTTGCCCCCGGTGTGCGGATTGGCTGGGGCGTATTGCCGAAATGGCTGGTCGAGCCTGTGCTCAACCAGAAGGGGAACATCGATTTCGGCACGGCCAACCTGAATCAGCACTTGATGCACGAGGTGCTCACCGGCGGCCAGTACGAGGCGCACGGCGACAAATTGCGCGCCGCCTACACCACGAAGCGCGACGCCATGCTCGCGGCGCTCGACGCCACGTTCGGCCAGCGCGAAGGGTTTCACTGGAAAGCGCCCGCAGGCGGGCTCTACGTCTGGCTCACCTTGCCGCCGGAGTTCGACACCGGGCTCGACGGCGCGCTCTTCGACCGGGCGCTTGGCCAAGGGATGCTCTACGTGCCTGGGCAGTACTTCTACCCCACGGAGGGGCCGGCCCCCGCGTCCAACACGATGCGGCTCAGCTTCGGCGTGCAGCCGGCGGCGCGGATTGGACAAGGCATCGCCGCTCTGGGGAGGGCGGTCGAGCAACTGTTGGCGGAGCAACCAAGCGCGGCGGCCCGCTAGCCGCCGCGACCACCGAATCTTTGGCAAGGACGCCATGTTCATTCTCGATCGCTACCTGCTCGTCCAGTTTGCCCGGACCTTCGTGATCTGCTTCATCAGCCTGGGCGGGCTGTTCGTGGTGATCGACGGGTTCGGCAACCTCGATTCGTTCATGCAGTACGCCGAGAAGCAGGGGAGCCTGCTGGGGGTGATGGCCCCCTACTATGTCTACCGGCTGATGGCGGTGTTCGACGCCACGAGCGCCGTGCTGACGCTGATCGCGGCGATGTTCACCGTGACGCTATTCCAGCGGCACAACGAAATGACCGCTCTCATGGCCGCGGGCGTGCCGGTGGGGCGAATCGTGCGTCCCGTGGTGTTGGCGGTGTTCGCCGTCAGCCTGACGGCGGCGGGCGTGCGCGAGTTCGTAATTCCGGCGGTCCGCGATCAGCCGGGCCTTAGCCGCAACGCGCAAGATTTGCTGGGGGACACGGGGCGGGAGCTTACTCCACTCTTTGACCAGCAAACCGACATCTTGCTGCAGGGGAAGGAGACCTATGCCGACTCGCAGCGGATCCATAAGCCGAACTTTCGCCTGTTGAATGCTTTGGCGGTACACGGGAAGCAACTCGTGGGTGAAGACGCCTTCTATCGCGCGCCGCAAAACGGTCGCCCCGGCGGCTATCTGGTGAAGGGCGTCACGCAGCCGCCGAAGATGAACGAGCGGCCCTCTCTCGAACAAGGGGGCAAGGCCATCATCCTCACGTCGCGCGACCACGATTGGCTCGAGCCCAACGAGGTGTTCGTGGTGAGCAATGTCACCTTCGAGCAGCTCACCGGCGGGTGGGCCTGGCGGCGTTTCGCCTCGGTCTTCGAGCTCATCACCGGGCTACGCAATCCGAGCCTGGAATTTGCCGCCGACGTGCGAGTGGCGATTCACGCGCGGTTCGTGCAGCCTGTGCTCGACGCCGCACTGCTGCTCATGGGGCTGCCGCTCGTGTTGTCGCGTCAGCAGCGCAACGTGTTCGTGGCCACGGGACTTTGTTTCGCAGTGGCCGCCACGTTCATGGTCGTGGTGATTGCCTGCCAGGAAATGGGGCGGCAATCGCTGATCAACCCTGCGCTCGGCGCCTGGCTGCCGCTGTTCATCTTCGTGCCGGCGGCCGTGGTGATGGCCGAGCCCCTCTTCAGCGGCGGGTTGTTCCGCTTTTCGCCCGCCGTGCCGGCGTAGTTCGCGCCGCGGGTGTAAGCCACTCAAGTGCTATTGGGCGGCCGGCTCGATCATCTCGCGGGCGTGGTAGCTCGAGCGGACGAAGGGTCCGCTGGCCACCTGCTCGAAGCCAAGTTGCCGGGCCGCGGCGCCGAGCTCGTCGAACTCCGCCGGAGGAACGTAGCGAATCACGGGCAAGTGCGCCGGCGAGGGCTGTAGGTACTGCCCGAGCGTGAGGAAGTCGCAACCCGCGTCGCGCAGATCGACCAGGGTGTCGAGCAGCTCGCCGCGCGATTCGCCCAAGCCCAGCATCAGGCCGCTCTTGGTTTTGATCGCCGGGTTGAGCTGCTTCACGCGCCGCAACAGCTCGAGCGTCCAGCGGTATTCGGACTTCCGTCCCCGCACCTCACGATAGAGCCGCGGTACGGTTTCGGTGTTGTGGTTGAATACCTCGGGGGCGCTCTCCACCACGCGCTCGAGCGCGCCCGGCTTGCCTAGGAAGTCAGGGGTGAGTACTTCGACGGTTGCCCCGGTGCGTGCCCGCACGGCGAGCACGGAGCGGTAGAAGTGTTCGGCGCCGCCGTCGGGCAGATCATCGCGCGTGACGGAGGTGACGACCACGTGCTTGAGCCCCAGCCGCTCGGCGGCCTCAGCCAGCCGCTCCGGCTCGTCGGCCTCGAGCGCCGTGGTCTTGCCTTTGTTGACCGAGCAGAAGCCGCAGGGGCGAGTGCAAACGGCCCCCAGGATCATGAAGGTGGCGGTCTGCTGCGACCAACACTCCATGCGGTTAGGGCACTTGGCCTCTTCACACACGGTTTCGAGCCGCAGATCGGCCAGAATCCGCGCGGTGCGGAAGTCGCCGTTCCCCAGCGGCACGTTGCGCTTGAGCCAGCGCGGCAGACGGCGGTCGGCCTCGATCGGCAAAACCGCGGCACTAAGATCCACGATGGGCAGCAGTTCCACGCGCAGCGCTCGTTAGGCTCTTCAGCAAAGGGTGTCCGGTGTGCAAATGATACCGCACGCAGCCGAATGCGGCGGCGAGCCGCGGGACCAGTTCGGCCCGCAGCGCGGCCATCCGCGGCGGCCGCCCCCGTTCTGCCAGCAGGCTGCTCAACGGGGAGGGGTCGCGGGGGTTGGGCTGCACGTAGCGAACCAACCTCAGCTCGGGCGACACATTCAGGAGCGCTCCATGATACGTGACCCCCTGCTTAACGGCCACGCCAAGGGCGGCCACCTGGCCGGTGCGGCCCCATAGCCCGGCCATTCCCGGACGCGGTTGGACGGAATAGCGCAGCTCGCTGAGCGTTTCCTGGATCGCGAGCTGCAAGCCCGCCACAAACTGCCCGACGGAAAGGCGTTGCGCGTCGAGGGACAGGACTGGGTAGATCGCCAATTGCCCAGGCAAGTGGAGCAAGCAGCCTCCGCCGCGGGCGACCCAGCGGACGCTCAAGCCCCGCCGGGCCAACTCGTCATCCGGCAGCCGCAGGTGGCCGCGCGATCCACCGCGGCCGATCGTCACGAGGGGTGGATGCTCGCAAATCAGCACGACCGGCGGGGTCGCAGGCCCCTCCCCCGCCTCGTACACCAACCGCCGCTGCAGCGCCAGACAATCGTCCCAAGCGACCTGTCCCAGCAGGTAGACCGCGAGCGCGGCGGAGGCGGCCGGATCGACGGTGTGCGACGGCGGGGGCAACGAGAGGTCTCTTGAGCCAAAGGGGGTCTGGCGGGTAACTATAATAGTAGACACCCTAGCAACTTGCGGCGCGAGGCCGTAGGGCAGATAGGCAGTCCGGAGGCCGTCGCCATCGCCAAGTCCAGCTCGAAAAAACCGGTCGACAAAGAGCACGACAACGAGCGCGTGATTGCGCTCAACCGCGCCGCCAAGCACGAGTACGAGGTGCTCGACTCCTTGGAATGCGGCATCGTGCTCGTCGGCAGCGAGGTCAAAAGCCTGCGGCGGGGCAAGGTGTCGGTCGACGAGGCCTACGGCCGGATCAAGGGAAACGAGGTCTGGCTGATCAACTGCGACATCCCCGAGTACCTCGAGGCCAGCCGCTTCAACCACGAGCCCAAGCGCCCCCGCAAGCTGCTGCTGCACCGCCGGGAAATCCGCAAGTTCGCCAGCAAGGCCTATGAAAAAGGCCTGACCCTGGTGCCGCTCAAGCTCTACTTCAAAGAAGGCAAGGTCAAGGTGCTGCTCGGCGTCTGCAAGGGTAAGAAGCTCTTCGACAAACGCGAGACGATGAAAAAAGCCACCATGCAACGAGAAATCGACCGCGCGCTGCGGCGGCGGTAGCCGTCCTTTTTTTACCGCAGAGAACGCAGAGCACACTGAGGAACGCAGATTTGAGGCACGCACATAAATCCTCCGCCTCTGCGCTCCTCCGCGTCCTCTGCGGTGCAAATCTCTGCCGCGAAGAGCTTTGTTGAACCGTCGAGTGCTCTCGAACATCACCACCGTCTGTTTTGCCGGCAGCTACACGGTGGCCCTTGCGCTCGAGGCGTCGCGGCTGCTGTTCAAGAGCAGCGTGCGCGGCGCGGTGATGATTGGCTTTGCCGCGGCGGGTCTGTTTGCCCATACCGTTTACCTGGTCTCCCAGGCCGCGCAGTCGAGCGGGCCGCCGCTCTCGAGCGCCACCGATTGGTGTTTGATGGCCGCCTGGGTGCTGGCCGCGGCGTACCTGTTCTTGGCCCTCAACCATCCGCGCGAGCTGATGGGGCTGTTCGTGCTCCCCCTGGTGCTCGGTTTGATTGGGGCCGCCCAGTTTGCCGACTCCCAGCCGCTGGCCGCCGACTCCGCGCAGCGGATGTGGGGGCTGCTGCACGGCGCGTTTCTGCTCGCCGGCACCGTGGCTGTGCTCGTCGGCTTCGTCTCCGGGACGATGTATCTCGTGCAGGCCTGGCGTCTCAAGCACAAGGTCTTGCCGAGCGAGGGGCTGCGGCTCCCGAGCCTGGAATGGCTCGACGGCGTGAATGCCCGCGCGATCCAGCTTTCGACGCTGCTCATGGGCCTCGGCTTTGCCTCGGGCTTGGTGCTGGGACTCGTGCGCGAGCGGACCGGCGCCGTCACGATCGCTCTCTGGAAGGATCCCCTCGTGCTGAGCCTGGCCGCGATGTTGATCTGGCTGATCACGGCCAGCCTGTTCACGCTCGTTTATCGGCCCGCTCGCCAAGGGCGCAAAGTAGCCTACCTCACGATCGCGAGCGTATTGTTTCTGCTCGTGCTGCTCGGCGCACTCCTCTTTCAAGACACGGTCCACAAGACCGAGGTAGGGTCCGCTGTGCGGACCATAGGGCCGGCGAGGATGGGGAGCGCTGGTTCGCCGCGCCG